>JBEKPD010000017.1:0-69471 GCA_049521075.1 Occallatibacter sp.
CTGCGGCGCAGGCGTTCTATTCACGAGCAGAATGCAACTTGACATCCGATTCCGTCGGGGCTCAACTGTTGCCATGCAAAAACTGCAGGTTCTTTTAAGCTCCAGTGTATTTCTCGGAGCATTCAGTCTTGCCGCGTCAGGGCAGGCACAGGCGGTCACATCCGCTGTGGCCGACGCCAATCAGCCGCAACAGGTTCTGCGCCTGGTGCAGAAGGAAATGTTTGTGCCTGCGCCGGGGGCGTTTCCCAACGGTCTTGATGTGCTGGAAGTCTACCTCACGCTTCCGGGCAGGCATCCGCTGGTGGTGCTCACGCATGGCACCGGCACGGACCCGCAGGAGCGCTTGCACATGACGCCCTGGGGGCAGTTGCAGCAAGCTTTGTGGTTTGCGCGGCGCGGATATGTCGCGATCGTTGTTGTGCGCCAGGGTTATGGCAGGTCGGGCGGAAAGCAGGACACCACGAATGGCGGCTGCGTTGCGGGGCGCGGAAGTTTTGAAGAATCTGGCGAGGCAAGCGTGACAGATTTGCGCTCCGTGATGAAGTTTGCGCAGAGCCTTCCCGAGGTGGATGCAAGCACCATCCTGAGTGCGGGTGTTTCCACTGGAGGGTTTGCGCAAGTGGCCCTCTCTGCCGATCCGCCGCCGAATCTCAAAGCCGCTATCAGCTTTGCCGGCGGGCGCGGCGGCGACGGGCACGAAAACAACTGCAACCTGTCTGGAGTGATCGACGCTTTCAGAAGTTATGGCAAGTCGGCGCACAAGCACGGCGACCTGCCCATGCTTTGGATCTACTCGGAGAACGACCACTGGTTTACTCCCGCGATGGCGCAACAATTCGAAGCCGCCTATACGAAGAGCGGAGCGGTGAATCAGTTTGTCATGGCCCCGCCCGACGGAAGCGATGGGCACCATCTATACGCGCACGTCTCCGCGTGGTCAGACACGGTGGAGACATTTCTCAAGGCGCATAACCTGCTCCCGCTCGGCGATCAGGTGCTGCTCGCGCCGGAGCCGCCGAATGTGCCCATGCCTGCTGGACTGAAAGACAGTGACGCCGAAACGTGGAAGCACTTCCTGCTGGCTCCGCCGTATAAAGCGCTGGTTGTCGATGAGACGGGCAAGCTTTGGATTGGGGCCGCGGGCTTCGATCAGCCGCTTGCCGACGACCAGGCTCGTGATCGATGCAAAAAGGGCGGCGGCAAAAACTGCACGATCGTCGCGAAAACTCCCGGCGTGAAGTAGCTAAAAAATCTGCTGATGCGCACGGCCGTGAGCGGTGGACCCAAGTGCCAGCGTCAACACACGGAGGTAATGACTTTCGTACTCCTTCTAAGACGGTCTTTACGCAATGACCGTTAGACTTGAAACAGAGATGAAGCGAAAGACGATTGCACATTATGAGATTCTGCGGCGGCTGGGCGCCGGAGGCAGCGGAGTGGTTTACGCAGCCAACGACACCCTGCTGCAGCGGCCGGTGGTGTTGAAGATGCTGCACTCCGGCATGTTGACGGCCGAACAGATGCGTACCACGGTGCTGCGCGAGGCGCGGCTCGCGTCGGCCATTGAGCACCCCAATGTGTGCGGCATCTACGAGGTTGGCGAGAGCGGCGACGAGGCCTATATCGCCATGCAGTTCGTGCCCGGCCAGCCTCTGGACCAACTGATCGAGCGTGGGCCGGCGAGTTTGCAACTGCTGCTTTCGGTCGGCATCCAGGTTGCGGACGGGCTGCAGGCGGCTCATGCGCTGGGCATCTTTCACCGCGACCTGAAACCGCAAAACGTGATGCTGACCGACGGCGGTCTGGCGAAGATTCTGGACTTCGGACTGGCACGCAGACTTCCTCCAGAAGACGCGCACTTCGATCCAGCGCGGCCGGTGCTGGCGAAGGACGCTCCAGTTGCGGCTACATACACTGCACGCGGCGGGACCATCCGCTACATGGCGCCGGAGCAATTTGTCACCGGGCACTCGAGCGTGCAGTCGGACGTGTGGGCGCTGGGCGTGATTTTGTTTGAACTCGCCAGCGGCAGGCACCCTTTTGCGCGGCCTGACGCTGAGGATTTCCAGGCCATTCGCGCCATCCAGTTCCTTGATCCGCCGGATTTGAGTGAGATCGTTCCGGAGATTTCGCCGGAGCTGAAAAGCGTGATCATGGCGTGCCTCGAAAAGAATCCGGGGACGCGCACGGCTTCAGCCGCCGAGGTGCGCGAAGGGTTGAAGACGATTATGAAGGCGCTGCGCATCGAGACAGGCACCATTCCCGGCCAAGCGGCGGCCAACCTTCCCGCGACCGGACCTGAAGCGGAGAAGCGCGCCACGGGGCTGCTCTCGATGCTGGCGGAGCGGTTTCGCGAGTCGGCCGGAGAGCGCGCGGCGGAGAATTCGCTGGTGGTGCTGCCCTTTAGCAACATGGGTGCAGTGGAGGCAGCTCCGCTCTACGGCTATGCGCTGGCGGACGCGATTGCGGCGCGGCTGGCGCGGATTCCTTCGCTCGTGGTGCGGCCTTCGAGCGCGCTCATGCAGCTGCCCATGGCGCAACTGGATCCACTGGCAGTGGGTCAAAAACTGCTGGTGAAGTTTGTGCTCGCGGGAAATTTTGTGCGCTCGGAGAATGGATTCGACCTGAACTGGCAGCTTCTCGACGTGGCCTCGCAAAGCGTGCGCTCAGGCGGATCGATTCGCGTACCTTCGCTCGATCTGATTGCAGTGCAGACCGAGATTTCAAACGAAGTCTTCGCCACGCTGCAGGGGATGGGCGCGGCAGAGGGCATTGAATCTGTGCAGACGGGAGCGGGCCTCAGAGCGAGTGCTGCCATGTCACGCGCCGCGGCACGCGACGGATCGTTGGCCGGGCCAATCAGCGAAAAATATCTGCAGGCGCGAGCGGTGCTGAGCTCGTTCATGGTGCGCACGGGGGCGCGCGCCGACCTCGACCGAGCGCATGCGCTGTTCTCAAGCGTGACCGCGGCCAACGCGGCGTTTGCCGCGGGATGGGCTGGCCTCGGCATCTCCGAGTTACAGTACGCGCGGCATGGCTTTGGCGGGCAGATTCACGTGATGCGCGCGCGGCGCGCCTTCGACGAGGCGCTGAAGCTCGATCCGGCATCGACCGAGGCCAATCTCTACCGCATTTATATGTTACTGTCGCGCGGCGAAAAGGAATCGGCGCGGCACGGCATTGCCAACCTGCTCACCGGGGCCGCCAACGATTGGAATGTGCACATGGTGGCCGGGCTCGCGCTGCGCGGCGACGGCATGTACGACGAGGGACTCGATGAGTTCAGCCGCGCTCTCAAGCTGAATCCCGCGAATGCCGCCATTCTCTATAACCACCGCGCCCGCGTATATCACTATCAAAATCAAATTGAGTTGGCCGGCGACGAACTGGAGAAAGGCCTGGCGCTCGAGCCGCGGCATCCGCTCTTGCGCACCTCGGACGGGTATCAGCAGATGAGGCTGGGCAATTTGAACGCGGCCATCGAGATTCTGGAGAGTGTGGTCGCCGACGATCGATCGATGCGCATCGCCGTGCCCACGCTGGCCATTTGCTACGTGCAGGCCGGCGCCCGCGACCGCGCTGCGGCGCTGCTTGAAGACGACACGCTGGCCGCGGCCGAGGCCGACCCCGAGATGGCTTATCGGCTGGCAACCTACTTCGCCGTAGAGGGCGACTCCAGCGAAGCGCTGCACTGGCTGCGCCGCGCCATCTATCTCGGCAACGAGAACTATCCCTGGTTCCAGAAGAATCCTGGGTGGAACAATCTGCGCACGAATGCCGACTTCGAGCGCATCCTCGAGGACCTGAAAAAGAGCTTCCGCAAAAATCAGAAGACGTGGAAGCGTCTGCTGGAGCAGGTGCCGGGGGAGTGAGACCAGGAGTTAGTGATTAGTGGTTAGCGATTAGAAATTTCCTTTGTAGGCCAGAGGCCCTATGCAGTAATTCCGGTATCAAACTCTGTGAAGCTGTCGAGGTGATGTTTGATAACCCTGTAGCACTCACATGCAGCCTTGGTAAGACCCGAAACATCGAGAATCTGGATTTCCCCGCGCGAATATTTAATAAGTCCCTTTTCCTTGAGAAGGCCCGCCATCGAAGTAACTGTAGGGCGACCGCTGCCGAGCATGCTTGCGAGAAACTCATGGCTCATCTTGAATGCGGTGGTATGCGCGCGATCGGCACAGATCAGAAGAAAACGGGCCAAGCGCTGTTCGAAGTTATGACGGGCATTGCATCCGGCGGACTGCGTGGCCTGAACAAGCTGCGCCTGAACATAGCGCAAAGCCAGTTTGTGGAATTGGCCGCAGAGCGCAAATTCGACCCTTGCGCTTTCAGTGGGACAAGCATAGCCGTGGCCAGCAATTTGCGTGTAGATGCGATTCAGGCTCTTTTTGGTTCCCATCAGTGCTGAGACGCCTATAACCGACTCGTAGCCGAACATCCCTACCTCGACCTGAGCTCCATCGGAGAAGGCCGTCGTCATGGAGGCAACCCCCTCTTCAAGAAAATAGAGATGATGGATTGGGATTCCAGGAAATTCTATTTCCTGCATCACTTCGAGTTTGACGGGCTGCAAACCGAGTCGCCGGGTGATCTCGGCGCCTAATGCCTTCAAAATAGTGTTCTTAAACCCATTCACTTTCAGGGCAATCCTCCTTAGTTGGGCCCGAATACATTAAATCCTAGAATTTCGATGCGGAAGCTAAACCGTGGAGTTGTGTACGGGGCGATACATACTTCTCAGCAGAGAAAGGTTAGTATGTATCTAGCGAGTCTTTCCTCGGCCCCCTCTTCCCTTAAATATGACTGCGCCGATGAACGCATCGTCATCGATTCCGATGCGGAGGTTAAGCGGTTCTGTCCAAGCCCGAATTCTGGCCTCTCCGATTCCGATCGCCGGAGACTTCCGTGACCGAAATGGTGCCTATGGGCGCATTGAAAGCGCAGTCGACTGAAGCTGGAATCAGCGCCGGCTTCGCGTCACGCGTCATTGATTCGCTGTCTGCGTTCGTCGGCGTGCTTACTCTTGACGGGACGCTGATTGAAGTCAATCATCCTCCATTACAGGCTGCCAACGTCGTTGTTGAGGATGCGCTCGGTAAGCGATTCGATGAAGAATACTGGTGGTCGTATTCTCCGCTGGTTCAGGAACTGATGCGCGAGGCAATTCGCCGTGCCGGAAAGGGTGACGCGGTGCGTTTCGACGTGGATGTCCGGCTGCCGGATGAGCGGCTCATCCCGGTGGATTTCCGCATACTCCCAATGCGCAACGATTCGGGAACCATTACGCACCTTGTGGCCTCCGCGATTGTCATCACCAAGCGGAAGCAAATTGAGGATGAACTACGGCGAAGCGAATCGCGATTCCGTAAGCTCTTCGATTCGGACCTTATTGGTATCGCATTCCCTGACAGGTTCGGCGGGTTCAGCGAAGGCAACGACGAGTTTCTGCGTATTGTCGGATACACTCGCGAAGAATTGTTGGCAGGCCTCGTCCGCTGGGATCGGATGACACCGCCCGAATACCGCGAACTGGATGCGATCCACATCGCTGAAGCTGCTGAGCGCGGGACATGCACACCATACAGGAAGGAGTACATCCACAAAGATGGCAGGAGGGTACCGGTCTCGATTGGCTATACGCTGCTTGAGGGATCGCAGGACGAGTACATCGCCTTCATCATGGATGTCTCCGCTCAGGCGGAGGCCGAAACGCTTCTGCGGGAAAGCAACAGATGGTTCCGAGCCATGGCTGAAAGCCTGCCCCAATTGGTCTGGGTGGCAAATGCCGATGGCGACAGAACCTTCTTCAATCAACGGTTCATTGATTACACCGGCATACCGCTGACGGAATTGACCGGTACGTCGTGGCTAAAGTTTGTTCATCCAGACGATCTGGCCCAGAAGATTGAAAAGTGGAAACAATGCGTGCTTACAGGCGAACCTTATGTGAACGAATATCGTCTTCGCAGGCACGACGGTGTGTATCGGCACTTCCTTTCGCGCGCGATCCCCGTAAGTGGTGACGACGGACAGATCGATCGCTGGCTGGGAAGTTCCACCGATATTCACGAAGTGAAACTCGCGGAGGAAGCGCTGCGGCGCTCAGAGAAGCTGTCAACGGCGGCCCAGCTTGCCGCCAGTATGGCCCATGAGATTAATAACCCCTTGTCGTCCGTCACGAACCTGATCTACCTTGCTCTTCAGGATCCGGGCCTGAGCGAGGCTGGAAAACAGCACCTGAAGATGGCTGACGAGGAATTGGCACGAGTGGCTCAGATTGCCAGGCAAACTCTACGATTTCATAAGCAGTCTAGCTTTCCCGCGCTGGCCGATCCTTGCGCCCTTATGGACAGTGTGCTTGGTTTGTTCGCGCGACGTTTCGACGGAGCCCTTATCACTCTGGAGCGAGACTACCGAACAGCCGAGAAGCTGTATTGCTTTAGCGACGATATGCGCCAACTATTCGCTAGTCTGATCAGTAATTCACTTGAAGCGATTGGTGAAGGCGGGCGGATACGCATTCGCATCAGTCTGGCTCGATCCAGGAGGGTCAGTGGCGAGCGCGGTATCAGGGTGTCTGTCGCGGATTCCGGTTCTGGGATTCCACATGATCTGAAGGGGCACGTTTTTGAGCCGTTTGTTTCCACAAATAAGCTCACTGGAACAGGGCTGGGTTTGTGGGTCTCAGAAGGAATCGTTCGCAAACATAGCGGCCGAATCGCATTCCGCAGCACATTCGGGAAACCCGATCACGGCACCACGTTTTCAATGTTTTTCCCATTCGGTGGCGTCAAGCCGCGGGATGATTCGATATCATCTACGCATGGCTGAGACGCGATCGTTATCTCCGATCGCGAACACGTCGCGATGATATCTCCTGTTACGCCCCGGTCGTAGACACTCCCCATCTTTCCCTTACGAGGCCCGGCAACCACCTTACAAACTTCCTGGCTGATCAGTCTGGCCTCTCAAACCTTTTCACAATAGGAGCACCAGTGGCCCAGTCGAGTAAGCAGCTTCGCATCTTCGTCGTCGATGATGAATTCATTATTGCGTCCACCATTGCACTGATCCTGCAACAGAAGGGCTTCAACGCGATATCGTTCAGTGCGCCTCACGACGTTCTCGAGGCAGCCCGTTCCGAGGCTCCTGACTTTCTCATTTCCGACGTGATCATGCCGCAGTTTTCGGGGATCGATCTGGCGATCCGCCTTCAAGAGCAATGTCCGCACTGCAAAATGGTGTTGTTCTCGGGTCAGGCTGCGACTGCCGGCTTGCTTGAGACCGCGCGCGCCAATGGGTACGATTTTGAGATCCTGGCGAAGCCGGTGCACCCGATTGACCTGCTAAGGAAGATTAAAGAAGCGACGGAAGAGCACGCCACCTCGTCGTAAGTCGACTGCGGAGGCGCCCGTCGACTTTCCCGCGCGTACCGTCGGAGACCTAGGCATTGAAGTGGCAGTCCAGACATGCCGAAAATGTTTTCACACACGTCATGTCGCGTCGGTTGTCAATCGATGCGCTCGTAGGGAAGATAGACGGGCTCCCACATATACGCGCGCAACTGTTCATTGAGATCGGCTGCGATGGCGGGTTCGGCTACTCCGTCGGCGATGGCTTCGAGGCCTACAGATTCAGCAACCGCCAGACTCACCAGGCGGGCATCGGCGATGGGCGGCAGAAGTGCCGCGGTCTTGTCAGCGAGCGCGGGCGAGAGAGCCGCTAAGGCTTTGGCGGCGGCCATGATCATGCCGTTGGTTACTCGCCTGGCTCGCGAAACGAGAATGCCGAGAGCGAGGCCGGGAAAAATGTAGGAGTTGTTGACCTGGGCGATGCGGATGAGTTTGCCGTTGATTTCGACCGGAGCAAAGGGGCTGCCGGTGCCGACCAGGGCGCGGCCGTCGGTCCAGCGCAGCAGATCGGCGGGCGCGGCTTCCGATTGCGAGGTGGGATTCGACAGGGGAAAGATGACGGGATGCGGAGTGTGGCGCGCCATCTCGCGCACAATTTCCTCGGTAAATACGCCGGGCTGGGCGCTGACGCCGGTGAGAACCGTGATCCCGGCGTTGCGCACCACGTCAAGCAGCGAGATGCCTCCGGTTTCTGCGCTGGCCGGCGATAGCTTCCATGCTGCAACGTCCGCGCGCTTGCGGGCCAGCGGCTGCTGATCGGGGCGAATGCCCTTGCCGCCTTCGACGATGAGGCCATAGCGGTTGAACGCGTAGATGCGGGCGCGCGCCTGCTCCTCACTCAGGCCTTGTTCCTGCATGGCGGCGATGAGCAGGTTGACGATGCCAATGCCCGCCGATCCTGAGCCGAACATGGCGATGGTCTGGTCGCGAAGGGGGATTCCGGTGGCGTTGACGGCGGCGAGCAGCGTCGCGGTGGTGACGGCCGCGGTGCCCTGAATGTCGTCGTTGAAGGTGCAGAGGCGGTCGCGATAGCGCTCGAGCAGGCGGGAGGCGTTGACGCCGGCGAAATCTTCCCACTGCAAAAGAATGTGCGGCCAGCGGCGCTCGACCGCGGCGACGAAGGTCTCGACGAAATCGTCGTACTCCTGGCCACGGATGCGCTGGTGCTGCCAGCCGATGTAAATGGGATCGTTGAGCAGCACCTCATTGTCGGTGCCCACGTCGAGCAGCACGGGCAGGCATTGCTCGGGGGGAATGCCGCCGAGCGCGGTGTAGAGCGCCATTTTGCCGATGGGAATGCCCATGCCGCCCGCGCCCTGATCGCCGAGGCCGAGGATGCGTTCGCCGTCACTGACAACAATGCAGCGCGCCGCATCGTAGCGGGGACTGGCAAGGATTTTCTCGATGCGGCCGCGGTCCGGGTAGCTCAAAAAGAGGCCGCGCGGTTTGCGCCAGATTTCTGAAAAGCGCTGGCAGCCTTCGCCGACCGCCGGCGTGTAGACGATCGGCAGCAGTTCTTCGATGTTGTGCGCGATGAGCGAATAGAAGAGCGTCTCGTCGTTATCCTGCAGGTCGCGCATGTTCGAGTATTTGCCGAAGGCGGTGGGCCGCGAGTCGAGCACGCGCTTGCGGCGGGCACGTTGATCTTCGAGCGTGCCGATGTGCGGGGGCAGCAGACCATGAAGAGCGAAGGCGTCGCGCTCTGCTTGAGTGAATGCGGTGCCTTTGTTGAGGCGCGGATTCATGAGCAGATCGAGTCCGTGAAGACGGGTGCGAATGACGGGGGCGCCAGAATGGCCCGAAGCGGGGGATTCGGAACTCAATGCGGTTCTCCTCGAAGAATGTCTTTCCGGGATTTCATCTCCATGATAGCGGGAGCGCGATTGGCTGCGTGTGAATGCGCAGGCAGGCGAATTACGGTTGTGGTGCAGTTTCCGGTTAAGAGGTAATATAACCGCTACGCACAGTATCACTGAAACTTCAGAAAGAATCTGATGTCTTCAAGCGCATCATTTGCTGCTGATGCGACTAGAGGATCGGACCTCATTTCAACCAGCCTTTGAAGCACCAATTCCAAATCTAGTTGACGATGAATTCGTGCGAGATGCCCAAAACAGATTGCAGCGACCCAGCGCACATTTCGATCTTCATGACGAGAGAACGTAAGGCATTGCCCCTGGACCCACTTCCAATCTGGGTCATAATACGCAGCGCTCAGAAGTGCGTCTGCGATCTCAGTTCCGTCGCCGCCGCGAAGAAGAGTTTCGACCTCTGAGCGGTTTCGTTCCACCACTTCCTTGTATTGCACTCCTTGCCCCCGTCTCCTGGCTCAGTCTATAGCTTCCGGAATGTTCTGGTCGTGTCGCCGATTCGGAAACTGCACCACTACCCGAATTACGGAACCGCTTTAGGAACGCCAGGGATTGAAGAGGGAAACGCCAGTGCGCTGGAAGTGCGCGACGTTGCGGGTGACGACGGTCATGCCGTGGACGAGGGCTGTGGCGGCGATGAGGGAGTCGCGAAAGGAGCAGAGATCCGGCACGTGCAGGGCTGCACATCTCTGAGCGACCGCTGTGTCTACCGGCAGAATGCGGTCAGAGAAGGATCGGATTACATAATCTGTTAACCAGGATCGAAGAACAGAAGCTTGTGCTTCATCGGTCCGTTGCTTTTGAAGAATCCCCATCTGCAGCTCGAAGACGCAAATCGCCGAGAGGTAGAGGCTCTCCGGAGATACACTTCGCGCCCAGGCGATCACACGTGGATCGGATTCGCGGTTTCTCCTCGGTCGCAGCTCGGAGACTACATTAGTGTCGAGCACGTACATCAGGAGAGATCCACGAGGACGGGGTGTTCGTCGCCGAGCCGTGGTGGCTCGAAGTCGATCTCCTCAACCCCGGGCATCGCCAGCATTTCGACAATCGACTTCTGTTTACCAGTCAGATTTTCGTATTGCTTGATGGAGAGCAGCACATGCGCAGGCCGTCCGCGATCGGTAATGAAGACCGGACCCTTGCGGGCAGCCCTTTTTGCGCGCGCAGTGTCCTGATTGAATTCGCGGCTCGAAATGGAAGTAATCGCCATGACTTGCCTCCTTGTAGCAACGTAGCTACATTTTAGCACGAAACGCGATTATCGAAATGTGATGAACACGACCTCTGACCGCGTGCCGATACGCAGGGGAGGGCCCCAGGTTCCAGCGCCGGTGGAGGTGTAAACCTGGAGCGCGCCAAAGCGATCGAGGCCGCAGGTGAAGCGGCCGTAAATACTTTTCGTGATCCAGGTGTAGGGCATAAACTGCCCGCCGTGCGTGTGGCCGGAGAGCTGGAAAGTGACGCCCGCCTGCTCCACGGTGGGCAGGCGAGTGGGCGCGTGGTTGAGCAGGATGGAAGGCCGCGTGCGGTCAAGGCGCATGGCGTCGAGCGCGGCTTTCATGCGTAGCGGCGAGGAACTGCTGTGATAGAAGACGCCCGCAATCTGCACGCCGTCAATGGTGACGAGCTCGTCGCCGAGGACGTGGATGCCGGCGCTGGCAATGGCCTGGATGTAATGCGCGGGATCGGTGAACTCCTCGTGATTGCCGGTGGAAAAGTAGATGCCGAGCGGGGGCGTGAGCTGCTTGAGCGGTACCAGGAGGCGATGAAGGTCGCCTTTGGTGCCGTCGAAGACGTCGCCGGGAAGGAACACGATGTCAGGTTGAAAACTCGCGGCCTTGGCGGCGACGCGCCGGCAGAAACGCACGCCATTGATGGGGCCGAGGTGCAAGTCGCTGACGAGGACTGCGCGCCGGCCCTTCCACGACGCGGGAAGATTGGGAAGCTCGACCGCAATGCGGCGAATGCGAACGATGCGCGCGTTGATGAGTCCGTAAAGACAAGCGAGCGTCGCGACGGCAAAGAGGACTCCGGCGAGAAGCGGCCGGACAGCTGCTGGAAAGTGCGCCAGACGGAGCACAAACCAGGCGATCCAGCAAAGGAACGAGGTCCAGAAGAAGAAGTTGAGAAATCCGAGCCAGACGGCGGCCAGCCAGTAGACGAAGCGGACGGCGACATTCGAAAAACGGAATGCGAGAAGTGACGCGACGACGAAGCTGAAGGCCAGAACCAGCATGGCCCCGTGCAATCCGGCGACCGCCGCGGGAGTGAGACCGGGCCAGAAGGCCATCCAGGTGAAAAGCACGAACCAATGAGCGAGAAAGAGAAGGCCTTGGATTACGCAGATTGCCAATGCCGGCCAGGCTTTCAAGCAGGTCTCCTTGCTTCCATCATTTCATGAGCGAACGCTGGGGTCGTTGCTGGCGCGAAGTGCAATCCTACTTTTAGCCAAAGGACGGCGAAAGGATGGGCACGGGCACAGCGGTTCCAGAATTGTCCTACCCAGAAGCACTGATGCCAAGTGGCGTTTTTCTCAAGAAAACGCCACCGTTCACGGAACTACTTGGGGTACCAGAATTCTGGAACCGCTCTAAGGCGCGTGCAACAATCTTCTCATGGAGCACTCCGCCGACAACGCGTTGGGGATTTACGTCTCGATTCCCTTTTGCCGGTCGAAGTGCACCTATTGCAACTTCGCGTCGGGGGTGTTTCCCGCGTCGGATCACGCGCGCTATGTGGAACGCGTGATTGCGGATTTGGCCGGTGCGCGGGCGTGGGCTGAGAGCGTAGGAGTGGAGCTCTCGCGGCGCGTGGATACGGTTTACCTGGGCGGAGGAACGCCGTCGCTGCTGGCCCCGGAGCTTGTGACGCAACTCTTTGCCGCGATGCGCGCGGAGTTCGATCTCGACGCGGATGCCGAGATCACCATGGAGTGCGCGCCGGGGCAGCTAGGGGATCGAACCCTTGAAGCGATAGCAGCTGCGGGCGTGAATCGCGTGAGCCTGGGCGTGCAGTCGTTTGTCGACAGTGAGGCGCACGCCAGCGGCCGTCTGCACAATCGTGCGGCGGTCGAGGCGGATCTGAAGCGCTTGCGTGCAGCCGGAATTATGAACCTGAGCATCGATCTGATTGCGGGATTGGCCGGGCAAACGTTCGCTTCGTGGGAGAAGTCGCTGGAAGCATTGATCGAGTCGGAGGTCCCGCACGCCAGCGTGTACATGCTGGAGGTGGATGAGGATTCGCGACTGGGGCGCGAGATGCTTAAAGGCGGAACTCGGTACCGCGCCGGGCTGGTGCCGAACGACGATGCAATTGCGCACATGTACGAGCTGGCGCTGGAACGGCTTGATGAGGTGGGGCTGCGGCAGTACGAAATTTCCAATTTTTGTCTTCCAGATTTCTGGTCTCGGCATAATCTTCGGTACTGGCAGCGGCGGCCGTATCTGGGTGTGGGGCTGGATGCATCCTCTATGGCATTGCATGCAGCAGCCTCTTGGACAAGTGCGGTAGAAGGAACCAAGCGGCCGGTGCTGCGCGCAACTACCAGCGACGATCTACAGGCGTATCTTGCCGGAACGGGAGTCACGGAAACCGAATGGCTCGGGCCCGCGCGGCAACTCGAAGAGGCGTGGTTTCTGGGGCTGCGGACGAATGCAGGCGTGGACGTGGCTGCGCTGCGTGCGGAGTTTGGCGGAGAACTGGTTGATCCTGCGATAGAAACGGTGCGCCTGCTCGCCGAAGATGGGCTGCTTATCTTCGATGGCGAATGGGCGCAGCTCACCGCGCGGGGACGGTTGATCTCGAACGAAGTCTTTCAGGAATTCTTGCAGCCGGAAGTTGCAGAGTCGAGCCGCAGAGCCTAGAACTACAGGCGTATTTGCCGAAATCTTGAGGCAAGCAGCAAAGGCCCAGGCCTGAAGGCCCGTATTTAATGCGCCTTCTTCAGTGGGTTGAAGCCCCCTACTCCCTCCGCATCCGCTATCTGCAACTGTAGTCCTAGAACTGATTCACGAAGGGACAGCCACGTGGAAATTTCCCGATTGGCGACTATCCATGCGGAATTAGTCAAAGCGCTTTTGGGCAAAGTGAGCAATATTGAACATCTCTTTACCATATTTAATGTTTGGATATGGATTCTGGATTTCGTAGAAATCGGGTAATCAATGGGCCAAATGCAACCTTCAACCTTCAACCTTCAACCTTCAACCTTCAACCTTCAACCTGCAACCTTCAACCTGCAACCTTCAACCTGCAACCTTCAACCTGCAACCTCTTCCTCTCGACCCCCGGCAAAGGGAGAGAGATGCTGTCGTATCGGAAAGGACAGGTAATCTTCTCCCAGGGCGATGCGAGCGATGCGGTGTTTGTCGTTCAAACAGGACGTGTCAGACTCAGCGCAAAGGCCCGGAGAGGCAAGGAGACAACGCTCGACATCTTGGGTGCTTCAGACTTAGTTGGAAAAGACTCGATTGTCGGTGAGTCGACCCGCACGACCTCTGCCAACGCGCTGACGGATTGCCAACTACTGCGAATTGACAGCAAGGTCATGATGCTTGCGCTCAGCGAAGAGGTGGGATTGGCAAATTTGGTTTGCACTTACGTGATTAAGCGAAACCTCCGCTACCAGAAAGATTTGGTTGATCAACGATGCAATCGGAGCGAAAAGCGGCTGGCACGGGCACTCCTGGGACTGGCGCATTTGGAAGCACTTGAGCCACGCGAGACCGCGATTCCGAAGATCAACCAAGCAATGCTGGCAGAAATCGTCGGGACTACTCGGTCGCGTGTTTCGTCATTCATGAATGGATTCAGAGACGCGGGCTTCATTGAGTACAGTCTGAAGGGCAAAGAGGTGCGAGTACGTCCTTCGCTCCTGGACTTCTATGCCGACTAACACCGAATCCAACCCGGTAGCGGGCTGTGGTCGCATCACCGCCTAACCGGTAGTAACTGTTTCAGCAATGGGGAGCTGCTCGCCTGGTGCCCTGGTTACCAGGCGAGCAGTTCGTCGCCCGAGGATGCGGAGAGAAACGTAACGGGCGAGGGCAAGGGTTCAGGCGCGCTGCCGAAACACTGGATGGACTCGGGCCCCGCGGCCTTGGCCCATTCGAGAGCCTGTTCGGCTTCGCGCAGCACCACCACCGGTGAGCGGCCGTGGCTGACTGCAATGCCGAAGCAGGCGGAGAGACGGATGGATTCGCCGCATACGTGGAATGTCGCGGAGAACACTTCGAGGCGCAGACGCTCGGTGAGAGCCATGGCGTTGGCCGGGCTGCACGAGGGCAAGGCGATGAGGAATTCATCCATGCCCGGCCGACCCAGCACATCGTAGCTTCGCAACAAGGTAGCGGTGCGGCTGGCGACTTGGCAGAGGAGCTCATCGCAAGCATTCACGCCGAGCCGGGAGTTCCAATGGCCAAAGTCGTCGATATCGAAGAGCACCAGGCACATGCAGCCCTGGCTGCGCTGCGCGCGATCGGTTTCGCGAAACAGCGTAGCCAGCAAGGACTCGCGATTGTAGACGCCGGTGAGGTGGTCGAGCTGCGCATTGCGCAGGGAGGCGTCGCGCAAAGTATCAAGCTCATGCGCCATGCGCTGGCTGCGCAGCACCAGATCCAGACGCAGTTGCCAGTACGCGGGCTCGGCAGCGCGCAGAATGACATCGTCAACGGCACCCTCGGCAAGGCGATCAACCCACTCCTGGGCCACCGTGTCGGCGATGAGAACGATGGGCAGTCTCGGGCTGTCGGAGTCGGAGCGGAAAGCAGCCAGCAACTGGCCTATCGGCATGCCAGGCAATTGTTCGTCGAGGAGAATCAAGTCTGGCGGGCGCGGCGCAGCGATGGAAGCGAGCGCAGCCTGGGCGGAGAGAACAATGTCGACGCGCGCGCCGGCAGCCAGGAGCGTGGGTTCCATTGCGGTTAGCAGGTCCGTGTCCGACGATGCGAGCAGAAATATAAGCTGAGCGTGAGCGGGCATGCAGTGCGCCTCCTGCCCCATGTATCGACGCAGATTAGAAAAAATTTAGGATTACGCGGAAAGTTTGTTGGTCTGCTCGAGTGACCTTAGGGTGGATCTTGCTAGCTAAAAGTAACGTGCGCCCGCAGGGACAGCGCCCGTGTCCCAGAGAGAGCAGTGGCTTTGCGAATGGCTCTCGACGATTGGGTCAGGTTCAGTAGAAGATATGCACAGCCGTGTTGGTCTCCCACCCTTTCGCGTAAAACGCAAACGGATGGGGCACGGAGATTCGGCACTCGATCTAGTCCACGAAGTCGACCGGCGGAGCGATGGGGATTACGCCGCGCTCGTGGCCCAGCTGCAGTAGCTTGCGGATGGCTTCGCGGCCGTCGGGACCGTAGTCGAGGGTGCGCTCGTTGACATACATACTCACGAAGTTACTGGCCGCTCCGACGTCGAGGTCGCGTGCAAATTGCATGGCATATTGAAGGGCCTGCTCGCGGTTTTCGAGGGCAAAGTTGATGGAATCGCGTAGCGCCTTGGAGACGATCTTGTGCGTTTCGGCGCCGAGCGAGCGGCGGATGGCGTTGCCACCGAGCGGCAGCACCAGGCCGGTGTTTTCGCGCCACCAGACGCCGAGATCGATGACCTTGTAGAGCCCGCTAGTGGAGTAGGTGAGCTGGCCCTCGTGGATGATGAGTCCGGCGTCGTACTTTCCCGCCAGAATTTCGGGAATGATCTGGTCGAAGGGGACGACTTCGGTCAAGATGGCCGGGTTGAAGATCTTGAGCGCGAGATACGCCGTGGTGAGCGTGCCGGGAACGGCGAGGCGGATGCGGCCGAGATCGCCGGCGTCCATCTTACGGCTGGAAACAATCATTGGGCCGTAGCCCTCGCCCACGCTGCCGCCGCAGCCCATGAGCATGTAGTTCTCCTGCACGTAGGGGTAGGCGTGAAAGCTAATGGCGCTGACGTCGTAGAAGGCCTCTTCCCGGGCGCGGCGGTTGAGGGTCTCGATATCGCAAAGCGCATGGGTGAAGCGGTAACCGGGCACGCGAACCTTGCTGGTCGCCAGCCCATAGAACATAAAAGCGTCGTCGCAATCTGGACTGTGCGCGATGGAGATTTCCCTGACGGCAGGACTGGCAGCTTGACTTGTGGATTCAGGTGTTTGAGTGTTCACAGGAGGGAAAAGTCCTTTCGGCAAATACAGCGACGGTCGCTCTATGTTAGATGCGGATTCAGGGTTTATGGAGCGGCGTCATCCGCTTCATTTTTCAGTGAATTTCGGCCGGCCGATTCAGCGTTTGATCCTAATCAACGTTTGAATTTGAGGTCCGCCTCCTCAACCGGTTCAGGGGCTGCGGACGATTCGCTGCCGTACCGGGTGCGCTGCCTCCGGATGTGATGAGCCACTCCCGCAGACACGGCCAGCATGGCCGCGAGCGAGACAAGAAGTACAATAAGAAGCCATCGCATGAGGCAGACTGTCTCAAGGATACCAGAATGGGTGCGGGCGGGCGCTGCAGGGGGCATGTCCTATCACTGCTCACTGCGTTGCTCCCCAAATACGCCGGGATTCCTCCCGACATTTGCCAGCTTTTGAAGAAGCGTTCTGATTTGCGTGCAGAGATTGATTCGGAGGGATTTGTGATGAGAAGCCTGAATGAAGGGAACTGGCGATAGGAGCAATCGTACCCGCTTCCGGCTAACGATTCTGGTCAATTTTGACCAACTTCGTCAATTTTGACCAACTTCATTGGCAGATAGGGCGCACGGCCTACTCTCTGCTTCTCTTCTCCTTCCCGGATCAAGAAGAAGGCCCCTCATCACTTAGGGGGCACCGCGTGCGCGGGCGGAAACGGTTTAGCTACGCGAGCTTAACCTCCGGCTCGTCTCTCAGGCTAGTGTAGAGCCACGCAAGGTAGGAATGGCTTCCGGCTTCGACCCCAAGCACCAGGAATTCAGGCGTCTCGTAACTGTGAATCTCGTTGAGGCGCGCTTCCAGGGCGGGCAGCCGGGCGGTAGTGGTTTTGAGCAGCAGCAGGCATTCGGCCGAGGACTCGATCTGGTCCTTCCAGTGATAGATGGAATGCACGGCGGGCAGCAAGGTGGCGCAGGCGGCCAGCCGCTCCTCCACCAGCGCTCGGCCCAGGCGCGCCGCCTCCTCGGAGTTGGCGACGGTGGTCATCACGATGCGCGCGGATGAAGTGGATTCAAGCATTAGGCCTCTCCCGAATTAACGCGATGCTGCAGTTACTGTAAGCCCAAATCGGGTACGGTGGAGCCAGACGCTTCTTTTAGGAGTAACGGCCCGGGAAACCCACACACGGATAACGGATTCGAATGAGTCATCTGCTTGCCGTTAGGGGCGCGGTATTGCAGTATGGACTTTGCGGCCGACGATGCGGGCGCACATGGAGAAACGATGAGCACAGCGATCAAGTTTGGTACTTCGGGCTGGCGAGCGATTGTTGCGGACGAGTTTACGGTGGCCAATATCCGGCTGGCGGTGGGCGGTATTGCCGAGTATGTGAAAACCCTGCCGGCCCCGCACCGGGTACTAGTGGGCCGAGATCCCCGCTTCCTCGGCGAAAGCTTTGTGACCGAGGCGGCCAAGGTTCTGGCCGCGGCAGGCGTCACGCCCATTGTGATCCCCGAGGCCGCGCCTACACCGGCCATTGCTTACGCCGTTCGCACGCTCAAGACCTCAGGCGCCATCAACTTCACCGCGTCGCACAATCCGCCGGAGTACAACGGCATCAAGTACTCCACGCCCGACGGCGCGCCGGCATTGCCCGACGCGACGAAGCAGATTGAAGCGGCGGCTGAAAAACTCGCAAGCAATGGAGGCGGCGGTGTTCCCAGTCTCTCGACGGAGAAGTTCGAGACCGTTGACGTAAAGCCCTCGTTCTTGAAGCGAATCGCCGCGCTGGTCGATCTGAAGGCCATCGCCAAGTCCGGCATCAAGGTGGTCTACGACCCGTTCTGGGGCGCGGGGCGCGGCTACCCGTCCGATCTTTTGCGCGAGGCGGGCGTGACGGTGGAATGCGTGCACGACTATCGCGATGTACTCTTCGGCGGACATGCGCCGGAGCCGTCCGACGAATTGCTGGGGGACGCAAAGAAAAAAATGAAGGAGATCGGGGCGGCGCTGGCGATTGCCACCGACGGCGATGCCGATCGCTTCGGCATTGTGGATGGCGACGGCACCTTCATCCAGCCGAATTATGTGATCGCACTGCTCTTCGACTACCTGGTGGAAACGCGCGGCTGGAAGAACGGGGTCGCGAAGAGTGTGGCGACCACGAACCTGATCAATGCACTGGCCGATTTTCACAAGGTGCCGCTCTACGAAACGCCAGTGGGATTCAAATACATCGGCGAGCTGATTATCCAGGACAAAATCGCCATCGGCGGCGAGGAGTCGGCCGGGCTAACCATCCGCGGCCACGTACCGGAGAAAGACGGCATCATCGCGGGCCTGCTGATTGCGGAGATGGTAGCCACGCGGGGCACCAGCCTGGGTGCACAATTAAAGGCGCTGTTTGCCAAGGTTGGTTCCTTCTATCCGGTTCGAGAGAACTTCCACTTGACCGCGGAGCAGAAAGCCGCGTTCACTGAGAAGTTGAAGGCCGATCCCACGGAACTGGGTGGGCACAAAGTGGTGAGCGTAGTTCGGACCGATGGGCTGAAGTTGATCTTGGACGACGGCTCGTGGGTGTGCTACCGGCTTTCGGGCACCGAGCCGGTGGTGCGGGCCTATAGCGAAGCGCGTAACGAGAGCGAGATGCAAGCCCTGCGCTCGGCGGCCGAAAAATTTGTTCTTGGCTGAGCAAAATACGATTCGAGGTTCGATGCGGGAAGAGAATTCGCAAACGGAGAGGGCCGCACCTGACCAAGCGCCCGTGACGCTCGGCAAGCTCACCGCGCATTGGGCGCGGCGCCTGTGGCGGCCGGCGGGAACCGTGGTCGCCGTGGTGCTGGCGCTGCTGGTGACGTGGCACGTGATCTACGGCAGTCACGGCATCTCGGTATGGCAGCAAAAACGCGCCGAGGACCGCGCCCTGCAGCAAGAGATCAAAACCCTGGAGCAGGAAAACGGCGAGATGCGTCAACAGATCCAGCGACTTCAGACCGATCCGGAACAAATTGAGCGCGAGGCGCGGAATAAGCTGCGCTACGCCAAGCCCGGCGAGGTTATTTATGACCTTCCCGCGCAGCCGCAACAGCAACAGACGCAGCCGGCAAAGTGAGCTTTTAGCTCCCTGCTCTTCCCTGCCCTTTTCAAAAGTCGATGTGCGTGCGCACCGTCGTCACATAAACCGGCCCGCGGTCGGTGTTGTACCCGGGATGGACGATCTCGGTTCCGCCCAGCATGCCGTAGAGCCCGTGCCAGATGTGGGCGTTGTAATACCACTCCACGATATCTTCGCGCCCGTAGGTCAGATTTCCGTCGCCCAAGAGAAAGCCGACCCCGCCGTAGTGCAGATAATTCTGGTGGTCGCGCTTGATGGCGTTTGAGACAAAGGCCACGCCGATCTTGTCGTTCGGCCGATGCCAGTCATGACCGTTGTAGTCTCCGCCAAAGAGGACCGTCTGCCCCACTTCGGTGTAAGCGAAGGACTCGTGCTGGTCCTCGTTCCAGCCGAAGCGCGCGAAGAGGCGAAGGCTGTCCGTGACCTCCTGCTCGGTGTTCAGGCCGAAGCCGTATTTCACAGCGCCGAATTTTTCAGTCTCCGTGATATCGGGTTTGGCGATTTTTCCCGCAAGATACTGCGCGACCGATTCGCGATAGTCGCCCATGTGCGCGTGGTTTACATAACTCAGGACTCGCACCGCACCTTCGCGTTTGGAATTGAGCAGAGGCGCGAAGAGGCCTTTGCGCAACTCGAACTCCCAGTTCTGGCCGCTGGCGCGGCTGAAGGCCCAGTCAAGCGTGATACCGTTGGCAATCGTCGGCATGGCAGCGATGGCGTAACGCGCCGACCAGATGCGGTCATCGTACTCCAGAACTCCACCTACGGTGTAGCCGCGCGTGTCAGCGGCATAATCCCATGCGCCGTTGTTGTCGATGGTCCAGTTAGTGAACTGCAAATGGCTATCTGATCCGACGGAGTTGATATCGAGGGTGTCGGGCAGGCTCATCTTGCCAATACGAATCTCGAAACGGCGCACCGGAACTTTGGTTGCCAGCACGAACGGCCCGCGGTCCTGATCGGTCATCTCGCTTGTCAGGCCGATGATCTGGTGAATCTCGCCATGCGAAAGATAGGGAGATATGCTCAAGGTGGGGTTGCGCACCACATCGAGGTTCGTCTCTCCGGCGAGCCCCAGCGCCTGGGAGATGCCGCGCCCGCCGGCATTTTCAAAGTCCACAATCAGGTCGGTGTTGTAACGGGAGTTGGGCCACAACTGGTAGCAGAGATAGAGCGTGGCCACTTCAGAGGCTTTGGTTTCAAAATCGTCAATCAGGCTGTTCGCGCCCTGGTAAGGCGAATGAAAATGCCCGTGCATCTGCATTATGCTGTTGGCCTGCCCCGAGACCCAATAACGCGCGTTCTCAGAGTGCGGAAACATGGTGAGCGTTTCAGCTACGGGCGGTGCGGTCGGACCCGCGCCCCCAGCGCCCTCCTCCGTAGCCGAATCGGTCCCGCTCGCCGCCCATTCAAAATGGACTGAGCCGACCATAGGTGCCCCGGCCATAGGCGCTATCGACACCCGCAAAGCCTGCTCCCCTTCGACGCTCAGTGCCGCCGTCTGCGGATCGGGCGCGGACGGCAGGTCGCCGGGAACCTGCGCGGCGCCGAAGGCGGCCTTGAGCACGAAGGCACAAACCACGCCGGGCAGCGCAATTGAAAGCGGAATGGGGCGGCGGATGGGCATAGAATATTGGGGAAGCAACTATACCCCTGCTGGGTAAGTACCATACCCCGGGTGGGTACTGTCAAGCCAAGAGGTCCAATCATGCCGCGTCAAGATCGGGAAAAAGTCTCTCATCAAAATCGGGAACAAGTGTCGCATCAGGATCGGGAAAAAGCCAAACTTTTGCAACGCGTGAAGAAACTGCGCGGCCAACTCGACGCCGTGGAGCGCACGCTGTCGGGCCACGAGGACTGCGGCGATCAGCTGATGCTGCTGGCCGCGGTTCGCGGCGGCGTCAACAGCCTGATGGCCGAGGTGCTGGAGACGCACATCCGCTTCCATCTTGTGGATGGAGCCAAGGAGCAGATCGCTCCCGAGCTGGCCGAAGACCTGATCGACCTGGTGCGCGCCTATCTGAAGTGATGCGGCTTGCGTCATGGAAATGCGATGCCAGATGGGCGCGCCGGTTGTGTGCGCGCCGGCATGCCGCCCCTTGCCCATCGTAGCGGGCCGAGCGCACCGCAATTGTGAACGCTGGTTGAATGCTGGCGGCCAATGAAAAATGAATTCGCGCTACTTACGCGGATAGAGCCGCGCCATATAAGTCTTTGTCTGTCCCGTGCGTGTGTTGGTCACGGAGAAATTTCCGTTTGGCTGGGCAACAACCTTCAACGCCTGGCCGTCGCCGTCGCCTTTGGGATTGGCAATCAGCGCCTCGGGACTGTTGTGCGCGGCGTCGGCGTCCTCGGCCGTGTGCAACTGCCACAGATCGACGAGGCCCGGGCTGTCGTGCACAATCTGCCAGGCCGCGGGCTTGCCGGCCTTGTGCGCGCCGTTGTTCATGATGGCCACCTGCGGATGCACGGCGTCCACAATGGCGCGCGAGTTAGACAAATCCATGCCGTGATGCGTGACGAGGTAGAGATCGACCGTTCCGATGGGATTATTCGGACAGACGAGCGCCACTTCCTTCTTGCCGGTGAGATCGCCCAGATCGAGAAACTTGAATTTGCCGAAGGTGACAAGGATGCCGGCCGAACGCGCGTTCTCCGTGGGGTCGTCGGGCCACGCGTGCTCGCCGGCGCAGTAGGGATTGGGCGCCGGCGCGATGCCGGGAACTGCGGCGATGTGTCCACCGTCGGCAGTGAGCACGACGACGCTCAGGCCGCCGATGGCGATGGTATCGCCGGGATGCACGATGCGGCGGCTATGGCCCGCGATAGCCTTCAGGTAGGCTGCATAGTTGTTGCGCGTATCGGCCGAGTCTTCGCGGTTCTCGCCGTGGTCGAGGAACTCGCCCACTTCCACGTGCCCAACCAGTTCGGGCACCCCGCCCACATGGTCATCGTGATAGTGCGTAATGAGCACATGGTCAATGCGCTTGATGCCCGCATCGTTCATGGCCGCGAGAATGCGCTCCGCGTCACGGCCATTGTTTCCGGGCCAGCCGGTATCGACCAGCAGCGACTCACCGGAGGGCGCGACCAGTAACGTGGATTGTCCGCCCTCAACGTCGATCGAATAGATGAGCAGATGCGCGGAGGAAGGCGCGGCCTGGGGATGCGCCAGTTGCGGCCGAAGAAAGCATCCGAGCGCGCACACGGCGAGCAAAACGGTGAAGGTTCGTGACTGCCGGGCAAGCTGGCAGCAGGAGGGAGATTGTGGGTGGCCGTGAGCGGTGATTTTCATAAACTCCAGAAGTATAACCGGAGGACAAGATCATTGGCGCTGCGCAGGGTGACAGCCCGGGGCAATTGCATGAACGGCAAAGGAGCGTTTTGCGCGCCCTCTTGCACCGCCCCTACGGGGCTGGTGAATTCCTTTGCTACTCTTCCCCACGCTGAAGCGCGGGGCTAACAACCATTGCGCCTCCGGCGCGGGAGCCAATCGGAACCCAATCCGTCAACAAATTCTATTCATGCGATTGCCCTGGGTGACAGCCCGATGAAGATTCCGGCCGCTCGGAAACTCCTCCAAACGGAACGATGCCGCCCGGGGGGCGGCATCGCGCGAAAACTGATCAAAAATGAAACCGGTCAAAAGTGAAACGGAGCAGGGCGGCGAGGCGTTAAACGCCGACGCCGAATTCGCCGGTCTGCTGCTCGCCGGCGTTGGAATAGAAATCGTAAGGAGTACGCTTCTTGAAACGATAGCGGCTGCGCATCTCGGCGCCCACGAAGATACCCAGCGCGGCAATTGCCAATCCCACGGAAAACCAAGTGATCACACGCAAAGCAGTGGATCCGGTCTTTTCCTGTGCGGGAGTCTCGGCAGCGGGCGTGAGGGTGTTTACTTCGACGGGCATGGCGAACAGCCTCCTAATTGAATCCATCATAACGCAGGTTGCATGTCGCTTGCAGGCGGTGGCGGTGCGGAAAACGCGTTTGGCATTTACTCGATGGTGTCGATTTGGGCCATCCATGCGGCTTTTTCAACTTCGGGAAGAAAACTTGCGCGCATGGAGTTGGCGGCAAGGCAGCGCAGTTCCTGGCGCGTAAACCCCTGTTCGGAATGCGCGAGGAGGAATTCGTTGACGAGATCGGAGCCGAAAAAAGCGGGATCGTCGGAGTTGAGAGTGACCAGGAGGCCCGCGTCGAAGTATTGGCGCAGGGGGTGGGCGGCGAAGGAGGGGCAGACGCCGGTGCGGACGTTAGAGGTGGGGTTCAGTTCGAGGGCTGCGCTCCGCGCTTTTAGCTCTTGGAGGAGAGTCTCGTCTTGAATGGCGGATACGGCGTGGCCGATGCGCTCGGAACCGATGGAAAGGGCTTCCCAGATGGCTTCGGGGCCGGTGGTTTCGCCGGCGTGGTTGGTGAGGCGCAAACCTGCGGCGCGGGCCTGGTCGTAGAGAGTGCGAAAGGGTTCGGAGCCGGCTTTGCGCTCGTCGCCGCCCAGGCCGATGCCAACGATGGATGGGTACCAGGTGCGCATGTCTGCGGCTTTGCGGAAGACGCGCTCGGCCTCCTCGACGGTGAAGTGGCGCACGGCGTCGAAGATCCAGTAGAGCGAGAGGTTAAACTCGCGCGCGGCGCGCTCACGGGCGCGTTCCAGCGCGGCAAAGATGGGCTCGAAGCAGCGCGGATCGAAGTTGCGCCACATGTAGATGACGCCGACGGAGATGTAAACCTCGGCGTGGACCACGCCCTGGGCGTGCAGGTGCTGCATCATGCGCCAGGCGATCAGTTCGTAATCTTCGGGCTCTTTGAGACGCCGCGTGACGGCCTTGAAGCACTCGATGAACTCGGTGAAGTCGGAGAAGCGATAGAGAGCTTCGGCGTCGTAGAGCGTCAGGGGAAGCGCATCGTGACGCTGACTGAGCTCAACCAGCGTCGCGGGCAAAATGGTGCCTTCGAGATGCAAATGCAGCTCGGCCTTAGGCAAGCGGCGGATGAAGGACTCGATTGAGGTCACAATTTTAGTGTAGAGCGGTTAGCGGGGTTAAGAAAACAGCGAGCCGGCGGGTCGGTGTGCGGCCCCGCCCTTTCGCCAAAGAGCGGCGAAAGGATGGGGCACGGGTGGGTCAGTTGGTTTTGATGGAAGTGGCCTTGTTGTTGACGAATGTGACGGTCCACTTTTTGCCGGCCTGATCGTAGGTGACGGTGCGATTACCTTCAGAGGAACTATCCGACTGCGTCTTCTGGCCGATAGACATGCGGGTCTCAAGCTCGCTCATGCCGGGAAGCACTTGGTGCGCGTCGATGGCGGCCCAGACGGTTTTAGGCCAGTTGTCGTAGATGGTGTGGGGATCGTCGTAATAGAAGAGGACGTCGCTGAAGTAGGACTCCTGCGCGCCGTCGATGACGCCGATGGTGGTGGCGTAAAGGCTGGCGCTGCCGGGCAGGGCGAAGACGGCAAAGACCTGGCGCGAGCCGTGCGAGATGCCGTCGTCGACCGAGGCAGGCGCGGCAGCCTTGATGACTTTCTTGATGTCGAGGCGCTGGGCGGTGGGGATGACGCCGGCGGATTTGGCGAAGACGATGCGGCCGGAGTCATAGGGAAAATACGGCATGGTGTAGCCGTTCTTCATCCAGACGCTGGTGTTCTGGAGTTTCAGCGCATCGTCGAAGGAAGTGGGAAACATCGTGCGCACTTCGGCAACGTCGTCGGGCGTAAGATTCTGCTCGGGGCTGGATTGAGCAACGCCGGGATTGCGGCGATGTTCGAAGACCACGAGCAGGTAGACGCCGCCGATGGCGAGCGTGATCAGGGTGACGATGAGGACATTTTGCCAGGTTTTCACGAGAACTCCGCTAGTGCGCGTCGACAGCGCTTTCGATTCTGCTCTGAGCAGAATAAATGATGTTAAGAAGTGAATCGAAAACGCCCTACCGGGGCGGGGCAAACTCCGAACGGTGACGGCTGTAGAGAAAATAAATAAACAGGCCGATGACGAGCCAGATGATGAAACGGTACCAGGTGATGATGGGCAGGCCGGCCATCAGCAGAAAACAGAAGATGACACTGAGCGCGGGAATGATGTTACCGCCCGGAACGACGAAGCCGCGACGGCGTTCGGGCTCACGAAAGCGCAGAACAATCACACCGATCGAAACAAGAACGAAGGCGAACAGCGTGCCGATGTTGGAAAGATCGGCGAGGGTGCCGATGTCAAACAGGCCTGAAGGAACGGCAACCAGAAAGCCGGCCACCCAGGTGGAAAATGCCGGAGTGCGGAAGAGGGGATGGACGTTCGAGAAGACCTTGGGCAACAGGCCGTCGCGGGACATGGAGAACCAGACGCGCGATTGGCCGATCTGATAGACAAGGATCGACGAGATCATGCCCATGAGCGCGCCCAGCAGGACGACAAGGCGAATCCAGTAGAGCGGATGGCCGCCGGGCAAAATCGAAAGCTTCTTGAGCGCGTTGACCACGGGGGCTGCGTCGCCGACCATGGACTGCCACGGAACTAATCCTGTTAAACAAACGGCGACAGAGACGTAGAGCACCGTGCAGACGATCAGGGTGGCGATGATGCCGATGGGCAGATCACGCTGCGGGTTGCGGCACTCCTCGGCAGCCGTGGAGACGGAATCGAACCCAATGTAGCTGAAGAAAATGATGGAGCCGCCGGTGAGCACTCCCGACCAGCCGTTAGGCATGAAGGGATGCCAGTTGCTGGGATGAATGAAGCTGATGACGGCGAAGACGAAGATGAGGATGGCGATCAGCTTGAAACCCACCATCATATTGTTCGTCGAGGCCGACTCGCGAATGCCGCGCACCAGGATTACCGTGAGAAACATGACGATGAGGAACGCGGGAATGTTGAAGCCGAAGTGCCAGCCGGGATTGTAGAGGTTGTTGCCAGCCAGATCCTGAAGACCGCTGGGAAGATAGGCGGGCGAAATCCATCGCGTGCTGGGATGCAGGCCGAACCAGTCAAGCAGATCGACGACGTGAGCGGCAAAGCCGACGCTGACGCTCATGTTGGAGCCGGCGTATTCCAGAATTAAATCCCAGCCGATGATCCAGGCGATCAGTTCGCCCATTGTGGCATAGGTGTAGGTGTAGGCCGAGCCTGCAATCGGAATCATCGACGCAAGCTCGGCGTAGCAGAGGCCGGTAAGCGCGCAGACAAAGGCCACCAAAATCATGGAGAGCGCGATGGCCGGGCCGGCGCCGGGACGCCCGGCGAGAATCGAATGCGTGATGACGTAGTGGATGAGCGGCGTGTCTGCAATGGAGGGACTGGGGAGCTGCTCGCCGGAGATGGCCGTGCCGATGACGGTAAAGATACCCGAGCCGATGACGGCGCCGATGCCGAGCGCGGTGAGCGACCACGGGCCGAGCGTCTTCCTCAACCTGTGTTCGGGCTCTTCCGAATCCCGGATGAGCTTATCGATCGATTTGCGGGCGAGCAGTTGACTGGGCAGTGCGCAGCCTCCGTGCAGTGAACAGTTGTCAGTGATCAGGCGTCAAAGGTCAGGGGTCAGATGTCAGGCCGACATGCCCCTGGCGCTTGAGCGCGGGCAACCGACACCTGAAACCTGACCCCTGATCCCTGTTTTTAGCGCTTCGACTGGCCGCGGACCATCTTCTTCACTTTTTTCTTCAGCGAGCCGCGCGGGGTGGTGCGCTTGGCTTTGGGCGCGGCCTTTTTGCGCGCCGCACGTTTCACCTTCTTGCGTTCCGTCTTATCTTCAATTTTCTTGGTGTCTGCCACCGTTTCACCCTCTTTCCATTGTGTGGATTCCATATTCCCGCCGGGACGGCGAGTGCAAATTTGATGTTAACAGGGAAGGCGTGCACGAAAAAGCTTTGGACAGCACCCGCACAAGCCCGACGAGCGGGGTAAACTCCAGGACGGAGAAGCGAACGTGGCTCCTGAAACCATCGGCGAAACAACCAACGCAGCGCACCAGGCCGCAGGCCGTGTCCTCGCCATCAACCCGGGAACCACCTCGACAAAGTTCGGCATTTTTACGCGCCAGGGCGAGCAGCTGACACGCAACATTCATCATGGCGACGATGAGATCGAGCGCTTCAAAGGGCGGCCGATGCTGGACCGGCTTGAGTATCGCGCGGAGTTGATCGAGAAGTCGCTGGCTGATGCAGGATTCACTCCAAAAGGTAAAAGCACGAAGTGTCCAAAAGACGAGCCGTGGGAGGCGGTGGCGGGGCGCGGCGGCCTGCTGCCGCCGATGGAGTGCGGCACTTATCTGGTCGATGACGCGATGGTAGAGGCGTTGCGCCTCGCGCGGCGCGGCGAGCATGCGTCGAACCTGGGCGCGGTGCTGGCCTTGCGCTTTGCCCAGGCGGCGGGCGTCAGTGCCTACATTGTCGATCCGGTAACGGCGGATGAATGGCAGCCGTCGGCGCGGCTCTCCGGTTCGCCGCTGATCGAGAGGGCATATGTCGGGCACTCGCTCAATACCAAAGCAGTTGCCAAGCGCTACGCGCGCGGACTGGGCCGCAGTTACGCGTCGCTGCGGCTGATTGTGATTCACATGGGCAGCGGCATCACCGTGTCGGCGCACCGCGAAGGACGCATGATCGACAGCAATTCCATCGGAGAAGGTCCGTTTGGGCCGGATCGCACGGGATCGCTGCCGGTGCTGGCGTTGATCAAGTTGTGTAGGAGCGGCACAATGAGCGACGCAGAGCTCGACCGCCACGTCTTCGGCGATGGTGGCCTCTTTGCATACCTCGGCACGCGCGACCTGATCGAAGTCGAGCGGCGCATCGAATCTGGGAACGGCGGCGCAAATGACGCGAAGGCCGCGGCGGTCTTCGAGGCCATGATCTACCAGATCGGCAAAGAAGCCGGAGCCATGGCCGCGGTGTTGGAGGGAAAAGTCGACGCGGTGCTTGTAACCGGCGGCATGGCGCACTCGGAGCGCGCCGTAAATCGTCTGCGCAGCTACGTGGAGTGGATCGCGCCGGTCGAAATTTATCCCAGCGAGGATGAGCTGCGTGCGCTGGCCGAAGGCGTGTTTCGCGTGCTGGACGGAGAGGAAGAAGCAAAACGGATAAAGACAGGAATTAGTGATTAGTGGTTAGGGATTAGAAAACGGGGACTGAGGGACAAGCGTCCTGCCTCCGAAGTTCGCATCAAAAATACTCTGTCATCCTGAGGAAGTCCCGGCGCGCCGGGACGAGTCGAAGGACCTGCGGTTGCATTTGCTTTTGCCTTTCGCGCAACCGCACTTGAACGCGGACCCGCTTTTGTTCCTCGTCTCGTGAAAGGGCACGAGTTCTAGCCTGCCCTGAGCGTAGCCGAAGGGTGCCGCAACCCGCCCACCCATCTTTCGAGGAATCAAGTACGCGGCGAAGCCGCGATCCGAAACGCAAACGCCCCCGCAATCGCTCACTTCTCGGAGCCTTCACCCGGCAGAGATCACCACAAGCCGACTAGTCAGGACTAATCTGCCGTAAACGAGTGATTTGACGACTTGCGCTCGCTGGCGCCTCGCTGAGAGACCGTTGGATGTGGGCGGGGTTTAGTCGATTGACCTACCCTAGACCCGGCTCGGAGATAAATGGTCTAACTCATCCAGCATCGGAGGGATCCTTATTCGCGAGATCTGAAAATTTAGCAGCCATCGTTGGGTTGCCACGGGTCAATTTCTTAATCGTCACGTCCTGAGCCTTGTCGTTTGCAAGACGAAGACTTCTAACTGTGCCGAGCAAGGCTTCCTTCGTTTTTTGTAAGTGATCGATCGACTTGTCTATCTCATCAACTGTAGTTTGGAAATGCCTGGAGGCCAGGTCATAATCCTTCGCAAATGCGGTTTGAAA
The DNA here is from genome assembly GCA_049521075.1 of Occallatibacter sp. Lineage (GTDB taxonomy): Bacteria > Acidobacteriota > Terriglobia > Terriglobales > Acidobacteriaceae > Telmatobacter. The sequence goes on from JBEKPD010000017.1 coordinate 29,351, forward strand.
CGTCAGGAGTCGGTTTTCGAAGTTCGAGATGTCGATGTTTTGCGCTTTGACGAGCGCCAACTCTGACTTGTATTGAAGTGAGTTGATCGCTGCATTTCGAAGCAGTGTAATCATGGGAATGAAAAACTGCGGTCGGATGACATACATCTTCGGGTATCGATGGAACATGTCAACGATCCCCGTGTTGTAGAGCTCACTGTCAGGCTCGAGCAGAGAAACAAGGACCGCATACTCGCACCCCTTCTCGGTGCGATCCTTATCGAGCTGCTTCAGGAAATCCTCGTTCTTATTCTTCGTCGCGGTGCGATCATCCTCGTTCTTCATCTCGAACATAATCGAGACAATGTCCGTTCCGACCTCATCTTCGTCACGAAAGATGTAGTCGCCCTTACTTCCTGCTCGCACATCGTTGTCCTTCTCGAAATATGCCCGTGGAAACGCTGTCGCTCGAATTCGGTTGAATTCGGTTTCGCAGTGCTGTTCAAGGGTCTCGCCAACCATTTTCGTTGATAGGCGAGCCTTCATGTCACGAAGACGCTCGATCGCATCATCGCGATCCTTGATTTGCGTCTCGTATTTGTCCTTTAGAGACTTTTCGGCAAGCTGTTTCTCAAGTTCAACTTTTTCAAGGTCACCCTTTAGCTTGTCACGATCCTTCTCTACCGCACTGACTGCCTCGCTAATCGCGAGCCTCTGCGCGGCTTCCACGGCGTCGAGCTTGGCCTTCAGGCCCTGGATCTCAGCGTTCTTAGCTGCTGAATCCTTCTGCGATTCGCTGGCGGCCTTCGATTGAGCGAGTTCAACGGCGTTCCGCTTATCCTGCTTGGCCAGCTCAAGTTCATTTGCGAGGTTGTCACGCTCTTTTTCGACAACGCTCAGGGCTTCGGTAATGGCGAGCTTGCGCGCTACCTCTCCGGCATCAAGCTTAGCCTTCAGTTGCTGAATCTCAGCGTCCTTGGCTGCTGCATCTTTTTGCGATTCGCCGGCCGCCTTTGATTGGGCGAGTTCGACGGCGTTCCGCTTATCCTGCTTGGCCAACTCAAGTTCATTTGCGAGGTTGTCACGCTCTTTTTTGACAACGCTCAGGGCTTCGGTAATGGCGAGCTTGCGCGCTACCTCTCCGGCATCAAGCTTAGCCTTCAGTTGCTGAATCTCAGCGTCCTTGGCTGCGACATCTTTTTGTGATTCGCTTGCGGCCTTCGATTGGGCGAGTTCGACGGCGTTGCGCTTATCCTGCTCAGCCAACTCAAGCCGTTCGTGCAACTGGCGCTCGAAATCGCCATCTCGCACCTGCTTCAGAATGTCCGCGTACCCAGCCTCGTCGATCTTGAATGCTTTCCCGCAATGCGGGCAGATAATTTCATGCATTGCCATTCACCTGTAGCAACCAACGTCATGACAAAGTGCAGATACCAGCCCTGTTCCATATACCTGCAATCGGCATCAGCATCGCTTCGCCTCGGTATTTTGGGAACAATGCAAATATACCCCAGCGCACGCAAGTTGCCTCCGGCAAATGGGCAAGCCATTGGCGATTCTTCTCACATCCAGCACCTCAAATATCACCCTTAGGGCAATGCACTCATCCATCATGGGTTACGTGTCCGAGACAGGATCGGTCCTGTGAAACGCCCCAGCCGACCCAAACCTCCCGCTCGATCCGCCACGAAAAGACCACCCGCCGCCGCCCCGCAAGCCCACCAAGCCCCTTTTTTCCGCAACCCACTCAAAACGCTCCGCAAAAATCCGCCCGCCGAATTGCCGAGAATTAAGCGCATCCGGCGCACAATGTAACCAGAGATCAGGGGTCAGTCCCTCAGTCCCCGTTCTTTCCTTCCCTGCCGGCTAGTTACTACTTCCTAACCCCACCCCCTCCCCCCTACCTCATCTACCCCCCCACCCCCTCCCCCCATACCCACACCCACCCCCCTCTCTCTGATACCTGGAACCTGACACCTACCCCCATATAAATCGCAAAAACTGGGCTGTGAAACTGTGGGGTCCGGAACTTATCCAAAATCAGCGGCCTGCAGCCAAATCCGCGCATCGACACAGAAACTGTGAAACTGTGACGCAAACGCGGGCAAGAAAACTGGCCCAAAATCAACCGGGAGACATGGATACGGAGACCGAGCAGGAAGCATTTAGAATGCGAGGGGGAACCAATCGGGTCGAAGGGCGGGAGATGGAGTGGCGGTTCTGGCGGTACAGCAGATCCGGCGCATGCGGGGCGGAGCGCAGGGCCAGTTGATGCTGGGCGCGGACGGCCACATCTACGTCGTCAAGTTCCGGAACAATCCGCAGCACATGCGGGTGCTGGCCAACGAGCTCGTGGCCTCGCGCCTGGCCGCGGCCGCGGGGCTGACGGTGCCGGAGACCGAGCTGGTGGAGGTTTCGGCTTGGCTGATCGAAAACACGCCGGAGCTGGAAATCGATATGGGCAGGACGCACGCGCGCTGCGCGCCAGGGTTGCAGTTTGGGTCAAGATTCGCCGGCGGCCTGATGCCCGGCCAAGTGGTCGATTACCTGCCCGAGGAACAATTAGCCGAGTTGAAGAACTTGGGCGAGTTCGCGGGAATTCTGGCACTCGACAAATGGACCGGCAACGCCAACGGACGCCAGGCGGTGTTTACGCGGCGGCAGCGGGAGCGGCGTTACAAGGCGGTGTTCATCGATTTCGGCTACTGCTTTCACGCCGGAGAATGGAAGTTCGAGGATGCGCCGCTGCGCGGGGTCTACTACCGCAATGATGTCTACCGAGAGGTGAGAGGATGGGACGCCTTTGAGCCGTGGCTGACGCGTCTCGAAACCATGGCAGCGGAGACGGTGTGGGCGGCGGCCAACGAAGTTCCCCCCGAATGGTACGGCGGCGACCAGAGCGAGATGGAAGCTTTGGTAGAGAAGCTTCTGGCGCGGCGAAGCCGGATCCGGGAATTGATTGAGGGATTCGGGAAATCGGACAGGAGGCCATTTCCGAAATGGGGAGAGAGGGTGGGAGAGGGTGCGGAAGATGCTTGGAAGGGGGATAGGTGGGGGACTACGATGAGGGTGAATTGAAAAACGGCTATCAGCTTTTAGCCTTCAGCTTTCAGCTTGTCGCTGCGAGAACGAAGGCTGGCGGAGATGCCAGGAGACGAAGGCGGAAAGCGAGAAATTTGGACCGCACGCTTCTGGCTGAAGGTGACAGCTGTTTTGAAGGCGGAGCGCGATAGATTTGGCAGCACGCCTCCGGCTGAAAGCCGATAGCTGATAGCTGCTTTGAAGAACGATGAACGGCATCAATCCAAGACGCGAGTGTGAATTCCAGCTGCTCAGGTATGTGCCGGATGCGGTGCGGAACGAGTATGTGCATATCGGCGTGATCCTGCGCGAGCGCGCGGCGGAGGACCAGCCTGGGCACACAGAAGTGCGCTTTACGCGCGACTGGCGGCGCGTGCGCTGCCTCGATCCGGACGCGGATACGGCGCTGCTCGAGGGCATGGAGAGCGAACTCAAGCGGCGACTCGCCGACCCTCCCCTCGATCAGGAGCCCGGCAGGAAGCTGATGCGGATTCTGGGGGAATCGCTCTCGCTGAATGTGCAGATGACCGAGCCCAAGGCATATCTGGCCGAGAGCATGCCGGCGGGCATGGAAGAGCTGATGCGGCTCTACGTAGAGCCGCCGGCGCGGGAGCGCACGGCGCGGGTGAGCGGACGCGCGGCCATCCAGGCGCAGATGCGCGGCGAATTCGAGCGCGCCGGGGTGTGGGAGCTTTTGCGTAAGAGGATTGCGGCTTCGGAATATACGCGGCCGGGCGATCCGTTGCGCATCGACGTCGGCTACCGGCCCAACGGCGTGGTGCGGATGTTTCACGCCGTGAGCCTGGATGCGCGAATCGGCGCGGGAATCGGGTCGAAGAGCGGCACGGGAGCGGCGACGGGCCTGGAGATGGCCAAGGTTCTTGCCTTCTCGGCAGCGGCATTGCGCGCCGGCGTGGAGCGAGTGGAAAAAGCCGAGTTGGAGCTGACGGCGGTGATCGAGCCGGCGGCGCGCCTGGGCGCTACCGACGAGGAGCCGGAACGGCTGGCGATGTATCGCTTCGGCGTGGAAACCATGGAGGAGCACCAGATCCGGGTGCTGACTACCTCGGATATGGAACGCGTGGCCGCGACGGCGCGGAGGGAGCTGCGGGTTTAGGAGCTCAGGGCTGAGGGATTAGGGACTGAGTGAACGAGGGAGCAAGGGAGCAAGACGGGCGGAGCGCTGCGCACTGTGAACTACGAACTGATAACTAACCACTAACAACCGATAACCGACCCCTTGCAATTGGCCCTTTAAAAAAAGTTCAGCGAGTTTGCCGATAATTTCCCGGCTTCGCGGTAGGATCGATTTTGTTGAGGTAATGCAGGCGGTTCGACGCCGTTTGATGGAGCAATGAGCTCGCGGCGGAGAACGGCTGAAGGAAGTTTGACGGTTCGAGAAGGGCATGGCCTAAGGGCTGTGCCCTTTTGTTTTCGGAGCAAAGTTCGGAACAGGTTTCGCAACAGGTTCCGGTCGAAGGTTCAAAGCAGAGTTCAAAACCGGGTTCGGAACAAGTTTCGAAACAAGGAAGGTGCGCGTGAGGGTAGGCGAGCAATTGCGGGAGATGTGGCGTGGAGCAGGTGGTGGCGGCCGCGGCCGAGAGGCCCAGGCGGCGAAGATCGAATCCGCGGAGTTGGCAGCGGCGGCGGAGGCGGAGCGCAAGACGCTGGCTCTGCCCGCGATCCTGAGCCCATTGCAATTTCCGGGACGGCACCTGCTCAAGCCGACGCCGGTGAATCTGCGGCGGTTCGCCGAGACACCTGTAGTTCGGCGGGCGATCAACGTGATCAAGGATCGCATTGCGGCCATGGACTGGCAGGTGCGGGTGCGGCGCGGTTTCGAGGTTGGGGACGTGGGTTATGTGGAGCGCAAGCTGCGGGCACTGCGGCGCACGCTCGAAGAGCCGAACCCGACGGACAGCTTTCGCACGCTGATGGAGCAGGCGATCGAGGATGCGCTGACCGGAGGCTTCGGAGCCATCGAAATGGAACCGACCGGCGATCCGGAGCGGCCGGCGATGCTGTGGCCGGTGGATGGAGCGTCGATCCGCATCAACGCCAAGTGGGACGGGCAGGAGGACGAGCCGCGTTATGCGCAGGCCATGCCCGGACAACTGGAGTCGAGCGCGGTGGATCTGCTGGACCGCCAGCTGATGTACATCCGCATGAACCCACGCAGCTTTACGCCCTTCGGTCTGGGGCCGCTCGAAGTGGCTTTCGAGACCGTGAATCAGTTTCTGTGCGCGCACCGCTTTGCGGGAAAGCTGGCGGCGAACTCGGTGGCGCAGTATGCGCTTTGGCTGAATGAGGCCACGCCCGCGCAACACGACCGGCTGATCCACTGGTGGCAGGACGAGATCGAGGGCACAGGGCGCGTGCCGCTGATTTCGACCGAGCAGAAGCCCGAGGTGCTGCGCTTCGCGCAGGGCACGGACGCAGACCTGCGCCTGGCGTGGCAGGAGTTTTTGATCCGCATGGTGGCAAATGCATTTGGCCTGCCGCCGCTGATGCTGGGCCTGGAGGCCGACGTCAATCAATCGACGGCATCCGAAATGGCAGATGAAGCGTTTCGTGGAGCGATCTCACCCTTGGCGCTGCTGCTGGCGCAGCACATTACGCGGGACCTGTTTGGGAAGTGCATCGGCTGGCACGAGTTCGAGTTCGCCTTCAACGAGCTGAGCGCGCGTGATGAGATCACGGAGCTCCAGGTACAGGTGCAGCTGCTGCAGGCGGGCGTGCTGACGGTGAACGAGGTGCGGGCCATGCGAGGGCTGGCGCCGTTCGATACAGGTGTCAGGGATCAGGTGTCAGGTGCCGGTTGATGGCCGAAGCGTGATCCCTGAAACCCGAACCCTAAACCCTGGCGAGTGGAGCGAACAGATGCGACTGGAAGCGATGGCGGTGGAGATTCCTCATGTGGACAAGCACCCGAACCGGGTGCCGTTTGAGGGTGTGTTGACGGTAGTAAATGCGGCCAGCGACAAGGCGCCGGCTGGGGCGCGCGGACACCGCGTCATGCTGACGAAGGAGGCTGCCGAAAAGGCGCTGGCTTCGCTCGTGGGCATGGCAGTGGATTACCGGCCGGGCTGGGACGGGCACGACGCGCGGCGCAAGATCGGCCTGCTTACCGAAGCGAACGTGATCGGGCAGCGGCTGTTGGTGCGCGGGTATCTTTATGCCCGCGACTTTCCCGAGGTGGCGGCGGCCATGGCGGCGCATGCGCCGGAGACGATGGGCATGAGCTACGAGCTGGCGGATGCACGCGTGGAAGACATGAGGGCGGAAGTGTGGAAGCTGACGCGCGTGACGTTTACGGGCGCGGCGATTCTGCTGCGCGAGAAGGCGGCCTACCGGGAGACGAGCTTTCGCATGGCGAGTTAGCAAAAGGCAGCGTAGTTAGCGGGGTTAGCGCAGCTGGCGGAGTTAGAAGGACAGCAAGCCAGCGAGTCAACGGCGATATCCCAGGTTAGGCGCGATAAAGCTGCGCCGAACCTGGGGCACCCAGCAAGTTAGCGAGTCAGCAAATAGGCTCCGCCATGCGGAGTCTATTTTGTTGGCGGGTGAAGACGCGAACAGCAGCGCAAGTTGCAGCGTTAACAGGTGTCTTCTTTGCCGGTGGGTTTGTCCACAAGCAGAGCGACGGATCACGGATCACGGTTCACTGGAGAAAGGATGGATATGGAAAACGACGAAAAGAACATTGTCGAGCGGCTGGAGGCCGCGACCACACAGCTGGAGAGGACGCTGAGCTGGCTGGAAGAACGGCAGGGCGTGCTGTCGGGTGAGGTGGAGAAGATCTCGGCCACGGTGGAGCAGAGCCGGCGGGAGACAGAACTGGCCGAGAAGTTAACCTCGGCCGAGCGGGAGCTAGCCGAGTTGAAGGCAGCATCCGCGACGAACGTAGCGAACCCCCTGCGCCGAACCATGCCAGCGGCCACGGCGGAGATGCTGGCCAAGCACGGCATCGGCGACGGGCCGGTGGATGTGCACGCACTGGATGCGGCGTTGTCGGGCCTGAGCCTGGAGCAGCGCATCGCGGTGAAGACGCAGCTGATGCGGTCCGGCGGGATTGCGTAAGACAGCTTCCAGCTTTTACCTAACTAGCTAAAAGCCGGCGTCAATCACGGGTAAATTGCGGCCGGAGAACGAATCCGATGAAGAGTCATTGGCGAACGCCAGCCGGGAGATACCAACCAAGCCGGATTCCGGCACAAACCAGCTAGCAGCTAGAAGCTAGCGGCTGAATAACGGCCCCATGGAGGGGGTGGAGAGAGCTATGAACGCAACCTTTGCAGATATTCACGCGGCAGCGGATTACATTGGGCCAGGCGCTATCGAAGTTCCGCTGTATCAGACGGAGATTTTCGACATTTGCCGGCGATCGAGCCCCTTCGGGCAGCGCATCAAGCAGGTACCGGCGACGGGTCATCCCTCGCGTTTCTTCGAAGAGACGGCGATTCCTAACCCGGGCGCGGCCGGTTTCGTGAATCCTCGCAGCATCAGCCCCACGGTAGTGAGCCCGACGCGCATCGAGCTGAGCGTGCCGCTGAAGGCGATTGTGGCGCAGATCAACTACAACCTCTTCGACATCGAACTGGGCGACCAGCAGAAGCAGTTTGCGTATCTGCAGGCCAAGGACCTGGTGGATACGGTGAGCGGCGTGATGGTGGCGCACGATGTGGCGTTGTGGCAGGGCACCGACACCAGCCTGAGCGGGCCCACGACCACGCAGTATATGGGTTGCGCGGCACAGATCGCGGCCGGCAGCAACTCCGTGACCGTGACCCCCACGATGAAGATCGTGGACACGATGAAGACCACGATCGCGCAGATGGTTGCCAGTACCGGCTACCGCATTCGGCCGACGGCCATCTATGCCAACCCCGTGCTTCTGGACCTGATCGACCAGGAGATGAAGAGCGAGTACAACGTGGTGCTGAACACCACGCAGATCTCGGCGGGCTTTACGGTGAAGATGCTGTCGACGCAAGCCGGCGATCTGCCTCTGATCCCCGACTGGAGCTTGCCGTACACTCCCGGTACTCCTGGCAGCTATCCGGCCTACATCGTCACCGAGGACCTGATCGAGTATCACTGGCTCGGCGATCCGGCTCCGCGCATCTTCCAGCTCGGCTTGCCCAACTCGCTGACCTACCAGTATGTCGCGGTCAAGTTCGGTGCGCCGGTGGTGAAGGGCGCTAGCTTCGCGCACACCCAGGTGATAGTCGAACGGTAAAAAAGCAGGGACTCAGCAACTGAGGGACTAAGGGACTAGGCCACGGGCTTTGGCGGGCTAGTCACTTAGTCCCTACGTCCCTAGTCGCTTTCTTTCGAAAGGAACTTTCATGGCCTATCTCGAGCCAGCAGATTACTCGAATTATGGATTGCCGGCTGGAACCACGGCGGACTGGATCACGGCCGCCACGGCGCTGATCAACAGTTACTGCAGGCGGCCTGACCTGAATGTAGTGCAGTACATCGAGCGCCTGCGCGTAACTGCGGGAGCGCAGACGGTACTGCTGAGCTATCTGCCGCTGGCGTCGCTGGCTCCAGCAACGACGCCGCTTGTCGGCATCAATGGCCGCTATGGCAGACCGCGGCGCGGCGAGATGCTGAACGAGCCGATGAGCGAAATTGTGTCGGCGTTCGGACTGCCGGGGCAATGGACGGCAATCGATCCCACGCTTTTGGATTTTGACCCGGCGACTGGCGAGCTGACGCTGCCCTGGAATGTGTTGGGACTGCCTTACAACGAAGTGCAGGTAACGTACACGGCCGGTTTATTGACGATCGGCGACGATGTGAAGTCGGCGTGCGCGCAGATTGTGCGCAACGCGCAGGCTACGCCGGCGCTGAACGCCAGCATGAGCAAGATCGACACCATGCAGGTGAAGTATTTCTCAAGTTCGTTGATCGACGAGACGGTGCAGGCGTGGCTGCGGCCGTACATTGCGAACAAGCTGGGTTAAAAGCAGGGACCGAGCCACCCCAGCGAACAAAGACCGCTCGCCGGGGACCCCGGCAGGGACTAAGGGACTGAGGGACTGAGCCTCGATCTCGGACATCGATGGGAGCAAGTTATGAGTGATACGGCGCCGCGCAACCCGAGGGGAGCGCCGCAGATGCTGGCCGACGCCTTGCTGCGAAGCGCGGCAGGCGCCACGGCGCTTTTGCGCGTGACCACCGCAAGTACCGATACCAGTATGTCGGAGGTGGGCCTGGTGGCTACCACCTTCGCGGAGGTTCCGGTGAGCCCGGTTCTGATGCGAAAGCTGCGCCCTTCCTGGCAGGAAGGCGGTCAATCGCAGTGGGAGCTGCTGGTTTCGGCAACGAGCGTGGAATATCAGGTGAACGCGCTCGATCTCGCGTCGGCGCAGGCTCTGTTTGCCATGACGTTGGCAGTGACGGTGGCCGGGCAGGACTATCTGATCGAATCCATCGCCTCAAACGAAGCCTTCGGACAGGTGTATCTCTACCGGCTGCTGTTGCGCGAGGCACGGCAGCAAGCAGTCTAGCAGTTCACAGTTCACAACACAGTTTTGAAGTATGAACAGCGGACTAAGAACGATGAACCGAGAACAATCATGCAGAATGCGAAAGATTCGTTTTACATGGCGCTGCGCACGCGCCTGACGGCGATCAATCCGGAACGGACCATTCTCCTTCGCGGGGCGGTGCGTCCGGGAATCCTGGTGGAAGAGGCGGAAGCGCCCCTCAGCCAGCTTCCCAACGATGTGTTCGTCTTGCGCTGGATGGGCCTTGCGACAGATATGGATCTCGCATCCACGATGGCCGTAGAACAATGCGAAATCGTCTACCAGACCTGTGGGACGCAGAGTTTTGGCGGACTGGATCGCGGGCGCACCTTGAGCGAAATGGATGAGGAACTGATAGCGATGCTGCAGCCCTTCTTCACACCTAAGCTCAACTACTCGGCGACGCCTCCGGCCGCCATGCTGACGCAGGTGTTCTGGGACGAGCCGGCCTTTGGCCCGATGACGGTCAATCGCGACTTGCTTGGCCGCAGTGCGAGCGTGATGGTGTACAGCTATCAGGAGCAGGGGGAGTGAGGGCTACGGTTAGCGATTAGTGATTAGTAATTAGCAATCGAGCAGCTTACCACTAACCACTTGTCACTAATCACTTTTACTCACCACTAACCAGCGCCCTTCAGAGGTTGATGAAATGACAGCAACGTGGTTTTCCGCTCCGGCGCCTGTGGCGCGGCGGGTGCGCGCTTACTTTGCGCCCGTGAACCGTGCCGCCCAGACGCCGGTGCTCTTCGATCCCTCGCAACAGGGCGGTTTCAGTCTCGACTCGCCGCCGGCGCCATGGATCGACCTGGGTTGGATTCAGGATTTCGTGCGCAAGCCGGCGAGCAAGTCGACGCCGCTGCTGACGGGCATTCCCGCAGCGACGCTTGAACAGGTACGCGAAACCCTGCAGGCACAGGTGAGCCTGCAGTTCCTAAGCTGGACCAAGCTGACCATGGCGCTGGCGACTGGGTCGCAACACATGAATGTGCTGGCCGCGGCGAGCAACGCAGCGCTGGCGGCCGATGGGGCGCAGGCTGTGCCGGCAGTGATGCCGCAGAGCGGCTCGACAGCGACATTAATTCTGCTGGCGTCTTCCGACGCGGCCAAGTTTGCGGCGGGATCGATGGTCGCGGTGGACGTGGATTACACGGGGCAGACAGGCTATGTGGGCAGTCCGGCGGCGGGCGCGTATTTGCGGCAGGCTTTGACGGATGTGGATTACGTCCGTCGCGTGACGCTCAACGTGGCGTTGGTGGCGCAGGTGGCGCCTACAGGGCTGACGCTCGCTGCGCCGTTGCCCGGGGGCGCTCCGGCGACGGGCGCAAAGGTACAGGCGGTGACAGGTTTTGTGGACCGCGAAGGCGGCAGCTTCTACCAGGAGTGGTCGGCGCTGTTTGCGATGCAGGGCAGCCAGGGAGAACGTATCTTCTTCCACTATCCGCGACTGCAGGCCATGGCGGGCGCGGAAGAATCAGTCGCTCCGCTTAACGGAAAGAATCAGAATGGACAGTCGCGGGTAATGCTGAAAGCACAGTTCATGGCGCTGCCGGTGACAGACCCGCTGGATGGCGAACGCGTGGTCTGCTACCGGAGTTTTCTGCCGGCCCCAAATGCACTCGTGTAGGCGCGATGAAAGTAGACGGAGAAGAGAACCATCCCTCAGGGGCTCAAGCCCCACCAACTGTACTGATGCTATCGGCACGGCTGAAGCCGTGCCCTTTCTTTCAAAACGGAGTTTGACCACCGGCTGCTGAAGCCATCGCAGCAAGTGAACGGATTCGAGAGACGCAATGAAGATTACGATCCAGGGGCAGGACTACACGGCGGCCCTCGATGCCGCGCGTCCGTTGACGATCGAACGCAAGATCAACGAGCCCTCCGTCTGCCAGCTGTGGCTGAGCCTTCCTGCAAACGGAAGCCTCGCGGCGCCCGCGCGTTTCCAAACGCTTGCGGTGACCGGCGACGACGGCACCCACTACTTCACAGGATTTATCGCGACGAGCCCGCTGCCGGAGTACGCGGGGATGGGCATCGAGGGGCCGCGTTATCGCACGGCAATCCAGGCCGTAAGCGACGAGTTGCTGCTTGATCTGGTGCTGATGCCGGCGACGGTGAGTGCAAGCGGTGAAACCATCGGCGAATTGGTGACGTCGCTTGTCACCCACACCGGCTCGTTGGCGCTTTCGACACAGGGGCTTTCGCTGCAAACGCCGGTGAGCAGTTTCGTCCCCAATCCCGGCGCGAATTGGAGCAAGAGCGCGGGCCAGGCGGCGAGCATGGCGCGGGCCGCGTATCGCGTGCTCAACGGCGCCATCTCACTCTCCTCTGTGCAATCCACGATCCATCCGCTCAACGAGAGTGACGGCAGCCTGAATCTCGCCAACCTGGCGCTCACTTCCAGCGTAAAGCGGGCTCTGGCCAACGACGTAACAGTGTGCGGCGAGAACGAGCCGGGGGCCTACGTGACGGAGTATTTTCTGGGTGACGGCGTGACCACGCAATTCGATCTGGCCGCTGATCCGTACCTACCGCCCACGGCGAAGTCCACAATTGTGAGCGAACTTTTCAACGGGCCGGAGATCAATTCGACGCTTTGGTGCGCGTCTGGAGGAGATTACTTCGGGCTGTGCGCCAGCGGGCTCACCATGAACGGCGGCAACGGGTACGATGGGCAAACTACGCTCGCCTGGCTCGATTCCATCGAGATGGGAGGGGCGCTGCTGCTCGAACTGGTGGGCGTGGCGCTCTCTCCGGGGAGCCAGGGGATCCTGGGCGGATTCTTTAACGGCAATCAGATGGCGGCCGGCTGCACCGCAGGAATCCGGGCAACCGCGCAGCAAGGCACAGGAAACGTGACGCTGCAGCCGATCGTGATGGGCACTGCGGCAGGAACCACCATTGCGTTGAATTCCGCCAACCAATACACGCTGCGCCTGCGCATTCGCTGTCCCGAGAGCTATCGCGTAGGGGCGATGTATTACTCCTATGGCGATAACGGTCTTATTGGCGCTGGCGGTGAATGGGTGGTTGCCCCGGCCAATATTCAGATCGAAATTCAAGAGTTCGTGAACGGCGTAGGCGCAACGCCTGTCACTCTCTATGACGGCGCCGTCACCTATCTGCCGGCGCCCTGCCTTCTGATCCCGGTAAGCAGCCTCAACTTGATCGGCACGATACGCGCCATCAACCTCACCAACCTGGGGTCGGGATGGGTAGTGAGCACTCCGCCGAGCGGCGGAGCCTACACGCGGCGCATCGGCACCACGGCCGAGTCGGCGGAGTGTCACGTGGAACGTACGGGCAAGCTGGTCTTCTACACGGGCTGCATTCCGATTGCAGGCGAGCAGATCGCGGTGAGTTACCGCGCAATCAGTCGCGCCGTGGGCCGCGCGGTGAACACCGCCAGCCAGCAGGCGCTCGCCGCAGCGGGATCGCCCGCGACGGCCACGTGGATCGGCTCGGTGACCGAGCCCCCGGCGCGCAGCTCATTGGATTGCCGCAATGCCGCACTTGTGATGGAGCAGGCTGCGGCCAGCGTGAGCGCGTTGTGGAGCGGCGCATACAAAGGAAACCGCACAAGTTTCGCTTCAGACGTTTGGCCGGGTGACGCACTGCTTCTCAACGCGCCTTCGACAAGTCTCAATGCGCAGGTGGTGGTGCGCACGGTGAAGGTGACGTACAGCCCTAGCTCACCCGATCTTGTGGAATACGATATTTCGTTTGCCAACGACTGGGCCGACGATCTGGCCATCAAGACCAGCACCACGGTACCGGCGAATGCGTGGCTGCCTGCTGCGGTAAATCTCACGGTGCTTGGCAATCTGAACCGGCTCACAGTGACGGCGCTGAACGGCAGCACGTTGACGGTGAATACCGGCGTTACGCCACCCAGCGGCGGCGGCTTCGAGATCCGGCTGCGAGACTATGTGTTCCAGGCCGGTCAGGATCCGACGCTGGTGCTGCGCGGCTCGCAACAGAACCTGACCTTCTCGCGGGTTTCCGCAAGCGATCGGTTTTATATCCGGATGTTCGACGGCTCTACGCCGCCCAACTATTCTGAGTTTTCGACGGCGTTGTTTATCAATTTGCCGCTGAGCGGATGAGCAAGACAGCGACTCAGCAAGCTAGCGAGTCAACGAGTCAGCGGTCGGGTGTTTTCTGAAACCTTACCCATTTACGGAGTGCGGGTCAATGCGCATGATGAATGAATTCGAGGCCCAGGTGATCAGCGATTTGAGTGTGCTGAAGTCGCAGATGGCCGGCTTGATGGGCGATGGCAGCGGTGGCCGCCTGGTCGAACTGGAACGCCGCATGGAACGCCATGAGCAGAACTGGCAGCGCGCCAAGGGCTTTCTCGCCGCGGTTAGCGTGCTATTCGCCGTGGTTGAGGTTGCGATGGAGGCGTGGCACCGGCACTAAGCCTACTTCCCACCCTAAGTTCGTATAATTTCTCCATGAGCCAACAACCGCTGGTGGGTGTGGTGATGGGCAGTAAGAGCGACTACGAAACACTCTCGGCGGCCGTAGAAATCCTGCGCACGCTAGAAATTCCCCATGAAACGCGCGTCGTGAGCGCGCACCGCACGCCTGATTGGCTCTTCAAATACGCCGAGACGGCACGAGATCGCGGATTGCGCGCGATTATCGCCGGCGCGGGCGGCGCGGCGCATTTGCCGGGCATGCTGGCCGCGAAAACTTTGGTCCCGGTGCTGGGCGTCCCGGTGTCAGCGACGCAACTAAACGGCCTCGACTCGCTGCTCTCCATTGTGCAGATGCCCAAGGGTGTTCCCGTGGGGACTCTGGCTATTGGGAAGGCGGGCGCAGCCAATGCCGCACTGCTCGCCGCCGAAATTCTGGCCGCGACCGACGGCGCTCTCTACGAACGGCTGGCCGCGTGGCGCGCCGCGCGCACCCAGGAAGTGCTCGACCAGAGCGTGGACGAGGAATCGCCGCAGTGAACACGTTCCCTACTCCAAAACCAGAAAAAATCCGACCGGGTGGATTACTCGCCATTCTTGGCGGTGGCCAGCTGGGCCGCATGACGGCGATGGCCGCGCGCACCATGGGCTATCGCGTGCGCGTGATGGACCCCGATGCGCAATGCCCGGCGAGCTTTGTCGCCGATGAAACCATCGTGGGCAGCTGGGACGACGTGGATGCCGCGCGGCGACTGGCGCACGGCGCCGATGTGGTGACGCTCGAAATCGAGCAAATTGGAGTCGACGCGTTGCGCGTGGTCGAGAGCCTTGCGCCGCTGCGTCCCGGCGTCGAGCCCATCCGCATCATTCAAGACAAGACGCTGCAAAAGCCGTGGCTCGCCGAGAATGGACTTCCTGTGGGACCGTTTCGCGTGGTGCGGAGCGAAGCCGAGTTGCGCGAGGCTGTGGATGCGCTGGGCAACGATGTGTTTGTGAAGACCGGACGCGGAGGCTACGACGGGCGCGGCCAGGCGCGTGCTTCGCACGGCACTGATTTTGGACGAGTGTGGCAGGAACTCGGCGAGCGCCCAGCAGTCGTAGAAAAAGCTCTCGATCTCGAATGCGAGATCAGCGTGATGGCGGCGCGGAGTCCATCCGGCGAGGTGCGCGCTTTTCCTGCCGCGCGCAATCATCACGAAAATCAGATTCTGGCGTGGAGCGTTTTGCCGGCCGGGGTGGGACCGGATTTGGAAGCGCGCGCCGAAGCCCTCGCCGCGGATCTTGTCGCGAAGCTTGATATGGTGGGCCTGCTCTGCGCGGAGCTTTTTGTTACGCGCGCGGGCGAACTCCTCATCAACGAGCTTGCGCCGCGGCCGCACAACAGCTATCACCAGAGCGAACGCGGCTGCGTGACCAGCCAGTTCGAGCAACTTGTGCGCGCGGTGTGCAATCTGCCGCTTGGCGATCCGTCGCTGATTATCCCCGCTGCCATTGCCAATCTGCTTGGCGATTTGTGGCTGAACGGCGAACCGAATTTTCCCGCGGCACTCGAAGTGCCCGGCGTGCGTTTGCATTTATATGAGAAGCACACACCACGCGCGGGACGGAAGATGGGGCATTTGTCGGCGGTCGGAGCCACGGCGGAGGAAGCACTGGAGCTGGTGCTGGAAGCGAAGCGTCGCCTGTAATCTCACCAACCGTCGCAACTAAGACAGTGCCTGCTCTGCTTTTTCCCAGCGCTTGGGCCGCTTGTTTTGCTGCAGGACTTTTTTACGCAGGCGCAACGACTTCGGCGTGACTTCGACGAACTCATCGTCTGCGATGAATTCGATGGCCTGCTCGAGATTTAGCGTCTTGTACGGCACCAGACGAATCGCGTCGTCCGCTGTAGATGCGCGCATGTTGGTCATCTTCTTTTCGCGCACCACATTCACGTCGAGATCGTTGTCGCGCGAGTGCTCGCCTACGATCATGCCTTCGTACACTTCGACGCCTGCGCCGACAAAGAGAATACCGCGCTCCTGCAATCCGTTCAGCGAATAGGTGGTCGTGCTTCCCAGACGATCGGCGATGAGCGCGCCTGTGGGCCGCTGCGGAATCTCGCCTTGATAAGGAATGTAGCCGTCGAAGAGAGCATTCATGACAATCGTCCCGCGCGTCTCGGTGAGCATCTCGCTTCTTAAACCAATAAGCCCCCGGCTGGGCACGCGAAATTCCAGGCGCACGCGGCCTGAGCCGTGATTGTGCATCTTGGTCATCTCGCCTTTCCGGGGCCCAAGCTTCTCAATCACCGTGCCGGTGTACTGCTCAGGCACGTCGATGGTGAGGTGCTCGACCGGCTCCATACGCACGCCGTCGACCATCTTAGTCACGATCTCCGGCCGGCCCGCCATCAGTTCGAAACCTTCGCGGCGCATCATTTCGATAAGAATCGCAAGCTGCAGTTCGCCGCGTCCCAGCACCTTGAATGCGTCGGGCGAACCGGTGTCTTCAACGCGAATCGAAACGTTGGTGAGCAGTTCTTTTTCCAGGCGCTCGCGCAGATTGCGGCTGGTGACGTACTGACCTTCGCGGCCGGCGAACGGCGAAGTATTGACATTAAACTGAATCGCGATGGTCGGCTCGTCAATGACGATCAGCGGCAGCGGCGAAGGATTTTCGACGCTGGTGATGGTTTCTCCGATGGTGATGCCTTCAATGCCGGCCACGGCCACAATATCGCCCATCGTGGTTTCGGTGGTCTCGATGCGCTTGAGACCGCTAAACGTGAACAGCTTGGTGATTTTGGTTTTGTAGAGCGAGCCGTCGCGGCGCGAGATGTTGACTTCGTCGCCCACGCGAAGCGTGCCCTGAAAAACGCGGCAGATGGCAATGCGCCCGAAGTAATCGGAATAATCGAGGTTCGCGACCAGAATTTGCAGCGCGCCTTCGGGATCGCCGGTGGCTTCGGGAATGGTGTCTACGATGGCCCGGAAGAGCGGCTGCAAATCCGTGCCGGGTATCGCCGGATCGGTGGTCGCCGTGCCCGCTTTTGCCACCGCGTAAAGCACGGGAAAATCAAGTTGCGATTCTTCAGCGTCGAGGTCGATGAAAAGATCGTAAATTTCGTTCAGCACTTCCTGCGGTCGCGCGTCGGGCCGGTCGATCTTATTGATGACCACGATGGGCAGCAGCTTGGCCTCAAGCGCCTTCGAAAGCACATAGCGCGTCTGCGGCAGCGGGCCCTCGGCCGCGTCCACCAGCAGCATCACGCCGTCCACCATCTTGAGCGCGCGCTCCACTTCACCGCCAAAATCGGCGTGGCCGGGCGTGTCGACGATGTTGATTTTGCCGCCGCCGAAGTTGATGGCCGTGTTCTTGGCCAGAATGGTGATGCCGCGCTCGCGTTCGAGCTCGTTTGAATCCATCACGCGCTCGGCCACCTGTTCGTTAGCGCGGAAGGTTCCCGCCTGCCGGAGCATGGCGTCGACAAGAGTCGTCTTGCCATGGTCCACGTGGGCGATGATCGCGATATTGCGTATCGTCTGGCTCAAAATTTCTTGATTTCCTTCGATTTCAGATTGGCCGCGCGGGCCCTCGGGTTGGTGAGGGGAGTAGAGATTCGCCGCACAGCGCGGCTGTTCCTATTTTATCAGCCGGATGCGCGCCGTAAGCGCCCGTCCTTGCGGCTCACTGAAAGTCCCAAACTCCGGCGAATCCACCACATTGTTCACGACCGCAGGATTTTCGCTGCCTGTCGCATTCTCGATCACGCCGCGCAGGCCCCAATACTGCCCGCGAAAATGAAACCTCCACTCCAGGCCGGGACTGAAGTTCATATAATCCGGAAATCGCTGCGCACCCGCCGCGCCCACCACCTGGTCGGCCGCATTCACCGCGGTATACGGAAATCCGCTGTGCCAATCGAGCAGGTACACAAGGTCCCACCGCTTCCTCAGCATTGCCAGCGGCATCGGTAGCCATCCCCACGAGATCACACGATTGGGCGTGTCCCATGGCAGCGGCCCGCTCTGCTGGGTCCCTAGCGGCGACGGCGTCGGCAAATAATCGAGCGCTGCATTGGTCCGCACCGAAGAATGCGTGTACGACGCATACACTGTGTATCCATGCGCAAACAGCTTTCGCAGATCGATCTCTTCGGAGTCATAGCGATCGAGCCGGTTGTTCGTCAGCAAATAAGCTCCCGCCTGCGCCGTTGGACGCGTGAGGGCAAAAGTAAACACGTTCGAAGTCTGCTTCTCAAGAAAATTCGCGCCGGCATAGATCGACCACGGCAATGCCCGCTCTACGCCCACGCTCCAATTCAACGCCCGCGGCTCATGGAGGGTGCTTTCATTGGCGGCAAACGCCGATTGGAGCGTCGGCCCCGTCGGAGTTACTCCGTCGGCTGCGTAGTACGTGTCGTAGCGAATACCCGCGAACGTCTGTGCCAGATACTCAAGTTGCGTGTGCTCGTAGTAGAGCCCAATCCCCGCTGAGATTTTTGTCTTATCCTTGCCCCCGGGCGCATACACCGCCGCGAAGCGCGGCGATAACAACGGCCGCCGCACAATCTCATCCCAATCGAAACGCAGGCCCGGCTCAACCAGCCAACCCTTGCCGAGCCATCCTGTCGCCGGCTGCCACCTATCTTCGACATACGCTCCCACCTCGCCGTTGTGCATCGTGAAGGCCGGCGCCGGCGCAAACGTGCTCTCGCGGTCGAGCGTTCCATCTTCGCGCAGATAACTCACAGATGTGCGTGTCTGATCCTGGTTGTAGCCGATGTGGTCCAGATCCAGCCCCATCTTCACATCGTGCTGTCCGCCCCAGTGCCGTGGCGGCAGATACAGCGCCGTAGTTCCCTCCAGACGCTCGGATCGCCCCGAAAGATTTTCAAAATAACTTCCCTCCGCCATCTCCGGCGTGATCGCGTAAGGCGTACTTGCGTGGGGCTCGTACCCGTCGCGGATGCGCACGTACCCCACGCCAAAATCGAGAAGTCCGCCGTCCGCAAGGCTCTGCTGATCCCGCAAGTAGGGAAACCATGCGATCGTGTTTCGTTTCACAGTGCTCGGCTGCGGAGTAAGCGACGAAATACCGTCATAGGGAGAGTGATAGTTGTTGTAAAGCAGCCCGGCGGTAAGGATGTTCGCCGCGGTCAGGTTGCCTTGAAACTTCAACAGATTGCTGCCGCGAATCAGTTCGTCGGTGTCCGCGTTGGCGGGCAGTTCGGAAATATAGATATTGTCGTACTCCACTTCCGCGCCGTCGTACCACCACGCCCGGTCGCGTTTGAGCGGCCCGGAAAACGTGAACCGCGGCACGAATTTGCCGAAGCGGATTCCGTTCAGATCGCGATAGGACGGGATGAAATTCGTCGCATTGAAGCGGAACTTGTTGTCACCCATGCCGGTCGAGAAGGCCAGCACACCTCCCGTGGCGCGCCCATACCCGACCGGGTACCGAGTGGTCTCTGAATCGATGGATCGCACCGCATCGGCGCTCACCCGCAAGCTCAACGAGCCGCCAACAGGCGAGCGGATATCGAACCCGTCCAAAGTATCCAGCGTCTCCCACGTCTCCGAGCCAGCCACGTGCACCTGCTCGGTCGCATCCTGCACTACACCGGGAAAAAACGGAAGCAGATTGCGAATGTCGCGCGAGGTCTGATAGGGAATGTTGACGATCTCCGGAGTGTTCATCGCGGTCTGGTCGGAAACCTGCTGCGTGTCGATCCCCGGCGGCGAGGCCGTTACATCGATCTCCTCACGCACCATCTGCTCGTGCTGGAGCACCAATTTCACGTTGGCCTGGCCGGCTTCGATCCCGCTCGCGTCCGTTGCGTAAAATCCAGGCTTCTCCACGTGAAGCCGATATGGACTCTCTTGCCGCAGCGTGTAGTTGCAACTTCCCGCGAAGTCCGTCCGCAGATGCGCCGGCGTCTGCCCCGGTTCCGTCACCGTCACCTGGACACCTTCAACGGCGATGCCGTTCTCATCCACCACAGTCACCGTGACCGATGCGCGCACCGCCAGCGCCTGCCCAGTCACCATTGCAGCGCAGAACCAGAGCAGCAGGCCTGTCCCCGCCCGTCTCGCGCTATCAGGACGCAGCATAAAGACCGATCGGAATCTGCATCTCACGTTCCGCCTCGCCGCCAGTATACGCTGGTGCATATCCCCGAAGTTTGCATCAAGATTGCTCTGTTATCCGGAGCGAGTCTCGGCACGTTTTCGCACCAAAACGAGCCGAAAGCCCACCCTGAGCGAAGATCGCGAACGATCGAAGTCGGACGGGGACCTGCATTTGGAGACCTTAATTTAAGGGTATGAATTTGTCAGACACCACACTACCGAACTTGCGAATAATATTCTTGCGGGCGCTTTCTGCCCGAGGCGCCGAAGCGTCGCAACCGGACGACACCCAACTTGTGCAGAACAAAGCCAGCGGTGGTCGCGACGACGCCTAATCCGTACGTCACACTACGCCGGAAATTGATAGAGGATGCTTCCTTAAAATATTTCGTCGGGCATGAAATCTCGCCGATGCGGAAGCCGAGCATCACAGCCTGCGCAATCATCTGGTTGTCGAAGACAAAATCGTCGGAGTTCTCTTGGAGCGGCAGCGCCTCGAGCAGTTCGCGCGAGAAGGCGCGGAAGCCGGTGTGATATTCCGACAGCTTCACGCCCAGAAACAGGTTCTGAAGCGCCGTAAGCAGCCGGTTCGAGACATATTTGTACAAGGGCATTCCGCCCCTGCGAGCACCCCCGCCGAGAATTCTCGACGCCAGAACCATGTCGTAGACGCCGGCCGCCACCATGTCGGCCATGGCCGGAACCAGAAGCGGGGTGTACTGGTAATCGGGATGCACCATCACCACAATGTCCGCGCCCGCCTTGAGCGCCTCGCGATAGCAGGTCTGCTGGTTGCGTCCGTATCCATAGTTGGCATCGTGGACGAACGTCTGCACACCCAGTCTGCGCGAAAGCTCCGCCGTCCTGTCCTTACTGGAGTCGTCCACCAGGATCTTGATGTCCACCACGTCCGTGAGTTCCCTCACAGTTTGCTCCAGCGTCCTCTCGGCGTTGTACGCCGGCATCACCACCGCAATCCGTTTGCCGTTGATCATTGCCAAAACTCCTCACTCAGTCTGCTGGCGCTGGGGTGGCGGGGACGATCATCGGTCGATTGATAGCGCGCCACTAACAAGAAACAAGCCGATGACAGACGTCTTGGCGCGCAAGCGACTACGTATAAAAGCAGATCTAAACATTCTCAAGCCCTTCTGCCTTGCGGCAAGTATATAACGCAGTGCGCACGTACACACTAGTCTCAGTGTTCTCGCGGCACGAACTCAAGGACCTCCATGCCGTCGAATACTCCCAGGTTGTGGACAATGTGCGTTGCAGCGGCATTTTCAGTGAACCAAGCGAGAGTTCCTGCACTATAAACTGCATCGCCGGTGACCAGAAAGCGTTCATGCTTCCTGGCAGCAGTCTGCAAGAACTGCGATCCGATCTGAATCGCCGGGTTATTTAAGATTTGAGGCAAAGGAATAACTGGTACGCTAAGCTGGTAGTAGGAAAGTGGAGCAAAATACCGGCTATTTTTTACGGCCTCCATCGATGGCATAGCGACAAAGTTGGACTCGGCAAAGCCGCTGCACATCACTACCGGAGCGTCGTCGACAGAGGCGTTTTTCTCGATAAGCTCAATGGCGTATTTCAGTGAATATTGATGGAGCCTGGAAAACGGTGCGGTGAGACAGAGAAAGGCCGTACTTACGGCCAATGCCACGCAAATCAACAATCGTAGATTGCGCGAGCGAAAACAACCGATGCCGAAAGCCCAGCAGAGCGCGATTCCTGGAACCGCAGACAGACGATGATAGTAAGTAAAAGTGTGCGCGGAAGTTCCTCTACTCACCCCAAATTGGATCAGGGCTGGAATAAGCGCCAAAGATACGCAAAGCATGAGATGCCCTATTTCAAAACGGCTAGACGATGCACGCTTCGTTCTTGCGGCGTAAACAAGAAAGGCAACAAAACCAATGCAGCAAACGATGGCAAAGGGCCGTCCCGGTATGAGTGTCTGAAGCAATTCCGCCACAGTCGGAGCCGGTTCGTAGGTATGCGTCTTGCTCGTGCGGAACATGTCAATCAACCCAGGAATCACCGGCAGAAAAGTCACAGCAAACGCGGCGAGAACGACGCCAAGCTGCTTCCAGAAGATTTTCCGGTCACGAAACGTCAAGACGATAAAGCTGAGCATGAGCGCCGGCAGAACCACTCCGAGAAGAATATGGAACCAAACAATCAACGCTGATGAGATGCCAAACAACGCCGCCAGCCAAACTGAACTTCTGCGCCTCAACCGAAGCAAGACAAGAATAGCCGCATTCGTTGCCAGCACTCCGAATGCGTAAGGACGAACGTCGATGGACGTAAAAAGAACAATGGGATCGAGGCAGAACACTATCGCGGCAATGAAAGCAATATCGCGCTCGAAAAGCTCCCGTGCCCCGAGGTACAGCAGATAAACCGCCCCAAACATAGCAATGATGGAGGGAACTCTGAGCGCGATCTCGCTAGTTCCGATGATTTTTGTAGAAAACCAAAGGATGTAGGGATAGGCGGGAAACAAGAGGTATCGCCGTGCCCATATCTCCGAGAATCCCGCACTGATCTGCCAATATGAACCCGTCTCATCCAATCGTAGTGGGGCACGGAAAGCAATAAACCAAGTAGAAATCGATACAACGAGGGCCAGAGTATAGATCGCGCTTAGAGCGCGATCAGGAATGGTCCAGAATCTTGGGGGCCGGCGATCATTCCCGAAAGGCTCTATTCCTTGAGGTTCTAAAGCGGGACCTAGTGCGGTCATCAACGCACCCCTGCGCCCATGGATGTTCTTTGGTTGATTGCGCGTAATGTCTTTGATTCTAGTAGACAAGTGACGCCTGCAGCAACTGAGCTTTTCATGTGTCTGCTCCCATAGTCGCCTCGGGATTTCGTTTCGCTGGCATCACATGCGATGCGAGTTCCACATATCGGTTAATAGCGTACTGCCATGAATAATGTGTCGCTGCGAAAGCATGGCGCATCTCAGATACATTGCTGGATTGCGCGTTTGATTTGACTGCGCTTTCGATAGCAAACAAACACTCGCTCGCTGTTCGTCTGTCGTCGTTTGCGTAGATTGGAATTCCCTGCACCAATGTCCCGAGTTCCGGATCGGCCTCGAGCGTCTCGGTCCCACAGACTACTGGCAGACCGGAAGCCAGCGCCTCTTGCACTACTAGCGGGAATCCCTCGCCAACGCTGGGAAGCACAAGGAGGTCGCACGCACGATACAGGACGGCCATCGACCGTCCTCGCAGGTTGGAAAAAACGCGTACATTCGGCGATTTCCAACCGCTAGGATCAAGCGGACCACTGCCCGCAAAGACCCAGGTCCAGTCTGGACGCACCCCCACCATGTGCTTCATGATGGCTATGCCTTTCTTTTCAACGAAGCGCCCGACGAATAGCACCATCCTCCCCTCGCGCGGCAAGCCCTGGGAATCGCGAATGGCCTCCTTTGTTTCTCCTTCCTGAAGAGGACGATAGGTCCCGGTATCCACACCATTAAATATGAACGCAGGAGGGTTTCGGAAGTTGACCGAAGCGAAATAGCGGGCCGTAATGTGACTTATAAAGACAACTTGTTGCGCAGACGCAAGCATCGGGCGCGTGATGAGCGCGTTCGCCATTTTCATGATCGTCTTCAACAGGAAGTTCCGATATGGGACCACCCCGATATGCTGGACAATCATGACCGGTACATCTCGATAGCGCGCACACAGGAAAGCCGCGATGTTTGAAAGGTAGAGACAATCATGAAGAAGAACGATATCGGCGCGACCGACTTGAGAAACAATTTCTTTCAGGGCAACAATGCTTGGCACCGGAAACGGTAATCCGACAATGTCCTCCACTCCGTTCCATGTATCCAGAGCCAATACACTTCCCGCTGGCCCTTCGATCGGGGCCGCACTCACATTTGCCGCAGCCCACACGACCTCGCACTGCCTTTGGCGCAAACCATGAAATAGTTTTCCGGCCACCAATTCGACGCCTCCCTGGTGGGAGTCGAAGTAGTGCGTTACCATCAGAATTTTCATCTTCGCAGTCTCATACAGCGTTCCTGGCTTGCTGCTCTTGGCGGTCTATGATGGCGTGCTGAAGGCGCAAAACTGCGAGAGCGCTCTCCGCCCCGATTGGCGCCGACTCTTCAACGGAACCCCGAATGGCGCGCGCGAAGCGCATGAACACTTCATCGTTTCCGTAAAAAAGCCGGCCTCTCAGATGCGGAATGCCGCTTATTAAGTGCTGCCAGAAATGCTGGCCCGCTGCAGTCACACTTGTGCGAAATACCTTTGCGGTCCCGTGTCCCTCATCGTTGGGAAGCGAAATATAGACGTCACGAAAAACGTCGACAATACCGAGTCGATTCTCGCCAAACACCATCAGATACCATTCGCTGATGGGGCTCTCGAAGTTGCAATTCAGTGTAATCGGCCCAGGAAAGTTCGGCGACTCAAAATAGGCATCAATGCGCGCCGGCGTATTCAGCCCCATCGTGCTCGGATAAGTCAGGCTCCTGACCAGTTGAATGTCTCCGGCGACAGCGCGGATTAGGTAAAGGAGGTGCGGGCTCTCGTCGTACATGAGGCCGAGTGGCAGTTGATCGCACCATACTGGCAAGCGTCGCCTCGGATTGCTGAATTGCACGGCATTGATCGAGCGTAGCTTTCCTAATTTGCCTCGCGCAATATCAGATAGAAGCAACTTAGTCGAACGCGCAAATTGAAAATTGTGAACGATCGCAAGCTCGAGTCTTCGCGCTCCGGCAAGTCTTACTAATTCTTCACCCTCAGCTACCGTCATCGTAAACGGTTTTTCCGTCAGCACATGTTTGCCGAGTTCAAGGGATTGGCGGATGATCGAGTAGTGGCTCATTGGAGCTGTAGCAACGGTGATGACGTCAACCTCGTTCAGCCACTCGACGCTCGATAGATCTGAAGTTTCGGCAAAGCGCAGGTGACCGCGCTGCGCGGCTACTTCCCGCGCTCGGCCTGCGGAACGGTCGATTACGCCGACAACTTCGAAGTCGGCACTGCGCTCCATTACCGGCAAATGCCGGTGCAGTGCTACCCAGCCAAGACCGATTGCGGCTACTCGAAGTTTCTTCACGGTGTCACCTGCGGTTTGACTGTCATTCTGCCTTCCTAGCTTCAACTAGAATGCAGCCCTGGAGATGGTTTCCAGGATCATCCCCCAGATCCATGGCTCTGGCGCTCCACAAAGCCACAACGCGAGGGAGTCGAATACCCGGTTTTCGAATGTGCATCTTTCGCTGAATCTCGATGGGTTGCTTGTTCTTTCCGAACAAGGTGTAGAGTATGCCGCTGGTATTTCGAGCAATCGATTCCCAGCGCTGCACCTGAGCCGCGCTCAGATATCCATGATCGTGAACCTTGGCAAGTCCAACTTTCTGGAGATATTCCGCCCACTGACTCGCATCCCAATAACGCAAGTGGAAGCATCGCGCGTCGATTTCCCGAAGGTAGCGCTCGCGACTCCCGAATAGCCGCGGGCCGCGCAGGCACCTATGAAAATCCGCGCCCGGAACAGTGAAGAGGAATCGGCCACCAGGCTTCAGTATGCGTGCGACCTCACTTAACACGCCCTCGATATTCTGAATATGCTCCAAAACAGAGTTGGAGAAAACGAAGTCGAATTGACCGCCGGAGAAAGGGAGATGGTCTGCCGGCGCGGTAACAACTTCTCTGTAGATGCTCCTTCCGTAGGCAAGTGCGGTTTCCTGCGGGTCGATGTCGATACCCACCAGATTGCGTAAGCCGGCATGCCCGAGGATGATCTCCATTAGATGGCCATCGCCACACCCTAGATCGAGCCCGTTGCCCTTCGGCAGGCCAAATTTTATGACCTCTTCCGTTTCTACTGCTCGCCAGAAATTTGTTGCAGGCTGGAAGGGAGCTTGCATCATAAATTCGGTTAGGAGTGATCTTCGCAATTTGGACGTTACCTCCATCCTCTCATCGCCTCCGCAGCCCGAGAATGCTCAGAAAGAAGCTGCTGCAAACAATTTGCACACCCAACGTGAGAGAGAAAACTGCAGGCATGACCACGCGCAGCATATGCTCGGGATCCAGGGCGCCAAAGCTATCTTTCGCCCAGCCCGAGACGGCTAATATCGATCCACCAATTCCCAAAAAGATCAGAAGGCCACCGGTAGCCAGCCCGGTCTCCAAAGTGATGTAGTGGAAGGCGCGATTGAAACGCGGATCTTCAGGCAGCAGGCCTTCGGAAATTGCGAAGACCTTGGTGAATACCGCGAAAGCGGCAAGCTGAAAGCCGAGCAACACCGATACGAACGCATATAGCAGCGTGTGCACACCAAAACCAATGCTGCCGATTCTTCGCGGTCCCGGAAGCAACCAGATGCAACCGGCCACGCCCAGCAAGATCAAAAAATAGCCGGGATAAAGAAACAGCCAGCGCGGGCTGTGCATGAGCATAAATCGCAAATGCCGCCATCCGTCGCGATAGGGGCGTAGATGCGGCGGGCGCGACCGGCCGTCATGGTTCAGAACAGTTGGAACCTCCGCGATTCTCATGCCCTTTAGCTGTGCCTTGATCACCATCTCGGACGCGAACTCCATTCCGGTGGTCCTCAGGTCAAGAGAATCAAAAGCATTTTTTGTGAATCCTCGAATACCACAGTGAAAATCCTCAACCTGCGAGCGGAAAAACAGTCTCCCGATGAAAGAAAGAATCGGGTTCCCGATCATGCGGTTTTTCCATGGCATCGCTCCTGGGCGAATTCCCCCTTTAAATCTGTTTCCCATGACGAGGTCATAGCCCTGACGCAGTTTCTCAAGAAAATCATCGAGGTGTTCGAAGTCGTAGCTCGCATCGGAATCGCCCATGATGCAATAGCGACCGCGCGTGGCGCTGACGGCGCCATGGAGCGCGGCGCCGTAACCGTGCATCGGAATTTCGATAACGCGAGCGCCGATATTGGCAGCAATCTGCTGCGAGCCGTCGGTCGATCCGTTATCGCCAATGACGATCTCCCCGTTTACGCCTGAACGGGCCAGGAATCTTAGCGCGGCTTTGATGCAGGTTGGCAGCGTCTCCGCCTCGTTGAGGCAGGGCATGACGATACTCAGTTCAATGTCCATCCTGGCGATCTCCCGTTCTCAAAGCATGAAGGGCGTTGGAATTCGCGCCTTGCGCCTGTATTACAGGGCTGAGAGCTTCGACAGGCTGCAATGGACTGGCATGCCACATATACACCCAAAGGTAGAAGGCGCCCATCGCCAGCAATGCAATCGGCTCAGGCCGTCTCAGGGCAACAGTAACCAACTGCGCGCCAAGTCCGGTTGTGCCTGTGTCGAAAGAATCGGCCAGAGTTTTAACAGCCGCCAGGGGAACATCTCCTGCAAACAGGACCGCCATGGCAGTGATCGAGAGCGCAAACTTCCCGGACCGGCCACGCTCCGTCCATAACATACAGCATGCGGGAATCGCGAGCATCACGAGCTTGGCATCCCACGGCCGGTGATAGGTGATCAATAATGTGAACGCCGCAGCGGCCGGCAGTGCAAGCCAGGCCTTGTGGACGGTAAAGCGCGCTCGTAAGGTCCAAATTGACCATACAAGCAAAAGCGATCCGCAAACAAGATAACTCGCGATGTTATAGAAGCGTGGGTCATCGCGGAAGATACTGATAGCGGCCTGAAGGTCGACGACCGTATAGATAGAGCGGCCGGCATAGGAGTTAAGGCCCGGCTCGTTAATACCGCCGTGCGTCGAGGTCGTAGCCATGTTAGCGTCCCACTCCTGCATCCAATGCGGCGCAACATGCGAAACCCATAGCACTGCAGCCAGGCCAAGAATGGCTGCGATCGCCAGGCTCTGCAACGCCCGCTTACGGTGTGCGCCGCCCGCCAGCAAAAAGTACAGCCAAATGATCCCGACGTCGTGCGGCTTGATAGCGAGGCTTAGCCCGAGAAGCAGAACTCCAATCCGCACAAAGCGGTTTTCGAGAAAACACCATACGGCGATTCCGCAAAGTCCCACCACGATTCCGGCGGTATTCCCCGCAGCAAAGATGGATTCGCAATTCACCGCAAAAATACAGGCAAGGAAGGTCGATACCTGCGGCGCGTGGCTGGCGCCCACATTCCACATGAGCAGGATGGCGAGGATAAATGCGCAGCCTGTTACCAGCATCCAGAGAATGTGCGCGGGACCCCATGAAAGCAATGCGAATGGCGCCACAACGACAAATGTGGTCGGTATGTTTATGCAGATTACGATGGCCTGGAAATAGTTAAGAGAGTCGGGGGGGCGTTGACCGTCTTCGGACAGATATTCGCGTTCGAGTTCGCTCACGTTGTACGGATTATGCTGATGTATCAGGCAGCGGGTACCGGCGTACACGGCGCGGAAATCGAGCCATGCATTCCCGCCGCGTCCAATCGCGGCTCCCCATACGATCGAGATCCCGATCGACAGAAGCACCCAAAGCAGGCCGTTGCGGTTTGCGCTTGTCATGCTCGGCCTATCGTCCCATCCTGCGCCCATAACATTCTAAGTCGATCCATAGAGCCTGGGGAATGACTTAGCAAGCGGCACATTTTCAGCCACGAGTGCGAACTCTTCTTCCTTGTCAAAGACTCCCTCCGATATTTGTCGCCATGGGAGCGCTAAGCGGGGCGCATGCGTCAACCGTCACCGGTCTTTCCTGGGCTGTACACCGGAAATAGACCCAAAGATAGAAGACTCCCGTCGCCAGTAGAACCAGCGGGGCGGGGTGAAACACGAAAGCCGTCAGCAACCTTCCCGATATATTATCGAGGCCCTGCGTACTGTTCATGATGCCCAGGAGTATGGTTGCGGGGACGTCTCCGGTCGACACCACCGCCAGCGTAGTCATCAAGCCGGCAAGCCACTTCAGGCGGCCGCCTTCACGCCACAGCAATGCGCATGCGGGTACGGCAAGCAGAAGCAATTTGGCGTCGTAGGCGCGGTGGTAAACCGGCAGCATCGAAAGCGGAGCAACAGCCGCAAGCGCAATCCAGGCATTGCGCTTGGTGAAGCGCGACTTGAGCACGCGAATGGCACCGGCGAGAAGGAGCAATCCGCACGTCAGGTAGCTGGCAGAATTGTAGAACCCGGGGGCGTCACGAATGAGGCTGAACGGCGACTGCAAGCTGATCACATAGTCGGGAGAACGAAACGTGAGCGAATCCGGGCCGGGGTCGTTCACACTGCCGTGCGCCGAAAGTGCGTGCATGTTGGCGCGCAGCTCTCGCGGCCACTGCGGCGCAACATAAGAAATCCAAAGAATGGCTGGCAGCGTGAGCGCCGCGACGACCGCAAGAGTCTGCAGAGCTCGCCTGCGATAAACGCCGCCCGCCAGCAGGAAATAGAACCACACCAGGCCTGCATCGTGAGGCTTGAGGGCGAGACCGACCGCCAAGCAGAAAATGCCGCCCAGCACGAATCGCTCTTCAAGAAAGCACCAGGCCGCGATCATGCAGAGACCCGTCGCTATCCCTGCGAGGTTCCCCAGCGCAAGAACAAGCTCGGCGTTCGCAAGCAAAAAACAAATGATGAGAGTCGAGGGTTTGAGAGCGTAATTCCTGCCAGTCATCCAGAGCAGGAAAGCTGCTATCGAGAAACCTGCGATATTCAGCACCATCCAAACCAGGGCAGCAATCTTCCAGGGCAAGACCGCAAGCGGTGCAATGAGGAACAGTGAAGTAGGAAGGTTAACGCACACGAGCATGGCACGGCGGAACAGGAACGCCTCGGCCGGGTCCGGTGAGAATCTGCCGCCCTCTGACTCATACACCTGCTGCAATATGGCAGGATTGTATGGGTCGCTATGCCGGATCAAGCAGCGCACCCCGTAAAAGATGGCTTTGAACGCCCCCATACCGGAATGGGAGGTCGCAGCAATAACTGAAGCCCAGGTGATAGAGATTGCGACACTCAAAAGAAGGCAAAGCAGAGCCTTTCGCTGTGTCGAAGCTCTCTTCGGCCTCATCCTTCGCCTCTGGGCACGCCAGTGGACTGGGCGGCCGCAGTCCGCGTCCTTCCGCATGCAATGATCAGTAGCGCGGGACTCGTTGGGTTGTCAGTGGGTAGCGGCATCTCGGTCCAGCTTCGTTTCTGCGAAATCTTACGAAAAATGCGGGAGTCATCGAGAGTTTACGGCATGAGCGGGGACTTGCGGGCCCCGAATTTGCCCACACGAACCCCTCTCGCCACCTTTGAGTCCTGACCCAAAAACAAGAGAGGCCGGATGGTTGCGGAAGATCTGCCCTCATCCAGCCTCTCGAGTTTTCGATCTCCGAAGGTGTACGACCCGGTCCAGAGTTGAGTGGATTTCGATGCGTGCGGCAGTGCGTGTTCAAGAGAACAATGGCCTGGCGTTACCCAAGTGAACTGCTCACGCTGACAAACACGGAGGTCACTATTGCTGCAAAAGGAGGAAATGTCGAAATGACCACTAGAGCAATGATGCTGCCTAGCATGACATACTCAAGCATGTCCTGCCCCTGTTCAACTCTCTTCAGCTCGTAGAGTCGCAAATGCAACTTTGCCAAGACGTGGTTCATCTCTGCGCCCCCCATCCACCTAATCGCCGACTGTTGCCGGCTCAAAGCTTGCTTATTGCCCCGCTTCCACGATCTTCTGAGTCTTTCACCGACAAATGAAGAGAATCGCCAAAGTCGATGCCTTAGTGTTTCTGCCATCCCGGCCCCCTCGACGACGTGCCGATCACCAGAATGGCTCGCTCATTGCGGGGAGAATGCGCATTCCCTGCCGAAGGCCGGTTGCGAATCCTCCCTGCGATGAGGCTAATGTGCCGGGTCGAGTCGTGCATCCGGAACTACCCCTCACAGCTTAGAAAAGTGAGTGTCGGTATTCGTGAACTCACCGTTCACCGAAGTTGTGCGTTGGTTGACGCCCGAGATCCACTGCAGCGCGATCGGCGCACACAGCAATGCCTATCCCAACACCCCGACCTGTTCGCCGTGCTTGAGGCCCTTGAACTTTACATGCACATCAGAAGGGTATCGCGCATCCGGCTTCATTTCATGCGGCAATTTTCCCGTCAGAGCCGGTATGCACGCTTCTACAGAACTTCGCGTCTTTCAAGAGCACAAAGGGTAGCTCAGATTGTTACGGCGTAAGCCCAGGCTTTCCTAGGTCTGCGTGCATTTTCGCTGTCAAGGACTCAAGCTGTTCACCTAACAGGAAAGGCACAGCCCGGTACAAGACCGGTCTGCGCCTCCCTATCAGGTAGCTGAGGTCCTGGGTGCACTATACCGCCAGGAGTTACGCCAGTGAAGCGCTGATGTTCGAGAACAGAGTGTTGATCGCGGTGGCAATCTTGTTCATGCCGGCGATGGCAGCCACAGCAATAAGGGCAGCGACGAGAGCATACTCAATCAGGTCCTGACCTTCCTCACGGTTTGTCAGGTTCTGCAGTTTCACTAACATCGACAAAAATAGATTGTTCATTATTCTTTCCTCTCCGATTCTGTTTTCCCCAGCCTCAGCCGGGCAACCTACGTTTTGCACCTGGCGTGCCATTCTCCGGCACGTCAGCGTACAGTTTAGAATCAGCAAATTACAAAAAGTATATACCTTCTTTCGACTTGCGATATGTATACATTTGTTTACAGTTCGCACTCCAGCGACAGGCGCCGTATACATTACTTTGGTTTTAATTCCCTCAAAATTAACCACTTGCATGCGGCTCGACCGAAACCAGAGTAGGTGTGCCCCGTTGAGTTTTGTGCATGGTCGCCGCTCCTTGGGGTCGCATCGACTTGAGCGCTGCGGCTTCGGTCTACAGTCACTTTGGTTTCGCTATAAAGCGCAGATCTCGTCATGATTACTTCCCTGCCAGCACTCAGCCCCTTTCCACTCGCCTGAGCCACACTCCGCCCCAAAATAAATGCGCACACCAGCAAAGACGCCGACAATCAATGTGGATCCCGTCCCGGAAGGAGAGGGGGAAAGATCAACAGGACAATGGGAAGGCCGAGAATCATATCCCTAGAGCGGGCCACAGCCTTCATGGCATCTCTATCGTAGAAGCGCCATCGGTAGCAACAGAATTACCAGGACGTGCGTTTCCAGGTTGTAACTCAGCCGTGCGCGACACAGGATGCGGCTGACCTGGCCGAGGCCGGACTAGCGCCGATGCGGCGCGCGATCTCGCAGCCGGCATGCGCCCGGAGCGCATCAGATCGAATGGACAATCACTTGAAAGATCGCAGGTACCCTGGATCGTTACGGTGTAAGCCAGGCAATCCTAGTCTGCGTACATTTTCACTGTTGAGAACTCAAGCAGTTCATCTGACGGGAAAGGCACAGCCCGGCACGCGGCCGGTCTGCGCCTCCCTATCAGGTGGCTAAGGTTCTGGGTGGACTATACCGCTAGGATTTACGCGAGCGAGGCGCTGATGTTCGAGAACAGGGTATTGATCGCGGTGGCGACCTGGTTCATGCCAGCGACGCAGGCCACAGCGATCAGGGCAGCGACGAGAGCATACTCGATCAGATCCTGACCTTCCTCGCGGTTCATCAGGTTCTGCAGTTTCACAGACATTGACAAAAATAGATTGTTCATTTTGTTTCTCTCCGATTCTGTTTTTCCCAGCCTCGGCAACAACAATACGCTGGCACTGGCGTGCCATCGTCGAACATATCAGTGTGCAATAAAGAAGCAGTAAACTGCGAGGAGTATACCACTATTTGACGAAAAATATGCCCCCCTTGATTCGGATCGTATATACACCTGTTTTCAATCTTGTCTCCGCAGACAGGCACCGCATTCGTTACCTTCGATTCAAGGAAGTTTGCTGCTCCGACGCGGAGGCTCTACGTTTCCATGCGTAACCTTCTTTCCTGCGCCCGGCCCCCGCCAGATCCCCATCGGCATCATTACTCAAGCCGTGCCGTAGAATAGCCTCCATGGACGGCAAGCTCGTTCTTACACCTACTCAAGGACGCCGGGACCTCGCGGAGTTCTTGATAGCGTTGGTCGCCGGGCTCGCGCTCACCCTCACTGCTCTCTTCTTCGGCGTCCAGGCTGCCGGCCGTCAAGCCGGTTCCCGCGACTTCGTCTCGTACTGGGCCACCGGCCGCCAGCTCGTCCGCCATGCCAATCCCTATGACCGCGACGCTATCTCGGCCCTGGAGCATGCCCAAGGCCTGGACGCTCGCGCCGTTCTCATCATGCGCAACCCTCCCTGGGCCTTGCCACTCGCCTACCCGCTCGGCTTCCTCGGTCTGCGGGTGGCTGGAATTCTCTGGTCCCTGCTCTTGCTGGCCTGCCTGATCTACTCGGTGCGCATCGCCCGTGAGCTCTACGGGTCTCCTCCCAATCGCCTCCATTGGCTCGCACTATCTTTCACGCCGGCCCTGATCTGCCTCACCATGGGCCAGACTGCGCTTCTGGCTTTGCTCGGCCTGGTCCTTTTCCTGCGCTGGCATGGCTCCCGGCCATTTCTCGCCGGAGCCTCCTTGTGGCTCTGCGCCCTCAAGCCGCACCTTTTCCTGCCCC
Source organism: Occallatibacter sp. (assembly GCA_049521075.1). GTDB lineage: Bacteria > Acidobacteriota > Terriglobia > Terriglobales > Acidobacteriaceae > Telmatobacter. The sequence goes on from JBEKPD010000017.1 coordinate 63,009, forward strand.
TGGCCGCCGCTTTAGCCGCGTGGATTGTGGTTACGCGCGCTTGGAAGCTGCTGGCAGGCGCCGCCGCATCCCTGGCCCTTTCGAGCGCCATCGCCTCTTTGATCGACCCGCGCGCCTGGCTCGACTACACCCGCCTGATGCGCTCCCCTACCGTCGAGAACGAGTTCATTCCTTGTCTGGCAAGCGCTATCAGGCAGTGGACCTTTCCGCGCGCGAACTGGCTTCAGTACCTGCCCGCCGTGCTTTGCTGCGTCTGGGCCGTGGTCTATTACTGGCGCCGCCGCGCTGCATGGGATTGGAAGATCAACGGCAGCCCTCTCATGCTCGTCTCACTCCTCGCCGCGCCCTACTGCTGGTTCTACGATCAGTGCCTGGCCATTCCCGCTCTACTCCAGGGCGCCTACGCCACGCGCTCCAGCAACCTTCTGGCCGTCCTTGCGCTCGCCGTTTTGGCCATGGATGTCGAAGTCTGCGCCGTCCGTGTCTTCTCGCCTTTTTACCTCTGGACCGCCCCGGCCTGGCTCGCGTGGTACCTCATGGCCAATCGCCGCGGGGTCGGTCGAACCTAGCCACGACTCCGGCCGGAACCAGGGACAGCAGCCCCTCACGGGAGGCCGCGCGGTTTTGCCGCCGTCGATATCGCGCATATTCAAAGCAGCACGCGCCTGATTCTTTCGTTAAATAGCACCTTCAGGAGCGTTCCTGTGGGTATAATTGCGATGAACAATCACAGAAGGAACCTGGCTTTGCGCGCATGCGCGTATTCATGGTCTTTGCTGTCCCAATCTTGTGTGTGAACTCGATCAATGACGAATAAAATTGTTCGGATTCTGGTCGTAATCTGCCTGTTCTCCTTCTGCATCGGAGCTCTGGTTCTCTTTGTGAATTCCACCCCTCTGGGCGATCGCGACTACATCGCTTTCTGGGCAGCCGGACAACAGCTCGTCCATCATGCAAGTCCCTACGACAGCGCGGCTCTCTTCCGCATCGAACACGCCAACGGGCTCTCCGGCGATTGGCCGAATGTATCGCTGGATTTGCCCGCGGCATTTTTCCTCGTGCTGCCGCTTGGCTTGGTCGGCGCAAAGACAGGCATGGTGTTGTGGCTTATCACCTTCATTGCCTGCCTGATGATATCGGTCCGGTTGCTTTGGAAGTTACATGGACAGCCGGATAACAGCTTGCACCTGCTCTGCTATCTGTTCGCTCCCGTGTTTGTCTGCATGATGGCCGGACAGCTTGGCGCGTTCATGCTTCTGGGCGTTGTGCTCTTCTTTTACTTTCATGAGTCACGGCCATTTTGGGCAGGCGCCTCCCTGCTGCTGTGCACGGTGAAGCCGCATCTGTTTCTACCATTCGGCATCGTCTTGCTGGCATGGGCACTGTACCGGAAAGCATATCGCGTCCTCCTGGGCATCGCAGCCGCGCTAGGCGCCAGTTGCGTGCTTACCTACTTTCTCGATCCGCATGCGTGGTCAGAATACTCGTCGCTGGTGCGCAGCAATCCCGTAATCCTGACGGCTTTCATACCCACGTTGAGCGTTCTTCTCCGTTTTTCCATCGATCGCAACGCAATGTGGCTGCAGTACGCTCCCGTAGCGGCCGCCTGTGTCTGGGCGCTTTGGTATTTCTGGACGCGTCGCGTTAACTGGAGCTGGCTGCATAACGGCGCGTTGCTCTTGCTCGTCTCGGATGTGTTTGCGCCCCACGCATGGTTCATCGATGAGGTCGTGGTGCTCCCAGCGATACTGGCAGCCCTCTATGCGGCTAAGAATTCCAGAACCCTGCTGATTATCTTCGTACTGATGTCAGCAATTGCGCTGCTCGAATTAGAGGAAGGCGTCAAGCTTATTTCCCCCTATTACATCTGGACTGCCCCGGCATGGTTGGTCTGGTATCTCATCGCGACCAACCGCCGGCGCGCGCCGATTGCTGACTCGCGAACCGTTTGAGTTACTACTTTGCTGCCCTGTCTTTCTTGATCCATCGATCTCTTTTTCCGCCGGTATAATTGCCGTGGAAAGGCGCTCCGACCTTGAAGAATCAGCGCGACTTCAGTTTGTTTTTGATCGCAATTGCTTGCGGCCTGGCAGTACTTTTCACGACGATGTTCTTGGGGGTCCTGTCTTTCAACCGCGCCATCGTGGCGCGCCGCGATTTCATCGTTTATTGGGCCACCGGCCAGCAACTGGTTCACCACGGCAATCCGTACGACCCCGCGGCCCTCAATCAGATCGAGCACGACGCCGGATTTCGCGGAGGATCGTCCTATTACATGCGCAATACGCCATGGGCTTTGCCCCTGGCTTTGCCGTTAGGCTTTGTTAGCCCCATGGTGGCTGCTCTTCCCTGGTCGCTGCTCATGCTCGGCCTCCTCATCGCCTCTGTGCGCATGATGTGGAAGTTGTTCGGCGGTGTACCGAACGGTCTCGATTGGCTTGGCTATTGTTTCCCTCCGGCTATCTGGTGCGTGCTCCTCGGCCAGACCTCCATCCTTCTGCTGTTCGGATTCACGCTCTTCCTGCGTTTCCACAAAACCCGTCCTTTCGCAGCCGGTGCCGCGCTTTGGCTCTGCTCAATCAAGCCGCATCTCTTTCTTCCCTTCGCTCTTGTTATGTTGGTTTGGATCTTTGTCGCGCGTGCCTGGCGAATCCTGGCTGGCGCCGTCACGGCATTCGCAGCAGGCGCTCTAGTCACAACATGCATCGACCCCGCGGCCTGGAGCCAGTACGCGTATTACATGCGCACTTCCGTCATCACGCGCGAGTTCACACCCTGTCTCGGGGATCTCCTGCGCGATTCCATTCATCCTGCCTGGGAGTGGCTCGCTTTTGTGCCGGCGATGCTCGGCTGCCTCTGGGCCTTGGCCTGGTTCTGGCCACGGCGACGCAACTGGGACTGGCTCGAACAAGGTCCCATGTTGGTATTAGTTTCGCTGCTCGCGGCGCCCTTCGGTTGGATCTTCGATCAGTCGCTGGCCTTGCCGGCCGTGCTCTGGGGGGCTTCCCGCACTTCGTCCCAAGTTCTGCTCGCAGTCCTGGCGCTGATATACATCGGGGTTGAAATTCAGTTGGTCCGCTTCGACCTGCACTCCGCTGCATACCTCTGGATCACGCCGGCGTGGCTCGCCTGGTATCTCTTCGTGCGTGCCTCATCCCGTAAACCGGGCGTCATGTCGATTTCTGCTTCGCCCTCTCTCGGATAGCTCTGCTCGCTAAGGTGCCATATGCACGTAATTAACATCCTTCTGCATCCTGCCTTCATGGCCATGACGGCCCTCTTTCTTTCTGTCATCTGGATGCTCAGGGACGAGAAAGACAAAGCCCGCGCTGAACTTGTCTTCGCGCTAATCATCAATCTCTTCTACGGCGTGCTCTTCAACCTCTTCATGGCCCGCGAAGGCGCAGCCTTTCCTTGGAGATTCGACCACATCTTGGTTCGCTTGGATGCTGCCCTCGGCATTCAGGCCATCCCCATCGCGCGACTGTTGCAAGGCTCTCTGCACGTTCCTTTTTTGATCGCCTACGATTCGATACTCCCCATGATGATCGCCTGGTATCTTTTGACTCGATACAAGCGTTGCCCTGGCTCAATCATTCTGGCGTATGCTGCGGAACTTGTTTTTGGCCCGTTGCTTTACACCATCGTCCCCGCATGCGGACCAATCTATGCATTCGGTAAACAGTGGCTGTACCCGCCATCCTTTCCGGCGGAAACTGTGCGCTTGACAGGAATCCCAAACGCATTTCCTTCCCTGCATGTTGGCACCGCTTTTATATTTGTCATGTTCGCTCCGGGCAGAATCTGGAAGGCGGTAGCGCTTCTCTTTCTCGCTTTAACATGCCTGGCAACCCTGGCCGCTGGCGAGCACTATGTTATCGACCTGATTCCCGGGCTGGCCTTCGGAGTGTTTGCCTCCGCCGTAGGAACGCGCAACTACTCGCGCGCAGGTTGTTTTTTTGCCCTCGCGCTCGCCTGGTCGCTCGGGGTGCGATTCGGCTACATGACTCTGATCGCGCATCCCATCCTTTTGCGCTCCCTGGCGGGATTGACTGTGGTGTTTGTGGCTCTTGGGCTCTATAGGCAATGGAGCGTCGCGCCTGCGCTTGAAACAGACAAGGGAGTCGCTGCTTGACACCGCAGCATCTTGTTCTTCGGCCGGGTTCTGCTAGGTCCGCTCCCATGTGGCTCGCATGGTATCTTTTCGCACGCGCCTTGGCGTGCGGGGCCGGCGTTACTCAAGTCGCAGCTTCACAATCCCTGGAGTGACGCCGCTCGCTTGGATTGCGTGGTTATGAGCGGTTGCGGCGAGGTGTGGGCAGCACAGCGCCGCGCATAGACCCATAGATAGAAAACACCCATCACCAGCAAGATCAGCGGAGCGGGAAAAACTTGGATCGCCGTCAGCATTTGCCCGGTCAAACGCGTCGAGGGTAGATGCAGGTTGTTGATGAGACCCAGAACAATTGCCCAGGGAAGATCGCCGGTCAACACGAACCCGGCGCTATTCACCATGAGCGCAAGCCACCCGATGAGCCCACCCTCAGCCCACAGCATCACGCAAGCGGGAACGGTGAGTAGTAGAAGCTTGGCGTCATAAAGATGGTGATACAAAGGGAGCATGGAGAGAGCCGCAATCGCGGCGATCGCCAGCCATGCTCTCGCAAGCGAGGAGCGTGATCGCAGGGTGACGAATACCCATGCGAGCAGGAGCGGTGCACAGATAGCATAGCTAACCGGGTTGTAAATGCGCGGGTCGTCCCGAAAGACGCTGATGAGCGCTTGCAGGTTTACCTGCATACCGAGGCCGTGGCTGCCCGTTGAAGCAGGGCCAGGGTCGGTTAGTCCGCCGTGTGCCGAAAACGTCAATACATTGGACTGCCACTCGTGCATCCAGCACGGCGCAACATGCCAGACCCATAGGACGGCCGGCAGACTAACGGCAACCGTAACCAGGAGGGTTTCGAGAGCGCGTTTGCGGTAAACTCCGCCCGCCAATAAGAAATAGAGCCAGACCAGGCCCGCATCTTGCGGCTTGAGCGCGAGGCTTATCGCAAAGCAAAGTATGCCGGCCGGGACAAACCGCTCCCGGAGAAAGCACCACACGGCCACCACGCAAAGGCTCACGGCAATTCCGGCCGTATTGGTAAGAACGACGAGCACTTCGCTGTTGGCGAGGAAAAAGCCAATCAGGAGACCGGAGACAATTGGCGCATAATTTGCCCCATAACTCCAAATTAGAAATGAGGCAAAGATGAGGCTCCCAACGGTGAACGCCATCCAAAGCATGTGCGCAGGCCCCCACGGCAGCATCGCAAAAGGAACCGTGAAAGAAAATGCGGTCGGTAAGTATAAATACCGCGTCACAACCTGGCGATCTTTCGCGGTATCTAATGGGCGGTCTCCCTCCGCTCGATAGATGCGCAGTACCTCACTTTCATTGTAGGGGTCACAATGTTCAATAAGGCATCGCGCGGGGTAGTAAACCACTCTGAAATCCATCATCCCAAGGGGAGAGGCATTCTCCAGTGCGGCGCCCAGCAAAACAAATACCATGCTCCCCAGCAGCAATAAATACAGACTGTCAAGTCGCGTTCTTGTCATCTTGAACCTGATTCATCTTCTCTTAGGCAACGACTTGATGGCGAAACAGTGGGTCAAGCTGGGCTCTCTGCTTCGGTTATCGTGGGTGCGAACTCTACGGAATCTCCGCGCTCCGTCCGTGTGGCCACGATCGTGCCCGCCGGCAGTTCCAGCACACTGTGCGCCGTGAAGCACGCCGACATGCGCCACGGGGCGACGTTGCTCCTTACTTTTTTTACTCGATGCTTGCGGTCCAGGTAGACGAGATCGATAGGGAAGCGCATGAAGAAGGTGTGCACAGACTCGCAAGGCGCGATCCACAGCCCTTCGCCGGGCAGAAAGCGTTCCCGGCCGAGCAGGCCTTTTCTGCGTGCAGCCCCCGTTTGGGCATTTTCGAGCTGCGCCGCCAGCATCGTACCGCGCGTCACGTTGAGAACCTGCTGGGGCCCCTCAGAGGCGGCGGGGTGCGGGGCAAACCAGCCCCGCAACCCCTTTGTCACGCCAAGGAAAGGATTCATCCGCTCGTCTCTGCTGCCTGCACCGTCTGTGTGCGGCAATCGCTGCTATTGCGAGGCGGTCGAGCCTGTGGCAGGCGCAGGAGCGCTCCCGGACGAGGCGCCACCAGAATTAATTGCCCCGCCGCCCGAGCCGAATCCGCCGCCCGAATCAATGATCAGCGGCTTCTCCGGTTTCATGCTGTCGATCAACGACTCCACCGGAACCGCTGAGGCAGGAGGCGGCAACGTGTTATCCGCCGTCTTCTCATCCGCCGGGTGCATAGGAATATTCGAATTGGGCGGAATAAACTGTGGATCGGGGAAATTCAGATTGGGCGCCGGAGTTCCCGCCGGCTGTGGCGTAACGATCTCCGGCGTCACCA
>JBEKPD010000018.1:0-68925 GCA_049521075.1 Occallatibacter sp.
GCGATCCGCAGGTGCGCCCGACCCAACTCGCCCTTCCACTTCTCTATCGATTTCTCCATCGCGTGCGCGGAGCCTTGCCTGAGCATAATCAGCTTATCACTTAGTTACAACTGTAGTACTAGCCACAAAAACAAAGACGTAGCGAGGGTGGGGCACCCCGGGATTACAGACTAGGATGGTCAAATGAGACTTGGATCCCCACGCACTGAAGCGGGAATGAAGGATAGGAAGTGTGCACAATATGGCGAGGACCGAAGACCAACTGAGAACGCTGATTTTCGTGGATGTCCTAGGATTCGGAGCGATCACGGAAAGCTACCAATTCCGCGTCCGTGATGCTGGCCCAGACGAGCACGGCTTCACCGGTTCTTCAACCACCGAGATGCAGAACCGAATCAACCGTTTTAATAGTGTGCTCGACCAGCGTGTGTTCGAAGAGACATTGAGAGGCGGAGTACAGGCCATGCTGTTTTCCGATTGTGCTTTTCTGGTCTTCGACGCCTCGCTGCGCGCAGCCGATGTTGGTACGACTCTGATGCGCCACTTCATCAAGCTAGGGGTGCCAGTTCGTATGGGCATCGGAAAAGGCACCTTCTACGACATTGAATACGTCACAAATACGAATGTCGGGTCCGTTACAGTCAGTAAGTCGCGGTTCATAGGAACGGCCGTTGTTCGTGCTCACGCTGCAGAACAATGTGGCGGAAAAGGAATGCGGATATTTTTGGATGCTTCGATTGAGGAGGATTTACCCTCCATTTGCCGGCGGATAAAGACTCTCCGACTTGCGAAGCCATTCGGGAATGTGAAGTGGGAGCTGGACTACCTTCACGAGTCAGGGCCGGCATCCCAAAGACCGAAAATCGAAGCCGCCGATCGCGAACTATTCGAGAAAGTTGCATATTTAAAGAGTCCGGAATGGACTGCGAAAGTGCGGCGGCACTACACTCAGACGCTCGCGGCCATGAACCGAATGCGAAAAGCCAACAGCCGGAGCCTCGTGAACCTGCGTAAGCTAAGGTACGGCGGCTCCACGGACATTTTGTGGTAGACGGGTGCTCCAGGGTCTCGATTTTGAGGCATGGAAAACTGCAAGCCATCTGGTGGAACCCCACCCTAGCCACAAAAACAAAGACGTGGCGAGGGTGGGGCACCCAGTTGCACCGGGTCGGTTGTCAGGGCGGCGTGGGCCGCGGCTGCTGCATGCAATGCTTATTCTTCTTCTTCCTCGATGGGCCGCTTGGCGTTGGCTAGGATTTTTTCGGCTACTAGCTGCGGGACGATCTCGTAGTGAGCGACTTCCATGCGGTAGCTGCCTTTGCCTTGCGTCATCGAGGTGAGCTGCGTGCCATAGGTGAGCATCTCGGCCATCGGCACTTCGGCGTTGATTACCGTAGTGCGGCCCTTGGAGTCCATGCCCTGCACGCGGCCGCGGCGCGAGTTGAGATCGCCCATGAGAGCGCCGGCGAATTCGTCGGGAGCCTCGATGGCGACCTTCATGACGGGCTCGAGCAGGCAGGGCTTGCAGAGCTCCATGGCCTTTCTAAACGCGAGCCGCCCGGCGGTCTTGAAGCTGAGTTCGTTCGAATCGACGTCGTGGTAGGAGCCGTCGTAGACGGTGGCTTTGAAGTCGACGACGGGGTAGCCGGCGAGATAGCCGCGGGCCGCCGTCTCGACGATGCCCTTCTCAATGGCGGGAATAAAGTTGCGAGGGATGGCTCCGCCGAAGACTTCGTTGCCGAACTCGAAGCCTGCGCCGCGAGGCAGCGGTTCCATGCGGATCTTGCAGTCGCCGAACTGGCCGTGACCGCCGGACTGCTTTTTGTGCCGGCCTTGCGCCTCAGCCTTGCCGCGGATGGTTTCTAGATACGGAACCTTGGGCGCTTTGAGCGTGACTTCGGCGTGGTAGCGCTTTTTGAGACGGCTGACGATGGCCTCGATGTGCGGCTGGCCTGCGCCGGCAATGAGAAATTCGTTGGTCTGCGGATCGCGGAAGAAGCGCATGAGCAGGTCTTCTTCCATGAGCTTGTGGATAGCGGGTGCGAGCTTGTCCTCGTCGGCGCGTGACTTGGGCTCGATGGCGTAGGTCATGGCAGGCACGGGCGGGATGGGGAGCGCGATCTGGAACTCTGCGCCTTTCGCGCCAAGCATGTCGCCGGTGAGCGTGTCGCGAAGCTTACCCACCGCGCCGATGTCGCCGGCGTGTAGCTCGGAGACTTCCACCGGTTTGCGGCCCTGCATGATGCTCAGGTGCGAGAGCTTTTCCTGAGTGCGGCGGTTGTAGTTCTCGAGCGTGGCGTCATTCTTGATCACGCCGCTGATGACCTTGAAAAAAGTGATGCGGCCGGCGAAGGGGTCGGACATGGTTTTGAAAACGATGGCGGTGGCCGGTCCGGCATCGTCGATTTTGCGTGTGGGCGCCTCGGCATCGGGCGTGGCGGGCGTTCCGGCGATGGGAGTGCGCTCGGTAGGCGCGGGCGTGTAGGTCTTGAGGAAGTCGAGCAGATGATCGAGGGCCATGTTCGCGAGGCCGCTCGAAAAGAGCACGGGAAAGATGCGATCTTCGCGGATGGCTTCGTGGAGCGCGGCGATGAGGTGCTCTTCAGGGATGGTGCCTTTTTCGAAATACTCTTCCATCAGCTCGTCTTTACCTTCGGCCACGAGTTCGACGAGAGCTTCATGGCGGGTCTTGGCGTCGGCCACGAGGGGCGCAGGAATCTCCGCGGAAACTTTGCCGCGGCCATCGCCGCCGGGTGTGTAAGTGTAAGCCTGCATGGTGATGAGATCGACCACGCCGTGAAAGCCCTGGGCATCGGAGATGGGCAACTGGACGGGAACACAGTTGCGGCCCCAGCGCTCGGTCAGGTCGTCGAGCAGCGCGCTCAGGCCGCCCCCGCCGCCGGCCTTGGGATTGTCCATCTGATTGACGAGGACGATGCGGGGCACGTTGGCTTCTTCAGCGTATTTCCACACGCGCTCGGTGACGGGCTCGATGCCGTTCTGCGCGTTGACCACGACGACGGCGGATTCGACGGGGAAGAGCGCGGCGCGGGCCTCGTGGGTGAACATGTGGAAGCCGGGCGTGTCGACCAAGTTGATTTTCGTGCCCTGCCACTCGGCATAGGCGACGGCGTTTTGCATGGTAATGCCGCGGGCCACTTCCTCTTCGTCGTAGGCGGTGGCGGCCGTGCCGTCTTCCACGCGGCCCTGGGTGGGCGTCATTTTCGCGGCATGCAGCAGAGCGGCAATAAGGGTGGTTTTGCCGCTGTGCGCATGCCCCACTACAGCTACGTTGCGAATCTCACTTCCCTGGTAGGTTTTCATTTAGTTCTCCTTGATGCGATCAATCGAGTGCGAAGGTGGTCTCCTGGGTCCACAAATGCGAGGGACCCGGGGTACCCAACGCGAAGGGATGGGGCACGGAAGTCGTGGGGCGTCGTGGGGCAGGGATTTGGGAGCGGCGCCGGTTGGGGCGCCAGAAGAGCCGAGTTGCCGGGATCGGGCTCCCGGTCTGCCGTCTTCCTCATCCATACGGAGGTCTCAGGCGGCGCGGGGCGGACGAAATAGGAGGGATTTCCGCCGGGCGCTTGATCAAAAACCGGATGCTATCACACGCGAAGTATGAACGTCCTGTGACAAGAGGCACAAAGACAGGAGCCAAGGAGACGAGCGCGCGGGAGAACAAGCGAGCTGGTGCGGGACGGCTGGCTTATGCGCAGGCTCCCGGCTCATTACCGGGATTATTGGCTTGACACGGTACTCAACCACATTTCAAATGAACACAAGAGGTCTTCCCCTCCCACCGAAATCTTGACAGGAGAATCAATCGAATGAAAATTCGTCTCAGTGCGTCTGCGTCTGCATTGTGCCTTGGCTTCGTCATTACACTCGCCGCCAGCCAGTCCGCGGCCGCTTCTCCGTTTGACCTTATCTATCAGGGCGTCACCACAACTAGTTCCATCAACGGCAATGCAATTGCCGACGGAACCAGCTTCACGATTCAAATCGGATTCGACTCGTCTTCAGAGGACCCCGGGGAGCAGGGAGTGGCTGAATACGAGCCGACCAGCATCTCGCTTGAGATCGGCAGTACGCCTTTTACGGTGACATCCCTGAGCGGGGATGCCATTGTATTGGCCGACGCCAGCAATCAAATTTTTCCTAGCGTCAACATCCCCATCTTTGGGTCCGGCCTGGACAATACGGAGTTCTTGCCCGGGTACCTGGGAACTTCGACCCTCGGATGGTCTGCTACAGACGTAACTCCCACCGTGTTCGACGACTATATCGGCTCTCAGTTTGAAGAGTTGGATCTCCCCACCACCGCGGGGCAGCTGGACCTCAATTACGACGCTGTAGGAGGCGTCAACGCGTCCATCATTGCCACGCCTGAGGGAAACACGTTTGCCTTTCTTCTGCTGGGGATGGCCGCATTGGGGCTCGGAACTGCGATTCGCCGCTCGGGGTTTGCCGCGCACTAGCAGGGCGGAAAAACGAGGAGAAATTTCCGCCGGGCGCTTTGTTAAAAACCGGACGCTTCCACAGGCGGAGTGTGAGCCTCCTGCGACTGGAGGCTCAAAGACAGGGAGCGAGAAGCGAGTCGGCAAGTCGGCGGGTTAGCCGGACACCAAAATTTGTGCTGGTGCATAGCGGGGCTAAGAGCAACCGCAGGTCCTTCGACTCCGCGCGGCCCAAATGCGGGCCTCACGTCGCTCAGGATGACAAATTGTATTTGCGTTCCCCACCTGGGCATGAAACAGGCCCCAATGCCGAAGCACCGGGGCCTGTTTTCTGTTCGCTACTAGCTACTCCCTGCCTTACTCCGTCCAGCGCCGCATGATGAGGGTGGCGTTGATGCCGCCGAAACCGAAAGAATTCGACAAAGCAATATCGAATGAATGCGCGATGGCTTTGTTGGGCACGTAGTCGAGGCGGCACTCGGGATCGGGGTTGTCGAGATTGATGGTCGGCGGGAGCTGCTGGTTGACGAGCGCCAGCACGGTGATGCCGGCTTCGAGTCCTCCGGCGCCTCCCAGCAGGTGGCCCGTCATCGATTTAGTCCCGCTGATTTTAAGTTTGTGATTAAGGGCGCGCTCGCCGAAGACCTTTTCAATTGCGAGCGACTCATTGCCGTCGCCGGCCGGAGTGGACGTGGCGTGGGCGTTGATGTAACCCACCTCGTCCGGCTCGATGCCGGCGTCCTTGAGCGCGGCCCGCATGCTGCGTTGCGCGCCTGCGCCTTCCGGCGCGATGCCCGTCATATGATAGGCGTCGGCGCTCATGCCGTAGCCGATGACCTCGGCAAGAATTTTGGCTCCGCGTGCCTTGGCGAACTCCAGCTCCTCGAGAATGAGGATGCCGGCGCCCTCGCCGATGACAAATCCATCTCTATCTTTGTCGAAGGGACGGCTGGCTCGGGTGGGTTCGTCGTTGCGCGTAGAGAGAGCGCGCATAGCGGCGAATCCGCCTACGGCCATGGTCGTAACCGCGGCTTCACTACCGCCGGCGATCATTACGTCCGCATCGCCGTGCAGGATCATGCGTACCGAGTCGCCGATGGAGTTGGCGCTGGTGGCGCAGGCCGTGGCGGTGGCCGAAATGGGACCACGCGCACCGTAGCGAATGCTGATTTGGCCCGCAGCCATGTTCACGATGGCGGCAGGAATGAAGAAGGGCGACATCTTGCGCGGGCCGCCCTGCAGCAGATTATTGTGCTCGCGCTCGATGATTTCGAATCCGCCGATGCCGGAGCCGATGAAGACGCCAATGCGGTCGGCATTACCGTCATCTATCTGCAAGCCCGACTGCCCCAGAGCCTCCGCAACCGCTGCAAAGGCGAAGTGAATGAAGCGCCCCATCTTGCGCGCTTCTTTCTTCTCCACAAATTGCAGGGGATCGAAGTTCTTGACTTCGGCGGCAAAGGTGACCGGGAAGCCAGTGGCGTCAAATCCTTGAATGGGAGCCATACCGCTGGCGCCCGCCAGAATCTGCCGCCACACCTCTTGTGCCGTATTGCCGACACCGCAAAGTAGTCCAACGCCGGTGACGACGACTCTGCGCGGCGATGTTTGGGAGTGGGCCTGGGTAGCTGCCTGACTCAATGGCTACTTGCCGCCTTTCGCGTTCTTCTCGATGTAGTCGACGGCATCCTTGACGGTTTTGATCTTCTCGGCGTCTTCGTCGGGAATTTCCATGTCGAATGCTTCCTCGAACTGCATCACTAGTTCGACCACGTCCAGCGAGTCGGCGCCCAAGTCTTCTTGAAAGCTGGCACCGGGTGTGACTTCGGCTTCATCCACCTGCAACTGCTCGACGATGATCTGCTTCACTTTTTCTTCAACGGCCATGCGTGCTTCTCCTCTTGTGATTAGGAACTCAAATGAAAACCCTTCGGGGAGCCATAACCATCCTCCACCCCGCGTGCCTACGATACCGGCCCACGGCGGGCGATGACAACCACCGCGCCGAGAAAAAAACCTGGCGCTACCCCGAAACTTCAAGTCTAACGGGCTGGCCCGGGGGTGTAAAGGCGTGGAAAAGCAGGGAATAAGGAACAGGGACTGAGGGACCAAGGGAACAAGGGAACAAGAATGCAGGGACCAAGTGAGGCCGGGACGTAGCCAGAGGACGGCCCGGTGGGAAATGCACAGGTTGAGGGCATATATTTGGCGAAGAGGAAGAGGGCAGAACCATGCCGATCTGGATTGCGGGAGCAGTGGCTGCGATTGCGGGAATCCTGGTGGGATTTTGGCTGCGCAGTGCGTCGGCTAAGGCACAAAGCGCCGCATTCGAGGCGCTGGCAACGGAGCGCGAAAAGACCGCGGCGGGCCTGCGCGAGGAATTGCAAGGGAAGTCGGAGTCCGAACGCAATTTGGCCGCGCGTGTGAGTGGGCTTGAGGCCGAATTGCGGAATGAACGCCAGAATCTGGCGGAAAAACTGGCGCTGCTGGAGACGGCGAAGAAGGCCCTTGCAGATCAGTTTCAGACGCTGGCGGCGGAAGTGCTAGATCAGAAATCGAAGAGCTTTTCCGAAGGCAGTCAAAAGGAGATTGGAAACCTTCTTGGTCCACTGAAAACCCAGATTGAAGACTTCAGGAAAAAGGTGGAAGAGGCACAGACCGATTCAAAAACGGGCGTCGCTGAGCTGAGGGGGCTGGTGGGCGCACTGGCCGAGCAGAGCCGGCAGATGAGCGAGAAGACCGACAACCTGACCACGGCGTTGCGCGGTTCGGCCAAGGCGCAAGGCGATTGGGGCGAGTTCATCTTGCGCGATCTGCTGGAGAAGGCCGGGCTGCGCGAGGGCGAGCAGTACAGTTTTCAACAAACATTCATGGGCCTCGAAAGCGAGGACGGCGGAAAGACGCGCTCGGCGCGCACCGACGTGATCCTGCGCATGCCCGGCGAGCGCTATCTTGTGATCGATTCCAAGGTTTCGCTCACCGCGTACACCGATTATGCGAACGCGACTGCCGATGCCGAGCGAAGCGCCGCGCTCAAGCTGCATCTGGCGAGCGTGCGCGGCCACGTGACGGGATTGGCCAGGGCCGGATATCAGAAATTACCCGGTATCGAAACGCCGGATTTTGTGGTGCTGTTTGTACCCATCGAGCCGGCGTTTCTGCTGGCGCTGCAAAATGACTCCGAACTGTGGGCCGATGCGTACCAGCAGGGAATTTTGCTGGTGGGGCCCACGACGTTGCTTTACATCATCCGCATTGTGAATGTGCTGTGGCAGCAAGAACTGCAGGCGCGGAGCGTGCACGACGTGATGAATCGCGGCGCGGAACTCTACGACAAGTTCGTGGGATTTGTGAGCGATCTGGAAGCAGTGGGCAAGGCCATGCGCGCGGCAGACCAAAGTTATGGTACGGCCATGAAAAAACTGAGCGGGGGCCGCGGGAATCTTGTGCGCCAGGTGGAGATGCTGAAGCAACTCGGCATCCGCACCAGTAAGTCGCTGCCGCGAAATCTGCTGGAAGCGGCGGCAGCCGAAGAAGAAGACCTGGCGCTTGCAGCGAATGCGGACGCGAGCGGCGATTCCGCGTCGTGAGTTTGATGAGCGATCCGGCTCCTAACCACAAGATCTCGCTTGTGTTGAAGACGAAGGTTACGGAACCTGCCTCCGCTTCGCGTTTCATTACGAAAGTCTCAGAATTCTCCGCTTTCCCATCAAGCAGCGGAGGCGCGCGCCGATAGCGAAGGAGTACTCACACCAACTTGGTGTCTCTGAGGATGGTGATATGCGACTCCGCTTGATTTGTGCGTTGGTGGTTCTGTTCGGATTTTCCGGTTGCGGGAGTCAGCCTGCAACTACGTCGACCTCGACCCCCGCCGCGGTAACACACACGTATAACGGAACGGCATCGGTGGGTGATTTTCTGACCATCACACTCAATACCACCGCGCTGACGATGACTTACAACAATCTCTCCAACGGCGACAGCGGCACGTTTCCGTACACGGTCAACGCCAATGGCAGCTACACGCTCGACGATCCGAATGGAAATCTGCTTTCGGCTTACGAAATTCCAGGGTATGCGCTGTTGATTCAGGCCGCTAAAGCGGGACCAAACCACAACACGCCGGCGGTGATTACGGCGGTAGAAACCGGCCCAATCTCGTTGAGCACCTTCTCCGGTAACAGCTACAACTACATGCAATTCCGCACCGCGTCGGGTGGATTGGAAGTGGGCTCAGTAACCATTGCTGGGACCACCGGCACGAACTCCTCGTACTGGCCTTATGGCCACTTCAACCAGAGCTCCGGCGGCGCCTTCAACAGCGGCACACTGGACTTCAGCCAGATGACGGAAGCTTCATCCGGAACCTACATCTATGGGCCAGATGGGGGCGGTGGAACCGGCGACGACTACATCTTCGGTACAGCGAGCGGATTTTTCATTGTGGATTCGCCCAACGGGTCGATCATCGGCCTGCCGAAGGCGGCAAGCTCGGCCTTCGATCCAACTGTGGCGGGAACCTATAGCGGCATCTTTTACACGAAGGCCAATGCGCAGACGGGCAACAACAACGTCGAGACAGGCACAGCGTCAACGAGTCAGGCTACCATCGTGGTGACTGCCGCGGCCAACATCACGGTCACCGATTCGTCGGGCAACACGGTCATCAATGCAACGCTCACCCCAGTGGCCAATTCCAGCTTCTTATATGGCAGCGCGGGTCAACTGACGGATCCCTGTAACGGATTGTTTGCCTTCCGTGCGGTGACGGGCACCTACGAGCACGATGTCTTTGTCACCTTCGTAGGCAACTCGGTGGTCTTTGCGAAATTCAACGCCAACCTA
Source organism: Occallatibacter sp. (assembly GCA_049521075.1). Lineage (GTDB taxonomy): Bacteria > Acidobacteriota > Terriglobia > Terriglobales > Acidobacteriaceae > Telmatobacter. Next base: position 9,306 of record JBEKPD010000018.1, read on the forward strand.
CCCTGGACACAGTCCAGCGGTTACAGCTATTGGTACGGAGTGGGATTGAAGTAGAAAGAGCAGCAGAAACCTCTAGTCGGGAAGCCGATCCTGCGCCAGAACGGCGAGGATCGGCTTCTCCATTTTTGGGGAGCCACCGAGGCAAGGCTGCTTTACTTCGCTTTGCGATGGAAGATGCATTGAGACCTCGGAGTCGAGATTGCGAACGTTTTTCCTTGGTTTTGGCTCTTCTCCGGGCGAACGACCGGCAAATCGGAAGTTGCTTTTTGATAAAGATTTCCGTGCGCCTTCGCCTTGCATTCAGGAGAGCCGGTCGCAGGCCCTTTACGAGCAGAGCGCGGAGTTTTTTGGGTGATCAATCGACCTTTTGGGCAAATGGAAACCCCTAAGATGGCATGCTTCAGCAACCAAACTACTGTTTTCTGTGTCTAAGAAATCTGCGTGGGGAGGCCAAGCCCGCTCAAAACATGCGGCTGCCCTGCACGCTAAGAGGTTCGTCAACATGGAGGATTCCCCAATGAAAAGATCTATGGGTTCTCGCAAGCTTCTTCAATTGGCTGCCGCTTTGGTTGCAGTCATTCTCACCCTTTCCCTAGGCGCATCCGCGGCCGCTCAGGACGTTGCCGCCCAAGTCCGGGCCAAGCTCGACAAGTCGCAGTACAAGAACGTTGAGGTGAACGTGGACGCGAACGGCGTCGCCACGCTCACCGGCACAGTCAACCTTTATGAGTACAAGGCCGATGCCGACAAGACTGTGCACAAGGTGAAAGGCGTTACGGCGGTGCGCAACAGTATTGAAGTCGCCGGTCCCTCGGTGCCCGACAGCCAGCTGCAGAAAAGCCTCGGGGAAAAGCTGGCCTACGACCGAGTCGGCTACGGCAACGTTTTCGACGCCATTACGCTGCAGGTCGAAAACGGCGTGGTCACGCTGGGTGGTTCTGCGCTCGATTACCCCAGCCGCGACTCTGCACTCGGGGTCGTATCTACCACCCCCGGCGTCAAAGAGGTGGTCGACGAGATCAGCGTCGATCCCGTATCGCCGATGGATTGGCAAACCCGGGTGGCAGTGGCGCGCGCGGTCTACGGCTTCCCGTCGCTCAACAAGTACGCCATCGACCCCGCCAAACCCATCCGCATTGCGGTGCAGAACGGGAATGTGGCGCTCTACGGCGTAGTCGACTCGGAAGCCGACAAGGATGCTGCTGGCATCCGCGCCAACGGCGTTCCCGGCGTCTTCAGCGTGAAGAACTATCTGCAGGTGGCCAATCAGCCCAGCGAAAGCAAGAAATAGTGGTCTGATGCGTGGCTCATGGTTCCTCGTGGCTCGTGGTTCGTGAATCGTGAATCGTGAATCGTCATTCGCAGGAGTGCTCAACCTGCAATGCATTCCGTTGCTCACGAGCCATGAACCACGAATCACGATTCACGAATCACGATTCGAATTCCATTTCCCCTGGAACCGAACTGCCCCGGCGTGCGTAGAATGCCAATATAGGCCCTTCAGGAAATACGCAGCACACGAGATCCCTGTGATGAAGGAGATTTCATGGAGCCGGAGAAGACAACACTGCCGCCAGCAGTGCCCGCCACAGCAAACGCAAAACCGCTTCTGACCCCATCGCCCGCAGAGCCTGCTCCGCCGGCGGAGCCCCATCGCGGTCTGCGCTGGATTTTCATCGGCAGCCAGGGATTGCGCGCGGGCTGGTCGGTGGTGGTGTTCTTCCTGATCTTTGCCGCTATCAACATCGGCATCGACACGGCGCTGTTCCATTTTCATCTGATTGACAAGGCGGATGAGTTTTCGCCTCATACCGCGTTCTTCAGCGAGGTGGGAGGTCTACTCGCACTCCTCGTCGCGGTTGCGGTTGTGGGCCTCATTGAGGGCCGGCGCATTCTGGACTACAACCTCACTGGCTCGCGGCGACCGCAGCATTTCCTGTTCGGTCTTGCAGCCGGCTTTCTCGCGCTTTCTACGCTGGTGGGGGCGCTCGTGGCGGGTGGATGGCTGCACTTCGGCGCCGTCGCGCTTTCCGGTTCGGCAATCTTCCGGTTTGCCCTGTTGTGGGGTTGCGTTTTTCTCATGGTGGGTTGTGTTGAGGAGGGGATGTTCCGCTGCTACGGGCTCTTCACTCTCACATGCGGCATCAACTTCTGGTGGGCGTTGGGTATTGTTGCGGTGGCCTGCGCGCGGCTGGCAATCTTCGTCGGAGGAACCGCCTCGTGGGGCGTGTATCTCGCCGCTTTGCTTGGCGTGGTTCCTTGCTACATCCTTCACCGAAGGGCCGCCAGCGGTGGGTTCTGGTGCGCGGCGTGGGTTACGTCCACCCTGTTTGGTTATATACACGTCGGCAATCCGGGCGAGGCTTGGATTGGCATCTTTGCCGCGGCCTTCATCGGCTTCGTCTTCTGTGTGAGCGTGCGCGTCACCGGTTCGGCCTGGTGGGCCATCGGCTGCCATGCCGGATGGGATTGGGGCGAGACATTTTTCTATGGCACTGCCGATAGTGGGCTCACTCCCCATGGCTGCTACCTGACGAGCACTCCAGCGGGCAATCCCCTGTGGAGCGGTGGCTCTGTGGGTCCGGAGGGCAGTTTGCTGGTACTGGGCGCGGTTCTGTTTCTCCTGGCCTTGGTCTTGGCTTACGGTCGGTGGGGCGCCCGCACTGCTGCTGCCGCGTAGACACCCGTCGCGGACTGTGAACCGTGAACTACGAACTTTGAACTGGGACCTGCAAGCATGCGCCTCTGGCTCAATCGCAGCGCCGAGATCTCCCTTCGCGAGCAATTGAGCACGCAGGTTGTACTCGGCATTCTCACGCGCGAGATTTTACCCGGCCACAAGCTGCCCAGCACGCGGGAGTTGGCACGGCGCTTCGGCATTCATCCCAACACGGCTAGCGCTTGCTATCGCGAGCTGGAACACGATGGGTGGCTCGAGTTCCGCCACGGCAGCGGCGTCTTCGTGGCCAACGCGCGCCCCTCAACTCCTCTCAGTCCGGAGATGGCAGTCGATCAACTGATTGGCGAACTGGCTACGAGGGCGCGCAAAATCGGCGCATCGGATGCATTGTTGCGGGCGCGGTTGCGCCGCTGGCTCTCGTTGGCACCGTTGGCGCGCTGGCTCGTCATCGAGCCCGACCCCGAGCTACGCAAGATCGTGACCCTCGAAATGGAATCGAACCTCGCGCTGCCCGTGGCCGCCTGCGCGCCGGATGAGTGCGGCGAAGCCAGCCTGATCGAGCGATCGATTCCCGTCACTCTGCCAAGCAAGGCCGCCATGGTGCGCAAACTGTTGCCCGCTGGAACTGTGCTGACCGTCTTCCAGGTGAACCCAGTGGCCTCCGCGCTCGAGGCCAATCTCGAGCGCTACCTGCCGGAGCACGCCGCCGACCTGATTGGAATTGCCTCGCGCTGGAGCGAGTTCCAGCGGATCGGGCGCACCATGATTGTGGCCGCGGGACTGAAGCCGGAGAATCTTCTGGTGTGCGACGCCACGCGCCCCGGATGGAAACGGGGCCTCGAATCGACTTCGGGCGTCATCTGCGACATCGTGACGGCGCAGCAACTGCCGAAGAAATGTTTTCCCATCGTATTCCACCTGCTCGACGAAGCTTCCATCGCGCAACTCCGCGCACTCGAAGCGGAGGTGACGGAAAAACCTTCCGCATCGCCTTCCCATCCGGCACTATGACACTCGCGAAAGTGTCCTAATCGCCCGCGCGGCCTCGGATCGAAGCCGCTAGCATCTCGGGGCATGAAACAAGCAGATTTCCTGAGCCAAAAACCATCTCGTTGGATTGCTATCGTCGCGATCTTTGCAATCCTTGTCCCAACAGCAGGGCCGGCGCAATCGAAACACTCGGCGCCTGAAGCCGTGCGTGCGCATGTCTTGAATTTTGGCGTCGGTCAATGGGTTCGGGTGCGCGAGCAAAGTGGAGTCAAGCTCGAAGGCCAAATCACCAGCATCGGACCGCGCGTGTTTCAAATGCAGCAGCGCGATGCCGCAGCTCTTACCGATGTCTACTATGCGGATGTTGTAAAGATCCGGTGCGCTCCGTCCGAACGATTTGGGGACACTCTTAGTAAAGACGACTGGGCAGGCCTTGCGGTTTCCATGGCCATTGTCGTGGCTGTCTATGCCTCCTGCGGAGTTCGCCACAACTGTTAGCTCAGTCCTCTCCGCCCATCCGGCATTGTGACACTTGCGAAAGTGTCCTGTTCGCCCTCCACGCCGGCGCGGAATCGCCCTAACCTCGTCCTTGTATCCCACAAGGAGTTGCGATGAACCGTCCGATGATTCAAGCCGTTCTCTTGTTCAGCCTTTGCCCGCTGCTGATGGCGAAGCGAAACACCACTTTGCGTGTTCCCAAAGATACGAAGATCGAGTTGGTAGCGCTTGAGAGTATCTCTTCGGAATCCGCCATTGCCGGCACACCGGTCAGATTCGCCGTAGCAAAAGACGTGGTGGTCGACGGCGCTACCGTACTTCGCGCAGGGACACCCGTGACGGGAACAGTGACCGAGGTCGTTCGAGGCATTGCCGGCAAGCGGGAGGGCCTTCTCAGGATTCGAGTGCGCGAGGTTTCCCTCGTGGGAGGACACCCACTGCGCCTGACGTCGTCCGATCCGCAAATCCGCCAGACGTCAGGAGATCGGTTCAAGGATGGAGCGGTGAAAACGTTTGAGGTGTTTGAAAGCGTGGCTTTCTTGCCGATCGAGTTAGCTATGGCAGTCACGATGCCGACAGAGGGAAACGGTAAACCTTCTGGAGAGGATGCCGTTCTGCCTCGGTGTTTTCAAGGTCATTATTGGGTCACGACCCCTTCGACTCTCGACATCGCAGGGCTCGCCAAGATCGCCGATCAAGAAATAGCACTGGCTCAGGACAACTGCGTCTCCGGCCTAGAAACATCACATATCGATTGGTCTGTCTCCGATTCCGATCACCTGACATTGAAGTAGGGAGTTGCCCGGCCAGCGTATCCTGAATCTGGCCAATGTCCGATTCGTCTTCATCCACAAAACGTGCACCACAGGCCGCACGGAAGCGTCGCCGCATGCCACGCTGGCCGCGCGTTCTGCTGTTTGTTTCCGGTAGCCTGCTTCTGCTGCTTATCATCGCCGCAGGCGTGGGTGTTCTCTGGCTGCGTTCCGCGGCCAAAGCCGCTTTGCCGCAGCTCGATGGCGACGTGCGACTGGCCGGCCTCTCCGGGCCGGTCCTGTCCGAGCCCGTGACCGTCCGACGCGACGCCCACGGCGTGCCTCACATTGATGCCGCCACGCAAGCCGACCTGTTTGTCGCGCAGGGTTACGTTACCGCGCAGGACCGCCTTTGGCAGATGGATGCTTCCCGCCGCGCCGCCAACGGCGATTTGGCGGAAATTCTGGGTCCAGAGATGGTCACAAACGACAAGACGCAACGGGTGCTGCAGATCCGCTTGACGGCCCAGCGCGTTTACGACCATTTGCCGGCCGCCGAGCGCGCCGCCCTCGACGACTACGCACGCGGCGTGAACATTTACATTGCACAGTGCGAAAAATCCAACACGCTTCCGGCAGAATTCCGGCTGCTCGGCTACCGTCCCGAGCCCTGGACCGGCGTGGATTCTGTGAGCGTGGGGATGATGATGGTCGAGACCCTCGACTTGCGCATCACCACCAAGATCACGCGCGCCCACGTTGAGGCCAAGCTCAACAACCCGCAGCTCATCGCCGATTTATATCCCATCGGTTCGTGGCGCGATCATCCGCCCACTGGCCTCAGGGTCGATCTGAGCGAGCCGCAGCCACAGGTGCCGCCTTCCAAAAAGGGCGACGACGATGACGATGACGAAAACACCGAAGCTCGCTTCGCACCCAATCGCGCATTGTCTCCATTTGCATCTGCGGCACCGGAGAATCCAGCCGCGATGCTGGCTCTGCAAGGGCAAAGCGGCTGCGAGGGCTGTGCGGTGGGCTCGAACAACTGGGTGGTGGCCGGCAGCCGCACCGCCAGCGGAAAGCCACTACTCTCGAACGATATGCATCTGACGCTGCGCGAGCCCGACACCTGGTACATGGCCGATCTGCGCGCGCCGGGATTTCACGCCGCTGGCGTCACGCTGCCCGGATTTCCCTTTGTCATTGCCGGGCACAACGACCACGTGGCGTGGGGCTACACCGCGCTCTACTCCGACGTGCAGGACCTGTATACCGAGAAGCTCGATGGCAAGGGCAACTACCAGGGGCTTGACGCCCAATGGCATCCACTCACCGTCGATCATGAGGTGATTCACGTTCGCGGCGGACGCGATGTCGTCGTTGACGTTCAATCGACCGATCACGGGCCGCTGCTGAATCCGCTTATGTCGACCGACGACCCGCCAATGGCTCTCAAGTGGACGCTCTACGATCCATCGCTCAATACTCTGCCACTTTACGAGATGAACACAGCGTCGAACTGGACAGAGTTTTCGGCCGCGCTCGCCACGTGGTGCTGGCCAACACAGAATCTCGTCTACGCCGACGATCAGGGGCACATTGCATACCACGCCATCGGCAAGCTGCCGCTGCGGCCGGGCGGCTTGATCGACGTGCCCGTCACCAACACAGTGCACGAGTGGCAGGGCTACATTCCCTTCGATCAGATGCCCAACACCTTCGATCCGCCTTCGGGCTTTCTGGCTACGGCCAACTCGCGTGTCACCACGGACCGATCACCCTACCCGATCACCGACGATTGGGCCGATCCCTATCGCATCGAGCGTATTTACAAATCATTGGATGGCCGCGATCAACTGACGCCGCCCGACATGTTGGCCGTTCAGACCGACATCTACAGCGAAGTCGATCAGGAGATTGGCCATCGCTTTGCCTACGCCATCGACCACACGCCCGGCCCCGAGGGCAACGGCGATCCGGAGCTGCGCCGGGCCGCCGACCTAATGCGCAGTTGGGATGGCCGGCTGACTACGGACTCGGCAGCCGCTTCTCTCGTGACCCAAACCCGCGCCGTGTTGTGGCCCATGATTCTCGAACCGAAGCTAGACAAAGTGGCCGGCGACTATCACTGGGGCGAGTCGAGCTTTGCCCTGGAAGAGATTGTGATGCACGCCAAGCCAGCGTGGCTTCCCAAGGAATATAAGAACTGGGACGCGCTGCTCACGGCGGCCGTGCGCAAGGGCATGCGCGACGGAAAAGCGCCCGCCGATGTGGATAGCTGGACCTACGGAAGCTGGCACGTGGTCGACATCGAGCATCCGCTCGCTCCGTTTCTTCCCTACATCAGCCGCATGGCCGGAACCGGGCCGCAGCCGCAGAGCGGCGACGGCACCACGGTGAAACAGGTTGGTCGCACTCTGGGCCCGTCGCAACGCTTCACCATGGACTGGAGCAACATTGACGGCTCGACTGAGAACATCGTGCTCGGCGAGAGCGGCAACCCCTTCAGTCCTTACTTTCGGGATCAGTGGAACGACTGGTACGGGGGCACTACATTTGCGCTGCCGTTTACTCCGGGAGCGGTCGCGGACCAGACTCGGCACACGCTGCGCCTGATGCCATGAAAGAACAGGGGACAAGGGACCGAGCCACCCCAACGGGCAAAAATCGCCCGCCGGGGGCCCCGGCAGGGAACAAGGGAACAAGGGTCGCGGACCCGCCCCGCTTGCGCTACTACGCGGGCCCCTTGATCATTTTGCTCGCCGCATTCGTCGCCATCGTTCCGCAGCTCATTCGCGGCAACTCCTGCGGCCACGATTTTGACGTGCACCTCGTCTCCTGGCTCGACTGCGTGAACGCATGGCGGCACGGCATTCCCTATCCGCACTGGGCGCCCAGCCCCAACTACGGCGCCGGCGAGCCACGCTTCGTCTTTTATCCGCCGCTCACATGGATGCTGGGCGCGGCGCTCGGGCTCATCCTTCCGTGGAATCTCGCGCCCATCGCGCTCACGTTTTTGACACTCGCCGCAACCGGGCTGGCCACGCGCGCTTTGGCCCTGGAAGCGCTCGACGATCTCCCGGCCTCGCTGGCCGGATGCGCCTCGCTTTTTTCTGGATTCGCGCTCTTCACCTCCTACGAGCGCTCCGCTTTCCCAGAATTTGCCGGCGGATTCTGGCTTCCGCTTATCGTCTTGTTTGCGATGCGCGATCGGCGCCCCGCCGCATCACCTTTCCGCCATATTTTTGACGGCTCAACCGCGCCGCTTGCCCTGGCGCTGGCCGGCGCGTGGCTCTCGAACCTTCCACTGGGCGTGATGGCCGGCTATCTGATGGCAGGTGTCGCGCTTGTGTGGGCATTGGTCCGGAGATCCTGGGCCCCGCTCTTTCGCGCCGGGCTCGCGGCGGTGCTGGGTCTCGGCCTAGCCGCAATCTATTGGCTCCCCGCGGCATTCGAGCGCAATTGGGTCGACATAAAGCAAGCCACCCAGGACCCCGGCTACAACTTCGAGAGCAATTGGCTGTTCGCGCACAATGCCAACCCGTTGCTCGCGCTGCACGACGTGATTCTGCGTCAGGTCTCGTGGATTGCTGTTTCCATGATTGCCGTGGCCGTGGTTTGCATTGCAATTAGCTGGCTCCGCGGCACACTGCCCTTCGCGAAATCCTCCGCATCGCGTCTCTGGTGGATTCCCGTGGCCGCCGTTCCGGTGGTGGTCTGCTTTTTTTTGTTCCCCATCTCGCGACCGCTTTGGGTTGTGCTGCCGGAGATGCGTTTTCTGCAGTATCCCTGGCGCTGGCTTGAGGCGGTGGAAGCGCCCATGGCGATTTTTTTTGTCTCCGCCATCTGGCCCTCCGGCCGCCTCCTCCGCTCGATTGTGCTCGTCGTCTGCTGCGCGGCGTTTCTCGCGGCAACGGCCCATGCGGCCAGGTATTTTTTTCAGGTTTGCTATTCCGAAGACACAGTGGCTTCGGTCATCGCAAGTTATCGCGCGGGCGCAGGCTTTGAAGGCATGTACGAATACGAACCTCCCGGTGGGGACGACTCAAGCATTGCCACCGGCCTTCCCGATGCTTGTCTCGTCGACGATCCCTCCGTAGTTCTGGGCAAGCCAGACCCAGACGATCCGGACAGCAATCCCGTATGGAGTCGCGATGAGCGCAGTTGCCAGGCGACGTTCCATTTCGTACGCGGCAATCAAGCGAACCCCGAGCATCGCGAGATCCGCGCGGCGGCGACTCACGCCGGCTACCTGGTGCTGCGCCTCTTGAGCTACCCTGCATGGCGCATTCGCGTGAACGACCAGCTGCTGACGGCGCGGCCCAAGCGCGACGACGGCCTCATTGTCGTGCCCGTCCCGCGAGGACCGGTAGATGTGACCGTGGACTGGACCAACTCGCGCGACGTTGTGGCTGGCCGCTGGGTGAGCGTTTTGAGTGTGCTCTTGCTCACAGTCCTATGGTTGCTTGAGCTACGGCGCGGCCCCGCTCGTCTAACATAAAAAGAGAATGCCTGCAGACGTAAAATTGCTGATTCAAGAAGGCGCGGACCTGACCGACCAGGCGTTGGAGTCGCTGATTCCGTCCGCAAGCACGGTCCCGGCCTCGATCCACGGCGCCATGCGCCACTCAGTCTTTGCCGGCGGCAAGCGGTTGCGGCCGGTGCTGGCCATGCAAGCGGGCGTGACCATTGCCGGCACGCTGCCCAAAGGGATCGAGCGGTTGGGCGCGGCGCTGGAAATGCTCCACACCTATTCGCTAATCCACGACGATCTGCCTGCTCTCGACAACGACGATCTGCGCCGAGGCAAGCCCACCTGCCACAAAGCCTTTGGCGAAGCTATTGCCATCCTGGCCGGCGACGCATTGCAGACCCGCGCCTTCGAAGTACTGGCCGGACTCGACTGTCCGCCCGCCGCGACCGTGCAGATCATCGGGCTCATCGCCAATGCCGTGGGCACGGTGGAGGGCATGATTGGCGGCCAGGTGCTTGACATTGAAAGCGAACACCTGAAGCCCACGCCCGAGCTTGTCGACTCGATCCATCGCGCCAAAACCGGCGCGCTCATCCGCGTGAGCGTGGTTGCCGGCGGCGTGTACACAGGCGCAACGGGCGATGACGTTGCGCGTCTCGAACGCTTCGGCCGTAAGGCCGGTCTTGCCTTCCAGATCGCGGATGACGTGTTGGATGTGACGGCCGACTCGGCGACTTTGGGCAAGACCGCGGGGAAAGACCAGGCCACGGAAAAAGCTACCTGGCCGGCCGTCTACGGCATCGAGCAGAGCCGGCGCGATGCCGCACAGCTTATTGACGAGGCCTTTGCCGCGCTCGAGCCCTACGGTAGCCGCGCCGATGGCCTGAAAGCCCTGGCCCGCTACTTGGTCGAACGCAAAAACTGATGTGATTTTCCTGAAATCTGACAAGCTGGCAGAGCCATCTTGAGCGGCCGGGGATTTCTTCGCCGGAACTATTTACCCAGAACCCGGTGCAACTTCTCGCCCTGCATTGTGAGGTCATCCACTGCCGCCTGTGCGCGGCCGACAACGCTCTGTATCGCTCCAAGGTAGCCAGGAAGAGCATTCCAGTACTTGCTCACCACTTCGTGCTGGTCGATCATAGCCAAGGCGGCACCGGATAGAGCCGTTACCAAACCGGCGCGCCGCTTGCCGGCAACGAACAGGACGCCGCTCGTCGTCAGCGTAACCGCCGCGACCATCCCGACCCAGCGTCTGGAATCGGCCTTGCTGGCGCGGGTTTGCCCCGCGTTGCTTGCTGTCTTCGAAAGCGGCACAACCACCATAACATCTCCCTGCCTGCTTCTCGCAGCCCGGTGAAACTATCGCTTATAGAGTATCGCGCGAAAGCCCGGCGCGCGCTATTCAAGATGTTTGATGCGCCGCGATAGTCGCCGGTTCGAGCCTCTCAATCCAGATCGATCTCGCGCAAGGGCTTGTCGTCCGGAGCATCTTTGGCCTTGCGCAGCGCCTCGGCAAACCTTTTTTCCAGCAAATCCGCCTTGTTCTTTTCCGCGTCCACGCTCTGCCGGAAAATCGACTCCGTGCGCTCGCCATGTTCGCGCATGGCCTGGGCCGCGGTTTCCAGGTCCTCGAACATGCGTTTCCGCGGCGCCGGCGTGTGACTCACCACCAGGCCCGTCGCGCCGTCGATCTTCAGCATGGCCCCGCAATCCGGGCACGCCACCTCGAACGTATTGTCTTTGTTCTTGGCCATTTCAATTGGTATTTTATGCGCTCGTGGCAGCGGACGCACCAAGCTTGCCGGTCGCGCCGCGCACACCGAAGATAATCCCATTTGCGGACGGTTTGCAACCGTTGCTGTTACGTCACCGGCCCGGGATTGAACAACGCAAACTCATTGTGCAGACCCCAATGGTCGGCCCAGGCTTTTTTTCGCCCACTGGCGATCTCCAAAAGCAAAGAAAAAATCTCCCAGCCGATCTGTTCCACCGTCGCTTCGGCGGTCGCAATGCGCCCCGCGTCAATGTCGATCAGATCGGGCCAGCGCCGCGCCAACCCACTATTCGATGCAACTTTGATCACCGGCGCCATGGCCAGGCCGTAGGGAGTGCCGCGCCCGGTGGTAAAGATGTGCATGTTCATCGACGCGGCCAGTTGCAGTGTGCCGCAGATAAAGTCGCTTGCCGGTGTGGCCGCAAATACCAGCCCTTTTTGCGTCACGCGCTCGCCCGGCCCAGCCACGCCAACAAGCGCCGTACTGCCGGCTTTGGCGATGGACCCCATCGCCTTCTCCACCACATTGGCCAAGCCACCCTGCTTGTTACCGGGCGTAGGATTCGCCGCGCGATCCGCCCCGCCCTGCCGCAGATACTCGTCGTACCAGGCCATCTCGCGCACGAAATCCTGCGCAATTTCCCGCGTAGCGGCGCGCGCTGTAAGCAGATGCGCAGCGTCGCGCACTTCTGTGACTTCAGAAAACATGACCGTCGCTCCGGCGCGCACCAGCAGGTCCGTGGCAAAGCCGACGGCGGGATTCGCCGTCACGCCCGACATCGCGTCCGAGCCGCCGCACTGCAAGCCGACCACCAGATCTGAAGCCGGACATGTCACGCGCCGCCGCTGATTCAGTTTTTCCAATTTCTTCTCGGCGAGCGCCATGATCGTCGCGATAATTTCGCCGAAGCCTTGCTTCGCATCCTGCAGCACGGCGACAGTGGGTTCGCTATCAAGCACCGGCAGGTCGTTCGCCGCCAGCCCATTCGCGGACATGAGGCGCACGGGCTGCAATTTTTCGCATCCCAGGCTCACCACCATCACTTCACCGCCGAAGTTGGGATGGAGCGCCAAATTATGCAGCGTGCGAATGGGAATCGCCGCGCCCGGCGCATCGATGGCCACGCCACAGCCGTAGGGATGCGTGATGGCGACCACATCGTCCATGTGTGCGTAGCGCGGCAGAATCTCCGCCTTGATGCGGCGCACCGCATGCGCCACAGTCGGCGCTACGCACTGCACCGTGGTGCTGATGCCGAGAATGTTCTTCGTTCCCGCAGAGCCGTCGGGATTGCGATAGCCCTCGAAGCTGTAGCCATCGAGCGGAATTAGTGGCCGGGGCGGCGCGGTGGCCAGCGGGCAACGGTCGAGCGGCGGCGCTTGCGGCAGCGTAATTAACCCCTCGTGCACCCAGCTGCCGCGCGCAATCGGCCGGTTTGCGTAGCCGATGGTGACTCCGTAGCGGGTGATCGCATCGCCCTTCACGAGATCGGCCAATGCCACCTTGTGCGCCTCGGGAATCGCCTCGCGCAGTTCAAGACCCGACGCGAATCGATCGCCTGCGCGCAATCCGCCCTCATTTACAACAACCGCAACATTGTCGTCGGCATGGACGCGGATATATCGGGGCTCGGCAGAAGTCATCAATCTATTGTCGCTCCGAAGCTCGCTGGTGTCGTTTGCGCCGTCAGCAAATCTCCGCTCGGATCACGCTCGGACCACTCGACTTTACAGATGCATCCCCGTTCGCATACAAGGTTGAGGACGACCTCAAAGGTAAACCATCCATGAATCGCAGAGATTTCCTCGTATCGAGCAGTGCCGCCGGAATCCTGGCCTCAACCGGCATCGCGCCCACGCCGGCAAACGCCGAGCCCGCCACGCAACCTGAGCGCATGAAGCTCGGCGACCAGACCGCGCCCACCAACGATCCGCACCTCAAATATCTGGCGCGTTATGGCGTGCGCAACATCTGCGGCTACCCGGAGATTGCGAGCGACCGCCTCTACGCTACCGCGGACGAACTCAGGCGCATGACTGATCTCGCCGCGAAATACGGCATCAGTATCGACTGCACTGCGCCGCCCTTTCTCGAATCGAGCTACATCGACCGCGAAAAGCATCCCGCCGTCATGCTCGCCCAGAGCCCCGAGCGTGACCGCGACATCGAGCAGTTGCAAACCTTCATTCGCAATTGTGCGCAGGCCGGCATTCCGTCCATCAAGTACAACATGAGCATTCTCGGTGTGCTCCGCACCGGCCGCGTGTCTGGCCGCGGTGACGCGCTCTACCACCAGTGGAAGCTCGCCGAAGCGCATCCCGAAACGCCACTCACCAAAGCCGGAGTTGTCGACGCCGACGCCTTCTGGGAGCGCATCACGTATTTTCTCGATCGTGTAATCCCCGTGGCCAACGAATACAAGATCCGCATGGCCTGTCATCCGCAGGATCCCGGCGTTCTGCCCGAGGGCTATCAGGGCGTGAACCGCGTGCTCGGCACAATCGACGGCCTCAAAAAGTTCATCGCCATTCGGGAGAGCCCGTATCACGGCCTGAACTTCTGCCAGGGAACCATCTCCGAAGATCTCCAGAACCCTGGCGTTGAAATCTTCGACGTGATCCGCTACTTTGGCGCCAAGAAAAAGATCTTCAACGTCCACTTCCGCAACATTCGCGGCCATCGCAACGACTTCATCGAAGTTTTCCCCGACGAAGGCGACGTGGATTTCGTAAAGGCCATCCGCGTCTACAAGGAGATCGGCTACACCTACATGCTCATGACCGACCACGTGCCGCTCGCCGCCGATAACGCCGACCCCCACGACCTGCAATCCTTTGCCTATTGCTACGGCTACATTCGCGGGCTCATTCAATCTCTCTACGAGCGCGCCTGAGCCGCTGCTCAGTATGGTACCGTGAAACCGAAGCTTTAAGCGGAAAGGAATCGGATTGGTCAAAATGCGCGAAGGGGAGCGGCAAACCCGCGTTCGCTATCTCATCATCACCATTCTCTTCATCGTTAGTTGCTTCAGTTTCGCAGACCGCTCGGTGTTGTCGCAGGCTGTCTCAGTGATGCCCAAAGAGATGGACCTGACGGCGCAGCGCTTGAGTTATCTGCTCTTCGCCTTCGGATGGGCCTACGCATTGGGCCAATTGCCCTCGGGCGGATTGCTCGACCGCTTCGGCTCGAAGCGCGTCTACGGCATCGCCATTGTCGGATGGTCGATATGCGCTTTTTTCACCGCATTCGCGGGATATCTTGCAGCGAGCGTCGCCTTCACCACGATCTTCATTCTCCGCGTGCTTTCGGGACTGTTTCAGTCGCCGGTTTTTCCCGGCAACGGGCGCATTGTCGCCTCCTGGTTTCCCACTTCGGAGCGCGGCCGCGCCTCGGCCATCTTCAACTCGTCGCAATATTTTGCGCTGCCCATCTTTGCGCCCATCTTTGGATGGCTCATTCATACGTCCGGCTGGCGCAGTTGCTTCTATTTCATAGGCACATTGGGCCTCGTGCTCGCAGTGGTTTGGTACGCGACGATCTATGGTGTGAAGGAGCATCCGCGAATCTCGCAGGCGGAGATCGACGTCATCGAGCGCGGCGGCGGCCTGGTGAACACCGACTCCGCCGCAAGCGTGAAAAGAAACACGCTCACCTGGGCCACGGTGAAAAAACTGATGAGCTACCGCATGCTGGTGGGAGTTTACATTGGCCAGTACTGCATCAACACGCTCACCTGGTTCTTTCTCACATGGTTTCCGCTCTACCTTTCGCAGGCGCGCCACATGTCGGTACTCAAGGTGGGCCTGGCGGCGGCTGTGCCGGGTTTGTGCGGAGGCGTGGGCGGTATTCTCGGCGGCATCTTTTCCGATCGATTGCTGCGCCGCGGCCATTCGCTCAGCTTCGCGCGGAAGCTGCCCATCATGGCCGGCATGGCGTTGTCGATGACGATTATTGCCTGCAACTACGCGTCCTCGCAGAGCCTGATGCTTCTCTTCATGTCGATTTCGTTTTTCGGCAAGGGCATCGGCGCCCTGGGCTGGACCGTCATCTCCGACACTTCGCCCAAAGGCATGGTGGGCATGAACGGCGCGCTCTTCAACCTCTTTGGCAATATGGCCGGCATCACCACGCCGCTCATCATCGGTTACATCGTCGGAAAAACCCATTCCTATAACGGCGCGCTCATCTTCGTCGGTCTTATCGCTTTCTGCGCCATCGTGAGCTACGGCCCTATCGTGGGCGAGATCAAGCGGCTGGATTTCGGCCAACCGGCGGCGTCCTGAGAAGTGTGAGTGCCCCTGCTTCGCACTTGCCACGCTTACAATCGCCAAAGGAGATTCGACCCATGCCTGAGTGGCCCGGAAACATTCCCCGCAACACGTTCAAGCAGGCACTTTCTCGCTTTGATCGGCAAGTCGGCCTCTGGTGCAGCATGGCCAGCCCAGTTGCGGCCGAGATTCTGGCCGGCGCGGGCTTCGATTGGATCGTCGTCGACGGCGAGCACGCGCCCAACGACATCACCACGCTGCTACCGCAATTGCAGGCCATGCGCGGCGGCACAGCGGAGCCGGTTTTTCGCGTGCCGTGGAACGAGCCCGTGATCATCAAGCGGGCGCTCGATGTGGGTGCGCGTTCCCTGCTCATTCCCTTCGTCCAGAATGCAGATGAGGCGCGGAAGGCTGTTGCCGCTACGCGCTATCCGCCGCTCGGCATTCGCGGCGTGGCCGTGGCGCCGCGCGCCAATGACTACGGCCGCGTGCAGGGCTACCACCGCAACGCGCACCTCGATACCTGCGTGCTGGTACAGCTCGAAACCAAAACCGCTCTCGAAGAGATCGAGGCCGTTGCCGAGGTCGAAGGCGTCGATGGGATTTTCATCGGCCCCAGCGATCTGGCCGCAGCCTTCGGCCATCTTGGCAATCCCAAACATCCTGAAGTGCAGGCCGCTATCCTTGACGCTGCCGTGCGCATCCGCGCTAAAGGAAAATCCGCGGGCACGCTCAGTGGCAATGCCGATGACGCCGAGGCGCTCTTTGAGACGGGCTACAACTTCACCGCCGTGGGCAGCGATGTGGGCGTTCTGGCGCGCAACGCCGAAGCCCTCGCCGCGCGCTTCCGCAAAAAGTAGCCGCGCTTCTTACGCCGCCGGTGTGGTCGCGGTCTTTAAGTTGATCACGTGATAAATCGCCGGCTCTGTGCCCACATTTTTGAGCCCATGCAGTTGGTTCGACCCGTTGAAGATGATCGAGCCCGGCCCCACGCGGATCCACGTTCCGTTCGAGAGCGTCTCGACGGTACCTTGCCGGATGATGATCATCTCCTCGTTGGGATGCTTATGTGGCGGGTGCGGCGACATGCCGGGATTGAGCGTTGTTATATGGATCTCGAGGTTTTCGAGTGTAGCTGTCGGGGTGCTGCATACCGTCCGTACCGACCCATTCGCGTTCGGCTTGTCGGTAAGCGAATTCCAGTCGAAGACATGCGAGCCCATTACGGCTGCAGGCTCGGCAAGCGCCAGCGCGTCGCCGACGATTGCTGTCGCGGCGAGTGCGGCAAAGAGTTCTCTGCGGTTCATGGCATCATCCTTTTTCGAGAGACATCATGCTACGCGCATAACTATACAAGTCGCTGGACCGGCAGTGGAAGGTCTTGGGGTAACTCCCGCAACACCCCAAATTCCAATTTATTTAGAATGGACCACCGTACCTGACGGTCTTAAACTTGAAAATCTGAGGTGAATTCGATGCTAGTTTCGTTTTCTCAAATTCAAGTCGGCGATTCATACTCGCGCCACCAATTGGCAGCTTTATGGGGATGTTCGTCGTTCCATGCGATCGCACGTGGCATTGTGACGCCCAAGGATGATAACAAGATCATTTTCTTCATTACCGAGGAGAAGCAAGAATCTGCCGAGCAATATGAGGACTCACTCCGCGGCGGAAAGCTACGCTGCGAGGGGCCAACCGATCACTTTGGCGAGAGCCGAATCCTGTCTGCCAAGTCTTCCGGCGATCAAATCCACCTTTTTTACCGCAACCGACACCACTCGGATTTCGAGTACGTTGGCAAACTTGCCCGAGAAGCCACAAGGTCACTGTAGGCAAACCAACAAAATTCGAATTCGAGGTCATCTGAATTCCAACCCGGGCTGCAGTCTAGCTCCGTTGCTCTACTTCTGCGCCGTCTGCACTGGCTTTTGCGCGCCGGCCGTCGGCGGGTTCACGTGCGCATTCAGGAAGCCGGCGAGGTCTTCGACGTCCTGCTTTGTGCCCACCATGGGCGGCATGAAGTGATGATACGGCGAGTCGGGCTTGTACTCATGCAGCATGGTGATGAAGCTCTCGATGTTGGCGCGGTCGCGTCCGGCGAGCAGCGTCACCAGCGGCCGGTAGCCGTTGAGCGTGTGGCACGATCCGCACTCGCCACGGAAGATAGCCTCGCCGCGTGAGTAGCTGGAGCTGGCATCGTAGACCCAGTTCGAGTGCACCAAATAACCCTGTTGATCGATCTTAAGCGCATAGGGCACGCGCACGCCGTTCGAGTACATCCACTGGCCGATGACGTAGGGCTTGCGCAGCATCTCACGCGAGTATTCGCCGGCGGCTGTCGCTGTCAGCGCCAGCATCAGGATGGCCGCTGCGTGCGAGAGATTGAAGTCCACGGGATTGCGATACGCCAGATAGTAAGCCACACCGATGATCGTCGCCGAGGTGATCACGATCAGCAGTGCGATGCGCGTGATGGTGGAAAATGTTCCGGAGCCGATGGTATCGATGCCCAGGGTGAGCAGCGCGCGTTGCGACTCGGGAACCATCAACAGATACCAGCCAAACAGGAATGGCATGGCGACGAACGACGGCACCAGCCACTTGACGCTCCACTTCACGAGCGACGATTTGAGCCGGGGCAGTGCGGCGCCATCAATGCGGCTGGCGCTGATGAGCGCCCAAATGCCGGCCAGAGAAGCGCACACGCACGAGCGCAGCAGCAGGCTCGGCCAGTAGGTGGGATTGAAGAAGGCGTTCCAGAATTTGCTCGCCTCATGGCCTGTGCCTGCGACAGAAAGCCATGTGTTGCCCGGCGTGAGCATGAAGGTGAGAATGCCGTTGATGATGATGAGCGTGCATACCGATGCGCCGGCATATACCCAGCCCACCGTCAGATGCAGCTTGGCGTCGATCTTGTTCCAGGTGTAGTAGTAGACGGCGGCAGTGGTCAGCTCGACGAGGAAGAACACCCACTCGATAGCCCAGCCGAAGACAAAGTTGTGAATCAATGTGCTGGTGGCTTCAGGATGCGTCAATCCGATGGCAAACCAGATGCCCACGCCAGAGATGGTGCCGAATACGCCGGTGAGCACAAGAAAAAACTTCGAGTAGCCCACGAGTTCTTTCAGCCAGTCTTCTCGCCCTTCGCGCAAAGCTTTGCGCTCCGCTAGCGGCAGATAGAGTCCGCCGCCCACGGCAAACTGCGAGATCATGACGTGGAAGATGGCGATGATGCCGATCACCCAGCCCGAGCCGAGGTAAGGAATGTCCCAGAATGGATAGTTCATTTTCAGCTCCTAGCTAGAGGCCGCTTTACCGAATGGTCCAGTAACCAATCACGGTCGTCGCCAGCAGGGCGAAAACCGCGAGCAATCCGAAGTAGTGTGCCACGCGTGCACGCCGGCCCTGTTCCTTTGTCTTGTCGTAAAAGGGAATCAGGATCCAGAGCACGATGCCTAGCGTGAACAGGAGAATGCCGACGATCTCGCCAGCTTCGGCGAATTTTCCTGAAAAAACGAAGCCCAGCAGCTTGAGCATCTCGAAGGGACTCATGAAGTACCACTCGGGATGAATGCCCATCGGCGCGGGGGCCAGCGCGTCAAATTGTTTACCTAACGCCCACGGAAACACCGAAGCCAGAAGCGCCAGGACGTTGAGCGAGACGAGCCACATCGCAATGTCTTTGCGGAGAAAGTTCGGCAGGAAGGGCATGGACTTGCGCTCCGCGGCGGGCTTGGCCTCTTCGCTCTCCGGCATGGCGTTGCCGTGGCGCTGCACCAGCCAGACGTGAAAAGCAAGCAAGGGAATGAAGAGTGCGGGGAGGACCACTACGTGCAGCGCAAAGAATCGCTGCACGGTGAATTCCGAGACATCCGGGCCACCGCGCATCATATTGGCAATGGCCGGCCCAATCCAGGGAATCGCCGCGGGAATTTGCAGGCCGACCTTGGTTGCGAAATAACTCAGTTCGTCCATGGGCAAGAGGTAACCGGAGAACCCGAAACATGCGGCGAGACCGAGCAACACCATGCCCGAAAGCCAGCCGAACTCGCGTGGCTTACGGTAGGCCTTCATAAAAAAGACTGAGAACATGTGCACGAGGATGGCGAAGATCATCAGGTTGGCCGTCCAGGCGTGCGCGGAGCGGATCAGCCATCCGAAGTGCATTACGAACGTGATCTGCCGGACCGACTCGTAAGCCTCCGCGCCCGGCCGGTAGTAGACCAGCAGTAACACGCCCGTGAAACACTGCAGCATGAAGAGGAACAGTGTGATGCCGCCCCAGTAGTACCAGAACGATTGCGCGTGGACAGGAACGGTCTTCTTGCGCGCGAAGGCGGCCAGCTCGGAAAGGCCCAGCCGCTCATCAACCCATTCATAGATGTTGCTTGTGATCGTCTTTGCAGTCATACTTCGTTCCTTGTGGGACAGAATTACTCGTCTAAGCGGAGCTTGGAGAGTTAGCGGAGTTAGTTTTATGCTCCAACGCCGCCTGACTCAGCTAACTCGGCTAACACCGCTCTATCGGCAAAGCCATCCGCCGTCCACCACCAACACGTGACCCTGCACGTAATTGCTTGCGTCCGAGGCGAGAAACACTGCTGCGCCCGCCAGATCCGAAGGCAGGCCCCAGCGACCCATGGGAATCCTGGCCAAGATCGCGGCCGAACGCGCCGCATCGGCACGCAATGCCGTCGTGTTGTCGGTGGCCATGTATCCGGGAGCGATGGCATTTACATTGATGCCCTTGTCGGCCCACTCATTGGCCAGCGCCTTAGTCAACTGCGCCACCGCGCCTTTGGCCGACGCGTATCCGGGCACCAGAATTCCGCCTTGAAACGCCAGCAGCGAGGCTGTGTTGATGATCTTTCCGTGCCCCTGTGCGAGCATCAGCCGGCCGGCGTACTGGCTCAGGAACCACACGGAGTTCAAGTTGGTGTTGATGACGGTGTTCCAGAATTCTTCAGAGTGTTCGGCGGCCGGCGCGCGCTTAATGGTTCCGGCATTGTTCACCAGAATGTCGATGGAGCCGAACTCTTTCACCGTGTCGTCCACCAGCATCTTGCGAATTGCCGGATCGCACACGTCACCCGACCGCGTGATGTAGCGGACGCCGGTCTTCTTCACTTCCTCGATTGTCGAATCGAGAACCTTATCGTAGTTGTGCAACGTTACATTGGCGCCAGCCTGCGCAAAGGCGATTGCCATGCCGGCGCCCAGGCCCTGTCCAGACCCGGTGACCAGTGCGTTCTTTCCTTTGAGGCTGAAGAGATCGAGGATTCCCATGAATTCTGCTCCTTAAATTTTGAAAATTGAGTCGCGAAGATTAGGACGCCGCGGCAATCGCGCCTTGGCGTCCGCACCCATTATCCTCGCGACACCTCGACTCCGGTTTCATTCACGGCGACCTTGAAGAGTTTGAGCGGCTTGGGCGGAGGCCCGCTCACGTTGGCGCCGGTGTAGGGGTTGTAGACGCCCCCGTGGCACGCGCAATGAATGCGGTCGGCCTCTGGCTCATACTGCACCGTGCAGCCCAGGTGCGTGCACACCGCGGTTAGTGCGACCCAGCTATTGTCCGTGTGGTGAATCAGCATGGCGGGGGAGGGCCCGAACTTGAACATCAGCACCGATCCCTTGGGCAACTTCTGTGCGTCCTTGAGCGTAACCTCGCTGACGGCCGCAGCGCTCAGCGCCATCTCGCTTGGGCTCGCCAGGTAACGGTACACGGGATAGGCCAGCGCGCCTGCGTAGCAGATGCCCGCCGCGCCTGCAGCCACAAGGAACGCACGTCGCGTCCTGGTATCGCCGTTCTCGACGTCCTCTGGGACGATATTTGGGGCAATATTCGTGACAGTCGCAGTCTCACTCATCGCAGTCTCTCTCGCATTGCGGTTTTTCTTGTTGTAGTTTCCTTGGGGTTCAGGCCGCACCCTCCATGGTTTTTTGCGCGTGTGCTACGACGGACACGAGCCAGCCGATGACGCCCAGACCGGCAACAAAGAGCACGAGGAACAATCCCACCACGCCCCAGTTGGTCTCGACAGCCCGGTCCCACACGTCGTAGCCCTTGGCGAGAAGCGTCACGTCGCGCACGCCGTCGCGATACACAGTGAGCGTGATCTCGACGAGCACGGCCATCAGAACGGCTGTCCAGCTGAGCCAGCCGGCCGCGATCTTACCGAATCCTGCGATCGCACCCACTAGGACGGCCACCACTACCAGAGCGATCCAGCCGTAGCCAGCAAAGCCGGCGAATTTGTACGCGGGATAGAGGGTGTGGCCGGCGAGTCCGGCCTTAACCACATCGGGCTGCACGCTCGCCGCCCAAAGTCCAGCGGCCAGATAGACAATTCCAAACGCGGCGGCGACTTTGCCACCCAGGCCCGCTACGAACGTCTTCTCTTCCGCGGTAAACGTGCTGCGCCCGGCGAGATACACCAGCCACAACCCACCGATGAACAGACCACCCGCCAGCATCATGAGCCAGCGCGGCTCGAGCGTGGGATCGCCTGTAGGTAGATACGCGCCCATGGCGGATGCCGCATACATTCCGTGCCACGCCTCGGGGCGCAGCATCAGCGTCATATTGGTTGAAAGCATGCGTGCCACGCCGCCGGCAAGGAGCCACGCGATCAGGCCAACCCACCAGGCCGATTGGCCCCGGTCGAGACGCGCGGAAAACTTATAGAGCAGCCAGTAGACCAGGATCAGCGTGGGGACGATCGCGATCCAATAAACACCGATCAGCACACTGCTCGTGTAAAGCGCGCGCCCGTAGAGGACTTGGGCAAATAAGAGAGGCGGCACGCCCAGGTTGATCACAAACGTCATCACAATGGTAAGCCGCCGCGCCAATGCCCGGGCGGTTGTGTGAGCGTTAGTCGAAGAGCGGAAAAGGCTGAGCAAAATCGCCAGCAGCAACCCGCCCAGCAGCATTTCCACAGCCACAAAATGCAACGACAGGGTGACCATGTGGAGCAGCTTCAAGAGCCACACGGGAGCGGGCAAGGGAATGGGGTCCACCGCAGGATAAGGACTCATGACGATCTGAAGCTTCCTTTCACTTTCGAATCGAACGCGCAATCGATGCTGCGAGTTGCCGCAAAGTTATGCGATAGCGCACTGCGGCGATGTTTGCTGAAGATTAGCAACAAAGTATCGGAAGGCGTCGACGCCATCGGGGTAAATTCTGGACTTGGTTGCTCCAATTTTGAATGGAACGATGTCACGCTATCGTTCGCGGCGACCAGCGGTCTGTGATGAGTGGCACATCCGTTTGTGACGGATTCAATTAGGCTCCCGTTCGTAGCAGAGATTTCTCCGGGCCCCAAGGCACGATTGCCGTTTTCACATCAAACGGCGTTCGCGCGTTCAAAAAGTTTCGTTCCCTAGGACGACGTGATGAAGAGACCTAACTCATCGATGCAACTGACGCGGGCCGCCGACTACGGCGTGCGCGTGACGATTCAACTGGTGGCTCTCACGGGAAATGGGCGGGTTTCGCTTCCCGAACTGGCGCGCGCCACCGGCGCACCGCCGAGCTTTCTCTCGAAAGTCCTGCAATCCCTGGCGCGGGCCGGGCTCATCACTTCGCAACGCGGCCAGTCAGGCGGCTTTCACATTACGCCGCGTGGCGCCAAGGCATCGATGCGTGAGGTTATCGAGGCCATCGATGGCCCGATTTGTCTTAACGTGTGCCTCAGCCCCGGCCGTTCGTGCACACGCAAGGCGCGCTGCCCCGCGCACCCCGTATGGATTGAGGCGCAGCAGGCGATGATGGAGGTCCTGTCGGGCATTGGCATCGCTTCGCTGGCCGCGCCCGCTGGCTCCCGCTCCGCGCGTTGACACCCGTCCGGCTCGCGCCATTTGCCATCCGGCCCCCCACAGTGTTTCAATTGGGTTATTGAAACAGGGGTGCTCCGCTTAGATTGCGGGGCTGAGAAATACCCTCGAACCCGATCCGGATAATACCGGCGTGGGAAGCTTTCGAAGCCGAGCAGCAATTCTTCCTCCATCGCAGCTCATGCTCCTTTGTTTCAGGAAAAACGAAGCAAAGGATGCCCATGTTTACCACTGCTGTTATCGCTCGTGATAGCCAAGCTCTTCTCCGAATCGCCCTGACGCCGCTCCCTGGCGTCTTCCTTTTGTGTTTCTGCCTTTCCGTGCCGCTGGCCGCGCAAAGCGTGCAGCAGAATGCCGCACCGCAGCAGCAAAACCCGCAGAATCCTGCTCCATTGCCGCAAAAGCCGGCGCCCGTTACTACCACCGTGGTGGTGCACGGCGAAACCCAGGACAACTATCTCCCCGATTCCCTCACCGTGGGGACGCTCGATGGAGCGACGTTGCAGGAGGCGCCGCTTTCCGCCACTGTCGTGACGCGCGATTTGCTCACGGACCAGGATGCGCGCCTGCTCTCCGATGTGATCAAAAACGACGCCTCAGTGGGCGACGACTACGTGCCCGTGGGCTACTACGGCGACTACCAGATTCGCGGGTTCCCCCTCGATCTGGCCACCGGACTTGAGGTGAATGGAATGACCATCGCCGGCGAGCAGGATGTGCCGATCGAAAACAAAGAGAGCGTCGAATTCCTGAAGGGCATTGCTGCCGTGGAAAGCGGCGTGGCCTCAGCAGGCGGGCTCATCGATTTCGTTACCAAGCGGCCGGCCAACATCAAGGCCGTCGATTTTGCAACGGACCATCGCGGCTCGGCATTCGGCGCCGCCGATCTCGGTCACCTCTTCGGCAGCCGCAAGCAGGTGGGTGCGCGCGTGAATCTTGCCGCGGAGCGCATTGTCCCCTACATGAACGATACCAATGGATGGCGCGCCATGGGCGCGGGCGCAGCCGACTGGAAGATCGATCCGGCCACCACGCTCAAGGGCGACTTCGAGTACCAGCACAAGACGGAGCGCGACGGCAGCGGCTATCAACTGCTCGGCGGCACAACATTGCCCGACATCAATAGCATCTATCGCTCCACCATGCTCGGCGATCAGCCCTGGGGTCCGCCCGACACCTACGACACCTACAACACTGGCGCGCGCATCGAGCACACCTTCTCGCCGTCGTGGGTTGCGTTTGCCGCGGCCAGCTTCAGCCACTCGCTCATTCAGGACAACGTGATCTATGCTTACGGAACACCGTTCGACGCCAACGGCAACGTCGACTGCCCCGGTGCACCCAACGCGCCCGCGTACTTCTTCTGTCCCGCTGTTCCCGGCGTCACCGATGGCGGAGATTACGGCATCTACGACTATCGTGATCCCGGCGAGCTGCGCATCGATGCCGAGGCCGAAGCCATGCTCACCGGCCACATCCACATCGGCGCCATCACGCAGGACATCACCGCGGGCGGAGTCGCCTTCCTACGCAGCGTGCAGCAGCCAGGCTACTATCAGCTCAACCAGACTTCGACGGATACGATTGCTGACGGCGCGGTCTATGACTACATCGGCGCCGAGAACATCTATGGCGTCATGACCGAATTTCCTGCTCCTGGCAATGCGAACTCGCTCGAATCGACCTATCAGGCCGCAGGCCCGCGCCGCCTGTATGAAGACAGCCATCAATCCGCACTTGTTCTTCAGGACCGCATTCATCTTCCCGGCCGCATTCAGCTCATTGCCGGCGGCCGTTACGATTCGCTGCGTGATCACAACTACTCGCAGGTTGCGACCACGCCCTGCGTCCAGAATCCCACGGCCGGTCCTGTGGGCGATCCCTGCGCGACGACGTACGACGCATTCAATAACCCCACTTATTACGTTCCCAACTCGCCCAGCTTCAAGGACCAGAATGTGTGGCTGCCGCAGTACGCCATCACCTTCGTCCCCCTCAAGAATCTGACGCTCTATTCGAATTACGGTGTCCTGCTCTCGTTAGCGCCACAGGCACCGTGGTGGACCGATAACGCCAACCAGTTCCTCAATCCCTTCTTCACGCGACAGACCGAGGTCGGCGCCAAGTACGAGCCAGGCTCGCGCATTTTGCTCACCACCGCGTATTTCCACATGCGTGCGCCGTTCTTTTATCCGAAGACGCTCACGGATGTATTGAACAATTTCGAGAATGAATTT
This sequence comes from Occallatibacter sp., assembly GCA_049521075.1. Taxonomy (GTDB): domain Bacteria; phylum Acidobacteriota; class Terriglobia; order Terriglobales; family Acidobacteriaceae; genus Telmatobacter. The sequence goes on from JBEKPD010000018.1 coordinate 34,825, forward strand.
TGTGGCAGCGGCGCAGTCGGCGATTTCTGCTTCGAGCAGCAAGGCCGCGAAACCCACAACGGCGTCGAGTTCAACGCCGAAGGCAAGACGGCGAGCTGGCTGCGCCTCAACGGTTCAATTGCCGCCATGAACGCAACCTCGACCGATACCGGCACGCTCACCTATGACAACAAACAGGTGATCAATGTGCCGCATGTTCAGGCAGATCTCTTTGCCGACGTCACCGTGCCGGGCGTGCGCGGCCTGCATCTGATGCCCGGCGGGAACTTTGCATCGCGCAAAGAGGCCACGCGCGACGACACCGTCAGCGTGCCCAGCTACAATCTCTTCAACCTGGGCGCGCGTTACACACCGGGCGGCGAACAGGGCCACGTAACGTTTCGCATCTACGCCGATAACATCACCAACAAGCGCTACTGGTCCGACACCGGCGCGAGTTACGGTGACACCTTTGTGTGGGAAGGCGCGCCCGCAACCGTGCGCCTCTCCGCGCATTACACGTTCTAAGAGCCCGCGTAGCGGGCAAAAGAAGTTAGCCCCAGGATCCGGGGCCCTGCGGACAGGTCTTAGTCCGTGGGGAGGAGACGCAAGCCTGGGGACTGCTGCGTGAATCGATGGGCAGCCCGCTTTAGCGGGCGTAAGACCGTCGGAAAGCAATTCGCAACCATGACTTCAACCGCAATAGCTCACGGCATGGACGGCGCGCTCGTTCCCCCCGACTGGCCTGCGCTCACGCTCGACGAAGTGCGCGCCCTCCTCGCGCAATTCCCGGCGCTCGGCGAGCCTACGCGCATTCTCACCGTGAGCCCGCGTCCGCTTTCCGCCGCCGGCGTTGTCGCCACAATAAAAACTAACATCTTCATCAAGCGCCATCACCAATCTGTGCGCGATCGCGAAGGCTTGCTCGAAGAACACCGCTTTCTCGCTCATTTGCTCGACCATGGCGCGTCCGTCCCGCGCGTCTTCGCTTCCGCCGCCGGAGAGACTGCAATCGCCATCGGTGACTTTCTCTACGAGGTGCACGGATTACCCGCCGGAATCGATCTCTACGAGGACGCAATCTCCTGGACGCCCTTTCGCACCTCGGCCCATGCGCACTCCGCCGGGCAGGCGCTCGCGCGGCTTCATCTTGCCGCACGGGAATTCGCCGCCCCTCCCCGCAAGCCGCGTCCGCTGGTCGCGAGCTTCACCATCTTTGCCGCGTTGGATCCAATCGCGGCGATGGCCCGGTATCTTGGCAAGCGTCCTTCGCTGGCTCGCCATGCAGCCGTTCGCGTTTGCGCCGCGCAGGCCATCGACCTGCTCACACCCTTTCATGCCGAGCTTGCGCCGCTGCTGCCCGCCCTCGCGCCGCTCTGGACCCACAACGATCTGCACGCTTCCAATCTCTTTTGGAATGATCGAACTACCGATGCGCGCGTTACGGCCATCGTCGACTTCGGCCTCGCCGACCGCACCAACGCCGTGCACGACCTGGCCCACGCAATCGAGCGCAGCATCGTGGAGTGGCTTATCCTCGTCAACGATCCCGCACATCCTGACGATGTGCCTATACACCTCGACCATCTCGAAGCGCTTCTCGATGGCTACGAATCCATTCGCCCACTTTCAGTGGAAGAAGCCGCAGCGCTCGCGCCCATGACGGCACTCGGCCACGCCGAGTTCGCGCTTTCCGAGGCCGACTACTTCCTCGCCGCGCTGCACTCTGAAGAAAAAGCTGTGATGGCCTACGATGGCTGGCTCGTCGGCCACGCGCAATGGTTCCACTCGACCACCGGCCGCGAGTTGCTCGACGCACTGCGCCGCCGCTCAAAGGAGCACAACTTACGCGGAGTGAACCGCCAATGACCTGGATCGACATCGTTACGTGGCTCGCCGCGCATGGCCTCGAACTTGCCGGAGTCGTTACCACAACTATCGGCATCTGGCTCACCACCAAACGTCTGCTCATCTGCTGGCCCATTACCCTGCTCGCCGATTTTCTGTACCTCGTGATCTTCTACCATTCCGGACTTTTCTCGGATGCGCTGCTGCAGGCCTTCTTCGTTGTATTCACGATTTACGGTTGGTGGCATTGGTGGCGCGGCGTGCGAGCTGAAGGCGAAGTGCGCGTGGCGCCACTCGGCATGCGGTCTTGCATCGTCGCTCTAATTGTGGGCGCCGTCGGCAGTATGCTTCTGGGCCGCGTGATGCTCTGGCTCGGCGGCATTCTGCACATCACCGTGGCATTGCCGCATCTGGACGCTGTACTCACCAGCTATTCGCTCGTCGCCAGCTGGTGGGGAGCGCGCAAGCACATCGCCAATTGGTGGCTCTGGATTGTGGTCGACCTGGTCTACATCGGCGAGTACATCTACAAGGATCTCTGGCTCACGGCGCTGCTCTATGCGGGTCTCGTCGGTCTGGCCATTCTCGGCCTGCGCGACTGGCGCCGCGCCGCGGCACCAGCTTAGATTGCTGCCTGTACCACGTTCTTCAGCGGCTCGCCCTTCATGTACCGCCGCAACTCATCGGCTGCCGTGCGCAGGGCGCGCGGCGCAAACTGCGGCGTCGATCCGGCCACGTGCGGCGTGATCAGGAGATTCGGGCAGCTCCACAGCGGATGGCCTTCAGGCAGCGGCTCGGGATCGGTCACATCAACCGCGGCGCGAATTCGGCCCGCGTTCAGCGCCTCCACAAGCGCATCCGTATCCACAATCGGTCCGCGCGCGGCGTTCACCAGCAACGCTCCCTGCCGCATCAGCGCAAGTTGCCGGCTCCCCATCAGTCCCTTGGTCTCCGCGGTTGAAGGAAGTATCAACACCACCACCTCGGACTGCGGCAGCAGCCGATCGAGTTCGCTCGCCGCATGTACTTCGGGCCCATTTCCAGCATCGCCGCGTGCGCTACGTGCCACGCGCAACATCTTTACCGCAAATGGCTCCAGCATGCGCTCGATCTCCTTGCCAATCGCCCCGTACCCCACCAGCAGCACCGTCTTTCCCGTCAACTCCTCCAGCATCACGGGGGGATACAAAGCGCGCCCGTCGCCGGTGATTTCTGCATAGTGCTTACTGGCCTCGAAGCGGCGCTTCCATACTCCCGACTTCTGGATATCGAGATACAAGGGAAAATACTTCAGCATGGCCAGAATGGCCCCCAGCGTCCACTCCGCCGTGGAGATGTTGTGCGCCCCATGCGCATTGCAAATCGTCACATGCGGGCCAACGGTCGCGGGAATCCACTCCGTCCCTGCCATCATCGCCAGCACCAGCTTGACGCCGCGAAGGTGCGGCCAGGTGCGCATCGCCCGCGTGGCATATGGATCGGGAATCCACACGTCGATCTCGACGTCGTGGTCCATTTTGTCCGACACCGGGATCAGCTCGACCCCCTCGGGGAAATCGCCGAGCAAATCCGCTGAGATGATAGCTGGATATCCGATGCGCAGCATGAGTTTATTGAGCCCCCAAGCCGCGGGCTCCACATTTGTATGCTACTCGACGCGAGCCCGGAGTTCTTGCGCCATTCTTCCGCGTTTTTGAAAAGAGGGGGTAAAAATGGAGGCCCTCGCATTCTAGCTCCAGAAATATGAGAGAATTCAACCGCAGATCCACCCTATGCGCCTGACAACCAAGAAGACGTGGTCGCAACACGAACTCGCTGTCAAGCTGCGCCTCGAAGGCGGCGATAAACAAGGAATGCTTACCTTCGAACGGCGCCGTTTGCTCATTCACGCCACCAAAACCGCGCTGGCAGCGGCTCTTTGCTGGTGGCTGGCGTTGCGTTTCGGCCTGCACGATGGCTATTGGGGATCTATCAGCGCCATCATCGTGCTGCAATCGAACGTCGGCGCCACCGTTACCGCCTCGCGCGACCGTCTCCTCGGAACCTTCATCGGCGCCCTCTTCGGTTTTGCGTTTTCTCTCTTCGGCGCACCGCCCTGGAACTACATTCTCGCGGTTCTTCTCGCTATCGTCGTCAGCGGACTGCTGGGAATGCGCGACAGCGCGCGCCTGGCCTGCGTCACCATCACCATCATCATGTTGGTTCCCAGTTCGGCTTCGCGCTGGGGCCTGGCGCTCGATCGCGTTATTGAAGTGTTCTTTGGCATTGTGATCGCGCTTGCTGTTACCACTCTCGTCCTGCCCGATCGTGCGCGGATCTGGTTGCGCAACGGCCTGGCTCAGGAGTTCCTGCTCCTCGGCAGCTTCTTCGCAGCCATCCTCACAGGCTTTCGCAGTACGCCCGTTCAGAATCTATCCTCGATCCGCGACGACCTGCAGGCTCTACTCAGCGGTAACAACAAACTGCTCGATGCCGCGCGTAATGAGCCCAGTGGCCCAGGCTGGCGCGAAGGCCTGAGCCTGCTCACAGAATTCGGACGCTCCCTCTTCGAAGCGCTTCTGGCTCTTGAGTTCGCCGTCAAGGACAGCCACGAAGACCGCTTCGCACAGCAGTTGGAGCCGGCGCTCTCGCGTTTGGCCAACGACATTCACTCCGGCTTCAACTACATTGCCGCCTGCACCGACCGCTGGCGCTTCAGCAAGCCGGCCGAAGGCATCAACCTGGAACAGGACATCGCCGATCTTGAAGCGCGTATGGACGAGATTCGCCACACCGGAATCGGCTTCTCGCAGGCTGAAATTCTGCGCGCTTACGCGGTGCAACTGCACCTCAAGCAGATCGCGCGCCTGCTGCGCGCCACGCGCATTGAAACCTGCCGCGCCGCCGGCCAAGGAAGCAAAGAATCCGCGTCGAGTTAGTTACGGGCCTGTCATCCTGAGCGAACATTGGCGCATGAAATGCGCCAATGTGAGTCGAAGGACCTGTGGTTGTTCTTTTCTGGATTCTGCGAATGAGATCGGGGATGCCGCGCAAGCGGGCTCGCCGACTCTTTCACACCGCCAACAACTCCGTATACACCGCCATGCCCACCACCGCATCCGCGCCTAACGCGTCCAGCGCATCCACTTCCTGCTGACTGCGAATGCCTCCGGCCACGATGAGCTGCTTCTTCGTCAGCTTGCGCAAACGCACGGCTTGGTCGATGGGGAACCCCTGCATGGTTCCCTCGGTGTCCACGTGTGTATAGAGAAACGCCGCCGCATACGGCTCAAGCTGCGGGATCGCCTCGTCAGGCGTCAGCTCAACCTGCGCCTTCCAGCCCTTCACGGCAACGCGTCCGTCTTTCGTGTCGATCCCCGCCACCACACGCTCCGCACCCACACTCGCGGCAAGACTCGTCGCAAACTCCGTATTCACCGCGCCCTCCGCCGAAAAAAACGCCGATCCGACAATCACGCGCTTCGCGCCTGCATCCAACACCTGCCGCGCCCGCTCGATGGTGTGGATGCCGCCGCCCGCCTGCACCGGCAGCCGCTTGGCGATCTGCTCCACGAGTGCGGAGTTCTCGCCCTGCCGCATCGCTGCGTCCAGGTCAATCAATTGCACCAGCGGGAACCGCGAGAACTTCCCGATCCAATATTCAAAATCGTCGAACGCGAGGCGCAGTTTTTCGCCCTTAACCAGCTGCACAATACGCCCGCCCAGCAAGTCGATCGAAGGAATCAGCATGGAAGCCTCACCGGTACGCCTGCCTGCGCAAGCTCTTCTTTGAGTGAGCGCGACGTGGAAACTCCAAAATGGAAAATGCTCGCCGCGAGCGCCGCGTGTGCTTTGCCGCGCGAGAAGACGTCGGCAAAATGCGCGACTGTGCCCGCGCCGCCCGAAGCAATCACAGGAATGCCCACGGCCTCACTCACCGCCGCGGTTAGTTCGCAATCAAATCCCGCGCGCGTGCCGTCCGCGTCCATTGAGGTAAGCAGAATCTCGCCTGCACCGCGCTCTTCGGCCTCGCGCGCCCACTCGACCACGCGGCGGCCTGCCACCTTGCGCCCTCCATGCACGAAGACCTGTGCCTCGCGCACCGGGTCGGCGGCCTCGGGATCGCGTCGCGCATCAATCGCCACCACCACCGCCTGCGCGCCAAAGCTGCTTCCGATGGCACTGATCAAAGTGGGGTCAGCCAGCGCGGCGGAATTGATGCTCACCTTGTCCGCGCCCGCTTCGAACACCTGTTCCGCGTCCCGCGCAGACTTGATTCCCCCGCCCACGCAAAACGGCACAAACAGTTCGAGCGCCGTGCGCCGCACCGTATCGAGCAACGTCTGCCGGCCCTCGTGCGTCGCGGTAATGTCGAGTAGGACAATCTCGTCCGCCCCCTCGCGCGCGTGCCGCGCCGCCTGGGTTGCGGGATCGCCCGCGTCGATCAGATCGACAAACTGCACGCCCTTCACCACGCGTCCCGCGTGCACGTCGAGGCAGGCAATGATGCGCTTGGTCAGCATGACTTCGTCTTGATCCCCTTTCGTACGATGATTTCGCGCAGTGAAGTCTGTTGTTCCTTTGTCAATACACGATTCGGAATCAAAATGAAACGCTCGGGCGAGACGTAGAGCAGGTCCACTTGTGGGCTAGAGAGAAACCACGAGATCGATTCCCAGAAATACTCTGTCCTTATGGCGCGGGGAATCAAAGTCACGATGTTCTCCTCGTTAATCTCTGTAATGATTCTTCTGTCTTTCGCGCTCACAGGGAACAGATTTTTGACCTGGCGACGAATGTAGGAAAACCGGTTGAAGAAGGCAAAGAGCGTCACCGTGAGTAGTGAGGAGGCCAGGCCGTAAACCAGAGGATCCACGTGGCCGTTGCGCGCCAGAACAAGGGTGAGGATGATGAAAAGAGTTGTTGCAGCTGGAAATATTTTGAACAGAGTCAAATGAATGGCCGCGGATGCGCGTGTTTTCTTTCTGTAAGTCGTGTACGCCGCCTTGTAGTCCGCAAAAGTTGGTTCGTACTCGACTTTCATGATTCAATCTCCAGAAAATTCCGCAAAATTTTCAGCCCAGTCGCGCCGGATTTCTCCGGATGAAACTGCACGCCCATCACGTTCGCGCGCTCGACGGCTGCGGCGAACGGTTCAATATATTGCGTCACTGCAGCAGTGTCCGCAGTAACTGGCCCCTTGTAGGAATGCGTGAAGTATACGAACTCGCCCGGCTCAACGCCAGCGAGCAGCCTCGATCCCTCACGCACTTCGAGCGAATTCCAGCCCACGTGCGGCACTTTTTCCGTGCTTTCAGCAAACCGCGTGCACGATTCTGGAAAATGTCCGAGCCCCGACTGTTGCGGCGCTTCGGTCGATCCCGCGTAGAGCCACTGCATCCCCACGCAAATTCCCAGAAACGGCACGCCGCGCGCAATGGCCGCGCTGATTGCGCCCGTCAGTCCCGTTGCATCTAGCCGCTCTGTTGCGGCAAAGTGCCCTACGCCCGGCAACACGATACGCTCCGCCGATTCCACCAGCGACAAATCGCCGTCTGTAACGACAGGCTCCGCGCCGAGATGCCGGAGCGTCTTCAGCACCGACGTCAAATTGCCGGCTTTGTAGTCAATCACCGTCACGCGCATCATAGTAAGCCTTTTGTCGACGGCAGCATCTCGCCCAGTTGTTTGTCGCGCGAGCAGGCTACGCGCAGCGCCCGCGCAAACGCCTTGAAGATGGCTTCGATCTTGTGATGGTTTGAGCGGCCGTACATGGTCTTTACGTGCACGTTGGCCCGCGCCCCGCGCGCAAAGCCCTCGAAGAAATCCGTCACCAGTTCCGTCTGCAAATCGCCCACCAGGCGTGTCCTAACCTTTGTGTCCACCGTGAAGGCTGTGCGTCCGCTCAGGTCGACAGCCGCAATGGCAAGCGTCTCATCCATCGGCATCACAAAGTAGCCGGCGCGCAGAATGCCGCGCTTGTCGCCGAGCGCCTTATCGAATGCCTCACCGAGCGCGATCCCCACGTCCTCGACCGTGTGATGCTGGTCCACATCCAGATCGCCGTCGCATTGCAAAGTTAAATTGAAGGCTCCATGCCGCGTAAACAGCTCCAGCATGTGATCGAAAAAGCGAATGCCGGTGGAAACCTTGTACCGGCCACTTCCCTCAATCGCGAGTTCCAATTCAATGCGCGTTTCGGTGGTCCGGCGCGCAATGGTTGCCATGCGCACTCTGACGCGACCAGCAGCTTTCCCGTTCTTTTTTGTCGTCATTGCGACTTGCCTCCGCTCCGCAGTGCGGCCAGCGCCTCGTTCAGTGCGACCACAGCCTGTCTCATCTGCTCACGCGTTCCAACGGTGATGCGCACTCGACCGTCGCATCCGGGATCGCTTGAACGATCGCGCACCAGTACTCCTGAGGCGCGCATCAAGCGCGCAAACTCGGCGTGCTGCGCGCCAATCTCCACCAAAATAAAATTGGCCCAGCTCGGCCAGCGATGGACTCCTGCCACATCGAGCGCCGTTTCGAACTCGCCACGCGCGGCCAGCACCTCGCCCACGTACCAGTCGAGATAGGCCGTGTCCTCAAGCGCGGCCTTGAGGCACACCAGCGCCAGAGAGTTCACGCTGTAAGGCGAAAGCACGCGCCGCATCCAGCGCATTAACTCCGTAGGTCCTGCCAGCAACCCCAATCGCAACCCGGCGAGCCCAAACGCTTTCGAGAAGGTGCGCGCCACAACAAGATTCGGCACCGTGCCGACCAGATCCATCACGGTTTCGCCGTGGAAGTGAAAATAGGCTTCATCTACTAGCAGCACAGCTTGCGGCGCGCGACGCGCTAACTGCAACAACTGTTCGCGCGTGGCCACCGAGCCCGACGGACTGTTGGGATTGGCAATGGCAATCACCTTGGTCCGCGGGGTAATTGCATTGAGCAGCCTTTCGAAAGGAAACACTAAGTCGACGCCAGCCTGTACCGTCACCACACGCGCATCGGTCGCAGAAGCGTAGACCTCGTACATGGTGTAGGTGGGCACGGGCAGCAACAACTCATCGCCGGCTTCGAGAAATGTCTCGAAGAGCACGTGAATGGCCTCATCCACGCCGTTGGTCAGCGCCACCTGGTCCGGCTTCAGGCCCAAGTGCGCGGCCACGATCGCCTCCACCGGTTCGCGCTCGGGATAGCGCGTAAGCGAGCCCATGGAAACCGCTGCTAGCGCATCGCGCACCTTCGGCGAGCAGGCGAGCGTGTTCTCGTTGAAGTCTAGCCGCAGATTGTCGCGGCAGCCGAGTGGAGGGTGATACTCCTTCATAGCCTGCACGCGCGCGCGCGGCGCCGGCGCAACGGTTGTGAGTGATTCAGCCACGGACCCTCCTCTTGCGATTGGATTTTGTGCCCAGCCTCGTTCGGATCGCCTCGGCGTGGCCGATTAGCCCTTCCGCCTCTGCGAACCACGCGGCTTTCGGCCCCAACGCACGCGCGCCTTCTGTCGTGTACTCCTGCACCGTGATCAGTTTTACGAAATCGTTCACGCTCAACCCGCCGCGCACGCGCGCCATGCCGCCTGTGGGCAGCGTGTGATTCGGTCCGGAGATGTAATCGCCCATGGGCTGCGCCGACCAACGGCCTACAAACACCGATCCGGCGTTCTCGACCCACGCGAGATCGCTTGCCGCATCCACGGTCAGGTGCTCGGCTGCGAGCCGGTTCGTGATCGTACGCGCCTCTTCTACTGAGCCTGCGACAATCACCACACCGTTGCGTCGCAACGCCTCGCGCGCAACGGTGTTCTCGCGGCTGCGTATCTCTGCTTCTGCGATGACCGCACGGGCCAGATCGCCGCGCGTCGTCACGAAAATCGCCAGCGCCTCGGGATCGTGCTCTGCCTGCGCCACCAAGTCGCTCGCAATTTCCGCCACGTTGCCGCGCTCGCTTGTGACGACAATTTCCGTGGGTCCTGCGAGCATATCGATTGCGCAGTCGAACGCCACCAGTCGTTTCGCTGCGGTGACGTACAGATTTCCCGGCCCGACAATTTTGTCGACGCGCGGCAATGTCGCGGTTCCGTAGGCCAGCGCCGCAACCGCATGCGCGCCGCCCAAGCGGTAGAACTCCGTGACGCCTAGCAAATGCGCCGCGGCCAATGTCTCCGGCGCGGGCTTTGGAGAAACCACCACGATGCGCTTGACGCCCGCAACCTGCGCGGGAATCGCCGTCATCAGCAGTGTTGAAGGCAACGGATGCCTTCCACTGGGCACGTAGCAGCCGACCGAGCCAAGCGGGCGTACAAGCTGTCCCGTCTTCAGTCCGCGCACCGGCGCAAAACTCCACGACTTCGGCATCTGCCGTTTGGCAAATCCGCGAATCTGCGTGGCTGCGGTACGCAATGCATCGCGCAATGCAGGATCGAGCGTCTTCCACGCCGCGGCTATCTCTTCCGGCGTTACCCGCACTGCATCAGGTCCGCTGAGGCCGTCGAATTCCTGCGCGTAGCCGAGTAACGCGCGATCGCCGCGCTTGCGTACGTCCGCGACAATGCGCTTCACGGCGGGCAGCACCGCGTCGAGCGCCGCGCCGCCGCGCCGTTCGAGGGCCGCCAGCGTTTCCGCCGCGGCCGGCGCACCACGTCTTTTGGTCCGGATCAGCTTCATCGTTCCTTTCGCACAGAGGCTAAAACCCCCACTCATTCTTGACTGCGAAAATGTACGGGCTGAAGCCCGTACCCTTCGGGTCTACAGCACCACTTTGTTCAGCGGGTATTCGACGATGCCGGCGCCGCCCGCCGCCTTGAGGCGCGGAATCACGTCGCGCGCTACGCGCTCTTCGACGATGGTGTTCACGGCCACCCACTCGGAGTCGCGCAACTCGGAAACTGTCGGCGAGTTCAGGGCCGGCAGCACTGCCAGCACCGCGTCAAGATTCGCGCGCTTCACGTTGAGCATCAGTCCCACTTGCGACTGCGCGTCAATTGCGCCGCGCAGCATGGTGGCAAGCTGGTCGATCTTCTGCCGTTTCCACGCGTCAGCCAGCACGGCCTTGCTCGCGATCAGATGCGTTTCGCTTTCCATCACCGTGTCGATGATCTTGAGATGATTCGCCTTGAGCGAGCTGCCCGTCTCCGTCACTTCCACAATGGCGTCGGCCAGCATGGGCGGCTTTACTTCGGTCGCGCCCCAGCTAAACTCCACCTTCACGTTCACGCCCTTGGCGGCGAAGTAGCGCTTGCTGGTTTCAACGAGTTCAGTGGCAATGATCTTGCCTTCGAGATCCTCGGCCTTCTCGTAGCCGCTCGACTCCGGCACCGCCAGTACCCAGCGCACCTTGCGCCGGCTCTGCTTGGCATAGGTAAGCGTGGTTACGCTTTCGACGCTGAGTCCGCTCTCGACAACCCAATCGATGCCGGTCAATCCTGCGTCAAGCACACCGTGATCCACGTAGCGCGCCATCTCCTGCGCGCGGATCAGCATGCACTCGATCTCGCTGTCGTCGATTGACGGAAAGTAGGAGCGGCCGTCGGCATAGATATTCCAACCCGCGCGCTTGAAGAGCGCAATGGTCGCGTCCTGCAAACTGCCTTTGGGAATTCCGAGTCGCAATTTGTTAGCCACGGCTCACCTCCGTGCCGACAGCGATCGGCTTCGTAAAACAGCTCACTGTGCCCTCGTGGCACACCAGGCCGTCGCCTTCCACTTCCACGCGAAACAGCAGCGCGTCGTTGTCGCAGTCGGTCGAGGCCGAGATAACGCGCAAACGGTTGCCGCTGGTCTCGCCCTTCATCCACAGCTTCTGGCGCGTGCGGCTCCAGAAGGTCACAAATCCGGTCTCCAGGGTCTTCGCGTAGCTGGTGGCGTTGAGAAAACCCAGCATCAGCATCTCGCCGGTGCGCGCGTCCTGCACGATTCCCGGCACGAGGCCATCCATCTTGTCAAAGTCAATGGTAGGTAGAGTACTCATCTTCGTTCCTGTTTCCCTTCAAGATTCTTGTTTGCACATGAAAAAGCCCACCAGCGTCATTCGCCGGCGGGCTCGCTTACTTCTTTATGATCTCTCTGGCCGTTTACTTCAGGCCATGGCAGTCCGCCGGCATGGATGTCCCATGATGATGGTGGTGGCCGTGATGGCGGGGGATCTGCATCTGTTTCCAAGCTACGGGAAGCACGCCATTGGTGTCAAGAACTGCTTCAGTGCTAGTTCGCAGTTCTTAGTTCACAGTTCAAAGATGGCGCAGATAGTTTTAAGAAACTGTGAACTAAGAACCCTGAACTGCATTCATTACACCGGCAGCGGATTCCGGCCAGAGAAGAACTTGCGTTGGTGCCAGTACGGATAAACCGGTTCGACGGCGCTTGCCTTGTCGAGGACCGCAACTTGATCTGCAGTCAGATTCCAGCCGGAAGCTCCCAGGTTCTGACGCAAGTGCTCTTCGTTGCGCGCGCCGATGATCACGGACGAGATCGTCGGCCGTTGCAGAAGCCAGTTCAGCGCAACCTGCGGCACGGTCTTGCCGGTCTCTGCTGCGACCGCATCAAGCGCATCGACCACTTTGTACAAGTGTTCGTCCGGCATCTGCGGACCGGCATCGGCAATTGTGTGCAAACGGCTCACATTGGGCAATGGCTGCCCGCGTCGGATCTTGCCGGTCAGGCGCCCCCAGCCCAGTGGACTCCAGACCAGCGCGCCCACTTTCTGGTCGAGGGCGAGTGGCATCAGTTCCCATTCGTACTCGCGGCTGAGCAGCGAGTAGTACACCTGGTGCGCCACAAAGCGCGTCCAACCGTAACGGTCGGCCACGGCCAGCGACTTCATCAGGTGCCAGCCGGAGAAGTTCGAGCAGGCAATGTAGCGCACCTTGCCCTCGCGCACGAACTTGTTGAGCGTGTCCTGCACCTCCTCGATCGGTGTCAACGCGTCGAAGCCGTGCAGATGATAGATGTCCACGTAGTCGGTGCCCAGCCGCCGCAAGCTGGCTTCGAGCGCACGGCACAGATGATACCGCGACGATCCCTCGTCGTTCGGACCCGGACCCGAGGGAAATCCTGACTTTGTTGAAATGAGCGCCTTGTCGCGCTTGCCCGCGAGCGCCTTGCCAAGAATCTCCTCCGAGCGGCCATCGGAGTAGCCGTCGGCGGTATCGAAAAGATTCACGCCGGCCTCGAAGCAGATGTCGACGAGACGCCGCGCTTCTTCGACTTGGGTTTCGCCGAAGCCTTTGAAAAACTCATTGGCTCCGCCAAAGGTCGCGGTGCCAAAACTCAGGGTGGAAACTTTGAGGCCAGAGCCTCCAAGAAGTCGATATTCCATGGCTGTTTCGATGCGCTCCTCAGCGCGAAGATGCAATGGTGTATTTCAAAGGCAGGGAAGATGCAATGGTGTATTTCAAAGGCAGGTTTGAAAGGACAAGACTTCACCGCTTGCTGAAAAATGACGAACACGCGACGAATTCTCGTGCGAAGTTCCGGCAGGGCGGAACCCGGTCACATCTACTTGGAGACAACAACGTCACGAAGATGTGCGGCAATAGCGTCCGCCTCAGCCATCAGACGAAAAATCTCCTTTTTGATCTCACGATATCGCATCCATTCGTTTGGCAGCTGCTCGGCAGCATAATTGAGGTTGACGGGAGCAGCATAGCGGCCAATGTAGGAAGTGATGAGGATCTGCTTCGCTTCAGACGTTTGCTCATCGGGAGCCACTCCCTTCAGGTACAACTGCCAGCTCTTTGCACCCTTCCTCGAATTGCAGCTGCGGCAACAGGGAACCAAGTTGCCAAGTTGGTGTCCGTAGCCCCGCAGTTCCATCTTCTCAACAAGGCCAATTAGGTGATCCCATGTTTCCGCCAGTGATCCGCAATAAACGCATCTCAGATCACCATCAGGGTCTTGGTCCAGTAACTTAAGCGCATCTCCCAGGACGGCTTCATCGTATTTGTCGACAGGAGCAATCGCCGAAGCAAACGCATGATTGATTGTGGTCTTACGCTTTTGGAGGATGGAGTATGGAGCCAAGTGCAATTTGATGCTTTGCTTCTTCATCACACTCTTCTTTCCGGACGACGCTGAGGAACGTCCTAGCCGATTGAAGACGATGTGCAAAGTAGAAGCCCCTCGCCAACTTAGTCGAGGGGCTCGTTTCATTCATCTGCCGGACAGCGGCTCACCGTTCGCTGACACCTGACACCTGAACCCTGTTCTTAGCAGTTCAGCACGTCCTGCAGCTTGCCCAGCGTGCGATGCAGGTCCTTGTCGGTGCGCCGCTGCTCGTCGATCTTTGCAATCGAGTGCATCACCGTGGTGTGGTGCTTGTTTCCGAATTGGCGTCCGATCTCAGGCAGGCTCGCTTCCGTCATCTGCTTGGCAAGATACATGGCGATCTGGCGTGGCACTACCACGTTGCGCGAGTTGTTTTTCTGCTTCAGGTCGCTCACCCTCATGCCAAACTGCTCGGCCACGGCGCGCTGAATGGCCTCGATGGTGATTTTGCGCACCTGCATGTCGATGAACTGCTTGAGGCACTGCTGCGCAGCAGCGAGCGTGATCTCCATGCGGTTGAGCTGGCACCAGGCAATCAGCCGCACCAGCGCGCCTTCGAGCTCGCGCACGTTGGTACGCACGTTCGAGGCCACAAACAGAGCCACATCCGTGGGCAGATGCGCCTGCTCGCTCTCTGCCTTCTTGAGCAGGATAGCTACCTTGGTCTCAAGATCGGGCGGCTGAATGTCCGCGATCAGGCCCCACTCGAAGCGCGAGCGCAGCCGCTCCTCGATCTCCGTCAGTTCCTTGGGCGGACGGTCCGAGGCGATCACCACCTGCTTCATCGATTCGTGCAACGCATTGAAGGTGTGGAAGAACTCCTCCTGCGTGCGCTCTTTTTGCGAGATGAACTGAATGTCGTCGATCAACAGCACATCCACGGTGCGGAAACGATCGCGGAAGCTGGTCATGCGATCGTTGCGGATGGAGTTGATCATCTCGTTGGTGAACTTCTCCGCAGAGGAATAGCAGATGTTCGAAGTTGGCTGGCGGCGCTTCACCTCGTGGCCGATGGCGTGCATCAGGTGGGTTTTGCCCATGCCCACGCCGCCATACAGGAACAGCGGATTGTAGGCGCGCGAGGGACGCTCGGCCACGGCCAAGGCCGCAGCGCGCGCAAACTGGTTGCCGTTGCCGATGACGAAGGCATCGAAGGTGTAGCGCGCGTTCAGTTGCGCCGCGGTCGACCAGTCAAATCGTCCTTGCTCGGGCATGCGGGTCGCCGGCGGCGCCGTGGGCGCATGGCTGGGAACCGGCCCGAAGCCGCCATCCTTGCGCTGCGGCGGAATCGACGGGTCGTCTTCCACCGTCACAAAACTCACGTCGTCGAACTCCAACGCGTTGAGATCGATCGCTTCCTGAATCAGGTCGCCGTATTTCTCGCCAATATGCTGGAACTCCGGCGAGGGTACACGCACGTACAGGGTGCGTCCTGCCGCGTGGCTGAACCGCGTGGGCTTCAGCCAGGTTTCGAATGATTGCCTAATAACCTTCTTCTCAAGAGCCGACAGGATCTGGAGCCAGGGGTTAAGTGCCGTTGCCGGCGAAATTGCAAATGCCATCGTACAGTCCTTGCTTCACTCGCCGGGGGACGCCTGGCGGTTCAAATTCAACTTTCAGGCAACAGCCTACCTTAGCGCAAAGCGTTTAGCTTTCCGTGCACCTTCTCGTGACCGGATACCTGTCCGTCGTTGGTGTGCCCATCCAGATATGACCCTGGGCGTCGTTGAGTAATAGAAAGCCGTAACGCAGAAGTCTGGAACTGCAAACGAAAATTTCTTTGGACGGTCCCGATAGTAGCACATCTCGACCTAGTTGCAATGCCTGTTTCACATAACTTTTCTCGGGGCCTATTGAGTTGCACCAAGGATGGTGAAAGTTCCCGCGCTGTGTCACCGCATGATGAAAATTATTGCAAAATTACGCTTCGCCGCCGGAGTATCGCGCCGCGAACCTCGTCGTCCTCGCGAAGCGCTTCACTTCCTTTTGATGCGCCTCCCGTGCTGGATTCTCAGCTCCGCCTACGATATACTCAGAATGCAGTTAACACGCAGATTCTCTTTGACGAAACAAACAGGAGCGGGTCACGATGCCCAAACGCACATTTCAACCTAACCGCCGCAGCCGCGTCAAGAAGCACGGCTTTCGGTCGCGCATGAAGACCAAGGCCGGCGCCGCCGTGCTCAGCCGCCGCCGCGCCACGGGCCGCAAGCGCGTCTCGGTCAGCGCAGGATTCCGCGACTAACCCCTGCCGGTTCAAGTTCTCGATCGGAATGCGTAGCGTCGTGGGACCAATCTTCCCCGAGTATTCCTCATGAACTCTCTTTCCAGGCCAGCTCAACGCCAATCGCTGGCGGGAGCGCGTCTGCGCAAGCACGCCGACTATCTGCGCGCTTATGCAGCGGCAAGCAAACGGAAATCCGCGTCCATGAGCTGGTTTCTGGCGCCGCAGATTCCTGACGTGGCTGTCCCGCCACATGCGCACATAGGCCCGCGCGTAGGTCTTACGGTCGGCAAGGTGTTGGGCAAAGCCGTCGATCGTAACCGCATCAAGCGCCGCATGAAGGAAGCCCTGCGCCGCCATGTCGGCCTGCTGCCGGAGGGATTCGACCTCATCTTCCATCCACGCCGCAACGTGCTCACCATGGATTTCATGCAACTTGAGGCGGAGATCGTGCGTATCCTTGAGCAGGCCCGGTTGGAAGCATCGCGCGCGGCAAAACCGCCCGCAAGTCCGCCTCCGTCCAGTTAGCGCCGAACTCATGACTCGCTTTCTGCTCGCACTCATCGCTTTCTATCGTCGCAGGATTTCGCCGGCGCTGCACGTGGTAAGCCGCGGCCGTTGCAAGTTCTTTCCCACCTGCTCCGAGTACGCCGCCATCGCTATTGCCACGCACGGTCCCTTGCGGGGCTGCGGCTTGGCCGCGTGGCGCCTCGTGCGCTGCCACCCTTTCACGCCCGGCGGTTTCGATCCCGTTCCTCCGCCAAGCGGGCCCGTTCCTCAAGCGGCAAGCCGGCCAGTTTCGCAGACCAGCTGCGGCGGGGATTCCGGCTGTGCCGCGCGCTCTCCACGAACCGTTACCATAGAGGAAGCGGCGGCCTCAGAGGCTGCCTTCTTCGAACGATAGGAAGTAACCTTTGCCCGAAATTCAAAATCCCAATCTTCAATCGCAGGGTTCCGGCGGTGGCGGAGGCGATATGCGCTCCACCATGGCCTTCATGCTCCTTGCCATGGCCGTCATCTTCGGCTATCAGTTCTTCTTCGCGAAGCCCAAGCCGGACCAGCAGCCGCCCGCACAAACACAGTCGCAGGCTACCGCACCTGCTGCGCCGGCTGCTCCAGCCACACCGGGCCAAATCCAGGCCGCCGCATCTCCCGTCCCGCCGCTCGCGGCTACGCCGCAGATTTCTGCTTCGATCGAGACCTACACCACCATCGAAAACGAGTTCTACAAGATCGTCTTCAGCAATCGTGGCGCGCTGGTCAAGAACTGGATTTTGAAGAAGTACTTCGACTCGGCCGGCAAACCGCTCGACCTGGTGCAACCGCAGGCCGCGGCTCGTTTCGGCCTGCCGCTCGCGCTCTTCACCTACGAGCCCGCCCTGACCTCGCAACTGAACGACGCGCTCTACCAGGTCAACTACGATGGCGGGCAGCCCTCGGCGACTGGCTTGCTCCTGGCACCGGCTGCGATCACCTACCACTACGCCGCTAACGGCATTGATGCTGTCAAGACCTTCCGCTTCGACTCGAGCTACGTCGTCTCCGTGGAGACCAAGGTAACGCGCAACGGCGCACCGCTGCGCGCGCTCGTCGAGTGGCCGGCCGGCCTCGGCGACATGGAGGAGTTGCATCAGACGTCCATGATCCGCGGGCAGATGCCTACTCCTACATTCTTCGCCTGGTCGCTCGGCAACCAGCAGGACGTGCAAGCCGGCGCCAAAGTGAGCGGCAATAACACGCTGGATGAGCCGTACCAATACGCGGCCGTGATGGACCTCTACTTTGCCGCTGCGTTCCTGCCCGAATCCCCCGACCGCGCCACGGTGGTTACCCTGCATAACTCCATCGTTCTGCCTACCGACCCCAGCGATCAGAACAGCAAAAAAATCTCCCTAGATGTGCTCGGCCTCGCCGTCGGCGACACCAGCGGCGATACCCGCTTGCGCTTGTTTGCCGGCCCCAAGGCCACCGAACTCCTCAAGTCGATCCACGCCGTCGGTGCCGATGGCAAGCCCAGCGGTCCTTCGCTTGAATCGCTTATTCAGTACGGCAGTTGGCTGGGCGTCATCGCCAAGCCGCTTTACTTCGCCTTGCGCTTCCTGCACATCATCCTCGGCGCAGGCGCCTACAGTTGGGGCTGGGCTATCGTCCTTTTCACGGCGGTCTTCAACCTCGCGTTCATTCCATTGCGCTTCATGATGATGAAGTCGTCGCTCAAGATGATGCGCATCCAGCCCAAGCTGGACGCCATCCGCAAGCGTTACGCGAATCTCAAGATGAACGATCCGAAAAAGATGGAGATGCAACAGGAGCAAGCGGCGCTGATGAAGGCCGAGGGCGTAAACATGTACGGCAGCTGCCTGCCCATGTTGCCCCAACTCCCGCTGTTCTACGGCTTCTTCCGCGTTCTCTACAATGCCGTGGAGTTGCGCCAGGCGCACTGGTTCTGGCTGCCCGATCTCTCGCAGCCGGACCCCACGTACGTTCTGCCGATCCTGATCATCATCACCATGTTCCTCACGCAGTTCATCACGCCCTCGCCTGGCATGGATCCCATGCAGCGGCGCATGATGGCCTTCATCCTGCCCATCTTCATGGGCAGCTTCCTCATGCACTACGCTTCAGGGCTGGCGCTCTACTGGGCCACTGGAAACGTGTTGAATCTCGGCCTGCAGGTCTTCATCAACCAGTCGAGTTACGGCAAGGAGATGCACGCCATCGCCGCGCGACGCGCCGTCAAGAAAATCGGCGGCAACCCGAAGACCATTCAGGGCAAACGGTAAGAACAGGGTTCAGGTTTCAGGTGCCAGGTGTCAGCGAGACAAACTGTAACCTGACACCTGCCTGCAATCCCTATTCCCTAATCCCCGATCCCTGCTTTATCGTCTCTGGTATGGCCGCGCACGAAATTTCCGCTCCCCGCCCCACACCTGAAGCCGAAGAGATCTACCGCCGCTGGATCCAGTTTCTCGACGATGAATTCGTCCGCCACAATTCCCCGGAGCGCCGCGGGGAGATCGTGCGCGATCAGCTATATCAGATTTATCTGGGCCGCCCCCACGGCGGAAAGCTTAACCTGACGCTCACAACCGAGCTGCCCTCCAACGTCGTCAGCCTCTCGCTCGACCCGCAAAACGTCACCCTCGAAGCGGAACACTTTGCCGAAGTCGATCGCGAGCGCTTTGCGCAACGCAAGCCCTTGCTGTGGTTCTGGCAGATGTTCGACCGCTCGCCGGTCGGCCTCAATCACTGGCTCGGACTGCGCTTCCGCTGCATGCTGGGCCGGCACATCTTCGAACATCTCGGCGCCGGAGTGAAGATTTACCACGGCGTCGACCTCACCTACGGCTACAACCTCTCCATTGGCGACGGCGTGACTATTCGCCAGCGCGCCCTGCTCAACGATCGCGGCGGCATCTCTATCGGCGACAACGCGGTCATCGGCTCCTTTTCGCGCATCCTTTCCTTCTGGCACGACCCCCGCGACTACGGCAAAGTCCGGCTGCAGCCCACATCCATAGGCGCGGGCGCACACATTGCCACCCATACCGTTGTCCTCGCCGGACAAAATGTCGCGCCCGGAGAATCGGTCGGCACCTTCCCTGACGATCGCGTCTGAAGTGCAAGTGTCAGTAGCCCGTCGTCTATCTTCTAGAGGAAAGCATGGCCATGGAAATCGTCAATTCTAAGCGTTTTTTTCAACTTTGGAGCTATTCGGTAAGCCACGGCGAGTTGCTTTTCCGAAGCACGAAATTCACTGGATTTCCGACTCGTATTGACGTGTTTTTTAAGGGCGTGAAGGAGGTTCATTTGCCTACAACATCTAATGGGCTTTCGATAGCCGAGGCGTCCAATGCGGAAATCCAGAAGCTTTGCCTTTTGCGGCAACCACCGGTCGGCAACGACATTAAGGTGTTCGTGGTTCAAGGAACAGATTTTGTCGGTTACATCGCTGCACTGATCGCTCTCAGCCACGAGGATAATGGCGAATACAACGAGCCGAGCTTCTTTGTCCCGAAGCAATAGCTGCCGAGGCCACAAGGCGAGCAAGAAGTACGATCGAAAATTTCTCGCCGACAGTCACCGGCGCGACCGGCCCCTGCCCCCTGAAACCTGACACCTGTTTCTGCTACACTCGCTCTTCAGCTCTCCGCCATGCTTTACAAGGCCCTAAGTGCGGCAGTTTACGGCATCGACGCCAATCTCATTGACGTCGAGGTCGACTATAGCGGCGTGGTCTCGAACGAGGATCACTTTCACACCGTGGGACTGCCCGACGCCGCTGTGCGCGAGAGCCGTGACCGCGTGCGCGCCGCCATCAAGAACTCCGGCTACCTGATCCCGCCCACTTTCATCACCATCAATCTCGCTCCCGCCGATCTGAAAAAGGAGGGCTCCGGATTCGATCTGCCCATCGCGGTCGGCATTCTTGGCGCGTATGGCGCATTGCGCACGAACGACCTCAGCCGTTTCCTCCTGGTCGGCGAGCTTGGTCTCGACGGCAGTGTCCGGGCTGTTCCCGGCATGTTGCCCATGGCCGTTCTGGCGCGCGAAAAGGGCATTCCCAACCTGATTCTGCCCGCCGCCAACGCCGCTGAAGCCGCAGTGGTTGAAGGCGTCAACGTCTATCCCGTCTCCTCGCTTCTCGACGTGCTTGAACTGCTCAACACATCCGTCGTCGGCGTGATCCAGCGCGAACCCTTTCGCGTGGTCACCGAGGATTTGCTGGGCAAGCTCGAGCAGTTCAGCGTCGACTTCTGCGATGTGCGCGGCCAGCAAACCGCCAAGCGCGCCCTTGAAGTGGCCGCGGCCGGGAGCCACAACATTCTCATGATCGGCCCGCCCGGTTCCGGCAAAACCATGCTGGCCAAGCGTCTGCCCTCGATCCTGACCACGCTCACCTTCGAGGAAGCGCTCGAAACCACCAAGATCCACTCCGTTGCCGGCGTTCTCGATGCCGGTGCGGGCCTGGTGACGCAGCGCCCCTTCCGCGCCCCGCATCACACCATCTCCGACGCCGGCCTGATCGGCGGCGGCATCATCCCTCGCCCCGGCGAAGTGTCTCTGGCCCACAACGGCCTGCTCTTTCTAGATGAGCTGCCCGAGTTTCCCCGCAACGTTCTCGAGGTCCTGCGCCAGCCGCTTGAGGATCACACCGTTACTATCGCGCGCGCCTCCATGTCGCTCAGTTTCCCTGCGCGCTTCATGCTGGCTGCGGCCATGAATCCCTGCCCTTGCGGCTACTTCAACGACAAATCGCGCCAGTGCCTGTGCACTCCGCCCATGATCCAGCGCTACGTGGCCAAGATCTCCGGCCCGCTGCTCGACCGCATCGACATCCACATCGAAGTTCCCGCCGTTCAGTACAAGGAACTGCGCGGCGGCGCGGCGGCCGAAGGCTCTGCGCACATTCGCGCCCGCGTGATGGCGGCGCGCTCGCGTCAACGCGAACGTTTTTCTAAAGCCAAGGAAAAAATCTACGCCAACGCGCAGATGAACACCCGGCAGATTCGCGCCTACTGCGAGCTCGGCCCCGACGCCGAGCGCCTGCTGGAGCGCGCGATGCAGCAACAGGGGCTGACCGCGCGCGCCCACGATCGCATCTTGAAAGTCGCGCGCACCATCGCAGACCTCGAAGGGACAGAGTCCCTCACTGTCGCCCACCTCGCCGAAGCCATCCAATATCGCACGCTCGACCGGAGCTACTGGAGCTGAGGGCCGGGCGCTCCCAGTGTGATATCGGTCACCTCAGATCGGTGAAAATCCTCTAGTTCTCCCCGATTCCCAGTACACTGTGACCAGCAAACCAACAAAGCTGCATTCTGGAGTCTGGTCGTGCAAGATACGATTCTTCAGACTGGCTGGGAGAACTTCCTGGTCGCAGTTCCCTTCGTGGGAATCCTTGTGGCAGGAATCTTCCGCCTCGATGAGATCATCGCCTCGCCCCGTCGCAGGCACGGCATGAAACGCCCGGCCTGCGGCTGCGATGCGAATGGACGAGTGCTTTTCTCCGATCCTGACGGACGGCCATGGGACACCCGTCACAGGTCGAAGTAAGGCCCGCACGCCCCGCAGGTAATCACAGGGGTTCCTTTTGAGTTACTAACAAGTCAAGCGTTCGCAACCCCGGAGAATCGGTATTCTCGCAACCTCGAAGCCTTATCGGCGCAGGGCGCGAAGTTCTTGTGAATCTAGTTAAGCCAATAATAATCAGCAGCTTATATACAGCCACGAAGTGCCCTCGTAGACGATCGGAAGGCACCTGGAAAGAAATTCCCTCGTAGCACAAAATAACTCACGAAATAATTATTGACCCTGACAGGGGTTGGTTATACTCTCAATACAGCCATCCATTGAGGGCAGGTTGCGTATTTGCGGCCGGGTGCGCCCATCAGTAAATTTCCAGCATCAAACTAAGAGCAAGTGCTCCTTATTGATGCGTTGGGTGCGCACTTGGAGTTCTGGGAATGTGTTTTTTACCAGAATGCCTGAAGCGCAAACTGCAAACCGATACGGCATGGCATCCATTTCAAACCGCGCAATCGTCGCCAGTATTATTTGAACTCGCGAGCCTGAGAAACGCGTCTAAGAGATGGAAGTGGCAATTTGGGGTAGCCCTCGTTTGTAATGGCTCCCCTCCGATGCGCCGGGCGGTGTTTGAGGAACCGGCGCAGGCATTTGAAAAAGAAGGAGATAACAATGCGTTCTGATCTTGTTTTTAAGGCGCTTTCTCAGGTGACCAATCGCTACCAGCTCTGTCAACTGGCCAGCAAGGCGACGCGTAAGCTGCACAAGCCGAATACACGGCTGCAAGACACCACAAATGAAGTTTTGTGCCGCTTTGAGACGGCCAATCCGGGAGCACAGAAGCCCCAGGAGGCGCCAGCGGCCCGGCCCGTAGAAAGGCGACGCGCGGCTTGACGAAGCATCGCGTCGCTTGTGTTATGAAAGCAAATAACGGTGTAAGGGCAGTTTCCCTGCAAAGACCGTACGTTTTTCCGGCGCTTCGCAACTCCGCGTGAGTTTGGAGTCTGATTCCCAGACTGGCTTGCGCCGGATGCATCGCTGAATGCTGTTCGATCTCCTCTGGAGTCCTTCCTCCTTCGTATCCCACCCAACTTATCCCGCCTTCGTGCAGGTGAACATGACCATCGCAGAACTCAAAGAAAAAAACATTACTGAATTAAGCCGAATCGCTCGCTCCCTTGAGATCCAGGGGACCAGCGGTCTTCGCAAGCAGGATCTTATCTTCAAGATCCTTCAGGCACAAAGCGAAAAGGAAGGACACATCTTTGCCGAGGGCGTCCTGGAGATTCTCCCTGACGGCTACGGCTTCCTCCGCTCCCCGGACTACAACTATCTTCCCGGACCAGACGACATCTACGTTTCTCCGTCCCAGATCCGCAAGTTCGACCTCAAGACCGGTGACTCGATCAGCGGCAACGTCCGCCCGCCCCATGAAGGCGAGAAGTACTTCGCCCTGGTCAAGATCGAGGCCATCAACTTCGAGTCGCCCGAAGAGACGCGCAACAAGATTCTCTTTGACAACCTCACGCCGCTCTATCCGCAAGAGCGCATCAAGATGGAGACGGTGCGCGAGGGCATCAGCGGCCGTGTAATGGATCTGTTGACGCCGGTCGGCAAGGGCCAGCGCGGTCTCATCGTCGCTCCTCCGCGCACCGGCAAGACCATGCTCTTGCAGTCCATTGCCAACTCCGTGACTACGAACCATCCAGAGGTTGTGCTTATCGTTTTGCTTATCGATGAGCGCCCCGAAGAAGTCACCGACATGCAGCGTTCGGTGAAGGGCGAAGTCATTAGCTCGACTTTTGATGAACCGGCCGCCCGCCATGTGCAGGTAGCCGAAATGGTGATCGAAAAGGCCAAGCGCCTGGTCGAGCACAAGCGCGACGTCGTCATTCTGCTCGACTCCATCACGCGTCTGGCGCGCGCCTACAACACCATCGTTCCGCCATCGGGCAAGGTGCTCTCCGGCGGCGTCGACTCCAACGCCCTGCAGCGGCCCAAGCGCTTCTTCGGCGCCGCGCGCAACATCGAAGAAGGCGGGTCTCTGACAATCATCGCCACCGCCCTCGTCGACACCGGCTCCCGAATGGACGAGGTCATCTTCGAAGAGTTCAAGGGCACGGGCAACATGGAAATCATCCTCGACCGCAAACTCGTGGACAAGCGCGTCTTCCCGGCCATCGACATCCAGCGCTCGGGCACCCGCAAAGAAGAGCTGCTCATTCCCAAAGAAGACTTGCAGCGCGTTTTCATCCTGCGCCGCGTACTCAATCCACTGTCCCCGGTCGAAGCCATGGAACTGCTCATCAGCCGTCTTGAGAAGGTGCGCAACAACGCCGAGTTCCTGTCCAACATGAATCAGCTTTAAGGCAGGTTCTAGCTCTGGGTCTAGGTGGACTGGAATCCAGATAGCTGACGAGAGGCCGGGGCAGCGTCCCCGGCCTCTCGTTTCTGGCGGCATTCGTTTAGCTTTCTTGTGCTACCATCGGCATCATCCATGCCAAGCCAGTCCATTCATCTCCCTTCACGCAAGTGGTCCGTGGTCGCCCTCAGCTCCGTGAGTTTGGCGATCGTTTTTGTCTCCTATCTTCTTGCCTTCGTTCTGGCCGTGGTTTTTCTTCTCTTGCCGGTTGCGCTCTTCGTGCTTGTCCCCGCTGGCGAAGGCAACTTGTTTTTCATCCGTCTTTTGGTATCTGCATTTGGCCTGGCCGTAGGGCTTTCTATCCTCTGGTCGCTGGTGCCGCGAAAGAACCGCTTCGACCCCAACGGTGTCCCCATCGATTTGTCAAAAGAACGCAGGCTCACCCGCGAAATCGAAGCCATCGCCGCCGCGCTGCGGGAGCCCATGCCGACTGAGGTCTATCTCCTCGCCGATGCAAATGCATTCGTGATGGAAACCGCCGGATTTACGGGCATCGGCAACCGTCGCATCATGGGTCTGGGCCTGCCCTTGTTGCAGATGCTCTCCATCGCGCAGTTCCGCGCCATCCTCGCCCACGAATTCGCGCATTACTACTCCGGCGACACACGGCTCGGACCGTGGGTTTACAGCACTCAGCGCACCATGGTCCGCATCTTCGAAAACCTCGGCAGGAAATCTGAAGTTCTCCGTTTCCTCACGCGCTGGGCTGTCGTTGCCGTGCTCTATAAGTTGCTCATGATCGCAATGCGCGCGTACTGGCGGTTTTTCCTGCGCGTCACACAGGCCATCTCGCGGCGTCAGGAGTTTCGCTCCGACGAGCTTGCCTGTTACATCACCGGCTCCCAGGCTTTTATCGAGGGGCTTGAGGGCGTGCGGAAATGCCAGCCGGGCGTGCAATCGTACTGGGGCTCCTTCGTTGTGCCGGCCGCGATGAATGGATATCGACCGGCTCTGGCAGACGGCTTCCTGCGCTTCATGCAGGCGCCGCAAATTGCCAAAGCGGCCTCTGAATATCTCGCCCAACAGGCTGCCATCGCAAAGACCTCGCCCTTCGACTCCCATCCAGCGCTCAACAAGCGGATTGACAAAGCAAAGCTGCTGAACCTTTCCGCACCCGAAGGTTCTCCGGCGGAATCCACATCGAGCCAGCCGATGATTTCGCTCATCGACGATCTCGCTCCTCTTGAAACCAGCCTCCTAAAAAAGCTCATCCCCGCTGCGGCAACCGCAGATCTCAAGCCCTTGAACTGGGAGACTGCAGGCGCGGACATCTACATCCCCATGTGGCGCAAACAAGTCGCGCCATTCCTATCGTTGCTCTCCACGAAGAAGCTCAGCGAACTGCCCACACTCGTTCTCAATCTCAGGGCTCTAGCCATCTACGTCCCCCATCCACCCGGAGTCCGTCTCAACCAGGGCCAGCAGGACGCCCGCGCCCTCGACGTCCTGACCTGCGCATTCGCCCTTTGCTTGTTTGAGAACGGATGGAAGCTGATCGTCGAGCCGGGAAATCTGGCCCTCGAAAGCGGAGAAACGAAAATTGGCCCCGGCGGAGTCGTCGGCACCATCCGGGCAGGCAAGCTCACTATCGCGGAGTGGAGCAGCTTCTGTGCGCAACGTGGAATTGGCGACTGGCCGCTCGTTTCTTCAGTCCCTGCGCCGGCAACCTTGTGATCTGTCCGGCATCCGCAATCACCATTGTGCCCTTTTAACGATTTGCGGTCCCACCAGGTTCGAGCAAATGTCGATCCCACTTGCCTAGCTCAGCCGCAGCCTCGTACGTACTCTCGCAAAACCCAAGCAGTTCCACGCTCGGCGATTCCGCATTTCGCACATCGTCGTAGGAGAGCAAAAACTCACCGAGTCCGGCATCGTATCGCGCTGCTTCCGGACGCACGCCCGCTTCCTTAAATCCCGGCGGCTCCGGAGCGGCATACGAATAGAACGCCGGACCGCTCATGCTGCCGCTGCCCGGCCAAAATCCCACGCTGCTCACTTCGTGCGAATACGCTTCGCGCGTTATGCTGTCGGCGCCCGGCCTCTCCGGTGCCTTGCGGCCGGAAAAGCGCGTCACCGCCAGGTCGAAGCTACCCCAAAAGAAATGCACCGGGCTCGCTTTTCCGATAAATCCCGAACGAAACTTGTGGAAGACCGCATCCACCGAGAGCAGAATGCGCCAGAAAATCTCTACCTGCTTGGCATCGTACGCGGCATGTTCCCTGTCCTCGTCGAAGGGGATGGGATCGGGAATCTCCACCGGCATGCGCCAGATGCTAACCTCGACTCCTGCTGAGCGCAGCAGCTCCATGAATTCCCGGTAGAAATCAGCAACCGTCATGGGACGAAGCGGCAGCTCCTTGACCAATCCATCGTTACATTCCAGCACCAGCCGATGCGCCACAAAGTCGAATCGCACCTCGATGGATCGCGCACCGTAGGGCATATTCGACGTAGTGAGCCCGCGTGCGGTCACATAAAGAGGCACATTCCACCAGTGGTTGACGAGCGGCGTGAGCCGCAGCCGCACTTTTCCCACGATCTGGGTCCACATGTGCAGCGTGGCGCAGGTTTCCCGCCAGGAATCAAGAGGCAAAGCGGGCCAGCATTCCGGCTGGTCGGCAGTCGCTGGGTTGGTCATAGCTCTCCGTCTGCGCTCGCGCGCGAACAATTTGTATTTGATGCATTTAACGTCCCGATGTCGTCCTCCTCTTGTGCAGCTCAGCCGTGCCCAGCCCCTCTTTCCCTATTGTTGCCTCGCTGCTAAGATATTAGAAGACATTGTGGGGCTGTAGCTCAGCTGGGAGAGCGCCTCGTTCGCAACGAGGAGGCCAGCGGTTCGATCCCGCTCAGCTCCACCAATTTCCCTCCGTCCCATCCTCCCACCCATCTCCCCGTCTTATCATCAATGCAAGAGTTCAATACCCTTTTTGAGGTGAACGGTTGTCCGAGGTCGTCTCTTCGCCGCAAGCTTCCGCCACAGTGCTCACGCCGCTCTGTGTCGACCTCGACGGCACCCTGGTCAAATCCGACACCCTCGTCGACTCGCTGCTGGTGCTGGCGCGCACCCGTCCGGCGCTGCTTCTTGCCTTGCCCGCTCACCTTCTTCGCGGCAAGGCGGCCTTCAAGGCATTCATTACCTCCCATGTCACGCTTGACGTTGCTCATTTGCCGTATAACCGCGCGCTGCTGCAGTTTCTTCAAGAGGAGCAGACGCGCGGCCGTGCTCTCTATCTCGTCACTGGAGCCGATGTTGGCCTTGCGCAGCGTGTCGCCGCGCATTTCGGTATATTTGCCGCTGTTTTAGCGAGCGACGGCAAGGTGAACCTGACCGGAACTCACAAACTCGATCGCCTGCGCACCCAATTCGGCGGCAAAGATTACGCATACATCGGCAACGACACTCCGGATTTGCCGCTGCTGGCCCACGCCGCCGAGGCAATGGTGGCCAATCCCAGCCTTCGCCTGCGCCTCCGTATGCGCCTCGGTGGCATTCGTCCCGCGCGCACATTCTCTGAAGGCGGCAATTCGCTCGCGCCGGCGCTCAGGGCATTGCGCCCGCATCAATGGGCAAAGAATCTGCTCATCTTTCTGCCTCTCTTGTTGGCGCACGCCAGAAATGCCGGTCCCTATCTCACCGCCCTGCTGGCTTTTTTCTGTTTCAGCTTCACATCCTCGTCAGCGTACATCGTCAATGACCTTCTCGACATCGAAGCCGACCGACGACATCCCCAAAAACGCCTGCGTCCCTTTGCCACGGGCGATCTTTCAGCCGTAACGGGCGCCGCCATGGTGGCCGTTTTATGGCTTCTGGCGCTTTGGGGCGGACGCTTCCTGCCGCCGGCCTTTACCGCCTGGCTGCTTTTTTATCTAGGAACCACGCTCACTTATTCCTGGTACCTGAAGCGGATCGCGCTCGTCGATGTGATGGTGCTCTCCGGCCTCTACACGCTGCGCCTCTTCGCCGGCAGCGCCGCCACGCAATCGCACATCTCGGACTGGCTGGCCGGCTTTTCTATCTTTCTGTTCTTCTCGCTGGCCATCGTAAAGCGTTTTGCGGAGCTCGAGAATTTGCGCAGCAGCGGATTGCCGCCCCGCAACGGCCGCGGCTACCTTATCGCCGATAGCGCCCAGTTAAGAAGTTTTGGCACCGCCAGCGCCTTTGCGGCCGTCATGGTATTCGCCATCTACATCAGCAGCGGCGACGTGGTCGTGCTCTATCGACGCGCGGAATGGCTGTGGCTCATTGTGCCGCTGATGATTCTGTGGCTTTGCCGCGTGTGGCTGCTAGCCTCGCGCGGCGAGCTCGACGAGGACCCTCTGGTCTTCGCCTTCACCGACCGCATGAGTCTGGCCATCGGGATCGCCATCGCGGCCATCGCACTGCTGGCGGTTTGAACGGTGCAGCTGATTCCATCGATGAGGGCGCCGATAGACAGGGAGAGAGACAATCGACATGGCCTCTGTTACGATTCGCAATCTTTCAGACGTGACGCATCGGGCGCTGAAGTTGCGCGCAGCCCACAATCATCGCAGCTTGGAAGCAGAGATTCGCGAAATTCTCAATGATGCGGTCTCTCCTGCGCGTCGAGTCAAAGCTCCCAATCCATCGCGCTCCGAATTCAAAATTGGTTCGGAGATAGCCCGCATTTCTCACACGCGGCGAGAACCTGCACCGCCGGTCTCCTGATCTGCGGTAGTGCGCGTGTCCTCGCCTGCATGTTGAACGACCTACCCATCATTGAGGGTATAATTCGACCGATCCAAGGTACGAGAATGGAGAACCGCGATGAATTACCGCGAGGAATCCTTTAGCCGCAAATTCAGCAGCGCTGCTCAACATTTGAATGTCAGCCCTGACCGAATTGTGTCGTTGAAGTTCCGCGAGAACGTCGGATCATACGACGAGTATCGGGAGCTTCTCGAAACGCTCCAACACGAAGTCGGAATTCATTACTCAGAAGTTAATGGTGACCTTCAAGGCCGTGGATACGTGGTGGGCTTCGGAACGTCGAAACTTCTCCTCGTGGAGCATGAGACCGGCCTTGAGATCTTGTATATTGCGGGGTCTATTGCGTCGCTGTTCTCGTTGGTCCCGATGATTCTGCAGGGATGGGCCGCGATCCGTGGACGGTTTCCGAGAAGAGGCAGGCTAATCAATCACCCCGTAGAGATTCGTCGGATCGATCACGCTGGTCACCTCCATGAGGAACACCTTCATGATCACCAACTATCGGCGTCATTGGCGCCTATGGGCACGCTGGCCCCCGCGGTTGCGATGGCAGCGGCGATCATGGAAAACGACGTGAAGAGCCTTCTTCGACAAATGGAAGAACTCAATTGTCGGATCGACGCTATCGAAAAGAAGGTGCAACCGGAGCAAGCTGTCAGGGAACCAAAATCATCTAAGCCCAGAAGAGTCCGATCAAAAGAACAAGCAAAGCCGAAGCAGGCTCGAAAAAAACCGTGAAAGCTGCCGAGATCCAGGGACGCCAAGCGCTATCGAGACGGACTGAGTCCCTACGTCCCTAGTCCCTGCTTTCTAGCTGAACAAGTCCTTCATCTTCTCGATCAGCCCTGGCGAGGTGGGGCTGTTGTCCACGGTCATGGTTTCCGCTAGCTCGGTCACCAGCTCGCGCTGCGCGCGGCTGAGCTTGCGCGGAATCTGCACCACCACCTTCACGATCAGGTCGCCATTGCCCTTCTCGTTCAGGTAGGGAACGCCGCGTCCTCTTACGCGAATCTCTCGGCCGCTCTGCGTGCCTTCGGGAATCTTGATGTTGATTGGCCCATCAATGCCGGGAATCTCGAACTCTGTGCCCAACGCCGCCTGCGGGAAGCTGATGGGAATCACGCAATGAAGATCGTGCCCATGGCGCTCGAAGAACTCGTGCGCGCGGATGGAAAGGATGATGTAGAGGTCGCCTTTGGGCCCGCCACGGCGGCCTGAGTCACCCTCGCCCGCATAGCGGATGCGCGTTCCCTCTTCCACGCCTCGTGGGATCTTCACGTTCAGCTTGATCTCTGTGGCCGCGCGGCCCTCCCCGCGGCACACTGAGCATGGATCGCCAATCACCGAGCCCGCGCCGCCGCATGCCGGGCAGGTACGCGCAACTGAAAAGAACCCCTGTTGATAGCGGAGCTGCCCGTGGCCCTGGCAATTGCCGCATACGCTCGGGCCCCGGCCGGAGGCACTGCCATTACCTTTGCACGCGCTGCATGTATCCAGCCGCCTGATCTTCACTTCCGTCTCGGCGCCGAAGATCGCATCCTCGAAGTTGATCGTCAGGTCGAAGCGCAGATCGTCGCCGCGCTGCTGGCGCTGGGCGCGCGTTCCTCCGCGCGAAGTGCCGCCCATCGAAAACATCTCGCCGAATAAATCGCCAAAGATGTCGCCCAGGTCCACGCCGCCGGCAAACGGGCCGCCGGCAAAACCTTGCGCGCCCAGTCCCGCATGCCCGTAGCGGTCGTAAGCGGCGCGTTTTTCGGCGTCGCTCAACACCTGATAGGCCTCGCTGGCCTCTTTGAACTTCTCCTCGGCCGCGTGGTTGCCCGGATTGCGGTCAGGATGGTACTTGAGAGCCTGCTTGCGGTAGGCGCTCTTCAGTTCCTGATCGGTGGCCTCGCGCGAAACGCCCAGCACCTCGTAATAATCTGCTTTGCTCACTTTTGTATTAGAACCCATGCCCTCTTGACGTAGTCCTCAGCCTGCACGTTTCATTCATTCACTTGCTTCGCGTTATGGGCCACGCGCACCAGCGCCGGCCGCAACAGCCTCTCGCGGATCTTGTAGCCGCGCCGAATCTCTTCTGCCACATGCTGGTCGGGCATGTCATCGCGCTCCACCGTTCCCAGCGCCTCATGCACGCGTGGATCGAAGACCTCGCCGATCGCGGGAACGGCCCTCACCTGCATCTTTTCCAGAATCTCTTCCATCTGCTTCACGATCAGGCTTACGCCCGAGCGCAGTTGCTCCGCCGAACCCGCGGACTTCAGCGCCAACTCGAAGTTATCAAGCACCGGTAGAAACTGCTCCACGACGTTTCCCGTGGCATGGTCGCGAAAATCCAACTTCTCGCGCTCCGCGCGTTTACGCGCGTTCTCAAACTCCGCCTGCATGCGAGCCAGCCGATCGAGCAGTTGATCGCGCTCGGCTTTTAGTCGATCGATCTCTGTTGGATCGCCGGCCAACCCCTGACCTGCCGCCTCGGCCAAGGTCTCATCGGGCGGCGGCAGCTCGGTTGCGGGATCGATCCCCACCCCGATCTCCGCCGACGGTCTCGATTCTTTTGCCCTCAACTCTTCCGTCTCCTCTTTCACCATGATTCAGTAAGCTCTCCAATATGGATCAAATCACATTGGTTAGATGACGATTCCTTCAGGCCGCTGCAGAAATCCGCACCGCCGAAAGCGTCCCGGAATAAATTCCGTCCGGATCTGGCTCTCGTGCCCTATCCTTTTCCGCGATTTCTGCGGAAAAGGATAGGCGAGAATGCCCCTTTTAATCGACCGGATCAATTACTTGAGATTGGTCCGGCATTTCCCATGCGCGCCTATGCGTTGGGAACATCGAGAAGGCGCTCGGAAAGACGCGCAATATAACTTACGGCCTCAATCATTTCCTGGTACTGGATGCGCGTGGGTGCGATCACGGCAACCGTTCCTACATTGGTATCGCCCAGCCTTGCGGGAGCGCCGATCAACACCAGGTCCTGCATCGCGGGCGTAGCCGCATCCAGGCCGACGATCACGCGCACCTCCTGCTGGCGGCCGTCTACGTACGCGGTCAGCAGCTCCACCAGCCGCTGCTTGGCTTCGAGAGCCAGCAG
The DNA here is from genome assembly GCA_049521075.1 of Occallatibacter sp. Classification (GTDB taxonomy): domain Bacteria; phylum Acidobacteriota; class Terriglobia; order Terriglobales; family Acidobacteriaceae; genus Telmatobacter. The sequence continues at coordinate 67,162 of JBEKPD010000018.1, forward strand.
CATCTGGCGCAGCCGCTCGCTATCCTGCTCCACGCCGATCAGGTTCGCCATTCCGTCCACAAAAATTGCCGGCCCACTTCCGTCGCCGGCCAGGGCACCCTTGCGGCACAGCTCCTCCACCGAGGTCAGCAACTGCCGATAGGCCTCGCGCTCAATCTCCACGCGGCGCGCTACCTCGGCGCGGATGCGGTCGATCGGCCAGCCGTGAAAATTCTCGTTCAGATAGCGGCTCGCAGTTTCCAGTTCCATCGGCGTCAATTCCCGATCGAGCGCCAGCACGCGATCCAGCACGACGCCCGCCTGCGTCACCAGCACCGCAAGCACGCGGCCCGTCGACAGCCGCGAAAAATGGATGTGCTCCAGCACCTGTCCCACCGCGGAGCTGGCCAACGCCACGCCAAGCCCGCGAGAAAGCTGCGCCAGCACGTGCGAGGTGCGCTCCAAATACTCGTGCGTGCTACTCACACCGGAGAAACTCTCTTCAATCTCCCCGCGGCGCGCCACGCTCAGCGGCGACTCGACGCTTCCCGATGCACCGATGCCGCCGGCCCCTCCCGCCGACGCGCGGCCGGATTGCGTAATCTGTCCCACGTAATAGCGGAAGGCCGCCGCTGTTGGCACGCGCCCTGCCGATGTGTGCGGCTGCTCCAGCAGTCCGGCCTCGCCCAGTGCCGACATCACATTGCGCAGCGTCGCCGAGCTCAAACCATCGCGGTCGGCAAACAGGCGCGCCACTGCCTGCGACGCCACCGGTTCGCCGGTCGCAATGTACAACTCGATGATGGCGTTCAACACCAGCCGCTCGCGCGGACTGAGGCGCACATCGGGCATCTCTTGCTCTTTTCCTCCCACCGCCGAACGGAAGCCACGGCGAGGCCGTCGATTCGCGGTTTCCGGGCTCACTTTCCGGGCGCGGACTCTGCCGATTAAGTCCCTCTAATGCTAGGACTTACGTCGAAAAATTCCGGGGTGCTCCTTTTTAAGTCTAGTGACCCTCGTCTGTCCATGTCAAGGCGCGGCGCGCTGCGGGAGCGCCCCTCATTGCCAGTCGATGTATCTTTCATTACGCAAGTAATGCTTCTACTCCGTCAATTCCCCGTCCAACTTTAGTTAAGTGCTATTGTGAAACCGTCTGGCCGGTCGCCGCTGTTACGGCTGGGCGCGATTACAACAAAGGCGCAAGTTGTTTGTTCGATTTTTTGGAGGGGCCCTGTGAACAGAATTCTTCGTTTTCTTCACCACAACTCGTTTCTGCTCGTAGTCATTGCATTCGCATTCGCCATCTTGGCGCCCACCTGTCGAGCCGATTCCTCCGGAAAGCTCGAAAAACATGCGCGGAAGATCGAAAAGCGCCTCGCCAGGTATCGCACGGGCACGCTTGTTCAAGTGGACTTTCGCGACGACAGCGAAGCTCTGGGCTCTCTCGGCGATCTTTCCAATACCACCTTTAAGATCACCAACTCTGACAGCAATAAAGTGCAGACCTTCAACTACGCCGACGTATCCAGCGTGAAGATGACGAAAGAGTATATCGGCGCCGGTTCCGGTTTCGAGTCCTGGCATCACATCCGTCTTTGGAAACCGCTTTTGGTCGGCGCTGTACTAGCAGGCGGCGGCATAGCCGCCTACGAGACCATGCACTGATCCAGGGCAAACGCATCTAAATTCGTTTTCCGCCTCGGAGCTCGTTTACGAACTGATTTGTCGCGCTCGACCACTCGAAGACATCTTCCAGACTCGCCGATTTTCCCTGGAAGGGATGTT
>JBEKPD010000019.1:0-68779 GCA_049521075.1 Occallatibacter sp.
AGAACCGGAAAAAGCCCATGTCGAATATGACGATCCTGAAAGCGCTGGAGCGGATGGGTTACAAAGGCCGGATGACCGGCCACGGTTTCCGGGGTCTGGCCTCCATCATTCTCCATGAGCAGGGCTACAACCACGAGCACATCGAATTGCAACTCGCCCACGCGCCTCGCAATGAGGTCAGCGCCGCCTACAACCACGCCATCTATTTGGAGCCACGCGCCAAGATGATGCAGGACTGGGCGGACTTCTTGGAGCAGACGATGAAGAACGGAAAGCTGATCCAGATGGGAACCAAGGCTGCATAGCGGATATGCGACACGCAATCGCCAAGCCCGGAGCTCAGCCGGGCTCGGTACCGCGCCGTTCAATGTGATGCGAGATGTGCGCGATTAGAAAATACTTCAGAACGGATCGCTGAAGCATCGGGCGTTTACGGGACCTACTCTCGCGGTCTCCAGTCAAGCCGATAACCCCGCTCGATCAAGTGTCTTATGCTATTCGTCTAGCGTCTTTGAGTCAGGCAATACCGCTCGTCATCTTAACATATGGAGGATCGGGGTGGCCGACCTGGGATAACCTTCGGATAATGGTCTCATCGCGCTTTGCCGAGTGCCAGCTGCGTCTTCAATTTATCGAGTCTCTTTCCGATCTCGTTTCGATGGACGAGTTCACACAATCTGAAGACGGACGGGGCGCGAAGCGAATACAAGATGCAAATCCCTCGCGCCTGCGATTCACAACCCCGACGCGATGGAGGATTTGCAGATGCCTGGAGACGTTTGGCTGATTCCCATCAAGCGATTGCACCACGTCTCCTACCGTCATCTCTCCTCGTCTCAACACCTGAAGAATGCGGAGGCGATAGGGTTCTCCCAAAGAACGGAACCGGGAAGCAATGAGTTCGAGCATTTGGTCGTTCATCCTCAGTGTGCATGGCGCATGGGTCTCGACCAAATCACCCTGTATTGCGGAGAAACAATCCATATCGCTCAGCGTTTCGCGCCAGCGGGACACGGAATTTCGAGCGTCACCTCAATCTCTGGAGGATTGAGGAGCGTGTTCTTGACGAGACAATGCTCAACGGAGCGCATCAATCCATCACGCTGTTCGGACGTCAGGAAAATCGGGCTGTCGACGCGGATGCGGAAGTTGCCGAGTCGGGCGGGAGTCTTGAACTTCTCGGCTGTGACTGACACCGAGACGCCGGTGCTTACAAGTTTGCGCGTGCGCAGATACTCGGCGGCGTAGAAAGCGGCGCAAGTTCCGAGCGAAGCCAGAAGGAGCTCCGGCGGAGTCATGCCGGAATCGGCACCGCCATTTTCCTGCGGCTGATCGCACACGATCGTATGAGCCCGCGCCTGGACCGAGAACCTTACCCCTTCAACTTGAGTAATCTTAACTTCCATTTGCATCCCCCCAAGGAATGATCCAAAAGAGCTTGTGTGAAGACGATCTGACCGCCTGCTGCATGTTCGTGAAACTGGCCAGCCGAAATCGCGCCGACCACTTTTCCACCGGCCCGTACTAGATGAAAGTCCGGCCGGACCCCAAAAGTTACATCGGAAAAGATGGATTTCCGATCAGCCGCAAATATTCCTGCGTCATCAGCATCCGCATACGCTGAGCCACATCCGGATCGCACGCGAATTCGAACGAATGGCAGCGATCGATGGCGGAACGCAGATCCTTGAGAAATGCCACGCACGCTGGACATCTTTCGATATGCGCTCTCATCTGTTCGCAGGTCCGTGGTTCGATGCGCGCATCGAGGTATTCAGACAAGTTCGCGAACAGCTCGCGGCATTCTTTCGGGCGTTCTGCTATGGCCTTCTTTAGCCGGGGATTTGCCTCTGGCAATCCTCTCAGAAGCGAGCTCATTTTCTTTCTGACCGCCAACCTGGCGCGATGAAGCCTGACACGTACGGTCCCGATCTGGAGGTCAAGTATCTTTGCGATCTGTTCCGAGGAAAGTTCCTCCATGTCGTGAAGGACCAGGACCATTCGCAACGCGGTGGGGATGCGCAGCACGGCTTCATGCAGAAGACGATGCTCTTCGGCGCGGATGGCATGGCGTTCCGGGCCGTTTTGGCTTTCGAGCAGAAGACTCCTGAGTTCGGCTTCGTCGGGAATCAATTCGTCCAACGAGAGTTTTTTCGCTCCATCTCCGCGTGGCCGCGCCGGATGCGATGACAACGATTTCTCGTGACCGTATAAAGCCAGGCAGCAAGCGCATTCGGGTCCTGAACTTTAGACAGATACTTGAACGAGCGGAAGAGCACGTCTTGCATGGTGTCTTCCGCATCCTCACGATGCCCACACATCTTCATGCTGAACGAAAAGACGGTGTTCTGCAGCAACCCGATCGCGGCTTCGATTGTCTCCGGGGTGTTCTTCTGGAGGAGTTCCGATGCTCGGATAAGTTCAGGTCGCATGGCGGGTGTGCTACATCCAATATATCGATTGTCTTCGCTCCCAGACGAGGTCGATCCTTAGTGCACATCCAAATTGCATTTGGAGTTCTCAGCCAGCGATGCCTCGATCCTACGGAGTCCAATGGCACAAACGGTCTTCAGCCATTCGCGAAAATCCCGCTGATTCCGCAGCGATTCAGATTGAACGATTGCACGCAGGAGCGCCAACGCGAGTCCCATTTCGGAGCCGGGACGATTCGATTCCAGCAGAAGCATCTCCCGATAGACTTCGTCCTGCAGACGATTTGCTTTTCGGGTCTGTGGAGACTTAACGGCCTGCGCTGCTGGCCTGACGCCGCGCCCGGCTTTTGAAGAGCAGTTCCCTGAACGAACCATGCATAGTTTCCCGTTGTTTTGAAGGACGTTGCTATCAAATTCCTCGACGTGCTTGCTAGCCCCGATACCGATTCAGCGTGCCTGCTTCAATCCCATTGCGCGCAGGATAGACATCGCAGGACACCAGTTCGTGAAGGCGGACTGCAACAGGTTGAGCCCGATGAATACAGTGAGCCACATCCAGTAATGCGACACGTAAACGGCGAGGGCAATCGACAGCAGCACCATCACCCCTGCCATCAGTCTTAGTCCACGTTCGACTGTCATTGGATAACTCCTTCGTGTTCTTCAGTCTCAGGTGCGCACGCTGTCGGCTCTTCAGACTTCAAGTGCACCAGGTAATAGAGAATGGGAATCGTCGGCCACGACAGGAAGGTCGAAGCCACGGCCCCGGCGATCAACGAGACTGCGAGTCCCTGGAAGATCGGGTCGGTAAGAATCACGCTCGCACCCACCACGACCGCGGCTGCCGTCAGTAGCATGGGGCGGAAGCGGATCGCGCCCGCATCGATGACAGCCTCGCTCAGAGGCGCGCCCTGACGGCGCCTCAGTTCGATGAAGTCAACCAGAATAATCGAATTGCGCACGATAATGCCAGCGCCGGCGATGAAGCCGATCATCGAGGTCGCAGTGAAAAACGCCCCTAGGAACGCGTGAGCCGGCAGAATGCCAACCAGAGTCAACGGAATCGGCGCCATGATGATGAGCGGCACCACAAAAGAGCGGAACCAACCGACCACCATCACGTAAATCAGCACGAGCACCGCGGCAAATGCGAGACCCAGATCGCGAAATACTTCGATGGTTATCTGCCATTCGCCATCCCACTTCATAGAGTAGTGGTCGGTCGATTCGGGCATTGAGGCGTTATAGCGCGTGAGGGTATAGCCTGCAGGCAGCTTGAGACTGTCCAGTTGCTTGTTCATTTTTAAGATCGCGTAAACCGGACTCTCCTCGGCGCCGGCCACATCGCCCGTAACGTAAACCACGCGATGCAGATTCTTGTGGTAAATGCTCCGCTGAATCGATTCGTGGTCAATGGTGACCAGCTCCCGCAAGGGAACCATCGCGCCATTCGCGCCGGGCAGATGGATGCTCTCAAGTGCCTGCTCCGATGAACGGCCTTCGCGAGTAAATTGCACCATGGCCGGGACCGGTTCGCGAGCGCGGTCATCGTGCAGGAGCCCGACCTCGCTTCCCGAAGTGGCCAGGGCAATGGCATTGGCAATGTCGGCAACGGCGATCCCGTTCTGCGCCGCCTTGACTGCATCCACGTGGATCGCGATTCGCGGTTGCGAGTCTTCGACATACCAGTCCGTATCGACCACTCCCGGCGTGTTCTGAAAGATGGACTTGATCTGTTGCGCAACCTTTGTCTGTCCGTCCAGATCGGGCCCGTACACTTCAGCCACCAGAGTCTGAATCACGGGCGGACCAGGAGGCACCTCGCTCACTTGAATGCGCGCGCCATACTGGTTGCCGATGTTCACGAGAAGAGGGCGCAATCGCTTGGCGATCGCGTGGCTTTGTTCGTGACGGTCCTTTGCCGCAACCAGGTTGACCTGGATGTCTGCCTGGTTCGACATGCGGCGCATATAGTAGTGCCGGACCAGGCCGTTGAAGTTGTACGGCCCTGAGGTTCCGGCATAAAGCTGATAGTTGAGCACATCCGGGTGCTGCGCGAGTTCATTGCCGAGGGCCTGGGTTACGGCCAGTGTCTGCTCCAGCGGCGTGCCGTCAGGCATGTTAACGACAACCTGCAACTCGCTCTTGTTATCGAAGGGCAGCATCTTCACCCGCACCAGTCCCAAGGGAACCAGAGCGACGGAGATCAACAGGAGAGCGAGCACTGCGGCAAAGAAGATCAGCCGATTTCTGCCCGAAGCAATAAGAGGGGACATCACCTTGCGATAGAGCCGGGTCCGCCAGTTCTCGTGCTCCGGTTCCAGTAGGTGCGCCCCGTCCAGGTGTTTCCGGAGGAGTCGCATCGCCGCCCAGGGCGAAACCACAAACGCCACCATCAGCGAGAACAGCATCGCCGCCGAAGCGCCGACGGGAATGGGGCGCATGTAAGGGCCCATCAGTCCCCTCACAAAGGCCATGGGAAGGACGGCGGCAATTACAGCGAAGGTCGCAAGGATGGTCGGATTGCCCACCTCCGCAACCGCTTCGATGGTCACGGTGCTGGAGGAGCGGTTCCGGTTCTCGGGAAGCCGAAAGTGACGCACAATGTTTTCGACCACGACAATCGCGTCGTCGACCAATATGCCGATGCTGAAGATCAGCGCGAATAGCGTGACGCGGTTGATGGTATAGCCAAGGAAGTAGAAGGTCGACATGGTGAGCGCGAGGGTTACGGGGATTGCCAGCAGCACCACGCCCGACTCGCGCCATCCCAGGAAGAGTGCGACCAGAAAGGTGACGGAAAGCGTCGCCAGCAACAAATGTTCGAGCAACTCGTCCGATTTCGCCTTGGCAGTGTCGCCGTAATTGCGCGTCGTGGTCACCTCGACATCGGCGGGAATCTCGACACCCTTCATCTCGTCGATGCGCTTGAGAACCGCGTTGGCGATGTCGGTTGCGTTGGTCCCCTTGCGTTTCGCGACGGTGACCGTCACGCTGGGGTATTGCTGCGGCGAGCGGCCCGGAACGGCGCTGATATTTGTAGTCCCAAACAGTACGTAGTTAGCGGGTTCCGACGGTCCATCGACGATCTGGTCAGCCACATCGCGCAGGTAGACGGGACGGCCGCGATCGACAGCGACGACGACGGCTTCGAGATCCTTGCGATCGGTGAAGAGATTTCCCGCATCTACGCGAACCTCACGATTGTTCTCAGAAAAACTGCCTGCCTGCAGGCTCGCGTTGGCCGCCTGGAGATGGCCGACAATGGTCAGCGGAGAAAGCCCGTACGCATTCAGCTTCCCGCCGTTGAGCATTACGCGCATGGTCCGAGGCAGGCCTCCGATGACCGTGCTCTCGGAGACATCGGGAATCTGCTCGATGCTATGCTGCACTTCGTCCGCAATCGCACGTAGCTGATAGCCGTCGTAGTGTTCTCCCCAGAGCGTCAGCGAAAGGATCGGCACATCGTCAATGGAGCGCGCTTTAATGATGGGCTGCGAGACACCGGGCGGAATCTGATCGAAATTGGAATAGAGCTTCGAGTACACCTTGATCAGGGCATCTTCCTGCGGCGTGCCCACCAGGAACCGCACGATGACGAGGCTCTGACCGGGGCTGGATGTCGAATAGACGTACTCCACGCCGGAGATCTGGTGAACCAGTTTCTCGATCGGGAGCGTGACACGCTCTTCCACCTCTGCCGGAGAAGCGCCGGGCATCGCGGTCGCGATATCGAGCATGGGGACGAGGATCTGAGGGTCTTCTTCCCGCGGGATGATCGCCACTGCAAAGACACCCAATGCAAGAGATGCGACGATCACCAACGGGGTCAGCTTCGAATCCAGAAACGCGTGCGCGAGCCGCCCGGCCAGACCGAGCCCGCGGGGACTGGAATTCTCCGTCATGGCTGAACCTCGATCCGTTTGCCTGCCAGATCGCGACCGGCCGGGTTGTCCACGGGCCTTTCGTCTCCTGCGATTCCAGAGAGCACCTCAACCCGATTGGCGTGTACGGCTCCAAGCGTCACGTAACGGAGCTGCGCAATGTTGTTGCTATCGAGGACGTAAACAAAGGCAAGCGACCCGCGAGCAACGATCGCGGACGGAGGCGCTGTGATCGATTGCTTTGTTCCTGTCGGAATCTCCGCTAGGGCATACATGCCCGCGTGCAATTCCTTCGACGTTGGGAGATCTATCTTCACCATAAAGCTGTGACTCGATACATCCGCGGCAGGAACGATTTCTGAAACAGTGCCGGCGGGATCCACGGAGCCGCCATCGATTGAAACGCCGATCTTCATCCCTTGGCGCACGAATGCAATTTCTGACTCTGCGACCGCAGCGTCGAGTTCGAGCGGTCCGGCGCTGTCAACTTGCAACAGCGGTACACCAGGCGAGGCGAGCGCCCCTGGGTCGGCCATGCGCCCCGTGATGACTCCGGCAAAGGGCGCAACGATCCTCGTGTAATTCAGCATTGCGCGTGCGCTGGTCTGCTGTGCCTTCATCGCATCAGTCTGAGCGCGCAAGGCGTCCGCCCGAGCCGAAGCAGCTTCTGCGCGGCGTGTTACTTCGTCCATTTCCTGCGGACTCACGCTTTTTTGCTCCTGCAATTGCCGGTAGCGGGCAAGCGTGCTGGCGGCCAGATCGGCATTGGTCTGGGCAGCGTTCTGCTGCTTCTCCGCGGCCCTCACCGCCGCGTTGGCCTGATCGAGCGACGATTTCAAGGTCGTGTCGTCGAGAATCACGAGCGTCTGGCTAGCGCGTACCGAATCGCCTTCGCGCACCAGTACCTGCTCGACCCGGCCCATCACCTGCGCGGAGAGAGTCGCGCTTTGATGGGCGTGGAGGCTTCCTGCCGCTTGCACCGTAACCGGGACTTGCTCCTGCTGGCTCTTGGCAATTTGTGCAGACACGCTCTCCACTGCAGATGAATGCGCGGGCTCACTCGACCGGCAGCCCGCTAGAGCCCCCGCGATCAAGGCAACTGCGCTAAAGTATCCAAGATTTTTCATTGCAATTTCTCCGCTGCGTCAGGAGTCAGCGTCCCGGTCGCAAATAGCAGTTGGGCGTACGCCATAGTGTTGCCGTAGACTGCATGCCAATAATTCATCTGCGCCTCGCGCTCAGCATCTTCTGCGCGAAGCAGATCGGTAATCGTGGCTAGGCCGGCCTCATAACGGTTCTTGAGAATTCTCAGCCTCTCGGCGGCCTGATCGATTGCTGCGCGCGCCGTTTCGAGCGACAACTGAGCAGTTTCGCGCTGGACGTGCGCACGCGTGACCTGAAACTGCACCTGTTGCTGATAGGAGGCGACTTCAGCATTCACCCGATCTCTCGCCGCGCGTTCATGCTCCAGTTGAGAACGCTTGCTGAAGGGAGCGATGTCAATGTTGATCTGAACGCCGGCAACCCAGTTTTCGCCGCCTGCGCCGGCAAAAGACGGGCGATCCTGTTCCCAGTTGCCGTAGGCGCTGATCCGAGGACCAAAGTTGTCTCTGGCTGCGCCGACAGCCTCGCTCTGCGCGGATTGCGCCTCTCCGATTGCCGCAAAATCAGATCGCGTTTCGAAGGCGGTTTGCAACTCCTCATCGAGAGCAGTCTGCGGAAAGTCGCGGGCCGTGATGGGATCGAGTTGAGTTTTTTTAAGGTCTCGTTCGCCCATCGCCATGCGCAACTGGGCCCAAGCGATTTCAAGCTCGCCCTGCGCAGCAATCAACTCCTCTTTACGCGCGGCTACGTTTACTTCCGCAGACATGCGGTCCGAATCCACCGCGAGCTCGGCCTTTACATGTTCGCTGACCGAACTCAGCAGGGCTTCGGCTGTCTCCTGCTCATGCTGCGCGATCGCAACCTGCCGCTCGGCGTAGAGCACCGACTGATAGGCCTCGACCACGTCGAGCACAATCTTCTGGTTTATCGCCTGGGCCGAGGAGTTCGCGCTCTTCCTCATGAGGTCGGCGCTATGAATGGTCTTTTGCGTTCTGAAGGAATCAAAGGCCATCCACGATCCGGAGAACCGCGAAACAAAATCGCCGATGGGCTGAGGCCTGTTCAGCGAGTTCAACGCAAAATCGGCCTGCGAGAATGCCTGTTGCCGCAGTCTGGAGCCGAAAACATAGACCGGATCGTCGCCGCGTGAGATGTCCTCGGTGAAATTCAGTTGCGGAAGAAGTTGCGTGCGGGCAAGCGACGCATTGCCTGCTGCGTCTCGGGTCTCGGCGCGGGCCATTTCGGCCTCGGGACTCCCGTCCAGGGCTCGCTGGATCGCCTGCCTGAGCGTCAGCGACCCTTGCGCCGAAGCGCTCGCAGAAAATATGCAACTCATCAAGACCAGCCTTCCTGCTCGGCTAAGAATGATCTCCATCAGATTGATTTCCCTCATTCGCTTCATCGGCATCCACTAGAAGAAAGTCACGGGTGGTCGTATCCGTTACAGGCCGCTTGGATTCTTTTTGAGTGAAGGTCCCACAACCAGTCCCCGGACTGAATGACCTGCGCAGGGCGGCCAATTTCCTTGAAGAATCGACAAGCGCCAGCATATGCTCGGGGGCTTGCGGATTTAATGCTTTAATGTATTCAATGAATTCTCTGGAAAACTTTCGCCTTGTTGTATTTGCGCGGTGTCCCAGCAGCTCAGTTTTCGCAAGGCTGCCGAGGAGTTATACCTGACTCAGCCGGCGGTCAGCCTGCAGATCAAGGCGCTTGAGGCGGATCTGGGAGTTTGACTCTTCGATCGCTCCGGCTCCCGGGTCCGTCTTACGCCGGCCGGAGCGGCCCTTTTCAAATATGCCGTTGAGTCGAGCCGATTGCTGCATGAGGCCCGGCATTCCCTTGCCGCGTTCAGCGGTACACAAAGTGGCGCACTCACTCTGGGCGCATCGACCACCATCGCGCAATATGTTTTGCCACGTCTGTTGAGCGACTTTTGTGCTTCGCACCCGCGCGTGCATCCTACGTTAACCAGCGGCAACACAGAACAGATTGTGGCAGAGGTCGAGGAAAAGAAGATCGCACTGGGATTCATCGAAGGGCCGCCACGGAGCCGCGATCTCACGCTGGCGCCGTTTCTTGAGGATGAGCTTGTGCTGCTGGCGCCGGCTGCCCACGAATGGGCCAAACAAATATCGTGCGTGAAGACCTAGCCACGAGACCGCTGCTGATGCGGGAACGCGGTTCGTGCACACGCCACATTATCAAGCTGGCGCTTGAGCGGCATCACATCCGGCGCGGCTCTCTTAACGTGGTGATGGAACTCGATTCGACCGAAGCGATCAAATCCGCCGCGGAAGCCGGCTTCGGTGCCGGTTTCGTCTCCCGGTGGGCGATTGCCAAGGATGTGCGGCTTGGGCAGGCGTTCAGAATTGTAGAGATTAGAGGCATACGCTTCCGGAGACACTTTTCCGTGGTCTCACTCAAGAGCCCTCAACTTTCCGGGCCTGCCTCGGCGTTCCGCAGCTTTGTGCATGCACGCACCGCGGCAGAGCACGGCAAACCCGCTGTCGCAACCAGGCCCGCCCGGCAGAGATAAGCCAGGCTAATGGGGCATCAGTCTTTCTGCTTGGACCAGCGCACCCGGTTCGGCGCACTCTGAATGAGTGTCGAAGATATTCTTTTGTGCTGGTTTGATCCTCGCGGCAAGCGGCAGGATTTCGCCGCCGGTTGCTCTGGCCCTGGGTCTCGGGTATGGATTCAGTTTCGATCACCCGTTTCATGCCAAAGCGCGTCGCGGCTCCAGGCTGTTACTTCAGCTATCGGTCATCGGCCTTGGGTTTGGCATGAACCTACACCAGGTGCTCGAAGCTGGCCGCTCCGGATTTCTCTACACTGCCTGCAGCATTACTTTTGTGCTGGTTCTTGGCTGGGCTTTGGGAAAGCTGCTGCGAGTCAAGGCGACCACTTCCTATCTGATCTCAACCGGCACGGCAATCTGCGGGGGCAGCGCAATTGCGGCTATCTCTCCGGTAACTGGAGCAAACGAGGAAGAAATCGCGGTTTCGCTTGGCACCATCTTCATCCTCAATTCTGTTGCGCTGCTTGTGTTCCCGTTGATTGGAGCGCGGCTGCATCTGTCGCAAACGCAGTTCGGCCTATGGTCGGCCCTAGCGATCCACGATACAAGCTCGGTGGTTGGCGCGGCTGCAAAGTTTGGCGCCCTGGCCCTCGCCGTAGGCACTACGGTAAAACTGGCTCGCGCACTCTGGATCGTGCCGCTTTCGCTGGGCACTGCGGTTGTAAAAAAGAGTAAGGCGCGCATCCATTGGCCTTGGTTCATACTCTTCTTCTGCCTGGCTACAGTCGCCAACACCTATTTCCATATTCTTCACCCGGCGTATCCATTGCTTAAGCATTTGGGCGTGCTCGGCTTGACTATGACCCTATTTCTCATAGGCACAGGCCTATCAATGAAGACCATCCGCCAGGTGGGCCCGCGGCCGCTCCTACAAGGCGTTCTGCTCTGGATCGCAGTTGCCACAGGATCGCTTGCACTCATCCGCGCAGGGTGGATTCATCTTTGATGGGTGCGGTACGAGTGCAACCCTTGCTTCCTTCCTCTGCAAAGGCAGTTTCGCGTCTGATCAAGCGTCATGGAGGCAGACTTCTGAGTTCCGGGCAGGTAACCGCCCATCCGGACAACGGACTTCGTCGAGGTTGGCGTGCGATCATTCCAGGGAGAAATTCATCGGTTGTCCGCAAGTCCGTTCAGGTCTATGCAACTGCCTCATAAACAGATATTTATCCTCTGAGGCTCAGGATCACTCCCGGAAAGTTGGCTAGTATTACATATCCGTGTTCTTTGTCGCCCGATGCCAAGAGAATTTTTGCTCACTAGGTTAGACCTTGCGATTTCTTCAGCTGACGACAAGGTGGGGCAATATGCTTGCGAAAATGTCGAGGCCCTTAATCAACAACAAGGCTAGAACTGCCCGCGAGCTCTCAGAGAGCAAGATGCAGCGTCGCTGGACCGAATATTGCGGCTGCTCTCGATTTGTCGGTTGATCCACTCCTCAATATCAGACTCGACCCAGCCCACTGCCCTCGCGCCAAGCGACACAGGCTTGGGAAAACGCCCCTCGCTCACCTGCTGGTAGACAGTGCTACGGGACAACCCGGTTCGATCGAACACGTTCGGCAGTCGCAGGATTCTCATGGATGCCATTCCTCCCAAGTCAGCCTAATAACGTATGCACAAAGCCAGTAAAGATTATGCAATGTGCATTGCTACAATGGCGCTCGAATCTCACGTTTGTTGCGGGTTCTTCCTGGGATTACGCAGCATTACGCTTGGTTACGGTTCCGCCTGATCGCAGGTTTCATTAGGTAAGACCGAACTTCTTGTCTTCGGGCGAGAAACGATTCTATAGGACAACTTCGGCCATCGACCGAACAAGACTGGACGGTGCTCGATTCCTGTCTCAGCGGCGTTCGATCCGGCGCATGCATGCGTGCCCGCTAAGCCGTCAGGCTTAGGGAAGGTGTCTTAGCTCAATCACAGCGCGGTGGGCGACGCACGATCCTTTCATCCCCTTGAGCCTGCGTGCTTCGCTTGCAGGCAGAATCGCGTCACCGTCGCTCGTTCCATGTGAAACATGAGAAGAAGACATTCTTCTCATCGCTGCAATACAGCCATAGCGAGGATGGCGGTCAAGGGCGGGCGTGCTGTGCCCGTTCATCGGAGCGAAGCGAAGACCCTTGACGGCCACCGCAGCGAAGGCTACAGTTGTTTTCCCAATCCACATCCTGCCACTGGAGCCTCGCAATTTCGCTGTAGCGGATACCGGTCGCCGCGTCCAAAACAACCAATCATCCGCTGTAGCAAAGGAAGCTCGTTGAGGATCAAAAACGCCTCCTTGGGAGTCAGAATGATTGGAACAAAAGTCGAACTGGAAGCCTTGACCTTTACCTTGTCGATGGGTTGCACGACTCGGGTATGAGGTCATGTTTCTGCCCGTGAAAGAAAATGTCGCTCACCACTCGACGCCATTTGGTCAGGGAATCCCATTCCTGCCCTGCTTTCCCGAGTTTGTCAACGGACACGCCCTTTAACCATTTTTCAATCTCCGAGGTCTTCATTTCGATGACAAGCACTTCTTCCCAACGAGGGAGCAGATGTTTGTTGATTATGAGACCCGCCGTCTACCTCGTCGTGGAGGCTTTGGGCTTTATTACATCGTCTGCAAGGTTTACCCGAATGTAGCCTCTTGCGATGAAACCAAATGTGACCTTACTGATTGGAATGCCGGTTGATTTGTTCAATTAACCCCAGCTTTACTGCTTCGGCACGAACTTTCTTTTCCGTTAGAAAATCAGAAACTGCCCCGACAAGTAACGGGGTCTGCTCTGACCATTTTCCATACTGGCGGCGCTACGATCGGCGAGTGCAACAGCGACCCCGCAAGCTTAACTCGAGGGCAATCTTGCGTCGTATGAATCTGCGGCGTTGCAATTCGCGAAGAGCCTTTTGGTGTGGTCTATCAGGAGCCACGTTTTGTAATCGGACATTCATAAGGAAGCTGGCGATACAAGACTGTCTGCAAGGCGGTGCACGGAATAGGCCGCAAAAGCACATCCCATCCAGCCGCAGTTCGAATGCGACTAGATGGGATGAAGGGTTCGAGCAGCGATTGTCAGCTAGACCAGATTGGCGTCGAGCGTGATCTCGGTGTTGTTGGCGAAGAGCTTTGAGATGGGGCAGCCGGCCTTGGCATCGGCAGCGGCCTTGTCGAACACTTCCTTCTTTGCTCCAGGAACGCTTGCGGTGGTGGTGAGAGCAATCTTGGTAATCGAGAATCCCTCGCCGACTTTGGCCAATGTGACTGCGGCGTGGGTTTCGATCTTGGTCGGCGTGAGGCCCGCTCCGCCAAGCTGCGCTCCGAGAGCCATGGAGAAGCAGCTCGCGTGAGCAGCCGCGATCAGCTCTTCCGGGGTAGTGCCGCTGGTTGCGCCCTCAAATCGCGTCGCGAACGAATAGTTGGCGTCCTTCAACACGCCGGTTGCCGTTGAGATGGTGCCTTTGCCTTCTTTAAGTGAGCCAGTCCAAACCGCACTTGCCTTGCTTGCCATAGAGCCTCCTTGGGGGTTACGTAATCAGATGGTTTGTTGGGGTGATTTTGCGCGGCCGATTACTAATCGGTAGCGCGTACGAGCGTTGATGATTCAGGCACCTGCGGGGTTCCATGAGCAGGCAACTGTCTCTTCTATGTTAATCCGGAAATCCGAAGTGTCGTTTTTCCTTTGTGGCAACGGTTTCTCTGGTTGTGTCATATTTACCCCACTTGAAAATTCCTCCATTACAATCTGACGAAGTTGTATTTCGAGGTGATCCTCATGGATCCTATTCGGCATGTCATTGTTCTGATGCTCGAAAACGCGTCTTTCGATCGCATGCTCGGCCTGCTACCCGGCATTGATGGAGTTGACCCGGCTCATCCTCGTACTAATCCAGACTTCCCCACCCCCAATCTGATCGCGCAGACGGTCACGACGCAGCCGGCCATGGCTCTCGATCCCGAACACGATTTAGACGATTGCCTTCGCCAGATCGCCGGTCATTGCCAGGGCTTCGTCTCGAATTTCAGTCAACACTACCCACAAGCCACACTCGCCGAGCGCGCGGAAGTGATGGGCTATTACTCCCCGCAATTCTTGACCGTGCTCAACACCCTGGCAAAATCGTTCCTGACTTGTGATCGCTGGTTTTCTTCTCTGCCGGGACCAACGTGGCCCAATCGTTTCTTTGCTCACAGCGGCACATCGCTCGGCCACACCACAATGCCCAGTGGCATTTTCGATCCGGCAATTCATCTCTACGATCAGCCCACGGTCTATCAACGCCTCTCAGAGGCCGGTGTCCCCTGGTCCATATACTACGGAGACTTTCCGCAATCGATCGTGCTGACTGAGCAGTGGAAGTATCCGGCCCATTATCACCGCATGAGCCAGTTCTATGTGGATACTGCCGGCAGCGAGTCTTCTTTTTCGAGCTACTGCTTTATCGAGCCGACTTACTTCGGACCAGAGCAAAACGACCAGCATCCGCCCAGCCATGTTTTGCGCGGAGAGGCTCTGCTCGCGAATGTCTACAACGCCATTTGCGGCAATCAGGAGCTCTGGCAGTCGTCCCTGCTGGTGATTTTGTATGACGAGCATGGAGGCTTCTACGACCATGTCTGTCCTCCCACCGCAGTTCCTCCGGATCAGCACATCGCCGAGTTTTCTTTTGCGGAATACGGCGTACGCGTGCCAGCCGTTCTGGTTTCTCTGTGGATCAAACCGGGGGTCGCCTCCGAAGTCTTCGATCACACCAGCGTTCTGAAGTACGCAACTGATAAGTGGAGTCTGGGGCCGCTTGGCGCGCGTGTGGCTGCGGCGCGAACGTTCGCGTCCTATATCGCCGCCGGCATTTCGTCCCCCCGCACCGACACGCCCGAAACAATTGCCGCGCCGGCGCCGCCGCCCGAGCCGCTTCAGACCGGCATGAATGTTAATCAGACTGCGCTTGTCAGTTTCAGCCGCTATCTCGAAACTCACATTCAATCGCTGTCGCTCGCTGCCGGCAAGACCAGCGACGAGATCTCTCAGGAAGCTGGCGCGCGCTTACTGAGAGGCCTGCAAGGCGCGGAACAATCAGGACAGAGCGCGATTGAGCGCGTGGAGAGATGGATGGAATTGCGAAAAATGACTAACCCACAATAAATCTTGCGCGAGCATTCGATTTAAACAGTGCTCGATTCCCGCGAGACGGCTCAAGTCGGTCGATACCTGATCGGTGTCGTAGAATGAGGCGGCTTCCGAAATGCATTTTCTTACGATGGGAATGTTGTGCCTTGCGAAGAACGAATCAGGAAAATTTGAACCAACATCCCATTGAACAGGAGATGCGTGCCAACTCCAGCATCAGTCCTGGAAAACGTTAGGTCTCTATCGGGACTGCCCCGCAGATAAAGCTGGATTGAGTCCGGTACGTTTGTCGGGCGTCGGTAGCCAATTCCATTCGCTTCTCGATGAGATTCTAGAGAGGGACAATCTTCACTTCATCTGACCAAGCTGAAGCCACGTAAACAGAAAATTCGCGACTGAAGGAAACAGTACAGCTACGAGACCAAGAGCCGGTCCGAGGGCAAACTGCACCACCTTTATATAGAAGTCTCCACCGAGCGATCCAGGCGTAGTGTTGGTGATGTTACTCAATGTCGCGTCGCGGTGCGCCTGCGCGTAGACCATGATCACGCTTCCTGCGAGTGCGGCAAAAACCAATGAGAAAACGAGTCCGAGCGTTGGCTGGGGATCAAACGGGTAAGTGGATGAGGAAACCGCTGTCGCCAGGAACAACAGGGCCGTTCCTGTGATCAGAGTGCGGATTCGCCCCATTATGTTCTGAATGAACGCGAGATAGTTCAGGCATACGAACTCCTCAGCTGCCCGGACCAGAGGTGAGTTGCTTTGCGTTTGGGACAAGAATTGGGCCCCTTGGTCCTTGGGCGTATTCGATTCCTCTTCTTCGGTTCCATAGTGCACAATCAGAGATTTCCGCTCCACTTGCCAGGCAGGAATAAGGACGTGTAACATAAGCGCTCCCGCGAGAGATCTGATTCTCTCCTGCATATCCTTTGCCGGCCCAAGGTCGATTCTGCCTTGCTGTTTGTAAAGGGTGGTAAACCACGGTCCAAATTTACATCTCATTTCCTTTTCCATCTCGTCAAGCGCGGTTTGAACCTTCAAGTCGTACAAGACTCCCGCATCTCCCGGCGGATGTAGCTGCCAAACGTTGACGAGGTGGCGCATAGTTTCATACTGACGGGAAAGCATCTCATATCGGCACTCAAGAACCGTGCCGCCCATTGCCCAAACAGAACTCCATGAGAAACTGCGAATTCCTCGCATCGTACGGCGCAAAGGCACGCGATCCAAAAAACCGAGCAGTTGGTGCAACGAACGCCAAATGTGCCAAAGCTGGTAAGCCTCTGTCAGCATAATGGCGATAGAGATCAACGCCGCTAAACCATAAATGGTGCCGTAAGACTGGATTCCGAGGTCGCGAATGCCAAGTTGCGTCATCCGAACCACCGTTAACAGCACTACCAGAACGAGCAAGAACAACCGCACCACTTTCTTGCCTAGCGGCAGACCCCACTCCCTACCTATCTCATATTTATCGCTTATCTCGTAATCATCGGCGGCAAACATTCTCAGCATCGACTTGCGGACTTCTCGTATCGACTTACCATCTAATACTGATGGCGCTTCGTCATTCGGGCAGGGCGAATTCGCCAGATTGAGTTCCAGTTGGTCCGCCGAGGGTAACCGCGGCTGGTCATCGTTGAACAGCGCCAGGCCGTGCAGATTCTGCAAGCACCACAGGTAACCGCCGATCGCGAGCAGAACAAAGGGCGCCGCGGGCGACACGCCCGATAGTAGATGAATTCCGCGCCAAAGTTCCGGCACGCTGGTGGCCTCATTCCAATGCGGGGTCCACTTCCAGAGAACAGCAATATAACTCAGCATGACCGCTGCGCTGAGCAATGCTGCAGCAGCGGCTTTTCGCGTGGCCGGGTATTCCTTACGATGTCTGAGCCAGTCGAAAGTCGGGTACTCCGCACAGACAAGAACCACCAGAATCAGAGCCAATACCCAACCCAGAACGCAGTGGATCGATACCTTGGCGGCGTATCGCAGGCACCAAACCAGCGAAATCGTGACCAATCCGATGCACGCCCATGAAAGACTCAGAACCAGCGAGTGCTGCCACCAAATAGTCAGCGAGAAATATGCCCTAAGACGCGGTTTGTGAATAACGGACGCCTTGCTCCGGAAGTAGATGTGTAGAACCATCCATAGAAAGCACACGATCACCGCGACTCGATATTCGATTGGCAATTGAATCGAGGTCTCAAGATCGGGTTGTGTGCTGTGCGGCAGATCTTGAGGGCTTGACAGCAACGCTCTGGAGTCATTGGGAGCGCCAGAAGCGCTAGGAGTGCCTTCGAACGTATCGAGCGACCGCTCGTCAAGGGCGGCAACTGGCCATGACTTGCCTGCCGAAATCACAGCCAGCCAAGTTGGGGGGATACGCGTATTCGGGCTCTTATCCATCCAGAGTGGAGCCGCATATCCCGGCAAAGGACTTTCCGAATCGCCGTCAGCCGCACTTGCTCGGATAAGATATCTGGTCGCATAATATACGCCCTGCGCCGTGTGGGTGGTGAAGACTGGCCGCTCTGCCAACTGGATATCGGTGGTCCATGCCTGTACCTCCGGGCTGAGCGGATAAGGCGAGAGGGTAAGCACGCCGCGCAACGAGCCGACCCCCCGCTCGCGGAACATTGACTGGTTTGAGGCCAGAATGACGACCCGCGCGCTGGGATAGGTTGCACGCAGGAAACGCGCAAGGAAGATCTGGTCCAGTGGATTGCTGCTGGCCAGCAGAACAAACTGCGTCTGATGTAGCTGGAGTTGTTGCACGATTTGCAGAAGTTCCGCTTCATCGGAAAGATCTGCCTGACCGCCGGAATAGGTCTTGATCGTATCGACGACCTCTTCCGCATTCTCGTCCAAATCCTGCGAGAGAAGACGCTGCCGGTTCGCATACTCCGCATTGTTCCCCTGTGGGCTCATCAACCCTTGTTTTTGATAAGCGCTTCGTAGGCTTGCAATATCGCGCGGATAGTTCAGACTCAGGGCTGGGAAACACTGACTGGAATTGTTCCGGCAGGCACTGAGCTTGTCCGCTTCATTACCGTTAATTTTGTTAACGTCATCGTGCGGTTGCTGATCGCGATCCTGATGCTGGTTATTCCAACTCTTAGTATTCTGATTGGCGTTTAGTGACAGGGCAGTGGAGTATCCAAACTGAGTTTCATCCTCCTCCACGACAGCGACATTAGCCGTGTCATAACCTTCAAGAGCCAGCAATCTCAAATAGCGTTGAATTTCCAGACTCGTGCTTTCAGCGAAGGTGACGACCCTTTTCCCAATGAGCTTTTGGCCCAACGCCACATTAAAGCGACCGATCTCTTTTTCTGACGATGCCGAACCACTTGCGATTTGCAAATTCGTCTTCGTCTGGAGGGTTCCGTGACTGAGCAAATCCTCCAGAGACGCGAATGACCCGGAAGATGTTGGTCCAAGAATGCTTAATGGTTCGCTAGCGAAGCCAGGGTCCAGCACCTGCAACCAGGCAACTGCGTTCTCGAATTGCACCTTATTGACACCCGCCGTAGACTGCTCTCCGACAACAAAGATGACGAGACCACCGCTGTATGGATCGGAATTGTTTGCGTTGGAGTTTCTGAACAGCAAGACTCCCGGTTGGTCCTCCTGGGTCCTCCGGAGCGCGATCGCAGCCAGGTTATCGCTGAGAGATGAATAGGGCTGATCCGCGTCCCGCCATGGAAGCCAGAAAGAGTCGTAGGCAAATCCCTCCTCCTGCGCCGCGTGCTCGATCGCTTCCGTCAACTGGTCGAACGTCGCTGCCATGTGCGTGTGAATTGGATCGGGCAGCAGTGCAATCATGTAGTGCGCGCTGTCTGCCCGTTTCCAGGTTCCGAGAGGGGAGGTCGGACTATTTGGCTTCTCGGCGAAGCAATGGTCGGGAGCTTTGACATCCGCCGAGCCAATGAGGAAAAACGTTTGGAGCGCGTCTTCAATGGCTTGGCAGCCAACCTCATCGCTCAACCGATTCTTCGCCGCGGTCGCATTGCCCTTCGCCGGTGGCGCGCTCTGTCGCCGCTCAGCCACGGGCACGCTCTTCTGCACAGCCTGCCGGGAAAGCCCAACCCATGCCGTGATACTCGCCAGGACGACGGCTCCCAAGCCCAGAAATCGATTCATGGAATCGCTCCGTTCTACCTGCCGCGCAGGCAAACGCGTGCCTGGAATGACGATCTATCCCAGCTTCGCCAATTGATCGATCTGCGTGCTATTGCTTCGACAGGAGCAGTCCGAGCCCGCGGACCACGATCCGGTCCGCCGTGTTGCCGAAGTTGACCCGCAGGTCCAGAAGCAGCGGACCATTGGCGGGATCGACCGATGTGGCTGCACTATTGGCGTAGGTCGGCGCTGCCGCGTTCAGGTGCGTGGGATCGTCGAGCAGAACGAGCGCGGTCCCCGGAGGATTCTGTACCTCTGCGAGGCGGACCTGCGTAATATAGCTTCGTACTTTGGAGTTTTCACATCCAACCCGCACCCCTATGATTTGGTAGCCAGGTGGAATATCTAGCGCTTTTTGCACAACCTTATCGCCGCCACCTTGCGCTTCGTCGCTGGTGGTAGTTGGCTCGATCACGAGACCGGTAAGGCCGCCGCCACACCTGAATTCACTGCGTTGTACGACGTTTTCACGCTCGAATCGCCCGGTAGCAGGGAAAAATGGTTGACCCACATGATTAGTTCCTGGTTTTCCATGACGCCTCCTGTAAGAGCATGCATGAGTTACCCCATCTATGGGGATTACACGCATCTGAAGGATTAGTGCGTTGGGTGCAGGAATCGTTTCACATTTATGGAGAAGCTTCAATTGGCGCGAGGCAAGTCGCCACATAGGCGCACAGCTCAACATCCGAACGGCGAGTATCGCTCCTCCGAAAGCGGAGATCAATTTCTAAACATTAAGACATTAAGAGACTGGTCTTGAATATATCTACAAAAAACAAGAAACCGCAGTTGTTATCTATCTTCTCGCTCGGTGAATTGCATTTGAGATCTCAGTTGCCAGCACCCACAACCTTCGATCGTTCTTGAAAAGCAACCAGGCCGATTCCTTTCGCGAAAGTTGGAATGGACCTGCCGGCACGGGAAAGCTCTAGCAAAAACCAGAGTCGCTCTATCCCGAACTTCAACTAGCAAGTCGGTGCGACCTGCTGGACGCGCCGACTTGCTATGAAATCACCAGGACAAATTAACTCTGGCTTTGCCATAGTGCAAATTCAACGAGCTCACGGAACGTTGATTGTTGTGACGCTATACGCGGGCAACGTTAGCGTCAGCGATGAGCCACTGACCGCCATTGTCCCAATGGACACCGGCGTTACCGGACTCCCTGCCGTGCTTTGTGTCGAAGCTGTCGCTGCCGTGATTTGGTACATACTGGCTGTGCCAGACAGGCTGAGCCCGCTGATCGCTGCCACTTGTGTTGTGTTTGCTCGATTGATGGCCACTAACACAACCCGGCCGGGCGTTGTGCTGTCCGTGCTTGCGTAGACCGTCACGCTCCCAGGGTTGCTGGAGGTCGATTGGAGCAAAGTATCTCCGAAGTTCGAACCGGCGCCATCGAAGTTGCGGTAGGCGCGGAAGCCCGCGAGCTCATAATCGTAGGTTCCGCTTGGCGGCCACATCATACCCGCGAAGACCCCCTGGCTGGCAAAAACGCCCAGTTCGTCGGCCTGCGCGACCGTTCCTGCGATGTTATTGAACCCTCCGGTCTCGTACTCGCTGATGGAGAGCTTGATCGATGGGAATTCGGCATTGATCTTCGCCTGCAGCCTGGGGAGGAACTCGATGGGAGCGCCCCCGAGCACCGAATTGACCCACGGATCGCTGTTGCCAGGATCGGTGAACGTCGGATCCCAAAGATTGCGCGGAGCCTGCACGACCAGTTGCATATCCGCATCCGATAAAGTCGCGGCGGTCAGGCTGGTTACTCGAGTGCTGCCCGCATCGTAGTCCTCCGGGTACCAATGGAAGTCATAGACATCCACAAGCGGCTTTCCGTAGGTCGCAGAAGCGGTGCTCAGAGCCTGGAAATACTCGTCAGCGAACCAGTTTTCGCCGGTGGGAGTGGTGCCGGTGACTCCGCTCTGCCAGTTGTAAACGCCAAGGAAACCGTAGTGCGACGGTCCAAAGATAATCATGTTCGGGAACTGATTCTTGAGAGCTTGCGTCATGGTCAGAGTCTTGGCAATATAAGCGGCCGGCGTAATTTCCGTCGGTCCCTGTATTTCCAGATGCGTTGAATTCCAAAGATCCGGTTCGTTGTCGAGGTCTACAAAAGCCGGTGTCGACGTGGTGCCGCTGAAAATACTCTTCGTGGTGGAAAGCTGATTCATTGCCCACACGAACTCATCCGAGTAGACATTGCCAGTGTCCTCGCCACTGACCACAACAATGGGCGGTGTAGTCGTGAAGGGAGCGGAACTGACTGAGCTCTTCTGATCGACGATTGTCTGGAATCTTGATAGAACCGGCGGATTGGCGACAGAGACAGGACCGGACTCATCTGCGGACACCAGTCCTTGCATTGGCACCGTGAAAAGGGTGGCTTGTCCCGCGGCAATGTTGGCATTGATCGACGGATATACAGCAAATCCTGGAATCGTACTGGCGGTGAGGAAATTATCGCTCTCGTATTCAAAGTCGCTGCCTGCGTTGGAGGCGTTCGTCGTCCAGTTATAGGCTGTCCAACGATTGCCGCCCATCCGGTAGATGGTGACAGCTGGAACGTTGGGAATCGATGCATTGCTGATAGCGTCGATGCCGTAGATATAGGGTGAGATTGGCTGGGTTTGCGCTGGATTGACGCTGATCGTAACATTTGCAGGTACTGCACCGGGCTCGGCGAAGACCTGCGTTGAATTGGCGCCGGTGCCGGCTGCATTCACCGCCGCGACCACATAGTAGTAAATCGTGCCGTTGGTTAAACCAGTGTTAGTAAAGCTGGTTGTGGCCGACGTGCCGACCGTCGTGTAAGGCCCGCCATTCGTCGTCGACCGCAGCACGTTATAACTGGTCGCAGTCAAACTCGCTGTCCAAGAAAGCGCGATCTGTGTGTTGCCAGATGTGGCGGTCAAACCGCTCGGCGCGAGCGGAGGAGCGCCACTTAGTGCGCCGCAGAGGGTTCCATTGACCGAAAATGCCGTCGGAACCGCATTGCCGCCAACCAGGTTTCCATTGAAGCCTATGCCGGTCACATTTCCACCTGCCGCGACGGAGCCATTGTAGCTCTCATTGGTCACCGTCACCAGCGCGCCGGATTGTGTTTCAACGCCGTTCCAAAGGGACTGGATCGTCTGTCCGTTGGCGAAGGTCCACTGTAGCGTCCAGCTGGTCCAGGCGGTCGTTCCCGTGTTATCGATGGTGATAGCCGCACCGAAAGCTGTCGAGCTTTGCGGCGTGATTGTGTAGACAACGTTGCACGCCGTGGGGGTGCCGGAAGAGACGGTGATGCCCACAGCGCTCGAAGTGCTGGTGGCGAAGGTAGTTGATCCGCCGTAAACAGCTGTCAACGAATCCGTCCCCGCAGTCGCAAATGAGGTCGCAAGTGTGGCCACACCCGCGCTCAAAGTTCCAGTTCCGAGCGAGGTTGTGCCAGAAAAGAAGGTCACCGTGCCGGTCGCTGCTGAAGGCGAAACCATGGCAGTCAGCGTGACGCTGGCGCCAACCGCAGGCGTGGTAGTGGATGCAGCGAGTGCGGTGGTCGTGGCCGTCTTGGTGGCTGTACTGACCGTGACTAAGACTGCGCTCGATGTGCTTGTGGCGTTCGTCGTCGATCCGCCATAAACAGCTGTCAGCGAGTCCGTTCCGGCTGTCGTGAATGAGGTCACAAGCGTCGCCACACCCGAGTTCAAAGTTCCAGTTCCAAGCGAAGTCGTGCCCGAAAAGAAGGTAACTGTGCCGGTCGCAGTTGAAGGCGAGACCGTCGCAGTCAGGGTGACGCTGGCGCCCACCGTCGGCGTGGTGGTGGATGCAGCAAGCGCGGTGGTCGTGGCCGTCTTGGTGGCTGTGCTGACCGTGACTGAGACTGCGCTCGATGTGCTTGTTGCGTAAGTTGTTGAACCAGCGTAGACGGCCGTCAGTGAGTCAGTCCCAGCTGTCGCAAATGAGGTTGTAAGCATCGCGATGCCCGAGCTCAAAGTTCCAGTTCCGAGCAAGGTAGTGCCCGAAAAGAAATTCACCGTGCCCGTCGCCGCTGATGGCGCGACCGTGGCTGTCAACGTGACGCTGGCGCCAACCGCAGGCGTGGTAGTGGACGCAGCGAGCGTGGTGGTCGTGGCCGTCAACGTACTGTTGCAAGGCGTTCCATTGACGGCGAACGACGTGGGCACTGCATTGGTGACGCCATTCCATGTGCCGTTGAATCCGATGCCCGAGAGGCTGCTGCCTGCAGCGATGCTGCCGTTGTAGGGCTCGTTGGTCACCGTCACGTTGGCGCCGCTCTGGGTTGCAATACCGTTCCAGAGTTGCGCAACCGTCTGCCCGTTGGCGAACGTCCAGGTGAGCGTCCAATTGGAAAAGGCTGTCGTTCCCGTGTTTTGGATGGTGATTGCCGCTCCGAACGCGTTTGTGTTCTGCGGTGATGTTGTATAAACAACCTTACATGCGGTTTGAGCTACTCCAGTAGATGCAAGAACAATCGCTGCCGCCAGCATTATCCCGAATGTGCGTATGATGCGGTGTTTCATGATGTCTCCTTTTGTTTGACGCTAGAGGTCACGTTCAAACATCCGGCGGTATCCCTGGCTGTTCGACCTACACGCCACCAGTCAGAGGCGGCGTAGCGTGTTAGTTAGAATTTTGTGAGGGTGTGATTCATAGGACTTCATACCCTTTCCTTCGACCGAGCGGCCGGACCGATCAAGACGCCAACTGCGGTTCTACCGAGAAAATCACCCATCTGAAGGTTTCGTTGTAAAACTAAGTCATCAAGCGGAGCTGATGCGCGCAGATTCATGGCTAAGCAAACGGCTCGTTGTTACCGCGAGATGGCGCGGGTTAACCGCGTGAATGTCGGTACCCAATACTGCAAAGCGCCCGCTCAACCGGCGCGCGCGTGACCACTCCCAGAGGGGATTGAGCTGCTGGGACATGATTTCTCCATTTCATTACACGGCTCATTTACATCACTCAATGCATGAGTGACTATTCGCAGCATGCTGCGGGTATAAGAGCCGGACCTCACAGGTCGGGGAGAGCGTTGACTGACTCGTGCGCGGGGCTTCGAACAATCGAAGATGAGGAGTGAAGAGGAAGTTGAACGCTGCTTAGCCTGAGCAGATAAACGCGAACTTATTGAAACACCAGGAGCACTCCCACTGGGAAAGTGATCTCCTTAGTACGATCCTGCTGAGACAACGAATCCATTCGGCTGCCGTCAATGCCGGCTGATAATCTGTAGCCGAAGTCTCTGTTGCGATAGCGACCTATTTCCGACCAGATTATGCTTATGCGAAACGACAAGAGCGATAGTGAACCGAATAGGTAGACATGAAAAGTTACCAAAGTAATATTACCGCGGAACGCTAAGACCAAAATGAGATTCAAGAAGCCTCGGCTCTCAATGCAAACGAGTTACTTGCTCCTGCTTCGGCTGGAAGCGGCTTCGTAGATCTGAGCATCCCCCTCTGCGCTTACGGGGTGAGCGAATGATAGCGTCCTTTATCAATAACTAATCGGATTTGCGAGCCCGCGACGCGGTTGGCGTCATTCAGCCGAAACGGCGACTTTCGCATAGGGAGATTGTCGCTGCGAAATGCCCCCAATGGCATTCCTGGACCCTGCGGCATTTCTGAGGATGGAGGCGAATGAAATTGCTGAATCCCAATTCGATGGATAAACAACGCTCATTCGAATGTGTAGTGCTCATTGTTGATATTAACCGCTCCGAGAAAATAATCGCGGCCGAAGAGGAGCAGCTAATGGCCAGTTCTTCCGAGACCTCCTGACGTGATCTATCGACGCCGTCGAAAAATGCAATGGTTCCGTGATTAGCCTTACTGGCGACAGATTCATAAGTGTGCCTTCCTCTGATTCGGATGCAGGACTACCAGCCCAGTTCGTGTCTGCTACCAAGCTGACAGATGCTAAAGACTTTTCAGTCATTAGAACCTGAGGTAGTGAAACGCTTGTGTTCTTCGGGTCACTATACTACTGCGTGTCCAGGTTAGGTCACGATGAAACGGCGCAGACAAAAGGCAATAAAAAAGTTCCATGATTTTCCAACTCACGCGGTTGGCGCTGACGAATGTGAACGAAACACCCGGGCGGTGGCAGTTTGAGGGTGGTCAGGTCCTTGAAAACGAAGCGCACGTCGCAAACTTCGCAAGTTTCAATCGAGTCACCTTCAAGGGCATCGACCAGAACGGTCCCCATAGCTGGGAACAATTCTCTTCAGAGGGGGTGCGCGAAGGAGGCGTATGCCAACGTTCAATGCTTCAGTGTCCGTTACGAGTGGCCTGACCGATGCGGGAATCAAAATTGATGGTCAGGAAATCGTTCTCGGCCCCTCGGGTGATGGCGGTTTTGCGGGTATCGGGCAGATTAATTCGGATGCGAGCCCGATCCCCTTCGAATTCCGGGCCACTGGTCCGGCGGGCTTCCCTGCAACTCTGAAAGTCGTGCTCACGCCCGCGGCTGGCGGCGCGGCTTCTACGTTCAGCAAGAAGTATGTTATTCCGGACAGTCTATTGTTGATCGCGAACGACCAGATTAAACCGAGCTGACCAAGCGAGGCCTCATGAAAAAATGGTTATTATTGTTACTCGCAGTGAGTAGCAGATCGGTCCTTAATTGCCAGACTTCCGCCTATCAGGATACGGATGGAGACACCAGCATCTATCTTGAAGATTCGAAGGCAAATCTTACGTTCAACGTAAGCGACACAAAGTTTAGTGTCGGAAATCTGTTCGAGCCGAATTTCCTAAAATTAGAGAGGCTAACTCAAGAACTAGAACACGCAACGGATCCCGCCACCAAGGCTACTCTAAACAAAGAAATACAGGACCTGGAACAACGTCTGACCACCAGCAAGATAGCGCGTGCCGAATATGGTTTTAACTTAACCGGCAAGCCGAAGACGGACCTCACGAATCAGATCCTCCAAACGAGCAATTCGCCTGCGAGTGTCGGCGGAGGGGGCTCTTACGGCATTCACCGACTTGGCGCAAAGAGTATATGGGATCAAACGCCTTCAGATCATTTGCGGGATGACTGGTTTCTGTTGAACGTTACCTACTCTCGTTCGACGTTTGATACTGTGGTGACCGGCTCGGCTGCTCCGGTGACTCAGCATTTTAACGGTTTCACTCTCATGCCGACATACAACGCTCTCGTGAATATTCCGGACTTCAGTTTCCTCGTCGGAGTGTCGGGAGGGCTGAACAGGACCAACAATGTGAGCGACCTGAAGAAAGTTGAGATTGATACGACGGATTCGGCAAGCGGCAGCGTGTCTGTCGTCAGCCAGACGGACGCGTACCTCGGCGCCTACAACGAATCCGTGGGAGTTCCGATCTATTCCGATTTCGTGTTCATTCCGAAAAAGCTTCCCTGGATTTCGTTCGACGCCTTCGAACGTGCAAACGTGGTTCCCACGAACGGCTATGCAGAAGGGGGCGCTGGAATATACATCGCTAAACCTGACAAACCGACGGAAGTGCTTGGTGGCCTCAGCGTGGGCTGGAAGGACGGCAAAAGTATGGTGGCCGTTGTCGCGGGATGGTCGTTCTAAGGCAACAGGGAACATCGGCTTGACGCAAGCTAAGCGCGCAAATTCCGTAAAGCGCGCTAAAGTGCCGATTCCGATTTCAGCGCCCGGCGAGCAGCAAGGTTCTAATTTTGGAGAAGGATGTCAGGGCGAATGGCGGATTGACGTTTAGCTCGACGAGCCTTTTTTCGAAGCAATAACTAGGAGATGGGAATGGAACAGGATTTGACAAAGTTTCGCGCGGAGGAGGGCCAGGAAATCAAGATCAGCTTTCCGGACCCGGACCAAGTGGGGCAAATCGTGCTCAACGGGCAGCCTGCAGAGCTGCAGGACGGATCTCTTTTGGTCACGTCGCCGACGACCGACGAGGCGGCCTCGAAGGTCGACGTGGCGGTGGACCCGGCATCCCGGACTGAACCGGTCGAAATTCAGATCCATTCGGGCAGCCGGATGTTTCGCCACTTTATTCTGCCGGGCCTGGACCTTGCGCGGCTCCGATTCGTGAATGAAGAATCGGGGATCAAGTTGGTCTACTGTGCGGTGGAGGACGATTACGTGATCGCCGGTAAGAACGGAAAGTGCCCGATTCACGGCTGATGAAGAGGTGAACTTACGATGCTGACCAGCTTGCTATCCGCCATCCAGGGGGCTTTCGCCTCGTTCGCGCGCGGCTTCCTCATCGTATCGCTGGTCCCCATGCTGCTGTTTCTCGCCGCGAACCTCGCTATCCTTTCAGCGGTCAACGCAGCATGGTATTGTGCGCTGAAGGTCGGCCCCATCGATGCCCTGACTACAAGTCTTTGGGCCATAGCGGGCGCTGCGGCAGCCCTAGTCCTGGGCGCTCTCCAGCCGTTGCTGTACCGTCTGACAGAAGGCGAGAACCTGCCGGCATTCCTGCGCTGGTATGGGCATAGCGTGCAGAGGTATCGGCTCGACTGTATCCGCGAACAGGCAATAAAGTTGGCGGACCTGAGTAATGGCATTGACACCATGTACGACGGCTGGATGGGTAATCTAGCCCTGCCGCCGCGTAACATCGGAGGATCCGTTCCTTCCCCGTCGACGCTCAAATTGATTCGTAAGCTAGAGCGACGACGCCGAATAGGATGGGAGGTTCCTCTCGATGAGATCCAAAGGGCTGTGTACGCGCTGTACCTTCACCTCATGAATGGCGGCACGAATGCCACACCGCCGGAATTGAAAGATGCGCGGCGTGAGCTGAGTCGCATCATTCGCTATGCACGCGACCGCGTTAAGTACGAGAATCGGACCGTACACAATCAGCTGCAGGCATCGTTTCCCGGCCAGGTATTCGACCCAAATGTTTCGACCGACAACATTCTCGCCTCGACCGGATTCGGCAACATTGGCCGTACGATGCGCAGCTACGCATTGCGCCGCTATGGGATGGACCTGGACATCTTCTGGACACGGTTTCAAAAAGCCATGAGTGATACCACGAGCAAAATGCCCGACAATCTGGCTGGACAGAAATGCCAGGTGGACTTCCTAGTCAATATGCTCTGGCTGACACTGCTGACGGGCCTCGTTTGGACGCCGGCGCTGTGGATCGAGGGCGCGCATCCCGCGTTGTTCGTGGGTGTAGCGATCATTGTGCCCGCGCTGGCGTGGCTGCTCTACGATGCAGCCTGCCACGCTTATCTGGTCTTTGCCGACCAGTTACGCACTGCGGTGGATTTCTTCCGTTTCGATGTGCTGAATCAACTTCTGATCGGCGCGCCGAATGGGACGGAGGACGAAGAAGAGTTGTGGGAGCGGCTGGGCAATCGCATCGGTTACGGCAGAAAGGACGCGACGTTCGTTTATGTTCGCAAATAGCAATCGCCTTTTGGCGCTGGTGCTCTGGGCGGCAGTGGTGCTCGCGCTGGTGTATTGGAAGTGGTGGCCGCGTCCGCTGGACCTAAAGGATCTTGGTCCGAACGAGCTGGCGTTCATTGTCCCCCTTCCGGAAAACGGGATTCTGGCGCGGATGATCGATCGAGGCGCGATGGTGAGCCTAACCATGCCGGAGCAGCCGAAGCCTCCGGCACCGCAGGTCGCTGTCAAGAAGCCGGTGCCGCCGGCTCAGGCCGATGCCACCGGGCCGAAGAATAAGGAGAATCCGCCGTCGGCCGCAGCTCCGGTGGCCCAGCCGACTCCATCCACCGCCATCGTGGAGCATGCGAGGGTACTCGGCAAGGTCTGCAAGGTGGAGATTCAATCGACCACGCGTGTTGCGGTGTGTTATGCCGTGATTGCCGTTCCGGAGGACAGCCTGGCAGCCCTCGCATTTGCGGCTGACAAAGACAAAGTTTCGGTCTGGGTAGAAGGGAAATAAAGAGGAGGTTTTCAGTGCCCAACATGCCGGCGTTTACGCCATTGAAAAACGTACAGAATCAGGATAAAGAGATCGAAATCTCGGCTGGGCCGCCGCTCTGGACAGTGGCGGAGGAATATATCTTCGGTCCGGTCAAACTGAAGGTCGAAGTGGTGGACCCGGAAGCGGTCTGGCAATTTGCGGCAGAGACATACTGCAAAGCAGGCGGGACCATGCGCAATGACCCCGCCGCACTGTTGCCGGGAGCTCCGATTGGGGCGCTTATCGGCAAATTGGGCGGCGGCACGGCGGATTGCCCTGTGGCGATGTCGGCCGGCGGCCAACCGGCGGCGCCGGCTGGTGTGAGATTGTTTGCGGTGGGAACCTATGCGGTGATCGAGGTGAAGAAGGAAGACAGCGGCGCACTGTTCTTGACGATGAACGACACACTGGCGGGGTTTGCCAATCACCGGGGGAATCTGAAGATTAAGGTGTCGCTCGCACCCACGAGCTAGGCCGCACTCCGACTTGTCGTTTCCTAACAAACATGTCTCCCGCAATTCACGGCCTTCTGGTTTCACTGCTCACAGATAGGACCTGCCTGTCGACAGCATGCAAACGACTGGGAACGGCGTTTTTGAGAGGCGGCCAGAAGGAGCCGCTCCCCGTTGTTCCTCAAAAGCATCTGGCCTGCTCACAAGTTATATGTCGGGTAATAGCCCCTGAACAAAAATATCCGTGGATGAACAGTGGCACTCTGCCGGGCTCCCGTGACGGTCACGGCAGGTTGTTTTTGACCTAATAAGTCAGACATCGCGATTATCGGCAGAGGGGGCAACGGCGTGTGAACTCCTGCACTATTTCTGTGCGGACTTCTGGGCTGTCTTCTCATCGAGTTCTTTCTTCCACTCTTCGCGTTCCTTCTGATGCTGACTCTGTTCATAGTGAATCCCCTGGACAATGGTGTGCATCACATCATCCAAGGTTCGGCCAGGCGCCAAAGTGCAACTCTTGAACACATCGGTGTCGGTGTCGGTGTCAATCTCCGGCGCGATACATGTCAACAGCAAACCCTTTTCGTCGTTCACCGTGAACAGGTGACTCGGATTGGAGGAACCCGTGGCGGGTACAGCAGCCGGAGTGGCCTTGAGGGACTGTGCAGAGGGTGCAGACTCGCGAGTCTTTGTTGCCAACGAATTTCGAGCCAGCGTAGAGGCACTTGCCTGTGCGGCTGCGAAGGCGATGGAAACTGCGAGCGGCACGAGCGCTGCGTGTCTCTTCATGGGCGCCCTCAACTTTCCTGAACAAGGATTCCGGTGGTGATTTGGATATCGGCTGTTTTAGCGAATTGTGTACCCAGAAATTTATCCTGCCGAAACAATCTCACACCAGCCGGCGCAGGAAGTCACGCTGGTGGATTGTCCGAACGAAGTCGAGCACATGCGTGCGCGGGTTACATCATATCTATTTCCGAGATCGGTGCGAGGCGAGAGTCAGCCGCTTCTAGGCAGAGATCGATATCACGTTCTGCAAGCGGAGTTTTCTGGTTTTTTCGGCAATACTTGCGAAGAGATCATCGACCTGCTCAGCCCGAACCGGACGGGAGAAATAGTATCCCTGTGCGGCATCGCACCCGATAGTGACCAGGATATGGGCTTGTTCGAGCGTTTCAACTCCCTCAGCGATTACACCCATGTGCAGATTGTGAGCCAGACTAACGATGGTGCGCACAATATCCAAGCTGCGCTCGTCAGTGCCCATATTATTCACGAATGACTTATCAATTTTGAGCGTGTCGACAGAGAAGCGCTGAAGGTAGTTCAGTGAAGAATACCCGGTTCCGAAGTCATCGATGCTCAGGCGAATGCCGAGCTGCTGAAATTGACTGAGAATGGCGGCAGCCTGGTGAGGATCCCGCATGGTGACGGTTTCAGTGAGTTCCAGGCGCACGCTTTCGCCGCTAATGACGGCCGCGTGCATGGCCTGCTCAACGGTATCCACCAGGTCGGGCTCAAGGAATTGCCGGGCCGAGATGTTGATGCTGACTGATTTTTCGAATCCCGCGCCGAATTTCTGCCGCCATTTGCGGATCTGGATGCAAGCCTCCTCCATTACCCACTTGCCAAGCGGAATGATTAGTCCCGTTTCCTCGCTGAGGGCAACGAATTCTGCCGGATCCAGGACTCCTCGTGTAGGCGATTGCCAGCGGACCAACGCCTCAAAGCCTCCCACTTCGCCGGTGACGAGCGAAACGATGGGTTGGTAAACAAGAAAGAACTCCCCCCGGTCGAGGGCCTGGCGGATTTCCGACTCTTTGTGGAGCCTTTCAACGCTGAAGCGATGCATACTCTCGTCGAATAATGCGTAAGTGCCGCCGCCCTTTGCCTTGGCCTGATACATCGCGGTATCGGCGTCGCGCATCATCGCTTCAGGATCGTGGTAATGCTCGTTGCTTGTAACGATGCCTATGCTCACTTTGGTCCACAATTCGCTGCCGTGCAGAATGTGAGGCGCGCTGAGCGCATCGCAAACACGCCGGGAGACGCTTACCGCGTCCTCATGGCTGCGGATGCCGTCAAGGAGAATTGCAAATTCGTCGCCCCCAAACCTCGCGATCAGATCGCTCTCTGCAAGACGGTACGGAGCTTCGCGCAGTGAACCTCTGAGCCGATTTGCGATTTCGACTAGCAGCTCGTCGCCAGCAATGTGGCCGAGGCTGTCATTGACGACTTTGAAGCGGTCAACATCGAGAAAGAGTATGGCACAGCAGTAGTTGGGCACTTTACAGGCGCGCCGCATGGCCTGGGCCAGTTCCCGAAGAAAGAGGCGGCGATTGGGCAATTTGGTGAGCGGATCTTCGAGTGATAGCAATTCCGCCTGCATGCGCGCCTCTTCAAGCTGCTTCATTGCCGCCAGCAGCTCAGAGGTTCTCTCCGCCACCAGGCGGTCGAGCTCTTCCCTCTGCATTTTGGCCAGCTTTGCCGCTTCCCACTTGGCAGTGAGCGCATGAGCCAGTTGCAACACTTCGATTGGGTCGAAGGGCTTCTTCAGAATCACCAGATTGTGCGACAGGCCAAGTTGACCTTCGATGTCGCTCCAGTTGTAGTCGGAGTATGCCGTGCAGATCACTACCTGAAGGTGCGGGTCGACGGCCCAGAGATGCGAGATGGTCTCAATGCCGTCCCAGCCAGGGGGCATGCGCACGTCGATAAAAGCGAGCGCGTAGGGATCTCCGCTGGCGCTCGCCTGCTTCAGCGTTTCCAGGCCTTCCTGGCCCTGGTATGCCGAGTCAACGGCAAAGATAACTTCAGACTGGACAGTTCTGCCAAACAGGAGAGCCTCGTCTTCCAGCATCTCCGCGTCTCTGCTCGGGGGAATCAGGATCTTTCTAAGGTCCTCATGAATAGACTCATTGTCGTCTACGATGAGAATCCGGTATCTCGGATTAGTCTTGTCGTTCAATGTAGCCTCCCGGTTCAGGTCGATTGAGAGCTCGCAGGGGAAGTTCGAGGGTGAATGTCGCGCCAAAGCCGAGGCCTGCGCTTGCTGCACTCAAGGTTCCGCCCAATTCCATGGCAGCCAGCGCGCCGGAGTGCAAGCCGAATCCGTGGCCATTTCTCTTGGTGGTGAAACCGTGAGAGAAGATTCGGGCCCGGTTCTCCGGCGCGATGCCGATGCCGTTGTCTTCGACTTCGAATCGCATCCTCGACTCGCTGACATTGCGCAGACGAACAAATATTTCGCGCGGCTGGTGTCCTCCGGCTTTCACCGCGTCCTTTGCATTTTGAAGGAGATTCAGCAGGATCTGCAGCACTTTGTGCCGGTCTGTCACCATGCCGGGGAGTGGTTCGAACTCGCGCACGATGACAATCCCGTGGCGGTCGATGGCCGGCGCAGAAAGACTCAAGGCGTTTTCAATCAGCTCCTCGGCGGTGACTTTTTCCAGAACCCCGCAATTCCGCGCGTAACCCTGCTGCATGGAGACAATCTCCTTGACGTGCTCCACGTGCTTCAGCAGCGAGGTGGCCTCGCCGCATATTTCACCACGTTCCTTCTGCATGTGCTCCGACAGCTTGACGAGGTAAGGGACGATGCGCTGGCCGCGGGGATCGGTGGTGAGGAACTCGCCCAGGCCTCCATTCTTGCCGTCCAGCATGGCTGCCACTTCACACAACCGGCCGGTCTGAGAAGTGTTGTTCATGCGATCAGAGATCAGGGTGGCGCTGACATTGATGCTGTTCAGTGCGTTGCCCACGTTGTGCAATACGCCGGTAGCCACTTCGGCCATTCCTGACATGCGAGAAAGCTCGATCAGCTTTTGCTGTGCCTGTTGCAGGTCATTGTGCGCTTTGTCTTTGGCGGCGATCTGCAGGCTCAATTCTTGCGTGCGCTCGGCAACGCGCTGCTCGAGCTCATTTTTGGCCGTAATCAGAGCTTGTTGCGCACGCTCGCGGACAACGGAGGCGCCGACCATGTCAGCGATGGCGCGAATCGAATGCCGTTCCACATCGCCCCACTCCCTGTCCGCAACGCAATCCTGCAGGCAAAGCGATCCCCAGAACCGGCCGTCCGCAAATATCGGCGCCGCGAGGAGTGAGCGTGGAGCAGGATCCGGGCACACGAACGGCTCCGCTTCGAGTTCATGCTGGCGCAGCAGCAGCAATTGGCTGTGAGCCAGGGTTGCGAAACGCTGCCCAACACCAAGTTCTTCGGCTGTTCTGTCTCCCCATAACTGTTGATAAGGGCCAATGCCCACTTGCGCCCATTCCAGGCGGATCCTGGGAGCAATGTTTCCGTCCGGGCGCAGAGAAACCTGCACCAGGATGGCGCGGCTGGACGCGGTCGACTGTCCAAACCGCGTGATCACTCCATCGATCACCGCGTCCCACTCATCGCTGTTCTGCAAAGTTTGAGCGGCAAAACGCACGCTCTCCATGATCCGGTCGCGTTGCAGAATGGCCTCGGCCATATCATTGAATGCGGTTGCTAACTGTTCGATTTCGTCTTGCGTATGAATGCAGGCCCGCGCTTTGAGGTCGCCCATTGCAACTTTTTCGACCGCCTGGCGCAGGTCCAGGATGGGACGCACAAAGCGCCTTGCGAAGAGAATGGAAGCCATGAGGCTGAGCCCGATACAAAGCACGCCCAGCAGCGCGGTACGAAGGTAAAGCGCGTGTACGCTTCTGTCGTAGGAGTTGAGCGACAGGCCGACGTGCATCCATCCCCACGGCATGCCCATGCAGTCGAGGGGTGCACGGTAATGAAAGACGCGCTTGCCAACCAGCGACTCGACACCGATGCTGGCGGAAGCGACTCGGGAGCCGTTGTACCAATAGGAATCGAGGTGAGGGACAATGCGCCAACTATCGCGTTCGACAACAATGGAATATCCGTCGGACTTGGTGATAACTATGAACTCCATTGCGGGGTCACGCGCGATCACCTGCATCGCATGTTCGACCACCGAGGAGTAGTCTTCGGTTACTGCAGCGCTGGCCACTTCTCCTTCCAGACCGGCCGCAATGCTTTGGCCTTTCGATTCGAGGCCACCCTGGAGGTCGTGCTTCTGTTCGGGAATCGTGATCGCGATAAAAATGCACAGACTTGCCAAGGTGATGGTCCAAGTCAGTTGTGTCGTTCTCGCCGTGATTCCCGAGCGGATCTTCATACCTCTGTCCTTCTTGAATTCACCGCGTCCTGCTTCCTGCGCCCAGTCCCAATGCGAGCCCAATGGGGGATCTTCATGATGGTTTTCCTCCGGCACGCTTGCGAAGGCTCTCGTACTGGCGGATGAGATCAAGCGTGGACACCATGACGGAGCAGGACCGTGACGAATATCCAGTGACCTGAAATAGCGCTAGCGCCTGTCTTCCCGCAGGTATGGTATTGGTGCGCAGCATGGCCTGCTCAAAAACACGCTTATCCTCTTCATTGCAGCTTTTGCGCGCCCAGAATCCGTTCGGAAACATCTTTGGAGAAACGGCCAGT
Source organism: Occallatibacter sp. (assembly GCA_049521075.1). GTDB lineage: Bacteria > Acidobacteriota > Terriglobia > Terriglobales > Acidobacteriaceae > Telmatobacter. Next base: position 35,149 of record JBEKPD010000019.1, read on the forward strand.
ATGCGTAATTCGCGCCCCAACTGAGGATTCAGTTCGACGGCCATCTCGAATGCCGGCCGGCTGAGCGCCGCGGCCTGAATACTGCGAAAAAACACAGGCAGCACAACTTCAGCCACCTTGTCCCTGGACTCAGGCGAATCAAAAAACTCATCGAAGGTTTTGTGCCCAAGGTTTGCCAGCTGAATAGCTAACCATGGCCGCACAAGACAATCGTGGGGGTGATGATGCATGAGCAGCTTCGCGCCCTTCAAGTCCTGAAGATTCCTGTACGGGGAATCGCTGTGGACGAGCAGTAGATAGTCGATGCCGTTGAGGAGGACATCTTCGAGCAACATCCACCCGGGATCGATCTGGTCGGCGGTCTTCGCGAATTCGAGGGCAGTGAGTGCAAAGAAATCCACTTCACCGGCGCGGATCATCTGGATCATCTCCGCGGACGGAACAAAGACCTGATCGATAAATCGGGCGTGTCTCAAGGCAAGAGTTTGCGCAATTTGATCGGCCCAGATACGGTATGAGGCGCGCGCGTCAGTCACATTTACGCCTGCGAGCATTTCCGCGCTTATAGCAATGCGCAGGGGCTGGCGCTCGGCCCGGGCTTTCCCGCAGCGAGCAAGGACAGCTCCTGCGGCCAGCCCGGCCAGCGTAGTTGAGAATTGGCGTCTGCTGATCACTTTGTTTCCGTCCCCATTTCCTGTTCCGAGAAACTCATTTCATCACCCGCCGTGCTTTACTCCCGGGTCTCAAGTCCCTCCTCCGCCATGCTTATGAAGGCGCTCATACTGATGAATCATGTCCACGGTACCGTTCATGATGGAGCACGGCCGCTGCTGGAAACCGGTGGACTGATAGAGCGCGAGTACCTGCCGGCCGGCCGGAATTGTGCTAAGACGCAACATGGATTGCTGAAAGACCCTACGGTCCTCAGGATCGCAGTCTTTGCGGAACCAGAAACCGTCGGGTATGACCTTGGGCGATGTAGAAATCACGCGCAGTTCGCGGCCTAGCTGCGGATTTAGCTCGACAGCCATGTTGAATGCCCGTCGGCTAAGCCCCGCGGCCTGTGTCCTGCGAAAGAACACCGGCAAAATCACTTCCGCAACCTGTTCGTGCATCTCAGATGTGTCAAAGAACTGATCGATATCAGGACAGCCTGCATGGGCCAGTTGGATGCTGAGCCAAATGTGCAGCATGCTCGTATCCCGATGATGCAACAAGATAAGACTCTTGCCTCTTAAGTCTTCAAGCCTCTTGTACGCACTGTCGTTGCGCACAAGCAGGATGTAGTCCAATCCATCGAGCGAGTAATCCTCAATGATGGCGCAATCGGGATCGACCAGATTCATGACGCTGGCATATTCCAACGCAGTGAGGGCAAAGCAATCCACCTGCCCGGAGCGGATCATCTGGATAAGTTCCGCAGACGGGATAAAAACCTGGCTCAGCATCTCCGCGTTGCGCAGGGCGAGCGTCTTGGCGATTTCCTGACCCCATACGCGGTAGGCCGCGCGCGCATCATTTACATTGGCGCCAGCCAGAGTATCCATGCTCACGGCTACCCGGATCGGTGCGCGTTCTGCCCACGCTTTCTCAAGGTGGGCAAGGGCCGCACTCGCGGCGAACCCGGTCAGCGTGGTTGCGAATTTGCGTCTTGTGATCACAACATTTTCTTCTCCCTTGCCGCATGTACCGCTCTTCATCAGCGCGGGTTGTTTATCTCCTCCTGAACCTGCTTGCCGACCGTCAGGTCAATTTGCGATTGCAGCGTGCGGTGGTCGTAGACGGTCTTGTAATACGCGGAAGCAACCAGCGCCCGTTGCAGCTGAGAGCGAATCACTTTCTCCGTTGTCAAAAGGCCCGCGGCGTAGCCTCGTGTGCATACATCTTCTTCGTCGACCGCTGCTGTCATGGCGTCGCGCATCGCTGCGAAGGTCTTTTCCGACGCGTTCAATTGCATGAAAAGCTGGCGCAGCTCAAGTCCGATGCCCTCTTTGAGCACCATCCTTTGTTCTTTGAGCTGGTTGATCTTTGCCTGTGCCTCGGCTACCTTGCCGCTGGTCAGAAAGCCGTCGAAGACAGGAATCTCCACTCCGGCGCCCACCGTCCAACCCTGCAGGTTCGATGAGTTCGACAGGCCGCCGTCGTAGCTATTCCAATAGCGGTGCAGGGAACCGGTCAGCGCCAGCTTCGGATAATGGCCGCTCTCCGCGGTCCTGCGCTCGCCATCGAGCGCGCGCAAGCCGGCCGAAAGCTTCTCCCAATCGGGATTGAACTCGTAGGCAGTGGCGACCAGATCGTCCAGCTTGACTTCGGAGGCGTCATAGGGAATCTCGGTATCAACCGGCTCTACACTTGAGTTCCAGGAGAGCCCCATGGTGAATGCCAGTGCGGCTTCTGCCGTGGATTCGTTGGCTTCGAGGTTTGCCACCGTGGATCGAATCACCTCGACCATGACTTTGTTGTCGAGATAATCCGCCTTGGTTACGGTGCCGGAGCCATTCTGGTAGAGGCTCTCGGTCATTTTCAACGTGGTTTCCATACGCTCCAGCGTGTCGCTGCCCAGCTCATGGAGTTGCCGGGCCAGCACGGCGCCGTAGTAGAGGCGCGTCACACTATCGCTGAGTTCGAGATCCGTGCGGTGAACATCGGACCGCGCAGCGTCCTCGGCGCCCAATGCCTGCTCGCTGTATCCACGCCTCATTCCTCCATCCCAGAGCAGCCACTTCACATCGCCTTCGACCGAAGAGGTCGTTGGATCCATCAGCTTCACGTTCTGCTCCGGCACGGGAAACAACTGGGCCGGCGTGGTGATGCTCTGGGAGGGAACCGCCACCGGCAGTTGCAGGGTCACGGGCGGCGCCCCCGGTCCGAATGAATTGGCGGGAACGGTGACTGTCGCCTGGCTGGCTGGCGTGGTGATGGTTTCAGAAGGGATGTACATATCCGTGGCCGGGTAGGCAAACTCCGGAGCGTGTTCCATCCGCTCGACACCGCCTTTTGCCGTGACTTGCGGCCAGTAGGCAGCAAGGGCCTGGCGATGCTGCGCCTCGGCAATGGCAACGGCAAACCGGCTGGCCGGACGGCTGTGGTTCTTTTCCATCGCAATGGTCAGGCACTCTTTCACGCTGAGAGTCTGCCGGTTCTGCTCCACTGCTTTAGCCGGAGCGGAAGGTTCCTGGGCCTGTCCTGGCGGCACGGAAAGTGCTGGGAGCATCGTCGCAATTGCCAGGACGCAGGTCGCAAAGCGGCCCCGGGCACAGTCAGCCGGAGAGTTCTTCATGAGGTATTCATCGGCAGGCCAATGCGCATCTTTACGCTTGAGGATTCAGCAATCAAGGACTTACGTAACTCAGTTCCGGCAGGGTCCATGGGCAGCTCATCCCGTGGAACCGCCTCAGCGATCGATGTCCCGATTTGCGCCAGGGCCGAAAACTTCATCGCGGCTTTGCAGATTTCACGTCTGCGCGACAATCCATATTTTTCCCATGAGGGCAATTGTTACTGCCCCGACTATGAGTTCGGGTTCGGGAAGCTGGAAAGCGGCGTCATGTGGAGGATTTTGGATAATTTAGAGGCGAGCCAGAAGGACCGGCTCCTATCCCCTACCCTCCACCTGTTTGACCCCACTGGTGCGTCTAACTAGACTTGCAGGCAGGGCAACTCAATGACATCGCGTTCTATGCAATCTTTGTTTTTTTATTTCGCCGCAATTCTGGGTTTGTTGGCCGGCTTGGCTCCCATCTCCTCTACTGCGCAGTCATCCTCAAGCTCGGCCGGATCGCAGGTCTTCGCGCAGGAGAAAGCGCCGTCGCTGATCGATCCCGCGGGACCGACGGTGTCGCTGATCAGCGCGGAGCCGGTTTTTGTGATGGCGGCCGCGCTCAACACATGTGGCTACGACGAGGGCCTGGAAGAGAGCTCCCCGGTCCGCAAGCGCGTCCGCGACGAGATGAACCAGGCCCTTGCCAAGAGCGAGGATGCCCGCCAAAAGCGCGATGCCCTATGCCTTTACATCGCGCAGCACCGCATGACCGGCACGGAGCAGGATATTGCGCAATACATCTCGCTCGCGCTCTACCTGACGCCGCCGCCCGAGCTGGAAGTGACGGCCGATGTGACCGAGATGCCGCCCGACTCCACGCAAGTGGTAGAGGTGGTGCCGATTCTGCGCGCGTTCGCCGCGGTGGTGGATTTGCACGCCATCTGGCTCACCACGCACCGCGCCTACGACGAAGAGGCGGCCAAGCTGCACGATTCGCTCTCGAAGATGATTGTCGACACCGACGTCTACCTGAAGATGCCGGCGGCTACCTACGACGGCCGCCGCTTTATCGTGGTCATCGAGCCGCAGCTCTCACCCGGGACGGTGAACGCCCGCATTTACGGGACTGATTACGTCGTGGTGGTCTCTCCGGTGAATGGCAAAATTCCCATGACCGATGTGCGCCACACCTATCTGCACTACGTCATCGATCCGCTGCTCTTCGCCCGCTCCAACGTGCTGGAACGCGAGCAGCCCATTCTCAAAGAGATTCGCGACACCCCCCTGGCATTTCGTTTCCGCTCCGACGCCACAGCCCTGACCGTAGAGTGCCTGATCAAGGCCATTGAAGCGCGCACCATGGACACGGGCGTTCCTGAGTACAAGATTCCTGCCGGCATCGACCGCTCGCAGCTGCCGCGCTACGAGCATGAGCGCGAGCTCTACCAGCAGAAGGTGGACGCGGTGAAGCTGGCTAAGGTGGAGCACGATATGCGACAAGGATTCGTGCTGACGCAATACTTCTACGAGCAGATGATCCAGTTTGAGAAGAATCCTACCAGCCTGAAAGAAACCATGGGCGAAATGGTCTACGGCATGGACATCGATCAGCAGGTGCACCGCGCGCGCCAGACGGAATTCGACAAGCAGGCGGACGAGGATGTTTTGCAGCGCACGAAGCCGCGGCAGCTTACGGGGCTCGACCTGGCTGAAGCGCGCCTGTCAACGGGAGACGTCGCCGCAGCCAGCGCCATGGCGCAAAAAGTGCTTGCCTCGGAGACCGACACGGTTGCTTCAGTGGCCGACGCGGCGCGCGCGCACTTTATCCTGGCCCGCGCCGACCTGATGAGTGTGCATCCCGGTGAATCGGAAGACGATGCCGAAAGAACCATCGGGCAAGCGATCACTCAGTTTCAAGAGACCCTTCAGACCAGCAAGGACCAGCGCCTGCTGGCCTGGTCGCACATTTATCTGGGCCGCGTGCTCGATCTGGAGTGCAACCGCGATAAGGCGGTGACTGAGTACAAAGCAGCCCTGGACGTTCGCGACGGCCGGCTCGATACGCGCCTTGCCGCCGAACGCGGTCTGAAAACGGCGTACGCTGTAAAGGGACATACCTGCGACGAGGATGCGGTCGAGGAAGTTCCGGGAAGCGGAACCTCCAGACCCACTCCGCAAGCGCAGGAGGGTACTGCGAAGCCGCAATAGCGATCCGCTGTGCCCCATTCGTTTCCGCATCTTTTGCGGAAAAGGGCAGAGAAATGTGCCACGGTTCTTGCTGAGCCGTGGCGATTATCTCCCAGATCTGTTGCTGGACAAGCGACGAATACCGAAACTCAGGATAGATAATGTCTCCCTGAGTGCGGAGTGGACGCGGCCTGCGTCTATGCGTATAGAAGGGTGAAACGTGGGGGAAGTGCACGCGGAATCCGGGTTTCACGAGCTTGAAATGGCGCTCGGGCACAAGTTTTCGTGTCCTGAGCTGCTGATTTGCGCGCTCACCCACCGCTCTCTGGCCCACGAGTTGGCGCAGGCAGATGGCGGCATCCAGGCCGTCGGCAACATGCGGGCTGGGGTTCCGGAAGATAATGAGCGTCTGGAGTTTCTAGGCGACGCGGTACTGGGCCTTGTGGTGGCCGAGGCGCTCTATGCCACGCATCCTGAATGCCGCGAGGGTGAGCTCACGCGCCTTCGTTCCGGCCTGGTGAGCCGCCAGCACATGGCGCAGGTGGCGGAAACCATCGGCCTGGGCAAGCATCTGCGCCTGAGCCGCGGAGAAGAGCATAGCGGACTGCGCTATAAGAGCACGATCCTCTCCAATAGCATGGAAGCAGTGATGGGCGCACTCTACCTCGATGGCGGCCTGGAACCAGCGCGAGCCTTTGTGCGCAGCCAGGTGATGGGCGAAGCCGCCGAGCGCCTGGCCAGCGAGCTGCGCTCCGGTGCTGCGCTGGGTAACTACAAATCGGCGCTGCAGGAATTTCTGCAGGCTGCGCGCGCCGGCGCGCCCGTGTACCGTGTGAAAAGCGAGAGCGGCCCCGACCACCACAAACGTTTTCTCGTCGAAGTTCGTACTAAAGGCGAAGCCGGTGAGCGCGGAGAGCCGTTGGCACGGGGCACGGGACACACCAAGAAGCTTGCCGAGCAGGACGCTGCGCGCCGCGCACTGGAATTGCTGAAAGGTGCTGACGCAAATACCGTCGAAGACGCCGCGCTTCAGCTCGAAACGGAAATCGATACGGCAGTCGAGGAGCCGTCGGTCCCATGAGCAATTCCGCTGCAGCGCCCGTTTCGGCACGCGTTCCGGCGCCCACGCCAGCTACGCCCTATAGGCCGCCGAGCCGGTTCGCAGAGTTGCGGCTGCATCTGCCCACGATACCGCAGACGCTGGCTTCGCTCATGCGAACCGTGGTGGTAGCGCTGTTTGTGCTTACCTTTGTGGTGCAACCGCTGCTCATCCCCTCTGAAAGCATGGAGCGCACACTACTGGTGGGCGATTTTCTGCTTTTCAACAAGCAGACCTACGCGACGCCGGGACTTCTCGGGCGTTGGCTCTTGCCTTATCGCAGCCCTGCTCGCGGCGATATTGTTATCTTCCGCCATCCCGATCCTCCCATGCTCATCAAGCGCGTCATCGGCGTTCCTGGCGACCGGCTGCGCATTGCCGGCGGCCAGGTCTTCATCAACGATGTTGCTCTGCGCGAGCCTTACGCGGCCTACGAGCCGGCGCAGGTCGACCCTGGGCGCGACAATTTTCCCGGCGAAATCGCTCCGAGGCTAGTCGATCCTGAGTGGCGGCGTCAGACGTGGAGTCTCACGAGCGACGGCGAGCTCACCGTGCCTGCGGGCGAGTACTTCGTCATGGGTGACAATCGCAATCACAGCCGGGACTCGCGCTATTGGGGATTTGTGCCGCGCGATGCCTTTGTCGGCCGTCCGCTGGTGATTTATTTCTCGCTCGACCGCCCCTCGCCCACTGATACCGAGGAGCCTCCACGGGAAGCGGCGCAGCCGCCGGCGGATGATAGACTCGGACACGAAAGGGAACTTGCCACGAAGATCGAGGGATTTGCCCGTTGGCGGCGCATCTTCCATGTGGTGCGTTGATTTTGAGAGCGGAAAACCTAGAACGCCGCAATACCCCGCAATGAGCGACCGAATGGCGAAGAACAAGACGCAAGTAGTGAAAGAAGTTTCCGGACAGCGTCCGGAAGCCGTCCCCGTTCCCCAGAAAACCGAAGAGACTCCGTTTGAGGCGGTGGCCAGCATCTGTTCGGTGCTGGTGGTGGGCCTCTATATTCTTACTTTTCTGGCGCAAAATTTTGTCATTCCTTCGGGATCGATGGAAAATACACTGCTGGTCGGCGATCACCTCGTTGTGGATCGCATCTCGCTGGCTCCGCCCGCAAAATGGATGCCGTTGGTGCACTATCGCGAGCCGCGGCGCGGCGACATCGTGGTCTTTATTAAGCCCGTTGCAGAGCCCCAGCCCGATGCCGACGGAAATCCCCAGTACTTCTTTCTAGTCAAGCGCCTCATTGGCGTGCCTGGCGACCACATTCATCTCAACGACGGCATTGTCTCCATCAACGGCGTCGCGCAGCCAGGGCCGAAGGACGGCTCCGACGATCCCGGATCGGCCATCGATCAGGTTTTTCTCGACGAATTTCCTTCCATTCCGCCGGCAAGAGCTCCCAGCGGCGCCGCAACCGATGCCTGGGCTGTCGACGAGCCCGGCCACGTTGTCGATGGCGACCTCGTGGTGCCCCCAGGCATGTACTTCATGATGGGCGACAACCGACACAATAGCCTCGATTCGCGCTACTGGGGCTTCGTTCCCCGGCAGAACATTGTGGGCCGGCCGCTGTTCAACTACTGGTCGTTTAAATCGACGGAAGCCGACTACGAGCAGACCGAGATGAGCAAGCGCATCGCCAGGATCGGCTATGTGATGCTGCACTTCTTTTCGGACACACGCTGGAATCGGACGCTGCATTTAACGCGGTGAGAAAAGCCAGTAGCGGGTAGCCTGAAGCTCAATCACGGAACAGCCGTTCTTAAGTTAGAAACCAGTGGCATTCCTGGGCAAGCAGCCCCCCTTTCGCACGAATAGAGCTACCGGTTGCTGGCTACCAGCTACCGGCTGCTCTTGAGCGAATAGAATGGTCCGTGGACCTTCCATGACAAACGGTTCTGCCAGCAAAAAGAAATTGCACAATCGGCTGCGGGTGGCATTGGCTGTTGTCGCCATCCTCGTGCTTGTGCTGGTGGCGCCTCCGCTCATCAGCGTCAGCCATTACAAGAGCCAGATCACGCGCCTCATCGCGCAATCACTCGGCCGTCCGGTGCGACTTTCTTCGGTTGAAGTTCGCCTCTTGCCCTGGCCAGGATTCGTCCTCTACGACCTAAGCGTTGCCGAAGATCCCGCCTACGGCGCCGAGCCCGTGCTTCATGCCAACAAAGTCACGGCCTCGCTTCGCTTGCTTGCATTGTGGCGCGGTCGGCTTGAGATCGACAAGATCAGCGTCGACGAGGCCAGCCTGAACCTGGTGCGCGCCGCTCCCGGCCAATGGAACCTCGATCCCATCTTTCGCACCGCGGCTGCCGAAACTGGCGCGGCCACGAGCGCACCGGGCGGCGCAGGGCCGCGAAGCGTCCCGCGGCTAACTACGCTTGAAGCCACCGACTCGCGCATTAACTTCAAGAACGGGGCGGAAAAGCTGCCTTTTTCGCTGGTCAACGCGGACCTCTCGCTCTGGCAGGCGAGTCCCGGCGAGTGGCGGATTCGCCTCCGCGGGCAACCCGCTCGCACGGATGTAAGCCTCTATCAGGAAGAGACCGGGGTGGTGCGCATGGAGGCCAGCGTCCGCTCCGCCCCGGCGCTGAGCCAGATGCCGCTGCATCTCGACCTCGACTGGCGCGAAGCGCAACTTGGCCAGCTGGCGCGCCTCATCACCGGCTCCGATCCCGGCTGGCGCGGGGACTTGACCGGCGAGATGCATGTTGACGGCACCGCTGACTCCGCGGAAATCGCCACGCGCTTGCGCGCCTCGGGCGTGCACCGCGCCGAGTTTGCCCCCGCCTCGCCGCTGGACTTCGACGCCAACTGCGCCTTCGTCTATCACTACACCCACCGCAGCCTCGAGAATCTCGCCTGCGATTCGCCCCTGGGCGACGGCCGGATGCGGGTTAGCGGCAAAAAGTTCGGTCACGATACTCCGCCGCAGTTTACGGTCGAGCTCGATCGCATTCCCGTTGCGGCCGGCCTCGACGCGCTGCGTACTTTGCGTAGCGGTATCGATCCCAGCCTTGAAGCCAGTGGCACGGTGAGTGGAAAGATCGCCTACGACGCTGGTTCAGTCAACGCCGCGCAACCGTCGAAACCTGCAAAATCGAAACGCGGAATCAAAACCGGCATGGAACCAACGGGACCGTTCACCGGCTCGCTCACCGTCGCGGATTTTAATCTCAGCGGCGGCGGTCTTAGCCGGCCTGTACAGGCGCCAAAAATTATGCTCCTGCCTTCTGCCGGTCCGCGCGCCTCGGCTGAAGCCCTTGCCGGAACCATGGCCATTCCAGCAGGCGGCGACACGCCACTGGCTTTGAACCTGAGTTTCTCGCTCACCGGTTACCAGGTGGGTGTGCGCGGCCAGGCGGCAATTGCGCGCGCCCGCGAACTGACTCTCGCCGCAGGGATTCCGCAGTCACAGGCTCTCGCCGAACTGGCCGGCGATCCCCTTACCGTCGACCTCACCGCCGCGGGACCGTGGCTACCGGCTGAAGAAAACCTGCTGGCCATCGCCATGGGCGCCGAACCGCCTTCAGCGGTGGCGCAAATATCGCCAGCGCCGTCGCCCTCTTCAGACGCGGCTGTTCCTGCTGCCGACTCGCTAACGGGAACCGTCACGCTGCACAATGCCAACTGGAAGGCCGATTATCTTGCTAATCACGTCCAGATTTCCGAAGCGATTTTGCATCTCGATGGCTCGAGCCTGCGCTGGGACCCGGTGGTCTTTGCCTACGGCCCGGTGAAGGGAACAATTGCATTGAGCAGTCCATTGGGGTGCCCAACTGCAGCCGTCAAGCGGCAGCCTTGTCCTGCGCAATTCCAAGTGCAGTTCGCCGATCTCGATGCGGGCCTGCTGCAATCTGCTTTGTTGGGCGCGCAGGAAAAAACTACGCTGCTGTCTGATTTGATTAACCGTCTGCATCCCTCCGCATCCCCGCCCTGGCCTACTCTCGAAGGCACGGTCAATTTGGATTCGCTGGTTTTCGGACCGGTCACCTTGCACGGAGTCTCGGCCGCAGTGCGCGTTCTGCCCACCGGTGTGGAGGTTGCCAATCTCGATGCCGGCCTGCTCGGCGGCAGCGTCCATGTTTCCGGATCGCTCTTGAAGCCAGCCAACGACCAGGACAAGCCTCACTACACCTTCGAGGGCGACTTCGAGAAGCTCAATGTCACCTCGCTCGGCGGTTTGCTCGGCCTGCGTTGGGCCGGAGATCCTTTGAACGGCAATGGCAAAGTCGAGCTCTCGGGTTACACCGCAAAAGACCTGGCCACTTCGGCCAGCGGCACGCTCCATTTCGAGTGCCGCCGCGGGGCCATCGGCAATCAGCCGCCGGAATCCGTCAAGCACGCAGAACCTTCAGGGGCGGAACACGTTCCTGCGGCGCTCGGCCGCTTCGACAAGTGGACCGTGGACTCGACGATCGCCAACGACGGCCTCACGCTCGGCGAGAGCCAGGTCACAGCAAGCGCGCACAAGCAATCCGTTACAGCCACCGTTCGGTTCGGCGACCCGCCGGTGGTGAGCTTCGCTGCGCCCAAGCAAACCGCCGCTGCGCCGAAACTGGCCGCAGGTAAACCTTGAATTTCCATCGCATCCAAACCCGGCCGGCGCGTCCAAAGTGCGTGTCGATATACGGCCCAGTAGGGCGCTTCTGACGGGATTCGGCCAGCAATCGGCAGGTGGCCGGCAGCCGTTCTCGATAAATATGTATTCAGCGACCCGGTTCGTTGCGTACAATTTGGGCACTATGAAGGGTAACCCGACCGTCCTCGAACATCTGAACCATGCGTTGCGTGACGAGCTCACTGCCATCAACCAGTATTTCCTGCACGCGGAAATGTCCGAGAACTGGGGCTACAAGAGGTACTCCAAGTACATCAAGAAGCAGTCCATCGATGAGATGAAGCACGCCGAACTGCTCTTGGAACGGATTCTCTTCCTGGATGGAACTCCCAAGATGGCGCCAATGGATCTGACCATCGGAAAGTCGGTGAAGGACATGATTGATTCCGACTTGAAGCTTGAGCACGAAGCCGTTGCTTCATATAACGAATCGATTCGTGTCTGCGTGGAAAACAGCGACAACGGTTCCCGCGATCTGTTTATGCGACTGCTTCGAGATGAAGAAGGCCACGTCGACTGGCTGGAGTCTCAGGTCCACCAGATTCAGGAAATCGGGTACGAACGCTATCTGATCACTCAGACCGAAGAGGAATAATTATTGGGGCGCTCACGGACCGTCGCCGGCGTCTCGATCTCGATTCGGTGCCCCAGGACAGCACGAACCTCAATTCCCCGCGCTTAACTCAGCACGAACACGTGTGTCCCATACGCAGCGGTCTACGCCTCAGCGCGACACCTACAATGAAATCATGGCTTCATCTTTCATCTCTTCCCCTGTTTTGATCCATTGCCAAGCTATCCTCTTCGACATGGACGGCATTCTTATCTCCTCGATTGATTCTGTCGAGCGCAGTTGGACGAAATGGGCGGAGTTGCGAGGTGTCGATCCCGCACTCACGCTGGAGACTGCGCATGGCCGCCGCGCGGTGGAGACCGTTGGCCTGTTGCGGCCCGATCTCGACCCCGAAGATGAGCTCAAAGTGATTGAAGAGATCGAAGTGGCCGACAACGAGGGGCTCACCGTGCTGCCAGGCGTGCTCACGCTGCTGGCGGCGCTGCCCGCCGATCGCGAAGGAAAGCCTCGCTGGACCGTGGTCACCAGCGCCACCGAGCGGCTGACGCGCATGCGCATGGCCGCGGGAGGCATTCCCGTTCCCGAGCGCCTCGTGACCGCCGACCGCGTCACGCGCGGCAAGCCGCATCCCGAGCCGTTTCTTAGCGGAGCGGCGCTGCTTGGCGTGGCACCTACTGACTGTGTGGTGTTTGAGGATTCGGCGTCCGGCGCCCAGGCCGGCCGCCGCGCGGGTTGCACCGTTGTGGCAACGACCTTCTCGCATTCCGCGGAATCGCTCGATGCGGCGCATTATGTGATCCGCGATTTGACGGGGGTTCACGCGGAGATGGATGGTGGCGGGATTGCGCTGGAACTCACGCCGATTGTGCAATCGTGAATTGCGGATCGTGGCGGTGAAAGAGTGAAACAGTGAAGAGCAAACAGCCAGGACCTAGAAGGTAGTGTAGTGCGTCAGAAAAACCGCACGCGATTTTTTGCCTGTTGAGGGTTCGCTTTGTGCTCTTACGTCCCCTGCGGGGGCTTGGTTGCGGCCTTTATCCCTTTTCCCCAGGCTGGCGTCTGGGACTACCGTCTGACACCCGCTTCGCGGGCTTTCAGGTCCTGGTCGAACATAATCGATGGGATCGGTGACGCACTACGCTAGAACATTGAAGCTGCCTTACTCATTCGATTCGATCCGACGGCCATGCGCCTCTTGCAGCGGCCGCGTGTTCATCTTGTAGAGATTGGCGAGGGCGCGGAACTGCTCGCGGCTGACGCTCAGGTCTTCCTGAAACACGAACCAGCGCACGCCTTCGGCGCAGGGCGGCGTCAGCTCCGATCCGATGTAGGTCCAATAGCCACGGTCGGCGGGCAGCAGGCCGCCGGCGCTCACCATGTCGGTCACCTTGGCGCTGGTGTTGGGCTTGGTGGGCAATTGCGTCCACAAGGTCGACAGCAGTGCATTGGGAGATCCGCGGTCCTGGTTCAGGCGCACGGCTACAATCGCCACTTTGCCGTCGTCGCTGCGGTGCACCAAGTCCACCTCCATGTCGGCGAATTTGCCCTTAATGGGGTGCTCGCTGGGATGGTGAAATTCGAGCTCGACGAGATGGTAAGCGACGCCGTTTGCCACCATGGTGCTGCCTGGATCGACGTGGACAACGATGCCGCGGCCAGTGTTGTCGATCGTTACGGGCCCGGCGATGTAGTGGAATTCGAGCGGCTGAAGACTCTTGTCGAGATGGGTGTTGCGAATGTCGAGCGGCGACTGCTGGTGGCCCTTCGAGCAGGCCTGATAAGACGGATCGAGCTTGCCCCAGACCAGCGGCCCGGTCTTGCCTTCGTAGGTCCAGTTGGCTCCGCTTTGCGCGGCCCCTAAGGCAGCCGAGCTAATCAGCAGTGCGGCGACGGCGGTTATACGCATGGATTTCTCCCGCAAAAAAAGACGGTTCAGCATCCCGAAGCATTGTACGGTATTGACGCGCCCGGCGCGAAAAGGCGCTTATGGGCCGGCTTTTCTGATCTGCTTTTGCAGAGAATAACCCTCGATTCTGCCGTTTTTGGAACACTTCCGTCTTGCTGCCGGGCGCACATTGACGTATAAATAAGTGAAAAGCCCCGAGAAAATTTGGTTTATTGGGCCCTGTCCGACATTTTGGGACGGTCAGGCTGAAACTGAATGTGTATCCGTGTTCGCAAAGACTCTGCTGCCGGACTAACATTGCCTGAAGAAGAGGAGCCAGTATGAAGCAGGGAAAAACCAGCGTGGCAACGCCACTGACGACAAACGAACACCTGATCCGCTGGGTGGAAAAGATGGCCGAACTGACGCAGCCGGCGGCGATCCACTGGGTGGACGGCAGCCAGCAGGAGAACGACTGGCTGTGCGACGAGATGGTGGCAGCGGGCACATTCATCCGCCTGAATCAGGAGAAGTGGCCGGGATGCTTCTACGCGCGCTCGGACCCGCGCGATGTGGCGCGCGTGGAGGATCGTACCTTCATTTGCTCGCTCTCAAAGGACAACGCCGGTCCGACCAACAACTGGATCGAACCGTTCGAGATGCGCAAGAAGCTCAAGGAGCTGTTCAGCGGCGCCATGCGCGGGCGGACCATGTACGTGCTGGCCTTTAGCATGGGACCGGTGGGCTCGCCCATGTCGCGCATCGGCGTGCAGCTTACCGATTCGCCGTATGTCGTGGTGAACATGCGCATCATGACGCGCATCGGCCGGCCGGTGCTCAAGGAAATCGACAAGGGTGAAGTGCGCGTGGTGCCCTGCATGCACTCGGTGGGCATGCCGCTCGCGGAGGGGCAGAAAGACTTGCCGTGGCCCTGCAACGACACCAAGTACATAGTGCACTTTCCTGAGACGCGCGAGATCTGGAGTTACGGCTCGGGCTACGGCGGCAATGCACTGCTGGGCAAGAAATGCTTCTCGCTGCGCATCGCCTCGAACATTGCCCGCGACGAAGGCTGGATGGCTGAGCACATGCTGATTCTGGGCGTGGAGTCGCCCGAGGGCGAAAAGACCTACGTGGCGGCGGCGTTTCCATCGGCATGTGGCAAGACGAATTTGGCCATGCTGGTGCCGCCTGCGGCCTTCAAAGGTTGGAAGGTGACGACGGTCGGCGACGACATCGCGTGGATCAGGCCGGACGCGAATGGACAGTTGCGCGCCATCAATCCTGAGGCGGGATTCTTTGGCGTAGCGCCGGGCACGAGCGACAAGACCAATCCCAACGCCATGGCGACGCTGAGCCGCAACTCGATCTTTACGAATGTGGGGCTGACGCCCGACGGCGGCGTGTGGTGGGAGGGGATGACCGATGAGCCGCCGGCCGAGTGTATGGACTGGCGCGGCCAGCACTGGACGCCGGAGATCGCGAAAGAGACAGGCGCGAAGGCGGCGCACCCGAATGGGAGATTTACGGCGCCAGCGGCGCAATGCCCGTCGATCGATGCGGCGTGGGAAGATCCGCATGGCGTGCCCATCAGCGCGATCGTGTTTGGCGGACGCCGCTCGACCACGATGCCGCTCATCTACCAGGCGTTCAACTGGAGCGCCGGCGTGTACGCGGGCGCAACCATGGGCTCTGAGACCACGGCTGCTGCGACCGGCGCGATTGGCATCGTGCGCCGCGATCCCATGGCCATGCTGCCCTTTTGCGGCTATCACATGGGCGACTATTTTCGGCACTGGCTCAAGATGCAGCGCACCCTGAGCTCGACGCCGCGCATTTTTCACGTGAACTGGTTCCGCAAGAGCGACGACGGCAAGTTCCTGTGGCCGGGCTTTAGCGAAAACATGCGCGTGCTCAAGTGGATTGTGGACCGCGTGCGCGGCCACGTGCGGGGCAAGGAGACGCCCATCGGCTGGACACCCCACTTTGAAGACATGGAGTGGGCAGGGCTCGACTTCTCGCGCGACGATTTCGAGAAGATGCAGGAGGTGAATCGCGCGGCGTGGCGTAAGGAAGTTCTTGGCCACGAGGAGCTGTTCATCGACGTGCACGACCACCTGCCGCCGGAGATGATCTACCAGCGCGAACTGCTGATTTGCAGGCTCTAGTGGTAGCGAGTGCCGTCGGTTGACTCCCGGTCAACGGCTTTGTCTGGGAGAAGGGGCGTTGTTGTTGCGTGGCCCTCATTCCATGAGGAAAGTGCCCGCGACCATTCCTGGGCAGAATCCGGATGTGAGTCTGCATGACGAGCGATCAGAGTGTGCCGGATGCTTGCAACTCCGACCTCGGCGATCTCATCGCGCGAGCTAATAAGGCCGGCTTGAAGGGCCTGCTCGACGATGCGCTCCTGTTCGGGATTGAGTTGGATGGTCACGGCACAATAACCTCTACTGCCCATTCTATGCCGATTCCTCCTTTGCAGCTTAACTCCTTACGCTGCCACCTCAACCCGCTCCACGGCCGGCTTGAAGCCGAGTTTCTCCCAAAAATCGCAGACGAGAGAGATAGATTCTTCGCTTGCGGGCGGGGCGGCGCGTAGAGTAATGCCGGGCCCTGCGCCTGCCGACAAATCTGCGGGCGCGGAGGCGATGGCAATGCACTTTTCCGGCCGGTAGGTGCAACTGGCGAGATCAGCAATCGACAAGTTCGTCGTAGGCGTAGCGATGACCGTGCGCGGCGGCGCCATGCGATCGAGAAGCCACAGGATTTCGAGTTTCGATTCGAGCTCGTCGGGTACGCAATCGATGACAAGATCGGCTTCGCGCACTGCGTCTTCAATGCTGGAGACGAAGGCGACGGCGGGCAGCGCAGCGGGACTCGGTTCCTGGGGACTCAATTCCAGCCTGATCGATTCGCGCGCGTGATGCAGATTTGCAGGCATCACGTCTTCAAGCAGCACGCGAAAGCCGGCGCGAGCCGCGCCCAGGGCCAGCCAACGCCCGAGCGGTCCGGCCCCGATGATGGCGACAGTGGTCACAAGCGTGCGAGCAGGCTCCGCGGCTTACTTGACGGCCAGAGCCGCAGCCACTTCCTCGGCGCTAGGGCGTGCCTTGAGCAGATGCTCGGATACCCTTGCGCGCTCCTCGGCGGACAGCGTGGGCACGGTAGCCAGCACCCGACGTAGGGTGACGGCCACATCGTCAATGTAATTCATCAGCCGGATGGCTTCTCCTGAGAGCGGCATGTTTCTCCTCGAAGGTTCGGTTACTATTGTAGGGTGCTAGGCCACGGGGCGCGAAGCGGAGCGGGATTCCGGACGCGGCGTGGTTAGCCACTGACCACTATTCCTAGATGTATTCCTTGAAGAGCTCAGGTGACGGCGCGGGGATGATGCCTTTGCCGACGAGCATGCCGTCATCGGCAGCGGCTTTACAGCCGGCGGTGACGGCGGCCTGGACGCTGGAGATGTCGCCAGCCATCACTACGAAGCCTTTGCCGCCCAGTGCCATGGCGAGGTGGACTTTGAGGAGGGTGACGTTAGCGGTTTTGACGGCGGCGTCGGCCACTTCAATGATGCTGGCTGCAGAGAAGGTCTCGATGACGCCGATGGATTTCAACTGGCTGGGCGGAATGTCGACGGACTGCGAGATGGCCTGCAAGACGGTGGGGTGAACGCGCGCGATCTGGCGGCGCTCGATAAGCGAGGCTCCGGCGGCAGTGGCTCCGGCGGCGAGTGCGGCCTGGACGCTGGTGACGTCGCCCGAGACCACGATGAGGAATTTGCCCGAGCAGATGCTGCGCGCCAGGAGAAGTTGGACCGAGCCCGCCTTCAGCATCAGGTCTTCGACGACGAAACCGGTCGCCACGCTCGAGAGTTCGATGAGTCCGATCGAATTGATTTCCGGCATTTCTGTGTTCCTCAGGGGCTAAAGCCCCGTCGTTATTCATCAGCATTTTTCGGCATGACTGAAGCCATGCCCTGATACAAACCCGTCGAGCGATCGTTCGGGTTATCCCGGGTGTCAAAATCGAGATCCGGGGCTCCAAATTCATGCCCTGATACAAACCTGTAGACCGAGCATTCGTGCTATCCCGGCAAATCAAATGTCCTCGCACCGTCCCTACGGGACTCCGGAGCCCATCTGCCGAATCCGCTTTCCCCACGCTAAAGCGCGGGGCTAACAAACGCTGCGCCTCCGGCGCGTCCGTCACGACATAACCGGCTCAGGCGTCAATCACGATCGCGTCGTTGCCCACGGTGACGCGGCCATCGATGCTGGCATGAATGCGCGCGCCGAGCTTGCCTGCTTCCGGTGCGGCAATCAAATCGCCGGCGCGCACGTGGTCGCCGCATTTGACTTTCGGCACGGCGGGCGCGCCCGCGTGTTGCTTGAGCGGCAAAGTCACTTTGCGCGGGGCAAAGGTGTGCTCGGTGAGCGGGCCCTCGTTCACAAATTCTCCTAGGCCAAGCTTGGCGATCAGCCGGCGCATGGGCACCCGGCGGTACTCGCCCATGGGATGCGGCTGGATGGAATCGGGAGTGCCTTTCCAGGTAAGGCCGCGCTCGCGCGCGATGGGCTTGCCCTGCACGCAAACATTTTTGGGATCCAGATCTTCGGGGCAGGCGAACATCGTGCACAGATTGCACTCGCAACAGTAAAGCGTGGCCACGGTCAGGTCGCCCGGCTGCGAAAAGCCCAGCGATTGCATGGCGCGGTGCGGCTCAATGGGATGGCCGAGCAGATAGCGCGGACAGAACTCGGTGCAGAAGCGGCATTGATCGCAGGCCGAGCGGCCGATTTTGGCAATGTGCATCCACGGCGCGTTGTGGCGGCGGATGAGCGCGTGCTCGGCAGGCAGCACAACGATGCCGCCGGTGGTTTTGGTGACGGGCACATCGAGACCGGCGGCGGGTTTGGCCATCATGACACCGCCGAGAAGAATGCCGAAGTCGGGAACCGTTGGGCCACCGGCCGCTTCGATGACTTCGCCGATGGTGATGCCGATGGGCACGCGTAGCGTGACGGGATGGGCGACGGCTCCGGCGACGGTCAGGTATTTGTGCGTTACTGGGCGGTCTATGCCGATGTTCATCAGCGTTTCTACGTTGGCTACTGCAACGTCGACGTCTTTGGGCAGGCCGCCGGGCGGAATCACGCGGCCTGTAACCATGTGCACCAGGATGAACTCGTCGCCGGCAGGGTAGCAGTCGGGCAGCGACACGACACGAATACCGGCTGGGGCAACTGCCTCAAGCTCAGCAATAATATCGTGGTACTTCTCCTTGATGCCGATGACGCCTTCGCGCGCGCCGACGAGTTGCATGGCCGCCTGCATTCCTCTGAGAAACGGCTCGGCATGGTGGTGGAGAAGCTCTTTGTCTTTATGGAGGAGGGGCTCGCACTCGGCCGCGTTGGCGATGAGGAGGGAAGCCTGGGTTTTGAACTTGACCGCCGTGGGAAAGCCACCGCCGCCGGCGCCGACGATGCCCAGTTCTTCAATTCGTTCGAGCGAGCCGGCGGAAATTCGCCCGGAAATGCCCGTTTGTGGCGTCATGATTCGGATTCTCTCCCAAAATCAGCCAAGATTACGATTGACTCTGACGAATAATTTATCGTATCATTCATTTTCAATCAAGAACAGTCAGAATGAAGGTTTTGATCCCAAATATCGGCAGCACCTCGTTCAAGTACCGGCTGGTTGAACTTCCGGAGAGCGACTTGCCGGGCGTGCAGGCCGAGGGTGAGACCGTGCTGGCGCAGGGACGCGTGGAGCGTATCGGCCAGCCGGGCGGGGAGTGCGCCGATTGCGTGGCGGCGATCCGGAAGTGCTTCAGCGAGATTGCCGGGCCGGGGAAGCCGCTGGCAAGTTTGAGCGAGATTGGCGCGGTGGGCTTCAAGGCTGTGCACACGGGGCCGCTCAATACGCCGCAAATTATTGACGATGCGTTCCTTGCCGCTATGGAGGAGTTCTCGTTCCTGGCTCCGGCGCACAACCCGCCGTATATCGCCGCCATCCGGGCCTTCCGCGATGAGCTGCCGGGAGTGCCGCTGGTCGCCGTGATGGAACCGTTCCCTTACCGGTTCATGGACGAGGCTTCGACGACCTACGCTGTGCCTTACGAGTGGCGGACGGAGCACGGAATCCGGCGCTACGGATTTCATGGCGCCAGCCACCGCTCGGCCAGCGAGCGAGCGCAGGCGTTTCTGGGGCGCACGAATCTGCGGCACATTTCCTGCCACCTGGGCGGGAGCTCGAGCGTGGCTGCGTTCAGGAACGGTGTGGCGATCGACATGAGCATGGGCGCATCGCCGCAGTCGGGCCTGCCGCAGAACAACCGCGTGGGCGACATCGATGTGTTTGCCGTGCTGCACATGATGAAGAAGCTCGGCTTGGGGCCGGATGAGATGGCAAAGCTGCTGGGCAGCCGGTCGGGGCTGGCGGGAATCAGCGGGACCAGCGGCGATTTGCGCGATCTCGAAGAGGCCGCGGCCAAGGGCAGCGCGCGGGCGCGGCTGGCGCTCGATGTGTTTGTGCGCGCCATCCGGCATTATGCGGGCGCGTTTCAGCTCGAGCTGGGCGGATTGGATGTGATTACATTCTCCGGCGGCATCGGCGAGAACAGTGCGGCGATTCGCGCGGCCGTGCTCAAGGGGCTGGCGACTTTTGGCGTGGAACTCAATGAAGAGAAGAATGCGGCGATTAAGGGCGAGGGAGAGATTTCTACGCTTCGCTCGCTCGTGAAGGTTCTGGTAATCCCGGCCAATGAGGAATCGATTCTGGCGCGCGAGACGGTTGGCGTTGTGATGCGCGCACGCGGCGCGGGGCAAACTCTTGTAGATCAGACGACGTAAGACAGGATTGCTTATGGCAAGCGCGGGGAATCCGGTAATTGACAGGGCGACGGTGGAGCGCATCGTGCGCCAGGTGGCGCAAGAGTACCTTGGGCGCGGCAGCAAAGGCAAGACGCCGGAGCTGGTGGTGCAGGCGTCGTCGCGCCACATGCACGTGTGCCGCGAGGACATGGATGTACTGTTTGGTCTCGGCACGGAGCTGACCTTCGACCGGCCGCTCTTTCAGGAAGGGAATTTTGCGGCCAAAGAGACGGTGACGATTGTTGGGCCGCGTACCCGCATTATTTCGAATCTGCGCATTCTTGGGCCGATGCGCAAGCAGTCGCAGGTGGAGCTGGCTTTTACCGACGCCATCATGCTGGGCTTCAACGATCTGCCGGTGCGGCTCTCGGGCGACATCAAAGGCACGCCGGGCGCGGTGATCATCGGACCCAAGGGCGTGGTGGAACTGAAAGAGGGCGTGATCCGCGCCGCCATCCACGCGCACATGAGTCCCCAGGAGGCCACGTATTTCGGTGTGAAAAAAGGCGACATGATGAAGCTGCGCGTGGGCGGGGCTTCGAGCGTGACGTTTAATAACGTGCACGTGCGCATCGACCCTACGTCGCGGCTGAACGTGCACATGGATACGGACGAAGCCAACGCCTGCGGATTGCATTTGACCAAGGAAGTGGAGATTTTCAAGTAGAACGCATCTTCAAAATAAAACGCAAAAGGGAAGTAACGCTACGCAACAAGAGAGGAAGCGATGAAACAAGCGCTGGGAATGGTGGAGACAAAGGGTCTGGTCGCGTTGTTTGAGGCGACCGATGCCATGCTCAAATCGGCAAACGTGACTTTCGCCGGATGGCAGACCGTGGGTTCGGGTCTGGTAACCGCCTTTGTGGAAGGGGACGTGGCGGCCGTAAAAGCCGCGACGGACGCGGGCGCGGAAGCGGCATCGAGAATCGGCGAGGTGGTGAGCGTGCAAGTGATCTCACGGCCTCACGACGAGCTGCCGTCTTTCGTGCAGGGCAATAAAACGGCGGCGAAGAAGTAAGGGCGAGCTGGGAGCTTGTAGCCCGTAGCCGGTAGCTGGCTCGCGGGACAACGAGCGACCGGGGAGTACGGCCGAAACCCGGAGTCGGCAGAACAGCAAACGCAGCACGAAGGAGCTACAAGCTACAGGCTGCATTGAGGGAGAAGCGATGAGTCAAGCAATCGGATTGATTGAAACCAGAGGCATGGTGGGGCTGGTGGAAGCGAGCGACGCCATGGTGAAGGCTGCCAGCGTGGAGCTGGTGAAAACGGTGCAGATCGGCGGCGGCTATGTGACGGCGATTGTGCGCGGCGACGTGGGCTCGGTGCGGGCGGCTGTCGATGCCGGCGCGACCGCGGCCAAGGTAGTGGGCGAGCTGGTGTCGTCGCACGTGATTGCGCGGCCCCACGATGCGCTGGTCGAGAACCTATTGAACTAAGCAGAGACGAGGGAGATCGCAATGGCGAGTGAAGCACTTGGAATGATCGAAACCAAGGGCCTAGTGGCCCTGGTGCAGGCGACGGACGCGATGCTGAAAGCGGCCAGCGTGAAATTTGTGGGCTGGAACAAAGTGGGCAGTGGCCTTTGCTCGGTCTATGTGACAGGCGACGTGGGAAGTGTGCGCGCGGCGGTGGATGCGGGCGCGGCAGCGGCTCGCGCGGCCGGCGAAGTGCAAAGCGTACATGTGATCGCACGGCCGCACGATTCGCTGGGCATCGTACTGCAGAAGTAACCGCGGCGAAAACCGTCTCGCAGACACGAATTTGAGGCGAGATGCCTTGAAAGGGCACGGTTGGTGGGTCAGGGCTTCAGCCCGGACTGCCGCAACGGCTCACGGAATACGAAGGGGCTTTGGCCCCCGATGCTGTGCGGCCACTCAAGAGGGTTCGCAATGTTCATAGCGAAAGTCATCGGCAACGTGGTTTCCACGCAAAAGATCGCGAAGTTCCGCGGCATGAAGCTGCTGCTGGTCCAGCCCTACATCAACAGGGAGGGCAAGCTGCAGATTTCAGGCAGCTCCGTGGTGGCGGTGGACGGCGTGGGCGCCGGCGTGGGTGAGTGCGTGCTGTTTACGCAGGGCAGCTCCGCGCGCCTGACGCCCACGACCAAGGATGCACCCGTGGATGCCGTGATCGTGGGCATCGTAGACACGATTGAAGTGGGCGGCGCTACGGTGGAGAAACCGTAGCAGGAGATTTGGAGAGTTTCAATGCAGACGCAACAGCAAATGTCGCCGCAGGTAATTCAAGAGATCGCGAAGGAAGTGGTTGCGCGGCTGCGCATGCAGATGCAGACTGCGCCCATAACGCACACGCCCGCGCCACGAGCAACTGCGGCGCGCGATGGCGTTTTCGCGACGGTGGACGAGGCCGTGAACGCGGCTTTCGAGGCGCAGGAGAAAGTGGCGGCGATGCCGCTAGAAGATCGCAAGCGCATCGTGGATATCATCTGCCGTATCTGCAACGACCGCCGCGATGAGCTGGGCCCGATGGAACTCGCGGAAACGAAGGTTGGGAGGCTCGACCACAAGATTCTAAAGCTCACCAATATGCGCTTTGTGCTGGGCGTAGATGCACTGCACACCGAGGCGCACAGTAACACCACCGGAGTGTGCATCATTGAGCACGCGCCGTGGGGCGTGATTGGCATGATGTTGCCGGTGACGCATTCGGTGCCGACCATGGCCTCGAACGCTATCAATATTGTTGCCGCGGGGAACACCGCAGTGTTCGGGCCGCATCCTTCGGGCGCGAGGGTGGCGCAGTACGCGCTGCAATTGTGGAATCGCGAGATCGAGCGCGAGCTGGGCGTGGCCAATGTGTTTACGACAACGGTAGAACCGACGATCGAAGCTGCCGAACAGATCTTCCATCATCCTAAAGTGGCGCTGCTGTGCTGCACGGGCGGCGCGGCGGTGGCCAAGGCTGCGGCCATGTCGGGCAAGCGCGTAATTGCCGGCGGTCCGGGGAATCCTCCAGTGGTGGTGGACGAGACGGCGGATCTCGATCGCGCCGCGCGTTGCATCATCGCGGGCGCGGCCTTCGACAACAACTTGCTGTGCATCGGCGAGAAGGAAGTTTTCGTGGTGGCGTCGGTTGCCGATGCGTTTATAGCGGCGATGAAGCGTGCCGGCGCATACCAACTCGATGCCGCGGCGATCGACCGGTTGACCAAGGCCGCGTTCACGTTTGAAGGCGGCGGAGGCGGCTGCGCGCGCGCGCATGTGAAGAAGGATCTTGTTGGCAAAGACGTGGTCGTGCTGGCTAAAGCAGCGGGTGTGCAGGCACCGGCGGGAACCGATTTGCTCTTCGGAGAGACGGACGAGAATCACGCGTTTGTTCAGGAAGAACAGATGATGCCGTTTGTTCCCATCGTGCGCGTGAAGGATGCGGATGCGGGGATTGCCGCCGCAGTGAAGGCCGAGCACGGCTACCGGCACACGGCCATCATTCACACCAACAATCTGGAAACGGCGACGCGCATGGCACGCGCCATGAACACCACGCTGTTCATTCATAATGCGGCCTCGCCGGCGTCATTGGGCGTGGGCGGGCCGGGCTACTTCAGCCACACCATTGCCACTCCGACAGGCGAGGGAATCACCACGCCGCTGACGTTTACGCGTGAGAGGCAGATGGTAGTTGGCGATGCGTTGAGGATTATCTAGAAATGTTTTTGGCGCGGATTGAAGGCACGGTCGTGGCAACAGCTAAGCATCCCACATTGGATGGATGCAAGCTTCTGGTTGCGCGGCGGCTGGAGTCCGATGGAACCGCGGCGGCAGAACCGAACGTGGTGTTGGATTGGATGGGCGCGGCGCAAGGTGAGACGGTATTGGTTTCGACCGACGGCGACATTGCGCGAGTAAAACTGGGCAACAATACGCCGGCGCGCATGGTGGTGGTGGGCTTAGTGGATGCGGTGCAACAACCAACGACGGAGAGCGCAGCATGAGGCTCGGCATCGTTCGCGGGCACCTGACGCTCACGCCGGCGGTGGAGTCGTTTAGCGGGCGGACGCTCAAGATCGTGGAACCGGTAACGATGGAGAACCTGCGTGCGAAGAATGGGCAGGGCGGCGGCAAGGCGCTGATCGCGGTGGATGAGTTGGGTGCGGCGACGGGCCAGTTGGTGGCGTTTACCGAGGGCCGCGAAGCGTCGAATCCTTTTTGGCCAACGCAGGTGCCGGTGGACGCATATGTGGCGCTGATTGTGGACACGGTGGACGTAAAGCCGTAGAGATTTTTTTGAGGTGGGGAAGTGAAGAGCGGAGAAAAGAGCATCGATCTTGGTGGGCGCAGACTGATTGCGATGCGCGACGTGCAGGACGCAGCTACGGCAGGAGCCGGCAGCGTTGTGGTTGCGGCAAACAGCGTGGTTACGCCGTCGGCACGCGATTTTTTGCAACAGCACGGCATCGAATTGGTAATCGATAAAGCGGCCGCTGCCTCCGCGCCAGCCGCGCAGCCCGCGGCGTCTTCGGCTGCGGCGGCATCGGGCCCGTCGGCGGTTAACCGCCGGCTTTTCACGTCGCCCGAGGCCGATGCCATCAAGAAAGAAATCTGCGCGGTGGGCCGCAAATTGTGGATGCGCCAGTTTGTCGACGGCAATGGTGGAAATATTTCCTATCGCATTGGGCCCAACGAAGTGCTTTGCACGCCGACCCTGGTAAGCAAATACGATCTGACACCTGACGATATCGGGCTGACAGACATTGAGGGCGTGCAGATTGCCGGGGCGAAGCCGCGCACCAGCGAGTTACTGCTGCACCTGGAGATTTACAAGGCCGTACCCGAAGCCAAGGCGGTGGTGCACTGCCATCCGCCGCATGCGACGGCCTATGCGATCACGGGACGCGTGCCGCCGAACCTCATCATTCCGGAGTTCGAAGTTTTTGTGGGCAAGGTTGCGGTTTCGCCTTACGAAACGCCGGGCACCAAGGCGTTTGCCGAAACCGTTCTGCCTTATGTGAAAACGCACAACACGGTGCTGCTTTCGAATCACGGCATCGTGTGCTGGGCCGACACGGTGACGCACGCCGAGTGGTACGCCGAAGTGTTGGAGACGTACTGCTGGACACTGTTGATTGCCTCGCAACTCGGAGTTCCCATCTCGCAAATCTCCGAGAAGCAGGGAGACGATCTGCTGGCTATCAAGAAGAAGCTGGGTCTGCCGGACATTCGCTTCGATGCGTCGCGCATGAAGGAGTGCCAGTTGTCGGATCTCGAAGTGCCGGGTGTGATTGCGCTCTCGCCGACGCCGTGCGATGGGCCCGCGAGGAGTGGCGCTGCGGGGATGGGTAGTGATCTGGAATCGCTGGTGAAGTCGGTGACGGATGCGGTGATGGAGGCGATGGGGAAGTAAGAAAAGCAGGGAATAGGGACTAAGGGAATAAGAGCGCCGGGCGACGTGGCCGGAACGAGGGCGAAGGAATTAGACGCAACACGGATCGACGATGAAGGCTGCTGAACGGCAACTGCGAATCCGCCAGATGCTCGAGTCCCGGGACTTCATCGACTCGGAGACCCTTGGCCGCGAGTTGGAAGCGTCCGAATCCAGCGTCCGGCGCGATCTCGACATTCTGGAACAGGAAGGCGCGCTCAAGCGCGTCTACGGCGGCGCGGTGAGCGTGCAGGCGCCGCCGCATCGCGCCTTCGACTACGCAGTGGAAAGTTTCCGGCTGAGCGAGGAGAAGAGCCGCATAGGCAAGCTCACGGCGGGCCTGATCGAAAACGGCCAGACGGTGATTCTCGACGGCGGCTCAACCGTGGCCGCGGTGGCGCGCGAACTGGCCTCCAAGTCGCTGCACATTGTCACCAACTCACTGCCCATTGCCGAGAGCCTGGAATCGCTGCGCAATATTGAGTTGACGCTGACTGGTGGGTATCTCGATCCGCGGCTGCGCGTGATGCTAGGACCGTTTTGCGAGCAGATGCTCGGCGCCATCCGCGCCGACGCGGTGATCATGGGCATTGGCGGCATCGCCGAGACCGGACTGAGCAACAACAACACGCTGGTGGTCGGTTCGGAGCAAAAGATGATCGAGGTGGCAAGCCGCGTGATTATCGTGGCCGACCACACCAAGTTCGGGCGCGGCGGTATGATTCCCGTGGCGCCGCTGAGTGCCGCACACCTGGTTGTCTCCGACACGGAACTGAGTTCCGAGTACGTTGCGATGCTACGCGACCAAGGGATTGAAGTGCTTCTGGCATAATCGGAGCTATCGTCCACCCCGACGACGAAGACCTGTCGTCGGGGACCCCGGTTGTGCCGCGAGGAACTTTATGCAGATCGATGCCAGCGATGTTTTGATCGTTATCGACGTGCAAAAAGATTTTTGTCCGGGCGGGGCGCTGGCTGTGCCGCGCGGGGACGAGGTGGTGGCGCCCATTCTCGATATCGCGCCCCGCTTTGGGCACGTGGTTCTTACGCAGGACTGGCATCCGGCGAATCACACATCGTTTGCGTCGTCGCATCCGGGCATGAAGCCATTTGAAACCATCGAGCTTGCCTACGGGCCGCAGGCATTGTGGCCGGCGCACTGTGTGCAGGGAATGCCGGGCGCGGATTTTTACCCCGGGCTCAATCTGCCGCAGGCGGAATTGATCCTGCGCAAGGGATTTCGGCCGCAAATCGATTCATATTCGGCGTTCTTTGAGAACGACCGCACCACGCCCACGGGACTCGCCGGCTATTTGCGCGAGCGTAATCTCACGCGTGTGTTCTTTGCTGGGCTTGCCTACGACTATTGCGTGGGTTCCTCGGCGCTCGATGCGCGGCGGCTTGGTTTTCCGGCCGTGATTTTGCGCGACGCCTGCCGGGCCATCGATTTAAATGGCTCGGTGGCCGTGATCGAGACGCAATTTACCGAGGCGGGAGTGGCCGCAGTCAACACGGCGGAGCTTTCCGGCTGAGGTGGTGCGTCGTAAAATCGCAACAGGCCTCACGAATCGCCAATATATGTCCCGCAACTTTTACATTCTGGCCGCAACGCTCGGTTTTTTTGCGCTTATCTCCGGAGGCATGGCGCTGGTTCCGTCGAGCTTTCAGCCCGGATTGCCGGCCAACGGCACATTGTGGCGCACAGTGGCGCTGTTTCTTTTGCTCCCGGCGCTGGGGTCGGCGCTGATCGGGGTGATGAGCAATCTTTTTGAACAGGTCGATCGGCGCAGCCAGGAAGCCCGCAAGGCCACGCGGCGTAAAAGCCGGGACAAAGGGAATTAGCATGAACGACGAATTCTTCGCTACCGAGGTGGAAGCAGCAGACGGAGTGATTGGGCGAAAGGCAATGAAAGCCATTCTGCTTACGCCGCAGAACGAGGTTTTGCTGTTGCGCATCTGTCGTCCGCATAATGAGGACTGCTTTTGGATATCGCCGGGTGGCGGGTTGGAAGCGGGAGAAACTCCGGAGGCCTGCTTGCGCCGCGAGTTAATCGAAGAAGTTGGGCTCGAAGAATTTGAGATGGGCCCGCTTCTGTGGCGCCGTCAGCACACATTCACCTGGGGAGGCAAGCGCTATTGCCAGCGCGAGCTGTATCACGCCGTTCATGTGCAGCGATTCGAGCCGCGCATGAACGACGCCGTCGAAGCTCGAACACTAGACCGGTTCCGTTGGTGGCCGTTGGCTGAGTTGAAGCGAACTCATGAACGGCTTACGCCCATCTCGCTGCCCCAGATCGTAAGCGACTACCTTGCCGCAGGGCCGCCTGCAGAGTTTCCCCCCGTCGAGGTCCTGACCGATTGAGCGCGCCGAACGGCGGCAGCCGAGGTATCGTGCGATGGCGTCTCAAGCCGTAAAATTGAGGTTCGGAATCATTCCGGCACAGAATTGAGTGAAATCGTATGTACGAAGTTACCGTGGAGGCAGATTTCTCCTCCGGCCACTATTTACGCAACTACAAGGGCAAGTGCGAGAATCCGCACGGCCACAATTACAAAGTCCGCGTGACGTTGGCCGGCGCCGAACTCGACGGAGCCGGCTTACTGCTCGACTTCAAATTGCTGAAGCAGGTGCTGCGGCCGGTAATCGAGCGCATCGATCACCAGATGCTGAACGATCTGGAACCGTTCACGGCGCTGAACCCCTCGGCCGAAAACCTGGCCAAGTATTTCTACGACGAGACCAACCGGCATCTAACAGATGTGACTGCGGGCCGCGTACGCGTGAAAGACTGCACGATCTGGGAGACGGACACGACCACGGCTACATATTACGAGTAGACGATTACCGTGCTGCCCGAGCGGGTCCGTCAGTTCATGCTGTTCGATTTGGACTGCAGGTACTTGTCGAAGGGGACTTCGAAGTAGAAAAGCTCGATGCCCTCTGAGTTGCGGATGGAGCGCACGTAGAGCCTGGCGCCGACCAGAGGATGACTCAGACCTGAGACATCGTAAAACAGGAACCCGGCGCGTGTGGTGTGCGGCTCGACAGCCAGGGCCGAGTACTCGAAGGTGTTGAAGTCCTCCTCGATTTCAGAGTTGCTGCCTTTGGGCTTGGTGCGGATGGGCGGCAGCGGCGCGGGTAGGGGGATCCTGCTGCCCTGGCGATCCTTGCGCGTCATCAATCGCTCTACATCCTCGGGCTCAGCGGCTTGGATGCGGTCGCCATTCGCGGTTTCAAAGAGAATGCGCGCGTCGCGCAGCGAGATTGGCTTGTCGCCCAGGTTGGTGACGATGACGCGCACCGGCAGGACGTCGTGAGCGACGTAGTCGACGCGGAAGATGGATTCCTTTTCTTTGGTATCGTAAGGCTCGACAGCGATGGCCACGTGCTCGTCGGGATGAATCTCGACGGCCGGATACGAAGTGGCCGGCTGCACCGGTGGCGCCGTGTGATCGGCGGCAAAGCCAGTTGGCGCCAACAAAAGAACCAAGAGCGAAACTGCAGCAGAAATTCTCATCGTGCTCGACTGTATCATTCTAGGGTGAACCACCCCATGAATCAGATTAGGTTCTCCGGGATTAGACCGGCGGAAGTGCGATTCGGTAACGCATGACTCTGTTTTTCTATAACGTAGCATTGTTTGCGGCACTGGTGTCCAGCGCGCCATGGTGGCTTTGGCGCATAGCCACTACGCAGAAATACCGCGAAGGGTTGCGGGAGCGGCTGGGGCGAGTGCCGGAGCGATTGGTTGCGGGGTCAGGGGCTGAGGGCCGGCCGCTGATCTGGGTTCACGCGGTGAGCGTAGGCGAGGTGTTGGCCGTGACGCGGCTGGTGAAGGCGCTGGATGCGGCGCTGCCGGAGTATTTTGTAGCCATTTCGACGACCACACGCACGGGACAGGCACTGGCCCGCGAGCGCTTCGGGGCGAATCGCGTGTTTTATTGCCCGCTTGATTTGCCGTGGGCAATGCGCGCGTATCTGAACGCGCTCAAGCCGCGCATCCTGGTGCTGGCGGAGACGGAGTTCTGGCCGAATCTTCTGAATGGCTGCTTTCGCCGCGGGATTCCCGTGGCCGTGGTGAACGCGAGGATCTCCGATCGCTCGTGGCCGCGGTACCAGATGCTGCGCCGGCTGTGGAAGCCGCTGCTGGGCCGGTTGGGCGCGGTGCTGGCGCAAAGCGAGATCGATGCTGAGCGGCTGCTTGCGATTGGCTGTGCGCATGAGCGGGTTGCGGTGGCGGGGAATCTGAAGTTCGATGTGCGCGCGGCGGAAGAGGCCGAGGCGACGCGGCTGTTGAAGGCTTCGGCGACGGGTCTGCGCTTTGTGGTTGCGGGCAGCACGTTGGAGGGTGAAGAAGCTGCGCTGCTCGATGCGTGGGCGCAATTGCTCAGCACCGATGCGCAACTTGCGATGGTTCTGGCGCCGCGGCATCCGGAGCGATTTGCAGCCGTAGCGGCGCTGCTTGAACGGTCAGGCAATCGATGGACGCGGCGATCGGAATGGATGACAAAGCCGGCGGAGCCGTTGCGGCCCGGCGAGATCGTACTGCTGGACTCGATTGGCGAGCTGGCGTCGGTCTACTCGCTGGCTAGCGTAGCGTTCGTGGGCGGCAGCCTGGTTCCGGCGGGCGGACATAATCCGCTGGAGCCGGCGCAGTTCGGCGTACCGATCGTGATGGGGCCGCATTATGCGAACTTCGTTGCGATCACTGACAGTTTGCGCGAACACGATGCACTGCGCATTGCTGCGAAAGAAGATTTGGCCGCGGTGCTTGGTGAACTGTTGCGCGACCGGCGGGCAGCGGAGGCGATGGGCGCGCGAGCCCGCGAAGTGTTCGAGCGGCAGGCGGGCGCGACAGAGCGCTGCGTGGCGGCGCTGCGCGAGTTGCTTGCTGGCCGAATCAACGCGGAGCGCAAGCCCAACGCGGAGCCCAGAGCATGACGCGTGTTGCGCGACCGTTCTTGTGGCCGCTGGTTCCGGTTTACCGGCTGGCGCTTGCTCTGCGCGAGATGCAGTTGCGTAAGGGACTGAAGCCGGTGCGGCGGTTGCGATGGCCGGTGGTGAGCGTAGGAAATCTGTCGGCGGGCGGAGCGGGAAAGACGCCGCTGGTGATTGCCCTGGCCAAGGCGCTTGCGACGCGTGGCGTGCATGTCGACGTACTTTCGCGCGGCTACGGACGGAACTCCGCTCTTCCACTTTTGGTTGAGCTTAATGGGACAGCGGAGGAGTTTGGCGACGAGCCGCTCGAGATTGCGCGTGCGGCTGAAGTTCCAGTGGTCGTGGCGGCGGAGCGGTACGAAGCGGGGCTGCTGGCCGAGCGCGCCGCGTTTCCGGGTCTTGGTTTGCATTTGTTGGATGACGGGTTTCAGCATCGGCAGCTGCATCGCGATGTGGACATTCTGCTCTTGAGTTCCAGAGATCTCACCGATCATCTGCTGCCTGCGGGAAATCTGCGCGAGGCATTGCATGCAGCAGAACGAGCGAGCGTTTTTGCGATTCCGGCCGACGAACCTGAGGTTGCGGAATGGATCGCGTCCCGGGGTTCAAAGAAAACGGTTTGGCGGCTGCGGCGGCGCATGGACGTGCCACAAGTTGACGGACCGGTCGTCGCGTTTTGCGGGATTGCGCGGCCGGAGCAGTTCTTCGAGGGGCTTGAGCGCGCCGGGGTACGTGTGGCGGCGCGGTTTGCTTTCGCCGATCATCACTGCTACACGGCTCGCAATCTGGAGCGCATGGCGGCCGCGGCGCAAAAGGCCGGGGCGGCGGCGCTGCTGACGACGGAAAAAGATCGCGTGCGGATGGGCGCGCTGGCCGAAGGCCTTCCTGCATCGGTTCCGCTCAAGACCGCGCGGCTACGCATCGAGATTGAGGATGAGGCGGCGGCGATCGATTGGCTGATGGGCACGATGACCGGTCCAGCGTGATGCAGCGTTCGGCGGTCCGTGCGGTCCGGAGATTTCTCGCGTGCGGCGCTCAGTCGCCGCTGTCGTCGTCAGCGCCGTCCTCACCGACATCGGCATCATGGTTTTTATCGTCGTCGCCGGGGTCAGCATCTTCTTCGTTTTTGTCGCCGTCACATTGCCACCTGGTGCATTGCCCGGCTGTGGCGTAGGGGCATTGGTTGCATTCTTCGTTTTCGCCGCAGATGTATTCGCCGGGGGCCAGTTCGTCGCCTTGGACAGTCTGCTCTGCGGAACGGACAGTGTCGACTTCATCGAATGGCTTCTTGCGATCGATGAACTGCGCCGCGATCTGAAGCCCATAGAAAAGGCCGGTAGCTTTCTTGAGATCAATGCGGCCATTGACGATGGCGTCGTTGATGCGGGCGACGGAGAGTTGGATAGCAGCGGGATCTTCCGGCACGGGCAGCTGCAAGGGGCCGAACTTCAGGTTGGGCTCGGCGCCGATAGAGTGGACCTTAGCGTGGTAGTAGCAGAATTGACCACCCTTGAGGGCAGGGGACTCGCAGCGGAGCCCGTTGGTCTTGATGTGCCGGCATTCCATGTACATTTCAGTTACTCCGCCCCCCTCCCCCTACCTTTTTGAGGCAAAGTCCTGATTTCAGGCGGTTTAGCGTTTGAGGGGGTTACCGTAAACGATTGAAAACAAAGAAGTTAAAGTGTAAAGTCGTCAAAAATAAGAGGTTAGCGGAGTGGGCCTGCCTATTTGAGGCTCCTCTGCGGTCTCATTGCTGCTAAGTCAAGGATAGGAGTTTTGGGGAAATGATCGGCAAGGGGTGGTTGGGGAATAAGTTGTTTGGGGTGAGGGGGATGGGGTGGGGTTGGGGCGGGGTGGTCTTGACTCGGGGAAACGGGCGCTGGAATCGGGACGTGGGCTCTCGTCGGTAGGTGCGAGTGTTCGTGGTTCCCGGCGAGCGTGGCAAAGGTCATTACGCGGGTGGAGATAACTCGATAAAATCGGGTAGGAGCCGTGGACTTCCTTCGGACATCTATCGAGTCGTGGTGGCAAACTGCGTCCTGGTGGGATGCGCTGAAATTTTGGGTGCCGACTCTCATGTCCGCGCTCGCGCTAGGCTACGTAATCTACGATCGTCAGCCGCGTCTTGTCCTGAAGTCGCGCAAAGGCGAATGGTGTACGCTCCGCAAGGGATACACCGGCTATGTCTTCGAGGGCGTCGTCGAAGTTTATAACCGTGGAAGCCGAGCAAACGCGATCCGGGAATACCATTTTGCGCGAAAAGATCCGGACGAGGGCTGGATCACGCTTGAAAGCGAGTACTACGCCCTCGAAGTAGACGGGGGCATCAAGGAAAAAGCCAATATCACGCCGCTCGTGCTTGCGCCCTATTCGGGCACGGAACTCTATGTGAAGGCGATGACGAATCTTATGCAACAGCCATATGAGATGACAGTCAAAATCATCGTCGAGGACATTTTTGAGAAGCGGTATCACATCGATGTGGTCGCGAAGTCGTGAGTCAAGGTCCTTTAGTCAAGACGTTTCAGTGAAAAATACAGTCCGTCTTCGGTGGGCGCCGCGTCACTCATATCCACTTCGAACTTGACACTCAAAGGCGAGATGTGGAGCGCCTGTGAAGTCATGTTTTGATGCGAGACCGAAAAGCAACCGCAGGTCCTTCGACTTCCTCCGCTACGCTTCGGTCGCTCAGGATGACAGGGTATTTTTTAACGCGAATATCTGGGATAGGGCACCGGGATGACAAAGTGATAGCGATGTGCGGGCCGGGAGGCCCGCACTACAGCCGGTCAGCCACCCCCACG
>JBEKPD010000020.1:0-67225 GCA_049521075.1 Occallatibacter sp.
TTCCTGGGACAGGTTCCCGAGCTCAAGTCACCTTATATCGATTACGCGATCAACAACCTGGGGGTCAAACGGAGATCTAAACGCGAGGCCGGTGCGGAACATTCTCCGGACGGTGGGGAGAAGGACCCGTGCCTGAATGAACATTCCAGGGAGCCATCTGAAATTTCGTCCGAGGTTTATTAGAGCGGTTCTCCAGTTCATAGCTGGTATTTCTAGCGCTGTACAGGGTGGCTTTTACTTCCACCTCACAGACGGGGATCTGTCTGCGGGGATCCAGGATCGGAAAAAGCCACTTAGGGTTGCGGCTCCCCTCACAACAACTGGAGAACCGCTGTAACGATCCCGGTGCTCGAAGATTTTAATTGCGCACCGGCGCGGGGGCAGACTCTCGCTCCACAGCCGGATACCCTGCACCATCTGCTAATCCGCCCTATCCTTGCAGGCCGCGATTTGGAGACCGAAGCACTACGTGCCCGTACCGGCGATGACTACGGCGATAGTGCGCAGGATGATTTTGAAGTCCAGCCAGATGCTCCAGTTGTCGATATAGGTAACGTCGAGGGAGACGTAGCTTAAAAAGGACGAATCCTGACGGCCCTGCACCTGCCACAGGCCAGTAATGCCCGGAGTAACGTCTAGGCGACGGAGATGGCTGAGGTCGTATCGGCGCACTTCGCCGGCGAGCGGCGGGCGAGGGCCCACAATGCTCATGTCGCCAACCAGGACGTTGAAGAACTGTGGCAGCTCATCGAGCGAGAATTTGCGCAGCAAGCGTCCCAGGCGCGTGATACGCGGGTCATTCGAAACCTTGAAGAGCACATCGTCGCGCTCATTCATGTGCATGATCTCGGCGCGGTGGGAATCGGCATCCCGGACCATGGTGCGGAACTTGATGCAGCGAAAGACCACGCCCTTCTTGCCGATGCGCTCCGAGGCGTAGAAGACCGGCCCGTGGGAATCGAGCTTGATGGCGATGGCGACCGCCAGAAGCAGGGGCGAGAGAACGATCAGCGCCAGAATGGAAAAGACAGTATCGAAGACGCGCTTGAAGAATAGCCCCAGCTCGGGTACCTGGCCGCGGTGCAGCGGCATGGTGGGAAACTGGCCGATGTATTCGATAGGACTGTCCCATGCCACACCGTCGTACATGTCGGGAACCAGGCGAAGATCTACGCCATAAACGCGCGCCTGGTCCAGCACGTCCTGCACGATTCTGCGTTCGCAAGGCGTGGTGAAAAAGATCTCATCGATAAACTGCCTGCGGGTGTTCAGGAAGAGAGAATCGAGGCTGCCGATGACGTCGCCCTGCGTCAGCGATGTACGAGAAGCCAACCCGGGAAGCTCGATGAAGCCTTTGAAGGTGTATCCCAGATGCTTGATGCTGTCGAGATGCTGGCGCAGAGCCTGCGCCTCCGGTCCGGTGCCTACAATGAGGACATTGCGCGTATTCAGGCCGCGGTCAAAGCGCCGATAGAGGAGCACACGATAGATGAACCGCCGCATTCCCAGGGCGACGGCGACCAATAACACCGTGCTGAGCACGATGCCCCGTGGAATGTAAATGGCGCGCACCATGTAGAGCGCGCCGGTAAGCAGCAGGCCTGAAGTGAAACATGCCTGCGCGCTTAGCCTTTGCTCGTGCAGGAAATTGGTGAGACGCTCCGGCGTGTACAGATGCATGCGGCGGCTGATGACGATGAGCGTGAAGGTAAAGACGCATAGAAAGGCCAGCAAAATCCACATCGAACGGCCGAAAAACAGGGTTCCATGTAAAAAACCTCTGGCGCCGTTCAGGGGAGTAGTGTGGAACTTGAAGATCGAGGTCACGGCCGCTGCGCTCACAACCGTCAGGACATCGAGGAACATCCAGAGCTTAGCCGTCCCGCGGGGGCTTCGCGCGGAGCTGCCGGAAGCTCCAGATTCACCTTCGGCCGGCAAAGCCAGGGACGACGATAGTCTTTGCCAAAAATCCGAACTCGCCATATGGAAACGCAGACCTCAAACGATCACAAGCGCCTGGATATCGGGCGGTTGGATGTACCAACGCGCTCGAAGTTTCGCCCGAGTACTCACTTGCATAAAAGCAGGTGCTGAATCACGTGATGAGATATCAAGGCAACGAAAAATACTTACAACAACGGAATCCAGCAGGTTCTTGATAGCACGTCACGTGGGGAGTGCGTGAACTGTTGCTCCCATACAATTGACCACAATTCTGATGCATTAAGCCTTTCTAAGCTTCGCCCAATGCACTCAGGGCTGCAAGAGAATAGCTAGATCGATGGGTTACGACAGAGAGCGATTACCTGGTTACTGATCGGTCAACCCTCTTCGTCCGATTCATCTTACCGCACAGGTGTCAGGAAAAACAATAAAGTCTTTATTCCGAGGGCAATAGATAGGCATCCAGGGCCAAAAAGTGCCGAATGTCGGGATCTTCGGAGGCGAGAAAAGCCTTGAGCGGTCCGAAGAAAAGCGCCCTGCCCTGATGCAAAAAGAGAACGGAATCGGCCAGTTGGCGGGCGAAGCGGGTGTCGTGTGTGACGACGATGCTGGTAAAGCCGAGCTGATGCTTGAGGCGCTGAATGAGGCCGCCCAAACGACGGGCGATGAGGGGATCCACCATGGTTGTGGGCTCGTCGTACAGAACAACTTCAGGCTGCGCGGCCAGAGCGCGCGCCATAGCGACGGCCCGCTTGCGTCCGGTAGACAGGCTGGCCGGGAAGGCCTCGGTCACGTCCTCCGCTCCGACTAGACCGATGAGCCGGTCGACGATCTGGTCCACCTGATCGTCATCCAGGCCTCCGCGCTCGCGCAAGGGGAAGGCCACATTCTCGCGCACGCTGAGCGAATCGAACAACGCGCCGTTCTGGAAGACCATAGTGACGCGCTTGCGGATGGCCCGCATGCCCTCTTCGCCGAGGCTGGTAATCTCTTGGCCTTCGATGTGAATCGATCCCGCATCGGGCTTGAGAAAGCCCATCATCATGCGCAACGATACCGATTTGCCGACGCCGCTGCGGCCGAGAATGCACAGGGTCTGGCCGCGATTGACGGAAAAACTGACGTCCTCAAGGATGGGCCGGCCATTGAACGAGATCGAAACCCGATGGAACTGGATGAGGGGATCTAATGGCGGGGGTCCCGGTGGAGCAATCGAAGGTGGACCGTCAGCGCCTGGCGTCCGCCCCAGCGCATCGAATTCCGCCTTCAACGGCTCAAGAAGATCGGGATGGAAATCGGGTTGGGAGGGAGCGTCAGACATGTCTTTCAAGAACAGATTACGCGATTGGGCGGCCGCGGAGGGACTTGGCTCGCGCGAGATCGGCGGGCGTATTCAGGTTAAGAAACCAGCGAAACGGGGGCAGACCCTGCGGATCGACGACTTGGCCGGCCTGGGCAAGTAGTTCCACGGCCACACTGCGAACAGTCTGGCCCACGGCTGCAGAGGCCGCCTGGAAGGCTCGAAAACAGCCGTTCTGCCCAGAGTTGAGCTCGTTTTGGAGCGTTGGCAAGGCGATGCGGTCGATCACGGCGGGAAAGGTCTGTGCAAAGCCGGAAAGCGAAGGAACCGTGACCACGTTGCCGGTGATTCGAGCGTAGCGGAGAAGGAAAACCAGCAGTGAAGGCGGAAGAAGGGGCATGTCGACAGATAGAAATACGGCGTAGCGCGCGGAGGTGGCGGCGAGTGCTGCACAGATGCCCGAAAGTGGACCGAGGTCCGGCGTGGAGTCCTCGATGACGGTCGCGAAGGCTTCAAGAGATGCGCGGGCGGAAGAAAGTGCGCCGGCGATTTTCGCCTGTAGTCCGGCTTGCTCAAGAGTTACGAGCGCGTGCGCGACTAGAGGCCGGCCTGCAAATTCGATCTGTGCCTTGTCGCGGCCCATGCGGCTGGATTGGCCGCCGGCGAGCACAAACCCGACGGCGTCTGGTTCCGGATCGTTATGCCCCAGACCTCGCCCTCGCTCGGCCGGATTCAACCGCCAACCTCCTCCAGGAAGCGAATGAGTGACACGATGCCCAGCTCGAAGTTCTTCAGATGGAACTTCTCGTTGGGCGCGTGCAGATTGTCGTCGGGCAGGCCGAAGCCCATCATCACGCTGGGAAGGCCCAGATGACGATCGAAGTCGCCGACGATAGGAATCGAACCGCCTCCGCGGACAAAGACAGTATCTTTGCCCCACACTTCATGCAGGGCGCTCGTGGCGGCCTGGATGTAGCGATTGTTGACGGGAATCAGGCATGCGTCGCCGGCGTGAATCAGCCGCACTTCCACTTCGACACCAACGGGGGCGATCTTCTCGACGTAGCTCTTGTAGAGTTCGAAGGCCTTCGTGGGAGTCATGCCGGGAACCAGGCGCATCGAAACTTTAGCGACAGCCTTGGCGGGGATCACGGTCTTGGCGCCGGCGCCGGTAAAGCCGCCGGGAATACCGTGCACATCGAGCGTGGGCCGCGCCCAGGTGCGTTCCAGCACGCTGTAGCCGGCCTCGCCGACAAGTTGCTTCGAACCGACTTCGGCTTTGCGGTACTCCTCCTCGTCGAAGGGAAGGCTGCGCCATGCGGCGAGCTCCTCGGCGCTAGGAGGAATAATGCCGTCATAGAAGCCCGGGATGAGGATGTGGCCGTTTTCATCCTTCAGCTTGGCGATAATGTGCGCGATCGAGACGAAGGGATTGGGCGCTGCACCGCCATACATGCCGGAGTGCAGATCGGTCTTGGCGCCGCGCACTTCTAGCTCCGTGTAGATCATGCCGCGCAGGCCGACGCAAAGCGAGGGCAGGCCGGGCGCAAAAAGCTCGGTGTCGGAGACCAGCGCGAAGTCGGCTTTGAGGTTGGCGGGCTTGGAAGCGACATACTCGGCGATGGTTTCGCCCCCCACTTCTTCTTCGCCCTCAAACAGCACGCGCACATTGATAGGCAGCGCGCCGTTGGCGGCCAGCAGCGATTCCAGTGCCTTGACCTGGGCCACCACCTGGCCTTTGTCATCGACCGCGCCGCGCGCGTAGATGTTGCCGTTGCGCTCGGTGGGCTCGAAGGGCGGCGAGAGCCACTTGTCAAGCGGATCGGGCGGCTGCACATCGTAGTGGCCGTAAATAAGGACCGTCGGCTTCCCTGCCGCGTGTAGCCAGTCGGCGTAGACCAGTGGGTGACCTTCGCCTTCAATCAAGCGGGCATTTTCCATACCGATACGCTTCAGATCGGCGAGCAGGGTCTCGGCGGCCTTGTGGCAATCGTCCTTGTGCTCGGGGTCGGTGGAGATGGACGGAATGCGCAGCAGAGCCTTGAGCTCATCGAGAAAACGGGGATAGTTTTGGCGGGCAAATTGAACGGCAGAAGAAGACATGAGATCGCTCCCTTAAAATAAAGTACGCAGTCAAACCAAGAGTATAGACCGCAAGCTAGCCCGTTTGCTGCACGAAGGGGAATCTCCTTGCTTAAGTACCCGAGTGCGCTCTCGCGCCGATATTTCTGGACTCTATGCCTTCTAACATTGCTCTCCGCGGCCTTCCGGCATCCAAATGCATGCGCTCAAAACCCAAATGCGTCTGTTCAGACGCGCACCGAATCCCCGTACTACGCACGCGTTAACACGTTTGGAGTGTTCGGCGCCTACTCCGGCGACTCCAGCCATATTCTGCTGGGCGCGGCACAAAACAGAAAGCTGCTGGAATTTGGCGTCTCCTACGACCGACGGCTGTTGGTGAATCACATCGTAAATTGGCAATACAGCGGAGAGATCCTGCCCGTGGCGCTGGAGAGCGACCCAGTGGAAGTGATTGCCTCATCAACTACAACTACTTTCACGTCGAACCCCAGTCAGCCGATTACTGTTACCGAGAACTTCTCGACCCCGATCGTGAGCGCTTGTCAACCTGCATCGGGAAGCGGGAGCGGGTCGACGCCTACTTCCAGCTATAGCTATACCTACGCAATTACATGCTCGAGGCAATGGACCGTTGGCGAGGCAATGTCTCCGGTCGGATTTGTCTGGAATTTTCTGCCGCGCCATTCGAAGCAGCCTTTCCTGACCGCCCATGGAGGTTACATGTACTCCACGCAGCCAATCCCTGTGCAGGCGGCTGGTTCCTTCAATTTCACCTTCGACATTGGGGCAGGGTTGGAGGTGTATCGCACAAAAACCAAGTCGATTCGCTTCGAGTACCGCTATCACCACATCTCGAATCACAATACAGCCAACGCGAATCCCGGCATTGACAATGGGCTGTTTCAGGCAACGTACGCATTTGGACGCTAGAGTATTTCTCCTTCTGCAGCGCGCCGAAACCGATGCTCTCAAGCGGCGATTTTAGCAAGAAATCGCCGCTTCTCACTGAATTCAAAATGGCAATATCTGAAGGAGAAATGCCTTAATAGCGCGCGACTTTGGGATCGACTTCGACCGACCAGGCGTCGATGCCGCCGTGCAGCGATTGGGCTTTTTCAAAGCCCTGCCGGCGCAGCCACGCGGTGACGTTCATGGAGCGGACGCCGTGATGGCAGATGACGACCAACCGCTCGTCAATGTCGAGGTCCTTGTGCGCGCGGGTTGGCACCTCTCCCATCGGCAGGTGCAGGCTGCCTTCGATGTGTGCCGTCGCGAACTCCCATGGCTCGCGCACGTCGATGAGGCGGGCGTCTTTTTCGCGCAAGATTTGAGCGGCGTCAGCAGCGGAGATTTCGTAGGGCAACATGGTTCCAGTGTAGATGCCTCCGGAACTCGCCGCCAACGGCCCATCGCTGCGGTTGGGAGATAAATTCGTGGGCGCGAGGGGGCGCGCCCGCCGGTTTCAGTTGCCCTTGTTCCAGCAGGCGCTCTCGCTGCTCGGCGGCGGATCGCCGCCTTCCGATCCCGGATGCGGCGTGCCGCTGCAGTCAAACCACCAGTTCGTGACGCTGGCATCGACCGGCGCGCAATCGCCCACCGAATTGCAAACCGTCTTCTGATTCAACTGGGCGTTGTAGTCGTGGCCAGTGCCGTCGCCGCCGGGTGTGGCCATTCTTGCGCGCTCATTGCGCTGGAAGTTTTTGAACTGGGCGTCGGAGTTCTTCTGCCAGTCCGCCATCTGCTGCGCCGATTGCTGGTCCTCCTGCTGGATGCGCTGGATCGTCGATTGCGTGATGGCGTTCGACTCCCGGATAACATTGCCTGCCGTATCGCTGCACTCGCGCGCAAAACTCACTAGCCACTGCGGGTTCATCTGGAAGGTGCCCAGCAGTTGGTGGATTGCGCTGGCGGCCAAAGGAGCTTCGGCCGGGGTGGCAAGATAGCCGGCGATGCGGTAGATCAGCCACATCGAGACCGCGCCGCCCGGCTGCCAGGCTTGCAATGTAATGGCGTAGACCTAACCGATGCGGTCCCCGCAATGGTAGTGGAGTTCGCCCACATCGATGTGGATCTGCTTGCCCTCAGTCTGCGCGATGGCGCCGAACTGCTGGTTCAGATCCTGAGTCTGGCCGGTAACGATGCCGCCCTGAAAATCGCTCGCGTTGGGGCACCACGCCTGGCGAACATATTGCTCAGCGGCCTGCGGAGCCGGCTGGTAGCGTTCCAGCAGCAGTCTGCCGCCCCAGGCAGAAGGTATGGCCTGTCCCTCACGCATCCCCATGCGCATGGTCATCATGCTCGGGACCTGGCGGATAGCGATACGCGGGTCGTCCATAAACAATTGCACGCCGCCTCTAGGCGACTTGGCGCGGATTACATAGTGCGGCTCGATGCGCGTGGTGCGCTGGGTGCCGCCGGAGATCTGCCAGCCCTGCGGCAGCTGGGCGAAAAATGCGGCCTCCGCCGGGTCCTGCCACTCGACAAAGCTCATCTGCCCCGCTTGCTGGACCTGTTGCATCTTCGCCAAGGCCCCGGGAGCAGCGCCATTCTGGCCGACACCGTGATAGCCGCCGTTTGGATCTTGCCAATAACCGCCTGCCTGCCCTTTGCACGAGCTTGCGCACACTGCCGCGAGCAGCAGCAAACAAAACTTCGCTGTTGTCTCAAGTCGCATGGTTTTCTCCGAGGTTGCGTTCCCACAGCATACGTCCGGTTCGGCGCATCAATTCCATCCGGGCAGCACGACTTTATTGCGGCGTGTCCATTCAGGAATTGCACGGAGCGAATTCCGATTCTGAACCAGCAACACCATGGATGATTGCCAGTATTTTTGAGATACCCATAGAAATTCTCGTTCCCCTGCGCCGTTAGGGAGGCCCATAATTAGAGAAGGCAAACCTCTACCCGAACCCGAAGACGTTTATGGATAACGCGATAAAAGTGTTGATCGCCGAAGATGAGCCCAATGCGCTGGCGGGGCTGGCGGAGTTGATCTCCGGTTGGGGATACCGCACCGAGACCGCGCGCGATGGCGTGGAAGCCTGGGAAAAGGCGCTGGCGTGGGACCCGGCGATTGTGGTGACCGACCTGAAGATGCCACGCTTGGACGGCATGGGGTTGCTGACCAAGCTTTCCGAAGGCGGCGCGGGCGTGAGCGCCAATATGGCCGTGGTGGTGCTGACCGCGATGGGGTCCATTCAACTGGCCGTGGAGGCCATGAAGCTGGGCGCCTACGACTTTCTGCAGAAGCCGGTAGACGCGACACGGCTACGGACGATCCTGGCCAACGCAACCAAGCAGCGGGACACCACAATCGAGCTCGAAGTGGCGAGAAGGCGGCTGCGCGAGTCGGGTGTGCTGGGCGCGCTGGTGGGCAGCTCGCGACAGATGCGCGAGATTTTTGGATTGATCGAGCAGATTGCGCCGTCGAACGTGCCGGTGCTCATCACTGGCGAGAGCGGGACGGGTAAAGAGTTAGTTGCGCGCACGCTCCACGAGCTGAGCCCGCGCAAGTCGCGGCCCTTTGTCGCGGTCAATTGCGCGGCGATTCCAGAGACACTGATCGAGAGCGAGATCTTCGGCCACGAAAAGGGCGCATTTACGGGCGCCATCGAGCGCAGGGCCGGATGCTTCGAACTTGCCTCGGGCGGAACGCTTTTGCTGGACGAGGTGGGCGAGATGCCCGCTGGTACGCAAGCTAAATTGCTCCGAGTGCTGGAAGAGCGCAAGCTCCGGCGTCTGGGCGCGCGCACGGAGCAGGAAGTGGACGTGCGGGTTTTGGCGGCCACCAATCGCGATCCGCGTCATGCCGTGGCGCAGGGGCACTTGCGCGCCGACCTTTTTTACCGGCTCAATGTCTTCAACATCCACATGCCGCCGCTGCGCGATCACATGGAAGACTTGCCCGCCATGGTCGAGACGATGATCATCGATATGAACCAGAAGCACGGGCGCAAGGTTTCCTGCGTCTCGCCGCCGATGCTGGACCGGTTGCTGGCTTACAAGTGGCCGGGCAACGCGCGGGAGCTGCGCAACACCATCGAGCGGGCAGTGGTGCTGTGTCCAGATGGCGCGCCGCTCGATGCCGGGCACCTGCCGCAAGGATTCGGCGCGCATCAGGGCCTGGGAGCGCCTGCATTGGACGGCAATGTGGTAACGGTGAGCGTGGGCACAACGGTCGACGAGGCAGAACGATTGCTTATCCTGCGTACGCTCGAGACCACAGGACAAAACAAAACGCGCGCCGCTGAGATTCTGGGCGTGAGCCTGAAGACTCTGCACAACAAGCTCAAGGAATACGGGCGGGAACGGGAGAGCGCTCGTGCTGAAGAATCGTCGTTCAGGGGCTAACGCCCTTCCTCTGCAAGGCGCGTTTACGGCGCGACGGAAGTCGTACAGGTAATCGCGTCCTTGCGCTGAGAATCGGTCAACGATGCGTCTCAAGACCAAACTCGTGCTGGCCATTTCGGCGCTGGTGTTTCTCATCGCAGGGCTGGTGTCGCTGCTTTACGTGCACCAGCTAGTGAAGGCAGCGGTACAGCAGACCTACGATACCAACCTGATGGTGGCCAGGCAGGTGCGGTTCGCGCTGCAGAACGCGCTGGA
Source organism: Occallatibacter sp. (assembly GCA_049521075.1). Lineage (GTDB taxonomy): Bacteria > Acidobacteriota > Terriglobia > Terriglobales > Acidobacteriaceae > Telmatobacter. The sequence goes on from JBEKPD010000020.1 coordinate 9,935, forward strand.
ATCGGGTCTCAGAGACCGCACCGTGGATCCCAATAATCCAGGCGAGCTCCGGGAGTTGGTGGCCGAGACGGTGCGCAACGATACATCGCTGCAGGCGGCGCTCGATTCGGTGAACCGCTATTCGGCCACGGTCTACGACGTCAACATCGGCGACAGCCAGGGTGTGACCCTACTGAGCACGAATCCCGATAACGAGGGCAAAGCGCTGCCCGCGCGCCCCAACTACGAACAACTGGTCAGGGCCGGTCCCATCCGCATGATGAGCCAGGCATTTGGGAAACCGGCGGTTTTCGAAGTGGTGGCGCCTCTCGAAAATAACGGCAAGCTCTTCGCCACGGTGAATGTAGGCGTACACACCTCGCTGCTGCGCGCGGTGTACGAGCCGCTGCTCAAAAATGCGCTGCGGCTGATGGCGCTGGCGCTGATTGTGGCGCTGGGAGCAGCATTTTTGCTGAGTAACCTTGCGCTGCGGCCGCTGACCGAAATCAGCCGGCAACTGGATCGCCTGACTGCGGCTGGAGGAGCGCTGGGGGAGGATAGAACGGCGTCAAAAAAGGACGTTGCGGCACTGGTTTCGACAAAGATCGAAAAAATCGGTCAGCGCATGCGCAATGTGGAAGAGGTGTATTCCGCATTGCGCGAAAATCTCGACCAGATTCTGGGCAACTTGCAGGACGGAATTCTGCTTTTCACCGGGGACATGCGCGCAGTTCTGGTTTCGGAGGCGGCGCGGCGGTTTTTGGGCGTCGATCGCGACAGCATTCTGGGCAGGCAGGCACGAGAGATCTTTCCGGATGCCACCGTGCTGGGTCGGACCTTGCGCGAGGCTCTGGAGACGGGCGCCAACATCGTGAAGGAAGAGATTCGCACGGAGAACGGGCTGCGCATCCAAGCCTCAGTGGATTTTATCTACGACGATGAGACGCTCAGGGGGCTGGGCACTTTAGTCACGTTGCACGATCTGGAGTCGGCGGAGAAGATCGAATCGGAGCTGGAGCTTTCGCGGCGCATGGCGGCCATCGGGCGGCTCACTTCAGGCGTCGGCCATGAAGTGAAAAATCCCATCAATGCCATCGTGGTGCACCTGGAACTGTTGAAGTCGAAACTGGGGGACGCGGAACAACCGGTGACAAGACATCTGGAGGTAATCGATGCGGAGATCCGGCGGCTGGACCGCGTGGTACAGACGCTGGTGGACTTCTCGCGGCCTGTGGAACTCGACCTGCGCGAACAGGACGTGCGGCTGGTGATCGGCGACGTGCTGGCCTTGGCCGCCGACGAGTTGACGACGCATCGGGTCAAGCTCACGAGCAGCATGCCGGAAGAACCACTGATCGCCAACGTGGATGCCGATCTGCTGAAGCAAGCGACGCTGAACGTGATCCAGAACGGCGCGCAGGCCATGCCGGATGGCGGAATACTAGAGGTGATTTTGGAACAGGAACCGAACGGCGATGAAGACGCGCCGCCAACCTCAGGCAATGGGAGGCAGCCGGCGCGTTCCACGCGCTCGATGGCTAAGTTCGCCGTGCTGCGCATTGCCGACGAAGGTCCGGGCATTCCGGAGGAGATCAGGGAAAAGATCTTCGACCTCTATTTCACGACCAAGAGCGGGGGAAGCGGCATAGGACTGGCGATGACCTACCGCATCCTGCAATTACATCACGGCAGCGTGGAAGTACAATCGAGGGAAGGCCGTGGCACGGAATTCCGGCTGCGTATTCCACTCATCGCCGCGGATCGGGGACGCCGGGCTGTACTGCCTGCGAACATTCGAAACCAGACGGGGTTGGGGAAATGAAGTTGCCTGCCAGGAGCGTTGCGTGGCTGTTGCCGTTTTTGCTCACGGGCTGCTTCGAAACACCCTTTCATAAGAAGCAGCCGCTTGGCGCCAGCGCGCTGGCGCCAAGCATTCAGCCTTCGCAGTCCCTTCAACTCGTCCAAGTCGAGCTGCCTCCCGCCGACATGGTGATTGCCGCGCACGCCATCCACAATATGAGGGAAGCAACGGAGCCGATTCGGCCGCCTGCGAGACACAGGAGACAGCCGAATCCGAATGACGCAGCGGCGGCAGAGCCGGCCCAGCCGCCCAACCCAGAAGTGAGCGCCATTGGGCAACTCTCCTCGGGCGATCCGGCGAGTTCCCGCCAACAGACTGCGAATTCCATCGCAGCCATTGAGCGCGCGCTGAATGGCATCAATCGCACTTTGAGCGACTCCGAGCAAAAGACAGCCGACCACATTCGGGAGTTTCTAAAGCAGGCGCGGGCGGCCCTCGCCTCCGGCGACGTGGAGGGAGCGCACACCCTGGCGGCCAAGGCCCAGGTGTTGCTGACGGAATTAACAAAGTAAAGGTTTTCTCTTGCCCGTTACTGTTCGCCCCAGCTCAACTTGCTGCGCAGTGCCTCAAAAAAACCGCTGTCGCCGAGGCGGACCAGCTTGACGGTGTGGCCGGAGCGGCAGCAGCGGATCTCGTCGCCGCGACGCAGTTCTACTTTTTGCTGGCCGTCGATTGTAAGCAGCGCGACATCGGGTACGCCTTCCACGCGGACCGTGAGCGAAGCGTCGCCACGCACCACGATCGGCCGCAGCGTGAGTAGATGGGGACAGATGGGCGTGACCACCATGGCATCCACATTTGGCGTCAGAATGGGACCGTTGGCGGCGAGCGTGTAGGCCGTTGACCCAGTGGGCGTGGAGACGATCACGCCATCGGCGCGGAAGCGTGCCACACTCTTACCGTCCAGCTCGACGGCAAAGTCGCCCATGCGGGCAATGTCGCCCTTGGAAATCACGACCTCATTCAGCGCATCGAAACCCGCTTGCTCGGAGCCCTCGCGCCAGAGCACGGCGTGCAGCATGGCACGCTCGTCGAGCGAGTGGCAGCCTGCGCACCAGTTTTCCAGGGTGGGGTAGAGATCGGCAAGACGCACTTCGGTGAGGAATCCGAGAAAGCCAAGGTTCACGCTGAGAATGGGCGTGCCGACGGTGGCAAAGATGCGCGCCGCGGCCAGCAAAGTACCGTCGCCACCCAGCACGATGACCAGTTCCGGCCCTTGCGAGGGCAGCTCCGTGCGATCGACTACGGGCGCGGCTGTGGTGTAGACGCTGCTCTCGCAGTCCAAAATAGGCTCGTAGCCACTCCGGCGCAACCATGCGATCAGCTCCGGCAAAAGCGATTTGAGCTCTTCGCGATTGGGCTTGGAAACGATGGCGACGCGGGTCATTGGCTAGAGTGTAACGGATCGGGCCGGTCGATATGCGTTTTGGGGATCGCTTCGGGACCGCGTTTTGCGTAAAGCAGAAACTCGTGGTTGCCCTCGGCGCCGGTGATGGGCGAGGGGATGGTCTCAATGACCTCCCAGCCCAGCGAGCGCACACATTTTGCCACCCTGTCGATCGCCAGTTGATGCGCCGCGCCATCGCGCACAATGCCTCCCTTGCCCACATGTTCGCGGCCAGCCTCGAACTGCGGCTTGACTAGGATCACGGCTTCAACCAGCGCGGGCGCGGCGGCAAAAACCGGCCCCAGGAGAAGCGTAGCGGAGATGAAAGCGACATCCATCACGACCAAGGTTTTTTTGGGGGGGGGGACTGGCTCCTCCAATGAACCTGGACGTAGCAGCCGTGCGTTGGTGCGCTCCATCAGGTGCACGCGTTGATCGTTGCGCAGCTTCATGTCGATTTGCCCAAAGCCGGTATCGACGGCGGTGACGTGCGCAGCGCCATGCTGCAGAAGGCAATCGGTGAAGCCGCCGGTCGAGGCGCCCACATCGAGGCACGCACGGCCTTTGACGTTGATCTCCCAGTGCTCCAAAGCAGCAGCCAGCTTCAATCCGCCTCGGCTCACATAAGGCTGCTCCCCGCCAAGAAGGCGGATGGCGGCATCCTGCGCAACCGAAGTTCCGGGCTTGTCGATTTTCTGCTCGCTGGCCAGCACGCGGCCGGCAAGAATGAGGGCGCGGGCACGCTCGCGGCTGGAGACAAAGCCGCGCTCGACGAGGAGCACGTCAATACGGGACTTCAGGGGACGCGTTTGGGGCGGTCGCATTTCCCCGGGCCGCACTTTTGCGGGCCTCGGTTGTTCAGGGTGGATTTTGGCCGCATCCGGCATGGTTGTTGCCACTCCCCCAAAAAAGCCAAGGGCCGTTCCCGAGAGGGAATGGCCCCTTGAATTCTAGCCAAGCGATCTCCGCACTATGGAATGGTCTGGCATTGCGCGAGGGTATAGTTGGCGCCGTATGCAGCCACGAGGGCCGATGGCGACAGATTGCACGGCTGCCCGTAACCCGGGACGCGGCTGCTGTAATTGTTGTTGCCGCTACTGCCGTTCTGGGTGGTGGTGCGTATGTCGATTGGCAGGCCTTCCAGCAGCACCGTGGTGTCGATCTGGTCTGTGATCGTCGGGCTCGACTCGATGATGGTGATGTTCGGCTGGTCTGGCGAGGCCACATAGATCTTGGCGTACTCGGAGTTCTGCGTGTTCACCACCGTGCGTGGATGGCCAACCACGGGAATCGTCTTTTCCACCGTGTATGTGGAAAGGTTAACCACCGTGACCGTGCCATTCTGCACGCCGTCGTTTTGATTTGCGGTGTAGGCCTTGGTGCCGTCGTAGAGAACCGTCACGCTGGCCGGGTTCGGTGTGGCCGTGTTGCCTACAATAATGTTGTGCACGGTTCCAAAACCGCCCGTGATCGCCCCGCAAGCGGCGTACGTGGCGCAAGTGCTGTTGGTATAAGTATTGGAGTCGTTGCCGTACTCATCCAGGGGGACGTCGATCACGCTGATGGTGCCGCCGTCGTAGTTGGCCACCACGAGCTGCTGGGTCGCGGCGACGTACTCAGCATAGACCGGCCCTGAACCCGCATTGAGCGGGATGGTCTGATGGCAGGTTACCCATTGCCCGTTCTGGTTCTGGAAGGGCGTGCAGGTATCAAGCGTGTTGTTCCTGCTGTTGATGACCGTGAGGGTACTGTCGCCGCGGTTAAGGACAAAGAGACGCTGCTGGTCCGGAGACTGCACGGCAAAAACCGGGCACTTGCCCACAGGAATTGCTGGATCCGCCGTGTCGCTCGAAATCTCGATCGGGGTTGCCACACCTGTCGGCTGGGCTGTTGGCGAGGTGTTACAGGCTATAGCGCCAGCCAGCGTATCGGGAACGTTCTGGCTGATAACGTATTCGCGCTGGCCTGTAAGCGTTGCAGACCCGGCGACAAATACCGGCATGGTCGGGGTGCTGCCTGACGAGGCCACTGGTATCGCCAGCTTGAATGCCTGCGGCGATCCTTGAAAGAGATCGACCACATCGCCATTCAGATCGGTGGCCCAAAGCCCGGAAGAAGGCGGCATAAGATTCACAATCCGCGACGTCGTCGACAAGGTGGAAAAGGAAACATTCTTGGTCTGCAGCGTGGTAGTGATGGCGAAGTTGGAGAGCGTGCCGTCGCAGTTCACGGTGTAGCCGGTGGCGCCTTGCTCATCAAGGGTAAACGCAGTTGGTTCGGGGCCGATGGTGGCCTCGGTCATGATGGTGTCGCCTGAGTAGTCGATGAGGGTGACGATGCCATCCGAGCTGGCGCTCCCGCAGGTGACCTCGGAAGACGGAGGCGAAGAAACAACCACAACGTACGACGTCGGTTGCGCAGCCGGGCCGCTGGTACCCACCGGAGTCACCGTCGGCCTGTAGTTATCGCCACAACCTGCAACCAATACGGCAATAGCAAGCGCCCCGCCTGCCTGGGCCAATAGCGTGCGCCCCTGGCTTGAAATCATGGAAAAAAGCCTCATTCCGAAATCTTTTCTGCTTCTAGGTGATTGTAAATCAGCAAGGCGGGTAGAAACGGGCCGCTCACTGTCACTTTCATGCGACGCGGGAAGCGAAGATTGGTCATCGGCGCCGGAGCGGAGAGAAGAGAGAATTTTGGCCGGGCGCGAGCGCGGGATACGATGAAGCGTGGTTGAGAATAAGCTGACGTGGCAATCGAAGTTAGTGCTGCTTGCGGTGCTGCCGTTTGCGGGCACAGAAGTGGTACTGGACTGCAGTTGGTGGGCCTCGCACGCGGCTCCGGTGGCCATCTGGACCATCGGGTTTAGCGCCTTGCTGGGGCTCGTGACATGGCAGATTCGCGCGGCCACGCCCTTCGCCGCGCTTACCGGCGCTCTGATCACGGCCAGCCTCATGTTTTCCACCGCGGTGGTTCCGTATGAGGCCTGGCATACGGCCCTCGTTCCCACGCTCACCGTTTCCCTGCTGGCATTTGCCGCCACGCGCGTCGGCCGGCGGCAAAAGGAGCAACTCGGAACCGCCGAGGGGCGCAGGGGACGGTCAGGCTCCCAAATTGCTGCCAACCTGGGCGTAGCTGCACTGGCTGCAAGCAGTCTCGTGCAGTCCTGGATGGTGGATTCTCATTGGTTACCCCACCATGCCGCCGAACCCACCATCCTGTTCACCCTGGCGCTGGCGGCGCTGGCCGAGGCTACTGCCGACACAGTTTCTTCCGAGATCGGGCAAGTGATTGGTGGGCGTCCGCGCATGATCACTTCCTTCAAGGCGGTTGAGCCCGGCCGCGATGGCGCCGTCAGCCTGGGCGGTTCGATGGCAGGGACAGTTGCGGCAGCGATCGTAGCCTGGACCGGAATGTGGGCACTGCGAGGCAACTGGAGCCTGTTTTGGGTGAGCTCGGCCGGAGCCATATTCGGCCTGTTCTTCGACAGCCTGCTGGGAGCAACGCTTGAGGAACGCGGCTGGTTAAACAACGACGCAGTGAATTTTCTGTCGACGGCAAGCGCGGCGGGGTTTGTGCTGGCACTGCTGGTAGCGATGCACTGAAGCCGGCAAACACTTGCTCCCTGCCGGGGTCCCCAGCGGGCGCTTTGTGCCGGCCGGGATGGCTTGCTCCCTGCTTTAGTGCAGATGTAGCCGCCAGAGGGTGTAGCTGAGAATCTCATGAGCGATGCGTTCGCCTTGCTGTGTCGTTTCCTCCACAGCAGGGCGCGGCCGCGGCGAGGTCAGCACATTCAGGCCCTCGGCAGCACAAATCTCATGAATGCGGAACATGTGCGTGTCATCGCTGACCACCACCAGGCGGTGCAGACCGTTGACGCGCGCGATGACCGCAATGCGGCGGGCCGATTCTTCGGTATTGCGGCTCTCGGTTTCAGCAATGATGGCGCCTTCGGGCACGCCTTTGCTCATCAGGTATTCGCGGCCCACGGAACCCTCGGTGTATTGATCGCCGCCCGGCCCCCCGAGCGTAATGATCAGTGGAGCGATGCCGCGATGGTAGAGCACAAGCGCGTGGTCGAGACGTGCGCGGTAGACCGGTGAGGGCCGGCCATCGTACTCCGCCGCGCCCAGTACGCCGATAGCGTCAGCCGATGCAGCTTCGTCCCGATGGGCGTAGAACTCAATCTGCGTGTAGACCCAACAGGTCCAGCCCGACGCGATCGCCATGAGAAACAATGCCGGCACCACCGCCATGCGAAGTGTGGCGCGATAACGCTTCGGCTTGGATTGGGTAGCCATCAAGGCGACGATTCAGGGTTCAGTGGTCGGCGATGAGGTCGCGGTTCGCTGTTTCTAGTTTCGCACCGCTTGCCGGCCTGAAAGTCTCTCGGTCATTCATCTATTCTTCGGCTCGAACTCTGATCCGCGTCGTATTCCCTGTTCCCTACTCCCTGTTTTTTTTCACCGCTGCAAAACCATGACGATTTCGTGGGTTGGGATCGCGCCTTCGCGCAGAATCTCCCATCGTCCCGATCCCAGCGTGAGATCGACGATGGTCGTGGGCTGCGCCCGGCCGGTGGGACCGCCGTCGATGATGAGGGGGATGCGATCGCCGATCTGGTCGCGGACGCAAGCGGCGTTGGTACACTCCGACGCGCCCTGCAGATTGGCCGAAGTAGCCGTGATGGGCAGCCCAAACTGCTCCACCACCGCGCGTGCAATAGCGGCGTCGGGCACGCGCAGGGCTACGTTGCCGGTATTGGCCGTGGAGCGCAGCGGCAGCTTGGTTCCAGCGCGAACGATGATGGTGAGCGGGCCGGGCCAAAAGCGATCGGCAAGCTTGTCGAGCATGGGATCGGTGTCGCGCGCCAGCTCATAGGCCTGCCTCAGGCCCGAAATCAGCAGCGAAAGCGGCTTGTGCTTCTGGCGGGTTTTAATTTGATAAATCTGCTCGACGGCGCGCAGGTTCACCGGGTCCACGGCCAGGCCGTAGAACGTGTCCGTGGGCAGAGCGATGACACTGCCTTTGCGCAGGCAGGAGACGATGTAATCGATCCGGTCCGGTTGAGGTTCATCGGGATGAACGCGCAGAATCTCTGCCGACAATCAGGCTTACCTCAGTTCCCGAATAAAAAGAAGACGTTACAAGATCGGAAACTATCACAGCACTGGCCATGGTGCAAGTTTTAGGGCAGCTTCCGGCCCTTAATCTTCGTTTTTCAGATCCATTTCGCGTTCTTACCAGCCAGAATTCACCGGCCAAATCTCATCCGGAGACGTAGGGCCAGTAGCTAGAAGCCAGTAGCTGCTCTTAGAATCGGCAAAGCACGCCGAGGTAGCCGTTCGATGCCGGTTCGTGTGGTAGAAAGCAAAGACAATGCGCGCCTGAAGGAGCTGCGGAGGGCGCTGGCCGATGCGGGCCGCGGCGCAAAAGGCCTCGTCGGCATCGAAGGGCCGCATCTGCTCGAAGAGGCGTTGGGCGCGGGGTTGCGCGTGGCGACGATTTTTGTAGCCCAGGGCGCAGAGCGCCTCCTGGACGCCCTGTCCGTGCCATCGGACATTGAAATTCTGCGGCTGCCCGCGAAGCTGCTCGAGTCCGCGCTGGCCACGGAGACGCCGCAGGCCGTTGCCGCGCTGGTCGAGCCGCCGGATTGGACATGGGCGCAAATTCTGAACGAAAACCAGAAAAAAGCGCTTGTTGTTGTCCTTGCCGGCATTCAGGACCCAGGAAATCTGGGCACGATTCTGCGCTCGGCAGAGGCCTTTGGCGCTACCGGCGTGGTGAGCCTGCCGGGAACGGTGAGCGCGTGGAACCCGAAGGCGGTGCGCGCCTCGGTGGGCAGCGTCTTCCGCGTGCCTGTGCTTGCGGTGAGCGAACGGGAGTGCCTTGAAGAACTGCACCAGGCCGAAGTGAAGATCCTTGCCACAACGGTTCGCGGCGCAAAGCCGGCAGATCGGGTCGACCTGGCCGGGCCCGTGGCTATCATCATCGGTAACGAGGGTAACGGCGTGCCCGACGATCTGACAGCCAAGGCCGATGCCCGGATCACGATTCCCTGCCCCGGGCCGGTCGAAAGCCTGAATGCCGCCGTGGCGGCCAGTGTACTGCTGTATGAGGCGGCGCGGCAGCGAGGCAGTCACATTAGCAGGCCCTCCGGCAACTCACAACACTCCTCCAAGAGTCTGCCCCACGCAGTGGAGCGGGGAGCGCGGCGATGAATTTGTTTGACAGTGCGCCGAATCTTCCACTGCACTCGTCCAAAAGTTCCGTCAATGGAAGTGCACCACTTGCCGAGCGCATGCGGCCACGCAGTCTCGACGAGCTCCTGGGCCAGGAGCATCTGGTCGGTCCGGGCAAGCCGTTGCGCGTGCAGATCGAGCACGACGACGCAACTTCCATGATCTTCTGGGGTCCGCCGGGAGTGGGTAAAACCACGCTTGCCAAAATCATTGCCGAAACCACCGAGGCGACGTTCATCGAATTTTCAGCGGTGACGAGCGGGATTAAAGAGATCAAGCAGGTGATGGTGGACGCCGCGAAGGCTGCCGAGCTGCACTCGCGGACGATTCTGTTTATTGACGAAATTCACCGCTTCAACAAGGCGCAGCAGGACGCGTTTCTGCCCTACGTGGAGCGCGGCACAATTCGCCTCATTGGCGCGACCACCGAGAATCCTTCGTTCGAGATCATCTCCGCGTTGCTCTCGCGCTGCCGCGTGTATGTGCTCGAGCCATTGAAGGAAGAGCAGATCGTTCTTCTGCTCAAGCGCGCGTTGGCCGACAAAGAACGCGGCCTGGGCGCACTGGATCTCACAGCCGACGACGATGCGCTGGAGCTGATTGCGAGCTATTCGAGCGGCGACTGCCGCTGGGCCTACAACGCGCTCGAAGTCGCCGCGCAACTCGCCGAATCTCCACCAGGGGACGACAAGAAAATCACGAAGGCCGTGGCTGCTGAAGCCGTGCAGAAGCGCGTGCTGATGTACGACAAGCAGGGCGAGGAACACTTCAACCTGATCTCGGCGCTGCACAAGAGCGTGCGCAACTCCGATCCCGACGCCGCGCTCTACTGGCTGGGCCGCATGTTGGCCGGCGGCGAGGAGCCGCTGTATCTAGCGCGGCGCATCGTGCGCATGGCGATCGAAGACATCGGCCTGGCTGCGCCCGAAGCGCTGAATTTGTGTCTCTCCGCTAGAGACACTTACGATTTTCTCGGCTCACCGGAGGGCGAGCTGGCGCTGGCCGAAGCCGTGGTGTATCTAGCCCTCGCGCCAAAATCGAACGCGGTGTATACAGCCTGGGGCGCGGTACAAAACGAAATCGAGCACACGCGCCAGGAGCCGGTGCCGCTGCACCTGCGCAACGCGCCCACAAAGCTGATGAAGGACCTGGGCTATAGCGAAGGCTACCGCTACGCCCACGACGAAGAAGACAAAGTAGCCGATATGGATTGCCTGCCGGAGTCGCTCCAAGGCCGCCGTTGGTACCACCCCACGCAGGAGGGCCGCGAAAAGATGCTGGCCGCACGGCTAGAGGAGATTCGGAGAATCAGGGCCGGCAAGCGTGGAGCCCCTTAATTCTCTCTCAGAGACGTTTGCTGCTGAGTGGGCCTACTTACTAACATGGTATTTCTTTACCGCACTCTTTCTTCTTGGGCCCTTTTGGAAACGACGTTTAATTGACGTTTCTTTCGATACGAAACGGGTCCTCTTTCCTCCGTGCTCCTTTGCAGGCGACGGAACGCGCACCAGTATTGCGCCGCAGCCCTGGACGTCACATTGGCGCCCGATTTGAGCGGCTTTGGCGGCCTGGAAGTGATGCCCAAACCTTGGGCACGGATTTCCTGGGTAGATGTAGTTTCCATTCCGACATTCGTAATGCATCTAGTTCTCCTTTTTCGATTCATCCCCAAAAAGCAAAGCGCCACCGGAAGCTCCTCCCGGTGGCGCAGTTTTTGGCCCCGCTGGCGGGGCCGACGATCTTCTACTCTTATTTAGAGTTAACTCACGTGATTTGTCAAGACGAATTCAGAGGTTCGTTGCACGATCAGCGCACTAATGCCACGGATTCACAACCGATTTGGCAATGTCTTCGAAGTGCTTGACGTTGCGTGTGGCGAGGGTGGCGTGGGAGGCGAGGACGATGCCGGCGATCATGGTGTCGCGCGGGTCGCGCGCACGCCCCTTCAACTTCAGCGCGGCCCCAAGATTGGCTGCTTGCCGTGCGGCTGCCTCGTCAAAACCAGCAATTCGATGCTGGACGACTTCAGCAAGCCAGCGTTCCAGCAAGGTCAAAAGCACGGTCTGCTTTTTCCCAGCAGGCATCGATTGCAGCCCATAACGAAGCTCGTAGAGTGTGACAGTGGTGATCCAGGTGGATTGGGGTGGCTGTTGGTCAACCCAGCGCAATACTCGCGGATTCGGCGCCGGAAGCATGATCTCCGAAATGACGTTCGTATCGAGGACGATCATTGTTCGGGTCAATCTTCATCGAAATTCGGAATTTGCATCTTCATCCCGCGAATCTCCTGGATCGGCTCATCGAGGTAGACGCCGCTTCCACTAAAGAGCGCAACCGTTGCCGAGCCAAATCCGACCGCGGGCACTTCTTCACGAAGAGATGCGTTCGTGAGAATCTCGCGCGCCTCGGCCTCCATACTGCGGCCGTTGCGTTTGGCGCGGCGCTGGATGCGCGCCTTCACCCGTTCGTCGACCTTGCGGATGAGAATCTGAGCCACGGCATCCTCCATTGATAGCATGATAGCACACAATAAGGACCGGTCTTTGGGGCCCGGCAATTTGCCCCTGCAGTTCTAGTCTTCACGCTTGTTTGTGTTGCCTTTCTTCGCGTCGCCAGTTTCCTTTTCTTCGTCATTACCGCTTGAATCCGCCGGAGTGACGGTGCCCAGCGAATCGTTGACCACGCCATCATCTTTCGTGCATTCCGTTTGACCGCCCGGCAGCTCGTGCGTGGGTTTCGTCTTCTCGCTCATCGTGTCTCCTCAGGGAGGTTTGATGCGAAAAACACAGGCGGCGTTGGGCGATCGTCTGCCCATCGTTTTTTCCACGCATTCGTCAGCCACAGTCGCAAGGACGGCGCTATACTCGCTGGGTGCGTTTCTTCAAGGCTCGCGCACGCAAGCGAATTCACCCCCCAGAGGAGGTTTCTCCATGAGCGAATGCATGAGTTTCGTTCCCCACATCGTCGTGAGTAATGCGGCTGCGGCCATCGATTTCTACAAGAAGGCATTTGGTGCGACGGAAGTTGCGCGGCACGTGGCGCCCGATTCCAACAAGATCATGCACGCGCACCTGGTGATCAACGGCGGTCACCTGATGCTGAACGACGATTTCTCAGAAGCCATGGGCCAAAAGCCAACGACGCCTGATGCACTGGGCGGTACGCCGGTGATTCTGCACCTGCAGGTCGATAACGCCGACGCTGTGTGGGGCAAGGCTGTTGCTGCAGGCGCGGAAGTGGTGTTCCCGCTGAAAGACCAGTTCTGGGGCGATCGCTACGGTCAATTGCGCGACCCCTTCGGTCACAAGTGGTCGATCGGCCAGACCGTCGCCAAGCCAAGCGCGGAAGAACTGGAGCAAGGCGCGAGAAAGTCGCTCGGGCAAGCGAAAGAGCACGCCCACGCATAGCCGGTTGGTGTCTTTCAGTTCTTCGGTGGCGTGTTTTACAACCGGATCTGAGGGACGCTGATTTATCAGGCCGTCTGCGGAGGAGTCCGTTGGCGGCCTGATTTCTTGGTCCCGTGTTCCTGCTCTTCTCAGTTCGCGTACTTCACAGAGCAGCCGTACGAGCGCGTGTAGGCGTGCGCGATCGGCTTACCGGCCATGGCATCCATCAGCGCGTCGTTCAGGTAGTTGTCCGCGCCCTTGATGTCGTTGGGATCGGGCGTGGGGTGGTCGTCAATCGCGCCCTCGTAAATCAACTTGCCGTTGGGATCGATGACGTACATCTCCGGCGTGGTTTTGGCGTTGAAAAGATGCCCCAGCTTGCCATCGGGATCAATGAGCACTGCAGTGGGCGCAGCATGCATCTCGGCGAGATACGCATTCTCCTCGGCATCCGTCACATAGCCCTGCTGTCCCGGCGCTGAAGAGATGACCGTGAACCAGACCACGCCTTTCGTGGTCCACTCCTTTTGCAGCGACTGCATGTTGCCGCTAACGTAATGCTTCTTGGTATAGGGGCAACCCTGGTTGTGCCACTCGAGAACTACATATTTGCCGCGGGATCGCTCAAGTGAGTGGGTTTGGCCGTGCGAGTCAGTCGCGGTAAAGTTGGGCGCCGGCGAGCCCACCACGGCCTGTGCGCCTGCCGCAACAGGAGACAGTACGACCGCAAGAGCCGCCACGCCTGCTAGTGAAGACAGTAGTTTCATGAGAGTCGGACCTCCTGGGGTTGGGGAGTTCGGACTTGCACTGAATAGGGATAGCGATCGCTTGTCACGAGTCACGTGTCAGGCGATCACGCATCCAGTTTACTGCTGTTTTGACGGAGCAGCCGAGGCAGGAGTTGCAGCCTCCGCGGGAAGTTTGCCAATCGCATCCAAAACAATGCCGGGCGTAAGCACCTGCGGCAAAAGTGCAGGGGCGCTTTGGCCGGGAGTATAAAGCGCATACGCAGGAACCCCGCTGCGGCCCAGCGCGGCAAGCGCCTGCGTGATCGCAGGGTCCTCGCGGGTCCAATCGGCCTTGAACAACGCCACATTTCTTTCGCCAAATGCGTGCATCACTTCGGGCCGGCTAAGGGCGACGCGCTCGTTGACCTGGCAGCTCAGGCACCAGCCGGCGGTGAAGTCCACAAAAACCGGCTGACCCGCCGCGAGCGCGTGTTGGACGGCATCAGCCGACCATGGCTGCCACGCACCGCTGCGCGGGGCGGAGCCTTCAGAAGAGAGCTGTGCCGGCGTCATAGCGAGCTCCCTCGGCGCGGTGATGCAGGCGGCAAGCCCGGTCAACAGAAGGAGCACCGCGGCGAGGGTAGCCCATCGCTGCGCTCGCCAGCGACCGAGAAACCATCCGGCGATGGCGAGCAGGAGAAAGATAGAGAGCAACGCGAGCAGGAGATTCGCGCCATAGGCCTCGGCGACCACCCAGGTGAGCCAGATGACCGTGCCGAAGATAAAAACCGATATGGCTTGCTTAAGAATGTCCATCCAGGCGCCCGGCTTGGGCAGCAGGCGCGTCCATGCGGGCTGCAGCGTGAGCGCAACGTAGGGCGCGGCAAGTCCGAGGGCAAGCGCGGTGAAGATGGCGAAGGTGACGGCGGCCGGTTGGGCGAGTGCGTAACCGATTGCCGTTCCCATGAAGGGCGCAGTGCACGGCGTGGCAACGATGACGGCAAGGACTCCCGTGAAGAAACTACCCGCATAGCCTTGTTTCGCAGCGAGCGATCCGCCGGCGCTCGTCAGCCTGAGGCCGATCTCAAATTGCCCGGCCAGTGAAAGCCCGAAGAAGAAAAAGAGCCCGGCCAAAACCATCAAGAAAATGGGCGACTGGAATTGGAATCCCCACCCCAGAGTGGCCCCAGCGGCGCGCAACCCGAGCAGCAAAGCCACGAGCGCCCAGAAGGAAACGAGAATGCCCGCAGTATAGACCAAGCCATGCGCGCGCAGCTTGTGCCGTTCCTCGGTTCCGGAGTTCACCAGCGCCAGTCCCTTCAAAAACAAAACAGGAAAGACGCAGGGCATGAGGTTGAGTAGCAGCCCGCCTAGGAAGGCGAAGAGGAAAGTACTGACGAGCGCGCCGATGGAGAAAGCGGGCCGCGGGCCCTGAGAGTAGATGCTTCCGCTGACTCCTTCCATTCGCGCGACCCCGAAAGAGGCACTGCCGCCGGATGGAGCCGGCATCACAATCGCCGAGCGCAGCGCTGTGATTTCGTAGTTCCTCCCACCTGCAAATTCGATGACGCCTTTCAACTGCGCAGGTGCGGCCTTCAGGTTGGGGTCCTGCTTGAGGTCGAGGATCAGGCCGTTGGCCGTCGGCGTGACAATTTGCGGCGCGGGATTGTCGAGAACGTCTTCGTCTTCAGGGAAAAACTCCGCTTGCGTTTCGCGCTGGCCAGTCGTGACGGCGAGGCGAAAGCCGGTGGGCGTAGGTCGGAAGACGGCGCGGTAGCCTGAAGGAAGCGCTTGAGGTAGCGCGGCATTCAAGCGTTTGAACAGATCGATGACAATCCCATTGCCGGCCGGCTTTGAAGCAACGACCGGAACGTCCAACTCAAGATTCGCTTTGCCGGGAATGCAGACTTCTCGGCAAACCAGCCACGAAACCTTCGCCGCCAGATGCACCGTCGAACCCGGCTTGAAACTCTTGTCAACGCCGAGACGAACTGGGAATAACACCTCGTTCTCGTAGCCGAAATCCATCAGCGGACCGAGAGGAAGTCTCTGCGGTGCCGGGAACTGCATCGGATCGGCCGTAACGCCCTTGGGCAACGTCCAATCGATCTTTGGCGGCTCGCCGGAATCACCTGCATTCGACCAATAGATATGCCAACCAGGTTCAAGCCTGACATAAAGCCCGGCATCGATCCAGTCCGGTGCATATACCGCGTATTCCTCGTTCATCAATTGAACAGTCAAATGCGGCGCACTCACAGATTGGCTCGCCGAACTCGGCAGAGCTAAGACAGGCGAAGCCGCAGCAAGCATGGCGACGAGCGCGAAGATCAACCGGAGAGGGCGCATAGCAAGTGAGAAATCGGGCAACATCTGATTGGACTCAGTGTAATGGACAAAGGTCGCAGTGCTCACACCGGGCGACAAGTGCGGGCCGAGTCCGCCAAAGGCAACCGCAGATCCTTCGACTCCTCGCTACGCTCGTCGCTCAAGGATGACAGGTTTTAGGTCAACGGCGGTTGTGCAGCTCCGGCCGAGCCGCGTGCTCGCGGTAGATGCAGTCGTTCTGGACACACTTGACGCCAACGGCGTGGGCGCGAGCCACGGCTGCGTCGTGAATGACGCCATCCTGCAGCCAGAGGTAGGGAATGCCGAGACGAATCACGTCGTCGACGATTGCAGGAACATGCTCGGAGGCGCGGAAGACGTCGACAAGGTCGATTCCCTTCCCGGTCTCCGTGCGTGCCGCGATCTGAGCTGCATCGAGATCGGCATAGCTGGGCCTGCCGAGTACCTCTTGAAACGCAGGATTGACGGGAAAGATGCGATAGCCGCTCCCCGCAAGATAGCGGCCGATGTTGAAGCTGGCACGGTGGGGCTTGTCGCTCATGCCGAGGACAGCGATGTTCTGCGCATTGCGAAGCATTTCGTCGATGAGATCGTGAGATTGGGTCATGGGTTGCTCAGTGAGCCGACAATGGATCGGCGGCTTGCGTGTTTAATTTTCCTTCTTTGAATGAATGAATTACCAAGGTGTGAGGCTCAGCCTTGCGTTTTCTCCAGAACTGCGCCTATCCTCGTATAGCTTATCCGACAGAATAGGAAAACCGGCGATCGCGTGGTGGACTTTTGAGGTTGCGGCCTTGCTCGGTATAGGGACGCAAGAGTCCAGCCGCCCGTCCGGTTCCCTTCCTCTCTATCTCTGTTCCGAAGCCCTGAAAGGACCACCTGCAGCGGGGGGATTTGGGACATGACGCATGCATTCTTATCTCGATCGGAATCCTTACATCGTTCATGTGTGGCAGGCGCCGCACTGTGTTTTCTCGTTTTTCTGGATTCTGCCTTTGCACCCTGCCAAGCCGAGAATTCGCCCTCCGGAAGCGTAGCGGCGGTGACAGCTACGCCGGAGGGATGCAGCAAACAGGTGGCGACTGCGGAGCCGACAACGGATGGCCTCGTAGCTGCATTGAACCAGCGCGGTCTGGCATACGCAAACAGGGGCGAACTGGGTTGTGCGCTTCAGGAATTCGATCGTGCACTCCAGCTCAAGCCGGGGCTTTCAGCTCTCCTCGACAATCGTGGCATGGTGCACGAAGAGTTGGGCGATATCGATCACGCCATCGAAGACTTCCGCGAGGCCACTCGCCTTGATCCCGGCAATGCAGTGGCATTCAACAACCTCGGCAGCGCCTACCTTAAGAAAAACGACCTTGATCGCGCGATCGAAAACTTCGATCAAGCCCTGGCTCTCAGACCCCATTACGCCGAAGCCTACAACAATCGCTCTGGCGTATACGTGAATAAGGGCGATCTGACAGACGCCATTCGCGACTGCAAGGAAGCCGTTCGTCTCAAGCCCAGTTACGCTGAGGCACGCTATAACTGCGCCCTCGTGCGCATGCAATTGGGAGACCCCGACGAGGCAATCGCCGAATTCGACTACGTGATCCAATTGAAGCCGGAGTTCGCTGACGCATACAACAGCCGAGGCGCTGCCTTTCACGTAAAAGGCATGCACGAACGTGCAATCCCCGATTTTGACGAGGCCATCCACCTCAAGCCCGGCTTCTTTATGGCTTACTACAACCGCGCCCTGGCGCTCCAAGACATCGGCGAACGTGACCGCGCTATCGGCGACTTCAGCATGGCGATTCTGCTGAAACCGGCTTGCTCTCCGGCGTTCAACAAACGCGGCAATCTGTTTGTTGAAAAAGGGCAATTCGACCGCGCTATTCAGGACTTCGACGAGGCGATCCGATTGCGGCCGGACTATGCCGATGCGTTGCACAACCGCGCCCTTGCGGTCCAGCAAAAGAGAGAGCACGAACAGGCCGCTGCAGATTCAGTCAGGACGGCGAGCCTGCCCTGAACACGGGGTAGCATTCCGGCTCATCAACGCGCGAAGTTCTAGACATCGAGATCGTCTGCTGAGGCAGTGGAAACCTCCGTGCCGCGGCGCTTGGCGAGCAGGTAGCCTCTCAAAAACGGCTCCAAATAGCCGTCCAACACCTTGTCCACGTCGCCCACTTCGACTTTGGTGCGGTGATCCTTGGCCATGCGGTAGGGCTGCAAAACGTAAGAGCGAATCTGCGAACCAAAGTTGATCTCTAACTTCGAGTCTTCTAGCTTCTTGCTCACGGCGCGTTTTTTTTCGAGCTCATATTCGTACAAACGCGAGCGCAGCATCTTCATCGCCTTGTCGCGGTTCTTGTGCTGCGAGCGCTCGTTCTGGCACTGGACCACGATGCCGGTCGGCAGGTGCGTCATGCGCACGGCGGAGTCGGTGGTGTTCACGTGCTGGCCGCCCTTGCCGCCGGAGCGGTAGGTGTCGATGCGCAGATCTTCCACTTTCAGATCGACGTGAATGGTTTCGTCAATCTCCGGCGAAACGTATACTGAAGCGAATGACGTATGGCGGCGCTTGGCTTGGTCAAACGGCGAGATGCGCACCAGGCGATGCACGCCGCTTTCGCCAGCCAGCTGCCCGAAGGCGTATTCGCCGATGATGGTGAATGTGGCCGACTTGATGCCGGCCTCTTCGCCATCCTGATAGTCGTTCATCTCCGTCTTGAAGCCCTGCTGCTCGGCCCAGCGCAGATACATGCGCAGCAGCATCTCGGCCCAGTCCTGGCTTTCGGTGCCGCCCGCGCCGGGATGCACGGTGACAATGGC
Organism: Occallatibacter sp.; assembly: GCA_049521075.1. GTDB lineage: Bacteria > Acidobacteriota > Terriglobia > Terriglobales > Acidobacteriaceae > Telmatobacter. The sequence continues at coordinate 28,690 of JBEKPD010000020.1, forward strand.
GTTGAGCGGATCGGCTTCGCCCGAAAGCATGGTGCGTGCTTCGAGCTCTTCGGCGAATGTGCCGAGATCCTTGATGCTCTTCTCTAAATCCACGAGAACATCTTCGCCCTCGCGCGCCAGTTCGAAGTAGGCCTCGATGTCGCCGGTGCGGCGCACGAGTTCTTCGTCGTCGTGTACCTGTGTATCGAGGCGCTTTTTGTCGCGCATCAGAGGCTTGGTAGCGTTTGGATCGGACCACAGCGCAGGGTCTGAGAGCTTGGTTTCTGTTTCGGAGAGTTCCCTGCGGATGCGAGCAGGGTCAAAGATACTCCCGCAGGTCGCGCACTTGGTTGCGCACCGGGGAGTAGGCGAATTCGAGATCGTTCAACGACGACATTTTGCTCTGGACCTGACTTTGGCTTTTTGACTGACCAATTCAGAATATCACTGCAGCGATTTGAGCAGGTTTGGGGCCTTCGCGGCGTGCGGTCCAGGTTTTGGAGTAAACCCACTCATTTTGAATGGGTCGGACTCGCTCCATCCTTCGTCTCACCCGAAGCTCGTTGGTGTTCTTTATCGACCAAACATTTCAATTCAGCTGGGTACGGCGAAGCGAATTCTTTCTCCCATAGCTTGGCCTCGGCTTCACCTAACTGCGATCGCACGAAGCCTGCAACTTGCCAAGCTTCTCGCGCAAAATCCGGTAAACCCTCCAAGGTCACAATTTTAACGCATACGCCAAATTGGCCGGCCAAATCACATTTAAAGTAAACCTCACCCTGAGTCACTTCCTCCAATTGAATTTCGCCGTCTTTGTCCAAGACACATCGAATGAGTGGACCGGTAATGACGATAATCGGAAAAGCGAGAGATTGTTGATAATCTTTCGAATTATTCACGAAATCTATCGACGCTTTTGCGAAACCAATAGTCGCGTCGTACGCGATGTCTTTATCCGTGAATGCACCACGCAGACCATAGCCCGTCAATTTGTCCTTGCAAAACCACGGACACCCATCCATAAATGCCTTAAAGACTGGCTCTGCAACCATCGCTTCAACAGCATTCTTGTTGACCGCGGCAAACGAATAAACTCTATGGTGACCGGAAAAGACTTCAGGATTGCATAGCAATACCCACGGCTTCTTCAACGACTTGCACTCAACGAAAAATGCGATTCGGGTCACCCCCACATAATCCGGGTAGACGGCCAGTACGTCGATCTCGCGTGCTTTGCCCGTCTCTTGGTCAGTGTAAAGTGCCGATTGAGTGACCTCAAACCCAACCTTGCGAAGTGCAGACGCGGTTCGCATTTCGAGCGGATACCCTTGTTCGTTAAGCCAATTCTTGACCTGCTCAATCATCGGTTCATCATATTCCTTTCGAATTGGCGGATGCTCACATCTCATAGCTGTCGCTAAGAACTGGTCTACAAATCCGGATTTAAGGACCTGGGATAGTGCCGCCCATCTGCAGCTACGCTACCTTGATCTCATCGAGCAGTTCGGGGTGACTATCCAGCACCTTGAGTAGTTTCACCAGCGCCAAAGGCGGCTTGGTCTTGCCGTTCTCGTAGCGGGAGAAGGCATTGACACCGCCGCCGAAGATCTCGGCTGCCTGACGCTGGTCGAGCGCCAGTTTCTTACGCACCTTGACGATAAATGCCGGGTCGACGATAGCGGCGTTCACCTGCTGGGCAAAAGCCTGCATCTCACGCATGACGCGCTCGGACTCGGCTCCGTCCAAGATGGACTCGGCGCAGGCAGGACAAAACTCGCCCGTCACCGCGGGAATCGTCGTGGTCTCGCCTTTGTAGGTATAAGACAGGTCACGGGTATCCGCGATCAACTCAGCCGCTCCGCAAACCGGACATTTCATCTGCAAATCTCCCCGCTTCAGAGTTCCTTGCCTAAAGCTCCTTGAACGACACGATCAGCACATCGTCTACCACCGTCAGTTTCAAGTACACATCCCCAGCCGTGGTCTTCGGACGATACACGTCTTGCCAGACGGTGTGATCGGCGTAGGTGGTCATGCTCTTGTAGAAATCCGCCGGCTTGAGCGCCAACACCACGGCCAACATCTCGGAGTAGCTGAACCCCAAAACCACAGCTCCGGCTCGCGCCGTTTGCGTGGTCCGCACCTTGCCCGCTTCGACCAATGTTTTGACTCGCGGCAGCGGACAGTGCGGTGATCGCTTTTCCATAGAGATATTAACCTACTTGGTTAATTTTAGCAATGCCCCGCTGGCGCGAAAGTCGCCCTACAGCCCAGACCACCATCCCTAAGCTCAGCACGGCACAGAGCCACGCAAAGACGTCGCCGTGGACGGTGTAGAACGTGATGTCGTTGCGAAAGCCGAACTCGGCGGGCAACGCGTCGGTCTGGTGGCGGGGAATCGACTGGCGCACGCGGCCGTAGGGATCGATGGCCGCGGTGACGCCGGAATTGGTGTCGCGCAGCAGCCAGCGGCGGTTCTCGATGGCCCTCATGCGCGCCATGTTCAGGTGCTGCCACGGTGCGCTGGTGTCGCCATACCATCCGTCGTCCGAGATGTTGACGAAAACTTCCGCACCGTGGCGTGCGAACTGGCGTACCTCGTCGGCAAAGACCGCCTCGTAGCAGATGAAGACGCCGTACCGATGTTTTTCCTGGTTTTGGGTGGCCAGTAGGAACGAATTGCGTTCTGTGCCGCGCTCGAAGAGCCCCACGCGGCCTGTGAGCTTGTGGGCGAAGGTGAGCAGATTCTGGAAGGGGATGTACTCGCCGAAGGGAACGAGGTGGATTTTGTCGTAGCGGCCTACGCGGCTGCCGTCGACGCCGATAATGAAAGCCGAGTTGTAGTCGCGCCAGCCTTGATCCTGCCCTTGCCCCTGATTTGAGAACTCCATACCGACGCCGCCGACGACCAGCGGCGCATGCGTGGCCGTGGCAACGGACTGCATAGCCTGCTGGAAGCGAGGGTCTTCGCCAAAGTAGGGCGCGGGCGACTCCGGCCAGACGACGAAATCGGGATGCGTGGCGTACGGCGGTGGAACAATCTCGCCCAGCGGCGCGCCTGTCTGCGGAATTCCCGCGATGTAGGTTGTGTCTTTCGTCGAGGACGCAGTGGCCAGACGCGTGAACTCGGCTATATGTCGATCCCACTCAGCACCTTGCCAGTTGTTGGCGTCGCCCACGTCGAGATTGGGTTGGATGAGGACGGCGGTGGCGGTGGGCGGCTGACCATGCGGGGCCAATGAACCTGCAGAAAAACTGAAAAAAACTGCAATGCAAGCCGCCGACCACCCGACTCCCCCTTGGGAAAACTGATGCAGAAGGGATTTGAGCGGTTTCTGCGGTCCTAAAAACATGTAGGCGAACACAGAATTCGCTCCTACAAGTACAAAGCTGATTCCGTACACGCCGGTGAATGGCCCCAGCAGGTTAGACAAGGCATTATCCACCTGCGAGTAACCAAACTGATCCCAGGGAACGCTGGTGATGCGCGCGGCAGCAAGCTCCAATGCAGTCCATAAAAAAGGCGCAAAGATCAGAGCTAGACGCGTGGAGCCGGTGGCACGGCGCACCAGCACAACGCCGAGGCCAAAGAGGCCGAAATAAAGCCCGAGCACAAGACTGAAGCCAATGAGCAGCAATGTGGGCGCGAGGGGCGGCATGTCGCCATAGTGCGACATGGTGTCGCGGACCCAGTAGCAGTTGCCCATGTACCAGAGGAAACCCGAAAGATAGGCAATGAAGAAGGCGCGGCGCAGGGGATGGCGCTCATTCTCTGGCGGATTCGCGAGCAAGGCCCACAGCAGAGGCGCCAGGGCGAACCAGGCAAAAACGCTGCGCCAAGGCGGCATAGGCCCGGCCAGCGGGAACGGCAACTCAAGCAGGCCGGCGGAAAGCCCCGCGGCAACCCACTGCTTCCACCCCTGCGTACCTGTCGAGGGCATATATCCGCGAGTGTAAAACATCCGCCTGAAGCCTGTTATGAACTTTTGCACGTGGAATGAAAAGTGACTCCCGGGCTCTAACTCTGAGGTAGAATCGAATTCATGATTGTGGCCGTCGGAAAAGTCGCAATATATGTGCTCGAAGCGATGTTCTTCGTCGGACTGGTGGGATCGGCTGTCGTGGTGCTGATCAGCTTTTACGAGGACGGGAAAGAGCTGTTCGGCAAAGACTAGAGCTCCGCCCCCCGATTTCGCAACCGTCCTCAGACGCTTGCGGGTAACGCAGGCGGGTTTCGGTACCGCCGCTATTTAATACTCGGTCCTGCTTTGTGCGTTTTTTTCCATAGCAACCTTACGGTCCTCCGCCGAAAATGCCGCAACCTTGCCACCAGGCGACGCTCCTACATTAGTGATTCGCTCCCAGAAACACAAAGTCCCAGTTCTACTTATCGCGCTGCTCACGGACCAGATCGCCGATCTGGTCGACTGTTGTCCTGTTTGCATGCGTTCTCCACGTCATCGGAAGCCCTTGCCCCAGAACGCGATGCAGAGCAAGTACCCGCGGTTCTTTATTTTTTGTTGACATGCATTTGTGTGGGAAGTAGACTCGTCGCAGAGCGGTGGTTTCGCTCGAAGGATTCTTACCACCGGTTCCCCGGCCGGCTTTTAAAGCGATGGCCTCTTCTCGAACGACCGTAGCTCCTCCCCACGACCGCGTGCGGCTCATCGTCGCCTCCTCGGTGATGCTGACCTTCATCTCCTTCTGGCGCGCGGCGGCCATCGTCCTCAATGACCTCGGATCTTCAGCGTTTTACGCAGGCGGCATTGCCGAGCAGGCGGTGGGCGCGGCAGCGCCGTGGTTCATTCTCGGCATCATGCTGTTCAGCTTTGCCGTACGCGCAGTGTACGTCGAGAGCTGTTCGATGTTCACCCGTGGCGGCGTGTACCGCGTGGTGAAAGAGGCCCTCGGCGGCGGTTTCGCCAAGCTCAGCGTCTCCGCGCTGATGTTCGACTACATCCTCACCGGCCCCATCTCCGGCGTTTCCGCCGGGCAATACATCACGGGCCTGCTCAACGAACTGATCAACGTCGCCAACCAGTGGCATTGGCTGCCGCCGGCGTTGATGGACATACACAACAATCCCATCCAGCTAAATATGGATTACACGTCCGCGCTATTGGCTGCGGCAGTGACGATCTATTACTGGTGGCAGAACATAAAGGGCATCGAGGAGTCGAGCGACAAGGCGCTGCGCGTCATGCAGATCACCACGGTCATGGTGATCATTCTGCTGGTGTGGGGCTGTTATTCGGTTGTCATGCGCGGCTCCCAACTCCCGCCTTCGCCCATCCCCTCTCATTTCCATTTCAGCAATGACGCACTCGGGTTCCTGAAAGGCCACGGCCTGAATATCTTCGGCTTCTTCGGCATCCTGATGGCCTTCGGGCACTCCATCCTCGCCATGAGCGGCGAGGAGAGCCTGGCGCAGGTGAATCGCGAAATCGAGCACCCCAAGCTCAAGAACCTGAAACGCGCGGCGATCGTTATTGCCATCTACAGCCTGATCTTCACCGGCGGCGCCACACTGCTGGCGGCGATGTTGATCCCCAACTACGAGCGGACCCACATTTATCCTGACAACCTGATCGCCGGATTGGCGATGTTCATGGTGGGGCCGCTGGTGTGGCGCATTTTGTTCCGCATCTTCGTGGTGCTGGTGGGATTCCTGATTCTTTCGGGCGCCATCAACACTTCGATGATCGGATCGACCGGCGTGCTGATGCGCGTGGCGGAAGACGGTGTGTTGACGGATTGGTTCCGCATGCCACACCGGCGGTTCGGCACCAGCTATCGCATCGTGAACCTTGTCTTCGTCCTGCAGATGATCACCATCGTCGCCAGCCGCGGCAATGTGATCATGCTCGGTGAAGCGTACGCTTTCGGCGTCATCTGGTCGTTTACGTTTAATAGCCTGTCGATGCTGGTGCTGCGCTGGAAGTACAAGGGCGAGCGCGGCTGGAAGGTTCCGCCAAACATCCGTATCGGAAAGACTGAGATCCCCCTCGGCCTGGTCTCGGTATTCATGGTTCTGCTGGCGACGGCGACCGTAAACCTGTTCACCAAATCGATTGCCACGGTGAGCGGGATTCTCTTTGCCATCGCGTTTTTCATTGTCTTTACGGTGTCGGAACGCATCAACCGGCGGAAGCACGCGCAGACCGCCAAGGACATGAAAGACCACTTCCAACTGGAGCACCAGGACACGGTGGACCGCGAGTCGGCGGCGATTCGCCCCGGCGGCGTGATGGTGACCATGCGCGATGCCGCCAATCCGCTGGCCCTCAAGTGGACCCTGGGCCGCACCAGCACCGATGAGCGGGATGTTGTGGTCATCAGCGTCAGGCTGATGGGCTCCGGCGGCCCGGAATACCTGAGTGCCGAGGAACAGAGCTTCAGCGAGCACGAGCAAATGGTCTTTACCAAGGCCGTATCGGTTGCAGAGAGCTTCGGCAAGAGGGTTTCGCTCCTGGTAGTTCCGGCAGCCGAGATCTTTCCCGCTCTCACCCAGACGGCGAGCTCGCTCGAAGTAGAATCTGTGGTCTCCGGCAGCTCGACTTCGATGAGCGCGGAAGAGCAAGCCTTCTACATGGGGCAGGCGTGGGAAGCGCTGTCCGAGCCCAAGCGGCAATTCAATTTCTGCGTTGTGGCTCCCGATGGCGGGGTGAAGGTTTTCTACATCGGGCCGCACGCGCCGTCGTTGAGCCCCGAGGATGTGCAGCTCGTGCACCGGCTGTGGCTCAACATGCGCCGCGATCCCACGGCCGCGGACCTGCATCACAGCGACATCATCACCTACGCCCTCACGCGGCTGGCCGGTCAGTACGCGCGCGAGAAACAGGACATCCTGCGCGACCTGCGCAATTGCCACGGCGCAGGAACGCCCACGTCAGTGCGGCTGGGCGTACAGGATACATACGGTCCCGGCAGCGGGATCGCGCCATCGCCACGCGCGGTAAAGCAGACGCGAGACCAGTGAGACGCAGGTTTCAGGTGTTAGGTTTCAGGGTTCAGGAGTAGGCAGCTGGTCTACTGAGAACCTGTCCACAAATCGCCGGATTGAAGTGTGAAGCGGAGCAAAGTCCGCCTCAGGCGGACGACAGACGGTAGCCCCATGGCGCAAGCCTGGGGAAAAGAGCCCGCAATGCGCCGTGCAGCCCGCTTCAGCGGGCGAAAGAACACTGCCTCCCGATTCCTCACCTTTTAAAACTCGCCGCAGAACAAGTACGCGAAGTGGTTTGTGGACAGGTTCTCTGAAACCTGATATCTGTTCTCACGCCTCGTGCACATCCCCCGGCTTCCAGCTCACTACCTCCACTTCCGGCTCGACGAGGGCAGTCAATTGTTCCGGCGTGCCTTTGAGCGGCGGAAACGTACCCCAGTGAATGGGCAGGACCACCTTTGGCGCTAGCAAGCGGCAGGCAAGCGCTGCTTCTTTGGGTCCCATGGTGTAGTGGCCGCCGATGGGCAGCATGGCCACCTGGGGCTTGTACAGGTCGCGGATAAGCTGCATGTCACCAAAGACGCAGGTGTCGCCCGCGTGGTAGAGCACGGGACCGCCGGCAACCTCCAACACGAACCCGCCGGCAACCCCGACATAGTGAACGCCCTTCTCGTCCTCGGCGCCGGATGAGTGCTTGGCATCGACGAAAGTGGCCGCCACATCGTCGAGCTCGACGGTGCCGCCGAGATTCATGCCGATGGTTTCTTTAATGCCTTTGCCGGCGATATAGTCAGCCAGCTCGTAGATTGCCACCACGGTGGACCCGTGCTTTTTGGCCACCGGCACGGCGTCCGAGATGTGGTCGCCGTGACCGTGGGTCAGCAGCACGTAGTGGATTTTTTCCGGAAGCGCGAAATCCTGTGGGTACTTGGGGTTGTGGGCAATAAAGGGGTCGATCAGGATGTTGGTCCCCTTGGCAGTTTGAACCAGCACCGTGGCATGGCCGAGCCAGGTAATGCGCGTGGGCTGGGATAGGGTCATGAATTCCTCCTTGAAAATCAACTTCTAGCTTCTAGCTCTTAGCTTCCAGATCTGAACTCGTGATTCCGGCCGGATTCGTAATCTCCCCGGCAATCAGACTTAGCTCTTTCCTTCGTGCCATCGCATACTTGCTCCTAAGGCTAGCCGCTAGAAGTTGGTGGCTAGCAGCTGCCTTTCTGAGAAGTACCGCTTGACGGCAGGGTAAGGCAAGCGTAGGCTCGACAAAAGGCGAATATATGGCGAATATAGACGGCCTCTTCCCCATCCTGAACGCCAAACTCGATGCCAAACTCGAAACCAGGCCCGAATCGCGGATCTTGACCGGTCTGGCTCGCACAGCTGCCGAGGCTCCGCTAGACTCCACCGGCTGTCTTACCGAGTACCGCCCGCTCCGCTCGCGCTCGGTTGTGAGCAAAGTAGCATCTAAGCGCGGCTTTCCCTTCACGCACGCCTTCAACCCCTACCGCGGCTGTGAGTTTGGATGCCGCTATTGCTACGCCCGCTACACGCACGAGTTTCTTGAGATGACCCCGGAGGAGTTCGAGCAGAAGATTTACTTCAAGGAGAACGCCGCCTGGCTGCTCGAACAGGAATTGCGCCGCCTGAAGCCGGGCACGCAGATTGCTCTGGGCACAGCCACCGATCCCTACCAGCCTCTCGAACGCAAGCTGGGCCTTACGCGGTCGCTGCTTGAGGTTTTCGCGCGCCATAGCGGCTTTCGGCTGGGGATCGTGAGCAAATCCACGCTGATGGTGCGCGATCTCGACCTTCTCCGGGAGATCGGCAAGCGCAATCAACTCACGGTCCACCTGACCGTGACAACCATGAACGCCAAGCTGGCGCGGGTACTCGAGCCACGAGCACCACGCCCCGATCTGCGCATAGCGGCCCTCAAGCAATTGCGCGAAGCGGGGCTGCGCGCCGGCGTTCTCTGTTCCCCGCTCATGCCGGGAATTACCGACAGCCCGAGTTCCATCCGCGCCGTTGCCCGTGCCGCCGCCGAATCCGGCGCGTGCTTCTTCGCCGCCGGAGCGCTATTTCTGAAGCCGTGTTCGCTGCCCACGTTTCTGGCCTTCGTCCGTGAACATTTCCCTGCGCAACTCGCGGCCTACGAGCAACGCTATGGCACGAGCGCCTTCGTCTCGCCGGCGTACCGGAAGCGCGTGGCAGAGATCGTCGAAGCCATCTGCCGCGAGTTCAAGCTGGGGAAACGTTATACGTTCGAAGACGCGGCACGGGAAAATCCGGTGGTCGAATTGCAGCCCTGGCTGCCGTTCGGGCAGGCTTAAGCAATTCCGGCGCAGGCTGTCGATGGGCGTAGGAGAGCGAGGGTTCATCCGTCCCTCCCGGATAGGTTCGGCCGTTGATTAATTGGTTGTGCGCGTATCATCGACAACTCTTGCGTTAAAGTGTGGACGCACTGTGCCGATCAGAAACCTAGGGCCCGAAAGGAATCACTTTTTCCATTGGGCACCGATACAGATTTGGGCACAACCGAACGGTGCCGCCCGCGATCGAGAGGGTTCCAGTGACAAAGACGATGATGAAGATGCGGATTCACGGGCTTGGCAGAGTTGGTCTCTGCAGCGCAGGCCTACTGGCTTCATTGCTGCTTCCGAGCGGTCAGGCCCGCGCGACGGAAAACGGCGCATCGGTGTTTCCGGTTGGAGTGGAGACGGTGATGACCGGGATGTATCCGCACCCCGGGAAGACCATGTTCTACGAGTACACCGCATTCTATGAAGCCAACGAGACGGTCAACGGCCAAGGCGCAAGCGCCGCGCCGGAGTTCAAGCTTAGGGTATTCGCAACCGCCTTCAAGATCAGCAATACCTGGAAGAACAAGTTTCTGGGCGGCAATCTCAACTCGAACATCGCGATTCCGGTGATTTACCAGCAACTTCACGTAATGCCCGGCAAGTTCGAGAAATACGCCATCGGCAACGTCGATATCGTTCCCATCGCGCTCGTCTATCATCGTGAACTCGCTCACGGGTACTGCGAGGCGGATGTGTTTATGCCCGGCACGGCATATTCGGCCAGCGATGTATTGAACATCGGCCAGCACAACCTTGCGGTGGGACCGGTGTGCGGCATCACGATTTTGCCGAATCACGGCAGAACCGAGATCAGCGCGCGGAACAGCTATTTCTTCAATGGCCCCGATAAGGCCACGCATTATCACAGCGGAAACGAATATTTTACGGAGTTCAACGTTGCTGAGGAGTTCAGCAAGAAGGCCGCTGTCGGGCTGAACGGGTTTATCTATCAACAGACCACGGACGACAAACATAATCTGGTGCTTTATCTGGAGGGTAATCGAGGACGTGACTTTGGCATCGGGCCGCAGCTACGCATCAATCTGCCGCATGGCGGCATGGCATTTAAGTATCTGCGCGACACGCTGGTCGAAAACAAGTCCAGAGGAAACGCCTTCTGGTTCCAGATCGCTGTACCGTTTCCCGTCTTTGGCGGGCGTTCGTAGGACCGAAAGCGGAGCGCCGGAAGTTTCACGCTGTGCAGCATGAGGCCACGCCGCTGTGATAGGAGATATGGGTTTCTGTCCAAGCCGGCATGAAACGATCTCAGGCAAGGCAGCCCGTTAAAGAATTGAGGAGCAGATGAGAAGGCTCAACTTGAGAATGAAGCTGGCGGTAGGATTTGGGTCGCTGCTTCTTGTTCTTGTGATCGTAGGAGTCGCCGGCTATTGGTCTCTGAACCAGGTCGCTGCACTGTCAAAGGACAGCCGGAACAAGGTGGCGAGCGTCGTCATCTGGCACGATGTCAAAGCCCAGATTAGCGAGCAGAATGCCGAATTGCATGCCTTCCTCTTCGATAACACCCGCCGCGAGGAGCTTGATCGTTATGCGGAAAACAGCCGCGCATTGGAGGCCGATTTCTCGGCGATAGGTCCTTACATCACCACAGAAAAAGGCAAGGCGATGGTGGCTCAGTTCCATTCCGAGTTGGGCAACTACCGCAGCGTCATGGATCAAGTAATTGCCCTGGCGCAGGCGGGCAAAAACAGCGATGCGGCCGCCCTGCTTAATAACCAGGAGAGCGCGGTCCTGCGGGATAAGTACACCAAGTCTCTCGCCGCTTTATCGAGCCGCGGCGCACAATTGTCCGAAGCGGCGGGGAATGCCCAGCAGGCCGCCGAAATCCGCGCCAAGATTGAGGTTGCTATCTTCGTTCTGCTCGGCGTTGTGATCGGCATTGTGATGACGGCCTACATCTCCCGCAACATTACCGGCCGCGTTGCAGAGATGCTCGTGACCATGCGGACGATCGCAGAGAACGACTTGTCAGTGGAAGATTTGGTTATTCGGGATAACGACGAGATCGGCCAAGCCGGCGGGATCCTCAACCAGATGAAGAATAATCTTCGCCGCATGATTCACGGGGTGGCCGAAAACGCCGAACAGGTAGCCAGCGCTGCGATCGAGTTGGCGGCGTCGTCTCAGCAACTCTCAGAGCACGCCGACGCACAACGGATGCAGAGCCAGCAGGTTGCCGCTGCAATTCATGAGATGTCGGCGGCCATCGAAGAAGTCAGCTCCAACGCCTCCAAAGCCGCGCAGGAGGCACAGGAAGCGCGCCGGCAGGCTCACCAGGGTGGAGAAGTTGTGACCCAGACCGTCACCGCCATGGGCACGCTCGAGCAAACCAGCCGCGCAACCAGCCAGGAAATCGAAGGGCTCGCCCACAGCTCCACCGAGATCGGGAAGGTCCTCTCGGTCATCAGTGAAATCGCCGAACAGACCAACCTGCTCGCCCTCAATGCCGCAATCGAGGCTGCTCGCGCCGGCGAACAAGGCCGCGGCTTCGCCGTCGTAGCGGGAGAAGTGCGGCGCCTCGCCGAACGCACCGGGCTGGCCACCAAGGAAATCGGCGGCATGATTACCACAATTCAGGTCGAAGCCCAGAAAGCTGTGAACTCGATCACCGCCGAAATCGCTCACGTGAACGAGAGCTCGGCCGCGGCATCCCGTGCCGGCTCCGCTCTGACCGGCATCATTAAATCGTCGGAAAACGTGAAGGACCAGATCAGCCAGATCGCCACCGCTGCCACTGAGCAGGCCGCGGCCACAGAAGAGGTCAACCGCACGATGGCCGACATCGCACGCCTCATCGACCTTTCCACTGCAGGTACACAGGATTCCGCCAAAGCCAGTGCAGAATTGTCCCGCCTTGCAGGCGAGTTGCAGAATCTTGTCGGTCAATTCCGGCTGGAAAGTAGAGGACCCGCTCTCCCGGATCGCAAGGCAGCTCTTCTAAAGCATGTTAAATGGAGTCCGGTTGCTTCCTGAGCCTTGAGATGCCTTACGAAGGCGTCCAATGGGAGGCGGAGCTGTTCCTGTGATGAAACAATTTTCCTCTCCAGGCCGCGAAGCCAGTAGAGTATTCGGGGCGGATGGCCGGCTACGCTTCAGTAGACCTTGCTTACATACCCCTGGCTTACCGCGTCATAATGACCTCGGAGACGCTGTCTTTGGCGAGGAACTGGCTGTGCCCGGACCAGCCGGTAAACAGGCGCTCGATGCTGCGGTTGGTGAAGGCGCGCTGAATCGGAAACTGCTTCGTCAACTGCATTTCGACATCGTCGCTGGAAGTGACGTGATAGCGAACTCGTGTCGCCTCTTCGCCTTGCGTCCGGGTGTGGAAGAAAGCTAGCACTTGGCCGGCGGGGTTCATGGCATCAAACAGACGCGCCACCAATGGCGCCAACAACGGCTCGGGCAGATAGTCCAGTGCCGTCCACAAGAGCACCACGTCAAAAGTGCGCCCTGCAAAGTTGAGCGAGTGATCGAGGTAGCCCTCGACGTTCCAGGCCGGATTGCCGTTCTCGTCGGTGCCCGAGCGCCAGTCTCCCATCCAGGCATCGTAGACAAGGTCGGCAAGAAACACGCTATGACCCAGGCTGGTGATGTAATTGATATTGGTGGGCGATGTGTAGCCGGTATCGATGACACGCAGTCCCGGCTCGGCTTGCAGGCGCTTTCGCAAAACCGACCATCCCCCGGAATGGCGCGGCGTGCGAGGCCCCGTGAGCCCTTCGGCTTGAGGGGATTGAGCAGCCTCCGGTTTCCTGTCGAACCAATGACGCACCACAGCCGATTCCTCACATGGCCGGGCGAATGCCGCGGAATAAGAACTTGCCCGGCGCGAGTCTACCCAATCTCAGGATCTGTTCACACTATTCGGAAGGCGTTCCGCCGCTGCGCGGCACGTCCGCGCCGTCAGGTCCCTTCGCAACCGACTGCGTAAGGTCTACCTTGCCGCGGAAGACAGCATTATCTTCGACGGCCAGACGCAAGGCACGGATATCGCCCTCGAGGTTGCATCCGGAACGCAATTCCACGCGCCCGCTGGCCACTACATTGCCATGCACCCGGCCCAAAACCAGTACGTCCTTGGCGGAAAGGTCGGCCGCAACATCTGCATTGGGACCGATGGTCAGGCGGTTGTCTGCCAAGTTCACCGTTCCCTCCACCCGTCCATCCACGACCAGGTCTTCTTTGCCGTTCACTTCACCGCAGATTACTATGCTTTTTCCGATCCGCGCGGGAGAATTGTCCCCTACCATAACGTTTGATCCCTTCCAAACTGCCTGAGATGTCCTGCCCGCACTATATCAACCCTGAGACAAGGGTTCAATTCGCAGGTGCTGATCGTAGTTCATTGCAGGGAGTTCCTTCACCATACACCCGGCGGGTGGTGGCTGAGAAATCTCGCTCGGGAGGCCTGCGCCGTACACTATTCGTTGTGCGCCGACTGTTTTCGCTCCTCCTCCTGATCCCTTGCGTAATTCCGCTCTTCGGACAGCCCGCAGGCAATGGGGAAGTCGCGCCCGCCATGGCGGGGCAAGCGTTGGTTGAGCGCGCACTTGCCAATGAGTTGAATGCCGCCGAGGACGCGAGCCACCCCATGCGCTACCAGTTGCGCAAGACAAGCCCGCGGCAGAGCACGACCAAAGAGATTCTCGAAACCAAAGACGGCGAGGTGGCACGGCTCATAACCGTCAACGATCAGCCGCTGAGCCCGGATGCAGAAACAAACGAAGAAGCCCGGCTAAACGCATTGCTGGGCGATCCCGGCAAGCAGCGGCGGCGCAAACAGGCTGAAGACGAGGACGCCGGCCGCGCCCTCAATGTGCTGCGCGCGTTGCCCAGTGCATTTCTATACCAGGACGCCGGCCCCGCTGACGGACCCACGGGAAAGGTGGAGAAATTCACCTTCCGGCCTAACCCGAAGTTCGCGGCCATGAACCTGGAGACCGAGGTCTTGCCCGCCATGAGCGGGGAAATCTGGATCGACTCCGTGTATGTTCGCGTGACGCGGCTTGAGGGCCACCTGCAGCAGGATGTGGACTTTGGCTGGGGAATTCTGGGCCGCCTGAATAAGGGTGGCTGGATCGTGATCGAGCAGGCAGACGTGGGAGAAGGCCAGTGGCGGACGGTGCGTTTCAAGATGCAAATAAGCGGACGCGTGGTCTTCAAGAACCGGGTTTTCAACACCACGGAAGAACAGACGCATTACGCGCCGCTACAAGAGGGATTGACCTACCAGAAAGCCGTCGAAACGCTGCTCTCCGGCAAATAAGCTTTTGTAGCGCCGGCCTCCAGGCCCGCACGTCATTGCCCGGCCCGCACGCCGTTATCTGGAACAGCGATCTATGGAGAAACTGCAAATCCCAGCGCATGAACAAACGGCCCAGGCGATTAGCCGGGCCGTCAGTTTGCTGTTGAATTGCGAGCTTACTTCACCTTGAGGTAGAGCAAGAACACAATCGCGAAAGTGAACAGTGTGAGCGACTCAATGAAGGCCAGACCGATCACCATGAAGGTGAGCAGGTTTTTTTGCGTTCCAGGGTTGCGGGCCAGTGCCTCGGTGGTTGAACCGATAGCCCTTCCCTGACCCAAGCCGCAAAGGCCGGCTGCGATGCCGATACCCAAGCCGATTCCGATTGGCGCCATGTTCATAGCTCCCGAACCGCCGTCGGCAAAGACCGGCATCGCGAAGCATAGGGCTGAAAGCGCCATTAGTGCATTTTGAAATTGCCGCATAGTTCTCCAGCTTCCCTGAATTGACCGCCAGTGGGTGGTTGAGGCTCACCGTACCGGCCCCCTCACACTTGCGGTCTTCCGTTGTCCCGGAGCGGAAGCACTCTCCGGCGGAAACTTTTCTTAAGCCCTCAGCTTTCAGTCATCAGCTTTCAGCTCCATTCCGTGGGAACCGAATTGTTGGCTCAACCCATACCTGGGCTGATAGCTGAGAGCTGACAGCTAATAGCTGCCCTTAGTGATCGTGCGAAACTGCCATGCCAATATAAATCATCGAAAGCAGCATGAAAACGTAAGCCTGGATCAGCGCAACCGCAAAGTGCAGTCCGAGAAACACGCTAGGCGCGAGAAATGGAATCAAGGAAAAACAAATCAGCGTGAGCAAATCGCTCGCCAGCATGTTCGCATAAAGACGAATGGTGAGCGACATCATGCGCGCTAGGTGGGAGATAGTCTCAATCACGAACATGAGCGGCGACATCAAGGGAATCGGTCCGAGAAATTGTTTGATGTACTTGAACCGATGCACGCGAATGCCTTGAAAGTTGTAGTAGAGAAATGTGAGCACCGCGATGCCTAACGGCACCTCAACCTCGCCTGTGGGAGTAGTCACGCCGCGAAAGCCGATCAACAGACCGATCAGGTTGTTGAGCAAGATGAAGAGCAGCACGCAAGTAACGAAGGCTTGGAACCGCTCATAGTCGTGCCCAATCACCGATTCCGCCTGGTTGCCGGTGAATTCGTGAATCATCTCGGCGATTTGCTGCGCGGGATTGGGCTTCTCTACCGAAAGCGTCAGGCGCACGACGATGAAGAACGCAATGAGGCCGAAGGCGATCAGCATCTCCAGTGCGAAGACGTCGTCGATGGGCGCGTGGGGATTTGTGGGATGGAAGCCCACCAGTTGCATCATCCAACCGAAAAGCGAGCCGAAGATCAGATTGAAGAAATGAGTAATTCCAAGTTCCTGCATGGACAAAACAAAACTTTCTGCTTCCGGATTCTGGAGCCCGTACCGCAAGGGCGGAAACACAGCAAGGGTGCAGCACGCAGTTCTCAGGTTAGTTGCGGAGCAGGCGCAACGCCTCCCAAACCAGCGTAAGAACGGCTAAGGCCAGCCCGCAGAGAAGCGCTATCGCGGACCCTCGGAAACATTTTAGGCTAACATAAATGACTCCCGCGAAGATGGTGAGCCGGAGCAGAAAGAAAACCACGGCGAAGGCCGAGCCACGGGGAGTCTGCTTCTTTTCCATTTTGGCGGCGATGAAGCGGGCCAGGCGGCGCCACTCAAAGAGGCTGGCGGCGGAGATGGCGGCTCCCGTGGCCAGCATGGCGGCGTCGCGCCAGCTTGAAGCCTTCCACACCACGAGAGACGCAAGCACCCCGAAAATCAACGTGTTACGGATCGCGTTGTGAAGAATTCCTTCAAGGTCCGCATCCGTCACGCCGGAAATAATCTGCAATTCGTCGCTCATGAAGCCTTGCCAGAGTCCCCCGTTTTGCCGGAGGCGCCTGCGTCGTTCCCGTTTTCGTCCGACTTTTCCGATGCGGGACCGGCGCTATAAGCAATCGCCATGCGGATTGCGCCCACCAGCCCTGCGATGACCCCAAAGACACCGCCGGCCATGCCGATCCATGTCTGGTGCAGCCAGCGATCGAGGCCATAGCCAGCAAGCCAGCCGATGAAGCCCGCGCAAGGCAGCATCATCGCGATCTGGATCATCTTTTCAGCTTGCACCCATGCGCCCATCATGCCGCCGGCAAACCCGTCTTTTGATTTGTCGGATGCAGACGCGCCCTCACCCTTGCCGCGCTGTTTCCGCTCCGGAATGGGGTTGTGGTAGGGCACCATCGTGGTTATACACGATAGCGCCCATGCACGCGAAAGGCAGGCTTACTTCTTGGTCTTCCAGGTAGCGAGTTTCCAGGCTTTAATCCTGTACTTGCCTTCGTCCTCAGACAGTTGGTTAAATTGGAAGTTTTTGTTGACAGAACCTGGCGCCATACCAGTGCTCGGTCCGTTGGGCCCGTTCGTAGTGACCATTCCTCCGCCGCTTCTGGTCACCGTAGTGCTGGCTTCGTAGTAGTAAATCTTGCCCGCCTCGGCGGTAAAGGAAGTCACTCCAACTGCCTTTTTTTCTCCCTGCGCGTTCACACATAGGTGATGGACGCCCGGTGTAACATTCACCACAAAATATGAGTCGCCGTAGTTGGCGCCCACCCAGTTTCCGTCCACTCCATAGCGGGCAGTGACTAGATGGAAGGAAGTTCTTGCGTTCTGTTCTTCCGCAAAGACAATCTGCGCACTGCCTGCCGGAGGAGGCTGAGGCGCAGGCTGATCTTTCTGCGTGGTGACATCGAACTTGATGCTTTCGTCGCCGCAGGCATCCGGTAGGACGGTTTTGGCATGTGTTAACGGCGCAAGGGCTAGACACACAAGCCCTGCGTAGATCTTTGCTCTGTTCATTTGAACTCCAGATGAGGGATGAAGTATTGAGCAAAGTTTACACCCCCACCTGTGAGTCCTTCGTGGCCCGCATCCGCACGGTACAACCAGCTGATCACACGGTGCGCCGCTACTTCGCCGATGTTTTTGCGGCCTCAATCGCAAACACAGCAGCGGCCGTGGCGCGAAACAGCCGCGCCGGGCAATCGAGAACATGCGCGGTTGGGCGAGATGGATCGCAGCGAACGCTATACTGATGGTTGCGGTAATCCGTGCATCTTGTTGCGAGGAAAAGACGTGTTCGAATCGGAGTTTGAGAAGAATCTCTTTGAGCTGCGCCAGGCGAAGCTCATCGAAATTGAAAAGCTGGGGCAGGCCGTCTATCCCAACCGCTTTCCTTCAAAGCAAGGCGAGACGGCGGTTTCGCTGCCTGAGGTGCGGGCCAAGTGGGACAAGGCCACGGGCGAAGAGCTTGAGGCCAATCGCGTGACGGTGGCCGTGGCTGGACGCATCATGGCTATTCGCGCGCAGGGCAAGGCGGGGTTCGCCACGCTGCAGCAGGAGGGACAGCGCCTCCAGATCTACGTGCGTCTCGATGCGGTAGGCGAGCAGGGATTCGCTCTCTATAAGCTGCTCGACCTGGGCGACCACATCGGCGTCACCGGGTATCTCTTCCGCACCCGCACCGGCGAGCTTACGGTGCACGTCGAGACACTGACGTTTCTATCGAAGGCCATGCTCGCGCTGCCCGAAAAGTACCACGGGTTGGCGGATGTGGAACTGCGCTACCGCCAGCGCTATGTGGATCTCTTTGCCAATCTCGACGCGCGCGCAGTCTTCGTAAAGCGGGCGAAGGCATTAAAGGCCCTGCGCAAGTTCTTCGACGACCGCGGCTATCTTGAAGTAGAAACGCCGATGATGCAGCCCATCGCCGGCGGCGCAGCGGCGCGGCCTTTCAGGACGCATCACAACGCGCTCAACATGGATTTGTATCTTCGCATCGCGCCGGAGCTCTATTTGAAGCGCCTTGTCGTTGGCGGACTGGATCGGGTCTACGAGATCAACCGCAACTTCCGCAACGAGGGCGTGAGCACGCAGCACAATCCCGAGTTCACCATGCTCGAGTTCTACCAGGCCTACGCGAACTACCACGACCTGATGGATCTGACCGAGGAGCTGATCAAGTTCGTAGCGATGGAAGTGAACGGGACGACGGTGACGGAGTTCAACGGGAACACGATCGACCTCGGGAAGTTCGAGCGGCTGACGATGCGGGAGGCGATCCGTGAGTTCTGGCCGGAAGAGCTTTTTGGGCGACGACCAGAGATAAGCGATCTCACTGATACGGATTCTTTAGACGCTCTTTTGGAAAAGGCGCTAATGGCGTTCAGCCAGTGGTTGCAGAAGAACAGCGACCGGCTAGAAGAGGTCCGGGCTTTTACGATTGTAGACGGCGCAAATATAGAGCGCGTGATGCACCGAAATCCTACGGCAACTGCTTTTTTATTTACTAGAGTCGAGCTGAAAAAAGGCCGCCCAGCGGGTTGGGCAATTGCTGCAATATTCGAGGCCGTCGCCGAAGAGCATCTCATCCAGCCCACAATCATCTACGAATTTCCAACCGTCGTCTCTCCGCTTTCCAAGCAGAAACCCGGCGATCCCGATTGGGTCGAGAGGTTCGAGATTTACGCCGGCGGCTTCGAATTGGGCAACGCCTTCAGCGAGCTGAACGATCCGGTGGAGCAGCACAAGCGCTTTGAGCAACAACTCGCCGAAAAGGCCCGCGGCGACGATGAAGCCCACGCGATGGACGAGGACTACGTGCGTGCGCTCGCCTACGGCCTGCCGCCCACCGGCGGCGAAGGCATCGGCATCGATCGCCTCGTGATGCTGCTGACCGGGTCGAAGTCGATTCGGGATGTGATTCTGTTTCCGCTGATGAGAAGTACAGGGAACGAGGGAACAAAGGAACAAGGGACCGAGGAGCCGGCTGGTTGAGGTTCGTGCTTTCCCACATCTCAGAATCGAGATGTGGGGCACCCATTTTCGTGATGAATTGAAAAGGGTGGGTTGGGGTTTGTGCTATCCCACTTTGGTATGGTGATTCAGAAGTTCGCATCACGATGAAGTTGTCATCCTGAGCGACGAGTGCAGCGAGGAGTCGAAGGATCTGCGGTTGCTTTTATCTTCTTCGATCCACGAGCGCCGCGTGTCCGATCCTTGCGACGTTTTTGTTTTTGTAGCTGGTGTGCCGAGTCTGAAATTCGTTGAAAAAGCAACCGCAGATCCTTCGACTCCGGTCGCTGCGGCGACCTCCGCTCGGGATGACAAAGTCTTTGTGATTCGAAACTGATAGAGCAACACTAGCGCCGCTAACTCCGCGAACACCGCTCATTTCGTTGGCATGACTAGAAGCTAGGAGCTGCATTTGAACATTCTCTTCGTCGGCGACATCTTCGGCAGCGCGGGGCGCAGGATCGTGCGCGAGCACATCGGGCACGTGCGCGAGGCCCACAATGTCGAGCTCACCATCATCAACGCGGAGAATGCAGCCGGAGGCTTTGGCTTGACTCCGCAGATCGCCGAAGACCTCTTTGACCTGGGCGCCGACGTGCTCACCATGGGCAACCATGTGTGGGACAAGAAGGAACTGATTGAATACATGACTTCTCCAAAACTTGAGAGCGCGGAGCGCCCGCGGCGCGTCATCCGGCCGGCTAACTTTGCGCCCGGAACGCCGGGCTATGGCGTGTTTGAAGGCACGACGGCGAGCGGCGTGGAGTATGCCGTGATGCAGTTGCAGGGGCGCATCTTTATGACGCCGCTCGAAGATCCCTTTCGCACCGCCGATGCACTGCTAGGCGGGATCAAAGCGAAGGTCATTGTGGTGGACTTTCATGCCGAAGCGACCAGCGAAAAGGCCGCCCTGGGGTGGCATCTCGATGGGCGCGTAACGGCGGTGCTGGGCACACACACGCACGTCCCCACAGCCGACGAGCGCATCCTGCACAACGGGACCGCCTTCCAGACCGACGTGGGCATGAGCGGACCGTACGACAGCGTCATCGGAGTGGAAAAGGAATTGGTGCTGCACAGATTCCTGAGTGGAATGCCAGGCAAGTTCGAGGCCGCCAAGGGAAATCCCAAGATGTGCGCGGCGCTCGTCACGTGCGACGCAAAGACGGGCCGCGCCTCAGCCATCCAACGCATCATGCTAGGCGAGTAGCCGCTACGCGGGCCCACCTTTCGGACCAGAGGTGTGGATTCATAGAGAAAAAGGGCAGGCCGCCGAAGCGGACTGCCCTTTTTGAATCCCAGGAGTTTGTCGGTTGCCTGGCCGTGGTTACGGCGCGCGGTGCCCAGCAGCTGGCTTTCCTGCCGGATGGTGTACCCCAGCCGTCTTCTTCGCCTGCTGCACGAAGCCACCGCTCAGCTCGATCTGCGCTGTGGGTCCCATGGAGCCTGCCGCCGGAACCTTGGTATAGGTGTCGTAGGTTCCGTCCAGTTCCACTGCGTTGGGCTGAAGGCCAAGCACCGCACCGGGCGCCGGAGCCTCCTTGCAGGAGAGCGGCTCCTTCAGGCTGACGTTGAAATCGGCGTGTTGGTTGTCCTTGGCGTCTTGGGTCACGGCCACGTTGAAGACCGTCACCGAAGGCTCGATCAGGATCTTGTGCAGTTTCGTCGGCGCCGTCGTCAGCAGGTCTCCCATAGCGTCGCTATCGGCCTTGTCGCCGTTGGCAAGGATGTAGGCCTGCGCCTCCCTGATCCTCAACTCTGTGGGCGGGATAGGAACGGCGTTGCAGGCGACAGGGTTGGTGAGCTTGACCGCGAACTCCTTCGGCTTGGCTGCGGCAGTGGCCGCCACGGAGATCTTCAAGACGGTGGCGGGAGCGGAGATCAAATTGCCTGGAACCGGAGTGAGCTTGCCCTTGAGCAGGGCCCAGAGCCCGTTGGCATCGGCGTCGGTCCCGTTGGCCAGAATGAATTCGATGTCTTCCAGGTTCAGCTTGGTGGGATCGCCGCCAATATAGGCCTGGTGGGCGAGCTTATCAGGTGTGGGAGCAGGCTCAATCGTAAAGTCAGCAGGCGGGAAGAGGGTTGCCTGGGCTTTGGCCTTGATGGCGCTGATCTGCTGCGTAATGGCCGTCTCGGGATCGAGGGTGCCGTGATAGTGCTTATACCGGTAGTCCAACTGCTGCTCGATCACCGGCTTGAAACCGGCGGGAGCGTAGTCCCAGGCGCGGGCGTAGAACCAGACGGCCTTGACTTCATCGCGCGCGGTACCGGGTCTGGAGTAAGCCTGCGCCAATTGCAGGGTGTCAACCAAACATGCGCCGGGCTGCGCGCAGTCTTGGGGTGAATAAAGCATCAACTCGGCCGTGTACTCCTTGATGGCATCCGCGTAGTCCTTCTTCGAAACCAGGTCGTCGAAGGCGATGGCAGAGTCGAAGTTGGCCGTGAGCGTCTTCCAATCGGAGTCTGACATGGTCGCGGGCTTGGGAATCGAGAGACCTTTTCGGGCCATGGCTCCGGCGTCGTCGCAGGTTTGCGGATCCGTGCTCGCGCCACTGGGATCGAGTTTGCCACACTGTGTCTTCTTAACATAGACAACGTCGAAGATGGCCTTCTCGTTGTTGGGATCGATCTGCAGCACACGTTGGGCGGTGCTGAGAATACCATCGTTATTGCCGGTCTGCCCGTAGCAGTCCAGCATCTGATCGAGTGCGGCCGCCTTGGCCGTGCTTTGCGGGTAGGTCTTGAGAAAACTCTCAAGCGCCGCGCATTTTTGTGCCGGGTCGTTCTGCGTGGTGGCGTTTTGATAGCTGTTGAACTCGGCCGGATCCTGAATCTGAATGGTCTGGGCGGCGCGAGCTTGCAATGCTGACGTGGAAACAAGGGATATGGCTGCCAATGCCATCGCAGATGCAAAGAATACTTTCTTCATGCAATGCTCCTGGGAACTGCCGAAATGAAAATCACAACTTGCTCACTCGCCGGCAAAGTCTATCTAACTTGACGGTTGAGCCCACAACAACGGATAAAGCGCACAGCAACGGATAATACGATACCACGACTCACAATGCTGCGTAGGAGGATTATAAGAACCCAACCCGCCCCTGACAAGCACGTTGTGAAAGGGGGTTCCGGCCGTCAAGGAAGGATGAGACGCCCATCGGTCCGGCGAAGGGTGGCCCGGGGCCTTGAGATAGGGGTACCCGCTATTTCTCATCGGCGGAATCGGACACGAAGGGAGTGTAGTTTTCAAAGACGCTCGGTAAAGGCGGCGGGAAGAAGACGGTGAGGTGCTCCCTGGCGGCTGCAACCAGTTGCGGGTCGATTTTGCCGCGCTGGCCGTGGCAGTGCCGGTAGAGTTCGATGCCAAGGAGAGATGGTGTGATGTCGAACGTATCGAAATCGCGATATGAGGTGAAGTCGAAGACGTTCTGGATCAGCCCCATGTTGAATAGATAAGCGAGATCGGTGGCGTTCCGGCTGAGGTCGTTTATGCCGGTGAGTTTCGTAATCTCATCGGGGCTGAGAACCACGGGAGTGGGAGTGAAATCGCCGGTCGCCGGTGCGGAGACCAATGCGCGTTCGCATGCGTGAATGAGAATCCCAGCCTGGCGCGGCGTGAGATGAACGAGCAGGTCGACAAAAATCTGATTGACGTCGTCGGGCTCATCCACCGAGCACGACGAGACGAAGAGACCCTCCCATAGCTTCGTCGTAAGTTCGTCGTAAGACCAGGAGCCATCGCGGAGGAGGCTTGCCACCACAGTAGGATCGGCACGCATGCGGTCGGCATCGGGATCGGCGGCAAGCAGGTTCTCGGCAGTGCGCGCGATTCTGAACAGGGTTGCGATGCGGTCCTGGTGGAGATGCTGGCCCAGCAGAAGAATCGCCTCCTTGGCCCGGGACTGACAAAGGCGGCCCAGGAAAAGGATCGTGCGGAGAGTGCGGAACACCTCGAGGACCTGAACGGGATCGGTGAAGAGCACGAGGCCGCGGACAAGGACGTCCCAGAGTTCCGCGTCGAGGCCCGGGGGCAGAACAAACGCTAGCCCCACGCCGAACCTGTCATGGCGGGCAACCCGGGCTTGAAGAGTAACCTGCAACTCTTGGCTCAACTCAGGGTCGCCTTCCCTCTGGAGTTTGAGGTTGACGAGCTGGCCCACCTCGAGGGGTTTTTGAATAGGGTCGCCGTGCTTCTGGAGTTTGAGGGTGACGAACTTGCCCACCTCGGGCTCAAGGGGCCCTTGAATGCCTAGCTGGATGCCCGTGGCGCTGATGTCTTTGATGGGAGCGGACGTGGAAGGGGTTTGGAGTCCATAAAAGGCCGTAAGCCCGCCGGTTACGGGCCATCGCTCAGGCCGCTGTACCTCCTGTTCGCCTAACCTTTGGAACGTACGCTTCAATTCGCTTAGCCAAACCATCGCGGGGAAACTCCTGGCTCAACGCCGCTGGCGTAATCGCCTGATGGGGGCTCGAAGCGGCAGCTCGTAATGTTGCGTACGGGGATTATAGAAAGCCATTCTGCCCAATACAAGCAAGGATTCAACAGTTTTTTCGGGATCCCGCACGGAGGTAACCCAGCCGAACCACGGAGTGAACCGGGCCGCGGAGCGGAATAGTTCGGCCCTGAAAGTTCTAATGCAGGGCGTCTTTTGGGAACCGCAAAAGCCCTACTGCAGCAGCCGCACCAGTTCGGCCTGCTCGGCAAGGAAGGCATCGTGGCCGTGGTCGCTTTGCATCTCGCGGTAATCGGCATGGGCGCCAGCATCGCGAATGGCCTCGGCAAAGCGGCGCACCTCTTCGGCGGGGAAAAGCCAGTCGGTGCTGATGCCAACGAAGCTCAAGCCCGCGCGGATGCGGCCGAAGGCTTCCTGGGGCGAGGCATAGCCGCGAACCGGGTCCCACGTATCCATGGCGCGAAGAATGGCCAGGTACGCGTTGGCGTCGAAGCGGTCGATGAAGCGCTGGCCCTGGTGGTCGAGATAGCCGCCGATGTCGAAGCGGCCGCCGATAAGGCCGCCGCACGCGCCTTCGGCCACATAGGGATCTTCGCCGCTGCGGTCCGGATTGCGTCCGTAGCGCTCGTTGAAGAGCGGAGCGGATTTATAGCTGATCATGGCGATCTGGCGGGCCAACGACAGCCCGCGGCGCGGCGGCCGCTGCGGCAAATAACCCCCGCTGTCCCACTCGGGATCGTGCTGAATGGCCTGACGCTGCAGATGATTGAGCGCGAGGCCCATGGCATTCAATGGCGTAACGCCAATGACAAGGGCGCGCTCCACGCGCTCGGGATGGAGAATGGTCCACTCCAGCGCCTGCATGCCGCCGATGGACCCGCCGAGCACCAGGCGCAGCTTACGGATGCCAAGCGAATCGAGCAGCCGCGCCTGCGCGCGCACGTTGTCGCGGACACCGACGAGGGGAAAATCCGGCCCGTAGATTTTGCCGGTTTCAGGATTGACAGCGCCGGGCCCTGTGGAGCCGTAACAGGAGCCAAGCATGTTGATGCAGATGACGAAGTCATGCTCCAGCGACAGGACCGCGCCGGGAGCGAAGATCTCAGGCCACCACGAGCCCACGAGCGCCGAGCCCGAGAGTGCGTGGCAAACTAGAACGGCATTATCGCGCGCTGCATTCAACCGGCCGTAGACGGCGTAATGCAGCGTGGGACAGATAAGGGCGTGGCCGCAGTCGAGCGGCAGAGAGCCGTCCATGACGAAGTCGCCTTCGTAGGTCGGCTCCAGAGTTTTAGGCGGCGAGGCGCCACTGCGGCTGAATGGGTCGGACATAAAAATCAGCTTCTAGCTGCTAGCTCCTAGCTTTCCGTGCCGTGAATCAGAAGTTTCGTTCAATAACGCACTGCCATCCTGAGCGAGGTCGCCGCAAGCGAACGAGGCGAAGGATCTGCGGTTGCTTTTGCTCGCTCCGTCACAAATGCTGGGTGCCCCATCCCTGCGACGTTTTTGTTTTTGTCGCTAGGGTGGGATAGCACGAACCCCAACTCACCTTTTCAACTCACCACAAGCTTGGGTGCCCCGGGTCTCGATTTTGAGACCCGGGATACCGAGATGCTCGAGTTCGAATTCATGCAGTCAGAAACCTAGAAGCTGTCATTTCTATTTTGCCGCATGAGCCTGGGCAGCGCCCGCAAATTTGTGTCCGTTTGCGGCTTCGATGGCTTGGTCGAGATCGGCCAGGATGTCGCGAATGTCCTCAATTCCTATCGAAAGCCGCACCATTTCCGGCGTGACTCCAGTGGCCGCCTGCTCCTCGCCCGAGAGCTGCTGATGCGTGGTCGACGCCGGATGAATCACCAGCGACTTGGCGTCGCCGATGTTCGCCAGCAGAGAGAACAGCTCCAGCGTGTTGATGAGCTTCTTTCCTGCGTCGTAGCCGCCCTTAATGCCAAATGTAACCAACGCGCTCGCGCCCTTGGGCATATATCTTTTCGCACGCGCGGCATAGCGGCTCGATTCGAGGCCGGGATAGTTGACCCATTCGACACCGGGATGCTGCTCCAGGTGCTTGGCTACTGCCAGCGCATTCGCGGAGTGGCGCTCCATGCGCAGGTGCAGCGTTTCAATACCCTGCAACAGCAGAAATGCATTGAAAGGCGAGAGTGCCGCGCCGGTGTCGCGCAAGCCCTGCACGCGGGCCTTGAGGATGAAGGCCAGCGGACCGAAGGCCTCAGTGTAGCGTAGGCCGTGGTACGAGGGATCGGGCTCGGTGAATTCGCTGAAGCGGCCCGAAGCAGCCCAGTCGAACTTGCCCGCGTCCACAATGACGCCGCCGATGGCCGTGCCGTGGCCGCCCAGGAACTTGGTGGCCGAGTTCACCACAATGTCCGCTCCCCACTCGATAGGCCGCACCAGCGCCGGCGAAGCGCAGGTGTTGTCAATGATGAGAGGCAGCTTGTGCTCGTGAGCGATGGCGGCGAGTTTCTCGATATCCACCACGTCGAGCTTGGGATTGCCCAGCGTCTCGGTGTACACGGCGCGGGTTTTGTCGTTGATGGCAGCGCGGAGGCCGTCGAAGTCGTCGGCGTCAACAAAACGCACCTCAATTCCCAGCTTGGGCAGCGTGTAATGGAAGAGATTGTAGGTGCCGCCGTAGAGCGAAGTCGTGGAAACGATCTCTTCGCCGGCGCGGGCGAGCGTGGTGGCAGTGAGCGTCTCCGCTGCCTGGCCTGAGGCCGTGGCCAAACCCGCCGCGCCGCCTTCGAGCGCGGCCACGCGCTTTTCAAAGACGTCGGTCGTCGGATTCATGATCCGCGTGTAGATGTTGCCAAACTCCTGCAACGCAAAGAGGCGGCCAGCGTGGTCGGCATCCTGGAAAAGATACGACGTGGTTTGATAGATGGGCACGGCGCGCGCGCCGGTGGCGGGGTCGGGCGATTGGCCGGCGTGCACGGCCTGGGTGGCAAGCTGGTACTGCTTCGGTTCCGGCATGATGATCTCCTTCTCAGTCTATTGATGGGCTCGTCCAAAAGTAGAAGTGCGGAGCACAAAGTAAAAGCGCGGAGCGCCAATGCAAAACGGCCCGCGTCCGTCTTAGGACTCGGGCCGCTCGACTTCAGAATCGGTTGCGTCGTTAGCGCATTGGCCGCTCAAGAGCCGCACGGACGGGTCCGCCTGGCATACACATGCACATGGCCCCCGTTGCGATTCGTCCGCAGTTCCGCGTTTCCCTTGAGTTCGGCATGATGAGAGTATCCAATTTCAAAGGCTTGAGTGTCAACAATGGACAGCAAACGCGATCACCGCCTCAGATCCCCAGCTTGCGCACTTCCTCGTTGTAGTATTTGCGGTAGAG
The DNA here is from genome assembly GCA_049521075.1 of Occallatibacter sp. Taxonomy (GTDB): domain Bacteria; phylum Acidobacteriota; class Terriglobia; order Terriglobales; family Acidobacteriaceae; genus Telmatobacter. The sequence continues at coordinate 55,988 of JBEKPD010000020.1, forward strand.
GATGTCCCACTCCTGCGAGCCTTCCATGATGATCTTGCGCTGGTTGGCGATCTTGAGCCGTGCCGCGGTGTCGATTCTGGCCTCTTCGGTGAGCAGACCCTCGAGGGCCTTACGCGCCTCCTGGCGGATGGTATTGCGATCCTCGAAGAACCCGACCTGGTCGATCTCGGCCAGCGTATCGGCCACGGTGTGAGCCAGCTTGTTGAGCTTGTCGCTGCTGATTCTCATAGCACCGCCTTGTACTTCTTGGCGAGCTCGTTCTTCACCTTCTTGAACATCTCGGCATACTGAGCGCCGCTCTTGCGCATTTCGTCCGAATAGGCTTCGAGAATCACGCGCACTTCATCGTTAATGCGGTCTTCGAGCGCCAGCTCCTCGGTGAGGGCCGTGCTGACGCGCTCTTCGGTCACCTTCATGTCACTGGTGGTGATCAACTTGGCGTCAATCAGGTGCTTGACCGTGCGGCGGGCGAGATACCCAATGTAGTCGCGAGAAAAAATCATGGGTTAATCGTCAGGATAACGCATCAGGGCGTCAGTTGTCAGGTTTCTCGTTCAGTCGTTAGCTGCCGGTGATTTGAATCGCCAGCTATCGAGTACTCTTTCCTGTTCCCTGCTTTTCTAGTCCCTACGTCCCTGTTCTATGCGGACAGCTCTTCGCGTTCAAGCACGCGTCGGCAATGCGCAGCCGCTCCACGGGCCGGCCGTGCACCAAGTGCTCGCTCACAATCTCTTCTGCGTCTTCCGGCTGCACATTTCCGTACCAGACGGCGTCGGGGTAAACGACGACGGTAGGCCCGTGCTCGCATTGGTCCAGACAACCAGACTTGTTGATGCGCACCTTCGCACCTAGTCCGGCCTCGCGCGAGAGCTGCTGCAAACGCGTGTGCAGCGCGCTCGTTCCGTCGCGAGTGCACGAAGGCCGTGGCGCATCGGCGGGACGCGAGTTGAGGCAGACAAAGACGTGACGTTCAAATGGGGGCAAGCGGAAGACCTCCTCTGGACAACTCATTCCAGAGTAATTCCCCCGCTTCCTGTCGAGGCCCAGCGATCTCCTGCAAATCCCCGTTCGCCAACGGAAATAAAGTTTTCCTTGACACCCTGCCCTCACCCCAGCCCCATCTGCGAGAATGGATGTTTGACTATGAGCACGGATAACTTGCTTTCGCTTAAAGACGACATGGTGGCCTTCATTGAGGGTCACGGCATGCGCCGCCTCCCCGGCTATGTCACCGAAGACATTCCTTCGGTGCTCTGGGAGGGCCGCGGCAATCCCGACGCGTGGAAGGACTTTGTGGAGATGGCCAAGCATGTGGGCTCTCCCTTTATCACCTTCAGCGAGATGACCCTCGACCGCGAGGAGCTCGACGCTCTCATCGAAGAAGCCGGCGAGATGAACTTCCCCGACGAAGAAGCCGCGGAGCTCGTCGAGGCCAAGTGGCTGCGCAAGTACGCGGGCAAGCTCGGCTACATTCAGCTCGGATTCATCTACCAGGGCATCGTCTTTATGCACGAAACCACCACCGAGTGGTACGAGCGCTACCAGACGCTGCTCGAAAACCTCGAAGCCTTTCACGACATTGTGATCGACGACGCGCACTCGCACGGCGACGAGGACGAATAAAGAGCGTGGGCACGTCGGGCCCCGCAGATCCAGCCCCCACGGTGCAACGCACCTTGCCGCGTCAGCGCTGGATTCTGGCCGAGCCGCACGGCGAAGCCGCAGCGACACTGGCCCGCGAAGCCCGACTGCCTCTGGTTCTCGCCGAACTGCTCGTTGCCCGCGATATCACGCACGCTGCCGAAGCATTCGCCTTCCTCAATTCCGAGCCCGCACATCTGCACGATCCGTTTTTGTTGTTGGGAATGACCCCAGCCGTTGAACGGCTGGAGCGCGCCATCGCCGCGCATGAACCCATTCTTCTCTACGGCGACTACGACGTAGACGGAACCGTGGCCGTGGTCCTGCTCAAGACCGCCATCGAAATGCTCGGAGGCACCGGCGATCTCGTCCGCTTTCACGTGCCGCACCGCTTGCGCGAGGGCTACGGCATGCAGTCAAGTGTGCTTGAAGCAGCGTACGCCGAAGGCGTTCGCGTCGTGGTTACGGTCGACACCGGCATGCGCGCCTTTGCTGAAGCGGAAACCGCGCGGCGCCTGGGTCTGGATCTCATCATCACCGACCACCATCTGCTGGCCGCGCACGATGCGGTTCCCGTGGCCCTCGCTATTCTTAATCCGAATCAACCTGGATGCACTTATCCTGAAAAATCCTTATGCGGCGCGGCCATCGCGCTCAAGCTGGCGCAGGCGCTGCTCGAGCGGCGCGATGCGGCGCGGACGCGTGAGAAGACTTTGCCCAGCTTTCTTAAAATGGCGGCCATCGCCACCATTGCCGACGCCGTCCCCCTGCGCGGCGAGAACCGCACCATCGCGGCCATTGGTCTGAGGGAACTGCGCCGGCCCGTGGGCGCCGGACTGTGCGCGCTCTTTGCCGCGGCCGCGCTCGATCCATCGAGCAAGCAACTCACCGGCTTCGATGTCGCCTTCCGCCTGGCGCCGCGCATCAACGCCGCCGGCCGCATGGACATGGCCTCCGACGTGGTCGAGCTCTTCACCACGCGTGATTCTCATCGCGCCACTGAAATCGCTGCCAAGCTCGAAGGGCTGAACCGCGAACGCCGCGATGTGGAAGCCGCAGCACTGGTGGCCATTGAAACCCGCCTCTACTCTGAAATGGCCGGCGACCGACTGCTCGTGATCGATGGCGACGGCTGGCATCGCGGCGTGATCGGTATTCTCGCCTCGCGCGTCGTCGAGCGCACCGCCAAGCCGGCCATTGTGATCAGCATTGAAGATGGTCCCGACGGCAGAATCGCCCATGGCTCAGGCCGCTCCGTTGATGGATTCCCTCTGCTTGCCGCCATTGAAACCTGCTCAGATCTGTTTACGCGCTACGGCGGCCACGCCTTTGCCGTGGGCTTTGCGATGCCGGCCGAAAAACTGCCCGAGCTGAAGACCCGCCTGTGCGCCTATGCAGAACTGCATCTGGCCGCCCGCGAACCCGAGCGCCTGCTTCGCATTCACGCCGAGTTGCCGCTCGACCGCATCACGCCGGTGCTCGCCGGGTGGCTCAAGAAACTCGAGCCGCTCGGCCACGGCAACCCTGAACCGCTTTTCCTCGCCCACAACGCACGCCTGGTCAAGGCGCCGCGCATCATGAAGGCCCGCCACCTCGCGCTTGAGCTCGCGCAGGATTCTGCTTCCGCGCCGAGCGAATCGTCTTTTGGATTGCCTGTAAGCGCCGCCCCTCAAAGCTCCATCCGCGCCGTCGGCTGGAACCTCGCCGAGCGCTCTATGGAGCTCGGCCTCGAACAGGGAAGCCTCATCGATGTCGCCTACCGCATCCGTGAGAACGACCATCCCGACTTCGGCGGCCTGGAAATCGAGATCATGGGCCTGCGAACGGCCGGCGCGTAGCGGGCTCATTTTTTGGCCCGCAACAACGGTCATTTTTGTCCCTGCCCGCACAAACTATCTTCGAGCAACCCGCATCCAAGCTTCTATCGGCATCTTGCATGCCTTGTAGAGGCGACGGATACAAGTATTCACGACGCCCAAGAACCCATGCGACCCGCGGGAGCTCTCAAATCAAAATTCACGGGCCCTGATTCGGCACTTGGTTGCCTCAGCAACGCATCCTAGCGATGGAGGGCGAACTGTGCATAGCGGTCTGGAACTCGCGGAAGAGAATCGACCCCGGGCAAGCCGGAGGTCCCCCTCCCTGATCGCTTTTCCACGGGAAGACATCTTTGCCGGGGGCGGCGAAATGGGATCTCTCATGCGCGCCTTCGATTGGTCGAAGACACCGCTGGGCCCGCCGGAGAACTGGTCTCCAGCTTTAAAGTCGACCACTCGTCTGCTTCTTGCCAACTGCACTCCGATGCTTTTGTGGTGGGGACCCGACTTCATTCAGATCTATAACGACGCCTACATTCCAGTTCTTGGCGACAAGCACCCGCACGCCGCGCTCGCCCGGCCGTTCGGCGAATGCTGGTCTGAGGTGTACTCCGTTCTCGAACCGCTGGCCCGCTCGCCCTTTGAAGGCGGCCCACCTACCTGGATGGAGGACATCCTGCTCGAGGTGAACCGCTTCGGATTTGTCGAAGAGACCCACTTCACCATCGGCTACAGTCCCGTTCCCGACAGCACGGCGCCCGGCGGTATTGGCGGTGTGCTTGCCACGGTGCATGAAATCACCGAAAAAGTCCTGGCGCAACGGCGCGTCTCGGTGCTGCGTGACCTGGGCACGCGCCCGGCTGAAGCCAGGACAGCAGAAGATGCATGTGCCCTGGCAGCGGCAACGTTGGCTCATCACGCGATGGACATTCCATTCGCGGCGATTTATCTTGTCGAAGGCAACGGCAGCAAAGCGCGGCTGGCTGCGCACACCGGCATCGGAGAGTATGCGGCGCTGCGCCCTCCAGTGATCGACCTGGCTGCCCCGCCCGGCAGTTCATGGCCGCTCTTCAACTCGAAATCGATTCAAGAAATTGTGGCGGTTCACGCTCTTCGAGAGAGATTCGGCCCGCTACCTGCCGGTCCGTGGTCCAGTGCGCCGCAAATCGCCGCCATCGTCCCCATCAAATCGAATATCGCCCAACAGCTTGCCGGCTTCTTGATTGCCGGGGTCAGCCCCAGGCTGCGCTTCGACGACGCCTGCCGCGGATTTCTCGAGCTCGCCGCAGCGCAAATCGCAACTGCCATCGCCAATGCGCGAGCTTATGAGGAAGAACGCAAACGCCTCGAAGCCCTGGCCGAGATCGATCGCGCAAAGACGGCCTTCTTCACCAACATCAGCCACGAATTCCGCACGCCATTAACCCTGATGATGGCCCCCCTCGAGGATGCGCTGGCTGCGCCGGGAGAATTATCCGATTCCGAACGCGAGGGCCTTTACGTCGCGCAGCGCAATACCCTGCGCCTGCTCAAGCTTGTGAATACCCTGCTGGATTTCTCGCGCATCGAAGCGGGGCGCATGGAAGCCGTCTTCGAACCGCTCGACCTTGCCGCGCTCACTAGCCAGCTCGCCAGTGTCTTTCGCTCGGCAATCGAGCGCGCCGGGCTCAGGCTGATTGTCGATTGCCCTCCACTCGACGAAGCCGTCTACGTGGATCGCGAAATGTGGGAGAAGATTGTCTTCAACCTGCTCTCGAATGCATTCAAGTACACGCTTGCGGGGGAGATCGAAGTTCGGTTTATCGCAGCCGGAGACACGGTCGAGCTCTCTGTGCGTGATACCGGCGGCGGAATTTCGGCCGCCGATCTGCCGCACATCTTCGAGCGTTTCTATCGCGCCAAAGACTCGGACAACCGCAGCCACGAAGGTTCCGGCATTGGCCTCGCGCTGGTACTGGACCTGGTGCAGCTGAATGGCGGCGGCATCCGGGTTGAAAGCCAACCGGGCGAAGGCAGCACGTTCACGGTTTCCATTCCGCGGGGATCGGCCCATTTGCCGGCGGAGCGCATCGGCGTCGCACGCACCTCGCCATCCACGGTCATCGGCGCGGAAGCCTATCTGGAGGAGGCTTTGCGCTGGTTGCCCGGCGAGACTCGACCCCAAGCCATCGCTTCCGCAGCAAGTGCCGGGCCCCAGGCAGATCGGCCGCGTATCCTGCTTGCCGAAGACAACGCCGACCTGCGCGACTATCTTGAGCGCCTGCTTGGCAGCGTCTATCGCGTGCAACACTGCGGCGACGGCGAAGCAGCGCTTCAGTCCGCGCTTCACAATCCGCCCGATCTTGTCGTCTCTGACGTGATGATGCCGAAACTCGATGGCTTCAACCTGCTCAAGGCGCTGCGTGAAAATGGGCAGACCCGGTCCACTCCCATCATTCTCCTGTCGGCCCGTGCCGGCGAGGAATCGCGTTTGGAAGGTATCTCGGCCGGCGCTGACGACTATCTCGTCAAGCCTTTCTCGGCGCGCGAAATCGTGGCCCGCGTTGAGAACCAGTTGGCGCTCGCGCGCATCCGCCGTGATGCCGAACAGCGCGTACGTTCGAGCGAAGAGCGCTTTCGTGCGCTGGTTGCCGCAACTTCCGAAGTGGTTTATCGCATGAGCCCAGACTGGAGCGAGATGTGGCAGCTCGAAGGCCGCAGTTTCGTCGCCGACACGCACTCGCCAAGCGAGAACTGGATCGAGAAATATATTCATCCCGACGATCGGGCCCTAGTCATGACCGCGATTCACACGGCCATCCGCGACAAGACCGCATTCCAAATGGAGCATCGCGTTCAGCGTGTTGACGGCGAGTTCGGCTGGGCTTTCTCGCGCGCCGTGCCGCTGTTCAATCCGGAAGGAGAGCTCGTTGAGTGGTTTGGCGCCGCCAGCGACATCACCGCGCGCAAGCAATCCGAACAGGCGCTGCTGCGCAGCGAGAAGCTGGCTTCTCTTGGCCGCATGGCCGCGACCATCGCGCACGAGATCAATAACCCGCTGGAATCCGTAACCAATCTCCTGTTCCTTGCCGAGCACTCCGACAATCTGCCCGAGCAGGTGCATCGCTTCTTGAAGATGGCCGACGTAGAATTGCAGCGCGTCGCACATATCGCACGGCAGTCTCTCGGGTTCTACAGGGAGTCGAATGCGCCGGCTCTTACATCGGTGAACGAATTACTCGACTCCGCGATTGAATTGCTCCAAGTAAAAATCACTGAGAAGCGGGCAGTCGTCGAAAAAGATTGCCGCGCCGACATCAAAATCACCGCCGTCGCCGGCGAACTTCGCCAGGTTTTCTCGAATCTCATCGCCAACGGCCTCGACGCCATCGACATGCGCGGCATAATCAGGATTCGGATCTCTCCCTCGATTCGAACCTCGACTCGAGCCCAGTCCCCTTCCGCAAACCCGCATGAATCCGCGGTTCGGATCACCTTCATGGATACCGGACGCGGCATCCAACCCAGCATCCGCAGCCACATCTTCGAGCCCTTCTTCACCACCAAAGGCACCGTCGGAACCGGCCTCGGTCTCTGGGTCACCAGGCAAATTGTGGACAAGCACGGCGGCACCATCAAAGTCCGTTCGCGCAGCAATAGCGGTGCTAGTGGAACCGTCTTCTCCATCGTCCTGCCTGTCGAAGCTGCCGCCACTCTCGCGGTCAGGTAGTCGGCGCGCTCTAAATACACATCTAAGGTCCTGGGGGAGAAACGCGTAAGCCTCCTGGGGGAGGAACGCGCGGAGGTGTTTGTTATGTCGAATGATTCCACTCCCCTGGTGCTGATCGCAGGAGGCGGCCCCACGGGGATGGCTGCCGCGCTAGAGTTGAGCCGCTTCGGTATTCCGGTAAGGATCGTGGATGAGATGGAAGGCCCCGCGAGCACCTCGCGCGCCATCGGCATTCAGGCGCGCACGCTCGAGGAACTGGAACTGCGCGGCCTGGCCGATGAGTTTGTTCACGCCGGGCATCGCACGGGCGGCGGAGATATTTACGGCGATGGCAAGCTCCTGATCCATGCAGATTTTACGAAAATCCCAAGCCGCTATAACTTCGTTTTGTTTCTGGCGCAAACCCAGACCGAGCGCATCCTGCGAGAGGGCCTTGAAGCACAGGGCGCGGCCGTGGAGTGGGGCGTGAAGATGACGGCGTTTGGGCAGAACCCCTCGGGCGTGACCGTGACTCTCGAACACAGCGACGGCCAGCTCGAAGAGGTGACGGCCGCGTACGTGATTGACGCTGAGGGCGCTCACAGCATTATCCGCAACACCCTCGGGCTGCAATTCAAAGGCAAGACCCTGGAGGAAACATTCGTTTTGGGCGATGTCCAAATCGATGGAAATCTTTCCAACGAAAACTTCCACATTTTTTCGTCGGAAGATGGTTTACTCGCCCTGTTTCCCATGGGAGGCAATCACTTCAGGGTGGTCGCGGACAAGCCGTCGGGCATCTCTGAGCAAACAGAAAAGCCAACTCTTGAAGATTTGCAGGCCTTTTACGATCAACGGTCGCATGTCTCGGCGAAGCTGCTGGACCTCACGTGGAGCTCGTTCTTCCACATCAACAGCCGCATGGTGGCAAGCCTTCGCGCGGGCCGGATTTTTCTGGCCGGCGATGCCGCGCACATTCACAGCCCGGCGGGGGCGCAAGGCATGAATACGGGGATTCAGGATGCAATAAACCTGGGCTGGAAACTGGCGTTCGTCCTCCAGGGCAAAGCGCCGGAGAGTCTGCTCGACACCTACGGCGAGGATCGGCTTCCGGTCATGCGTTCCATTCTCTCGAGAACCGAAGGACTGACTAATGCTCTTGGCGGGCCCTCGGTTCTGCGGAGTTTCTTCCTGCACCTTACGCCGTGGATTGCCAATGCAGAATTCGTGCAGGAAGCTGCAACGTCCCACATCAGTCAGATCGCGCTGAATTACAGAAGCAGCCTTCTCTCCGAAGATCATTTCGGCGACGGTTCCCTCGTGGCCGGCGACCGCATACCCGATCTGACGGTGCTCATAGCGGGAACAGGTGAGCAGCAAAGGCTGTTTACGCTCCTCAATGCCTCGCGGTTTACGCTGCTGCTAGCGAACTTTGCCGATACCGCGGCGGTTCGGGCGCGTTTTTTCGGGGCTTCTTCTCCCTGGCAGGAACTCGTCGACGTGGTAGAGATCGCGCCGCCGGAAGGCGATGCACGCGAGACATTCACTGCGTCCTTCGGCGCCAAACCGTCCATCACGCTGGTTCGCCCGGATGCCTACATCGGCTTTCGCGGCGGCGAATCCTCGGCCGAAGCGCTCGCCAAGTACGGCAACCGCTGGTTCTCACCTGCGGCGCAGAGGCAGGCCGCTTAAGCGCGGGCGTCTTTTGGCTCCTGCCGGGGCTTTACGGCCACAATAGCAAGGCCCTCCCGATCCCGGGAGGGCCTTGCTATTGCAATATCGTAAAGCATGGATTATCCGACGACTTCAATCCCCATCGAGCGCGCCGTGCCCTTGATGCTCTTCATCGCCGTCTCGATCGATGCCGCGTTCAAATCCGGCATCTTCTGCGTGGCGATCTCTCGCACTTGCTTCTCGGTTACTTTGCCCTTCTTTTCCTTGTTGGGCGTGCCCGAGCCCTTGTCGATGCCCGCGGCTTTCTTGAGCAGTACCGACGCCGGGGGTGTCTTGGTGACAAAGCTGAAGGTGCGGTCGGCGTACACCGAAATGACAACCGGAATAATCAGCCCGGCCATCTCCTTGTTCTGCGTGCGCGCGTTGAACTGCTTGCAGAACTCCATGATGTTGACCTGCGCCTGGCCCAGTGCTGGGCCTACCGGCGGCGCGGGCGTTGCCTTGCCGGCTTCAATCTGCAGCTTTACGTAGCCGGTAATTTTCTTTGTCGTTGCCATGTGTGATTCCTTCGCAACCAGCTTTCAACTTCTAGCTCTAAGCCGTCAGTCCGGTTCATTGTGATGCGAATTTTGGTGTTGAACCCTTAGTGTTTGCTCGCAACCGGCGGCTGCTAGATCGCCAAGCCGGCTAGAAGCTGAAAGCTAATAGCTAAGAGCTGCAACTACTCAATCTTTTCTACCTTGCCGAACTCGAGTTCGACGGGCGTGGAGCGGCCGAAGATGGTCACCATCACCTTGAGGGTCTCGCGATCTTCGTTGATCTCGTCAACCACGCCATTGAAGTTGGCGAACGGCCCATCGGTGATGCGCACCTGCTCGCTCTTCTCGAATTTGATCTTGAGCCGCGGCTTATCCTTGGTGGTTTCGCTGCGGAAGAGAATTGAGCTGACCTCTTCTTCGCTCAGGGCCACGGGCTTATCGCCGGTGCCGAGAAATCCCGTCACCTTGGGCGTGTCTTTGAGCACGTGCCAAAGGTTGTTGTCGAGATCCATCTCGACCAGAACGTAGCCGGGCAGGAACACGCGTTCCACCGTGCGCTTTTTGCCGTTGATGATTTCCGTCACCGGCTCAGTGGGAATCATCACGCGGCCCACGCGATCCTTTAAGCCAAAAGCCTGCACGCGGCTCTCGATGGACTCGCGCACTTTGCGCTCAAAGCCCGAGTAGGCGTGGAGGATATACCACTTGAAGTTCGGGTTGCGCTCGGGCGTCTCCACAGCGGGCAAAGAGCCGTCCGTCGGTGCCCCGGATCCATCTCCGGCGGCCTGCGCTTGGGGATCCTGTGGCTCGTTCACGGGTTGTTCCAAATCGTCTGACATTGCCCTCTCGATTCCGGCTGCTCTGGCCTACTGCTGCACTCCGCCCAGGCTTTTAAGCAGCGCATGTACGCCCTGCTTAAACAGTCCGTCGACAACGAAGAAGTAGGCGCCGAAGATAAACACCGCGATGATGACGACGGAGGTGGTGGTCCTCACTTCGGTCCACGTGGGCGTAACTACCTTGCGCATCTCCGCGCGCACATCGCGCAGAAAGCCGGTAAACTCACTCCACTTGCTCATGGCGCCGCCCCCAAACTCCGCCAAGGCGCCGGGCTCCTGCCGCTTGGTGGAGCGCTCTTCGCCTTTCTCGATTGCCGTTTTCGTGGCCATACTGCGATTCCTTTTCCAAAGATCAGGGGGTCAGAGGTCAGAGATCAGTTCTTTTCTCGCCGCTGCCGAATGCTTTATGCTACTCCGGCCGCATTTTCCGATCTCTGTTCTCTGATCTCTGTTCTCTTTTTCCAATCTGGCAGGGGCGGAGGGATTCGAACCCCCAAGTTCGGTTTTGGAGACCGACAGTTTAGCCGTTGAGCTTACGCCCCTGAATGCAGCCTGTAGCCAGTGGCTTGTAGCCAGTAGCTTATTCACGGGGGATCTGAAATTCTCACTCCCATCGAAAGAGCTACGAGCTACCGGCTGCAAGCTACCAACTGCCTTCTTACTTCGCTTCCTTGTGCACCTGGTGCTTGCGGCAGCGATTACAAAACTTCTTCAGCTCAAGACGGCCGGTGACGGTCTTCTTGTTCTTCGTCGTCGAGTAATTGCGTTCCTTGCACTGCGTGCATTCCAGCGTGATAATTTCCCGCATTGCCTGTTCCCTTCCAGTCGTCAGGTTTCAAAGATCCGCTCTTTTGTACTGTTGCGCTTATTCAGCGCACTCTCCACAAGCCGAACCGATCCCTAATCACTGACACCTGTTACTTAATAATCTCCGAAATCGCGCCCGCGCCCACCGTGCGTCCGCCTTCGCGGATAGCAAAGCGCAAGCCCTTTTCCATGGCCACCGGCGTAATCAGCTCAATCTGCAGCTCCACGTTGTC
>JBEKPD010000021.1:0-65916 GCA_049521075.1 Occallatibacter sp.
GCAAGAACCAGGGTTTGATTTTGGGCGAAGGACGCGAGTTGAGCGATCTGATAGATCTGCGTTGTCCCGGTGGCACCGAAGATCAGGGCGATGCCGTAGAGGAAAAATGCGGTGGCAAAGGAACCAAGGAGGAAGTACTTGATGGCGGCTTCGGGACTGCGGCCGGTATGTTTGCGATAGCCGGCGAGGATGTATGTGGAGATCGATGAGATTTCGAGAGCGATGAAGACAAGAAGCAGTTCCACGGCGCTGGTGAGCAGGCACATGCCGACCGCACCGAAGACAATAAGCGCGTAGAACTCGCCCTGGTGGTGGTTGTGTTGGGGCAGGGTGTCAAGCGAGAGCAGAATAGTCACGAGAACGATGCCGCAGATGAGAACGTGGAAGAAGACGGTGAAAGCGCTGGTCTCGACGGTGCCGAAGAAGCCGGTACCTTCTGGCAAGCTGAGCTGCCAAATGCTGGCATAGATGGCGAAGAGCGTTCCGAAGGCGGCAAGAAAGCCCAGATAGCGGCGCGGCCACTTTGGCGGAATCGTCGCGTCGACCAGCATGATGAGGACGCCGGTGAGGGTGAGGATCACCTCGGGGAGAATGCGATAGATGTCGGGCACTGGGTTCACCGCTGAACCTCCCGGGAAATCGGTTCCTCTGCCTTGTGGATCGAAGTGGGAAGCTTAGTTGGCATCAACAATCGGCAACACTCGTTCAGGCCGACCGGCGCGGGTGAGTGAATTTGGCCCTGCAGAGGCATTGTGCTCGTTGACGGGGGATGAACGCCGCTCTGAATGGAGTCGAACCAGAACGACGGTGAGAGACCCATGACGAGCATGAGCACAACCAGCGGCGTAAGAATCGCGAGTTCGCCGAATCGAAGATCGGCGGCGGGCTTGGAGCCGGAGAGTGCACTCTCCGGGCCATAAAAGAGGCGCTGCACAAGCGAAAGCATGTACACCGCGCCCAGGATCACAGCAATGGCCGCGAGTACTGCTGCACTACGATTGACCGTAGAGAAAGTCGTCGAAAGGATGACAAACTCGCCGACAAAGCCGCTCAGCATGGGCAGGCCGATCATGGCCAATGTGGCGATGACGAAGTAAGTAGCGGCGCGCGGCAGTTTTGCGGCAAGCCCGCCGTACTCAGCAATCACAGTGGTGGCGTAACGGACTTCGAGCGCGCCAAGCAGCAGGAAGAGCGCGCCATCGACCACGCCGTGCGAAAGAATCTGGTAGACAGCGCCAGACCATCCGATGAGCGTGAGGCCGTAGATGGCAAGCACGATCAGGCTGAGATGGCTGAGCGCGGCAAAGGCCATCAGCCGCCAGAAATCGCGCTGCACCAGAGCCAGACACGCGCCGTAAAGGATGCCGATGACGGCAAAAATGATGAGAAGCGGAGCCATGGCGCGCGCTTGCGCGGGAAAGAGCCCGACGTGGAAACGCATCATGGAGTAGAGTCCCAGTTTGCCGGCAACCACCATGGCGAGCGCGACAGGCGCTTCGTTGTAGGTGTCGGCGAGCCATCCGTGCAACGGGAAAACCGGGACTTTGACGGCGAAGGCGAACAAGAAGGCGAGTGCGACCCAGAAAAGCGCTCCTGCGGGGAGCACACCGGTTGCGGTCTGGTACTGCAGTTCGGTGAAGTTGAAGGTGTGCGTCTGGGCATAGAGCCACAAAATGGCGACGAGTAGTGGCGCGGATGGAATGAAAGTGAAGAGGAAGAACTTAAGCGCGGCCTTCGGGCCTTCCTTGCGGCCGTACATGGCGATGAGGATCGCCATGGGCACAAGCGAGAGCTCCCAGAAGCCGTAGTAGAGCATGAGGTCGAGCGAGACGAAGACGCCAATCATGGCCGTCTGCTGGACGAGAAAGAGCGAGTAAAAAACCTTGCGGCGGGTCTGGATGGCCTTCCAACTGGCTACGACACCAATGGGCGCGAGCAGTCCAACGAGAACCACCAACCAGAGGCTGAGGCCGTCGACGCCCACGTGGTAGAAGATGGCGGGGTTTTCGATCCAGGGAATGTTGACTTCAAACTGGAAGCCGGGTTGGCCGGCGATGAAGTGCGCGGGAAGGTGCAGCGTGAGAACGAAGGTGGCGAGCGTGGTGAGGAGCGTAATCCAGTTGGGCAGTTTGAAGCGATCGGGCAGGAGTGCGACAAGAATCGCGCCTGCCAGCGGAACCAGCAGGATGAGGGTGAGAATGTAGGGATCGATATTTGCCATCAGCGCTGTCATCTCAGTGCCCCGATCCAGTGAATATCGATTCCGTTTGCTCCGAGTAGCCAGGGGGCGAGCACGAAGAGCAGCAGTGCAGCGGCTCCGAGAGCAAGCCACGCAGCATACGAGCGCAGATTGCCCGATTGCCAGCGCTGCAGAATCGCTCCCGTGAGGGTGGCGGTTCCGGCGAGCAGCCAGGCAATGCCGCCAAGGATCGCGGTATCGACAACCCAGCCGAGGACATAGCGCGAGATTGCGAAGAGCGGCTTGACCAGGACAGCGCCGTAGATCTCGTCTACGTAGTACTTGTTGGCGAGGAGCTTGTAACCAGCAGGCATCGCCGTGGCCAGTTGAGCAGGCCGTTCTGTCTTGCGGCGGTAGTATTTATCCGCAATGAGCCAGCCTTCGAGCGCTACGAGAACGGCGACGACACTTAGGATCAGCTCAAGATGCGGAATGCCGGAGACAGCCGGGTGCAGGCCGATGGCTGGCGCAAGAAACGAACTGAAACGCTCGATGCCGATCCAGCCGCCGCAGATGGAAAGCAGCGCAAGGATGATGAGCGGCGCGCGCATCGACCATGGGCTTTCATGCGGGTGCGCATCGGCTGTTCGCAGTTCGCCGAAGAAGGTCATGTACCAGAGGCGGAACATGTAGAGCGCGGTGAGCATGGCCGTTATGAGGCCGACAGCCCACAGGACTATGCCTCCAGTTCCTTGCACAAATGCGGCATAGAGGATGGCGTCTTTCGAAAAGAATGCGGCCAGAGGAGGGAATCCGGAGATGGTGAAGACGGCTACCGTCATGGTCAAGAAGGTGACAGGAAGTTTCTTGCGCAGGCCGCCCATCTTGCGCATATCCTGCTCGTCGCCCATGGCGTGAATGACGGAGCCGGCGGCGAGGAAGAGCAGGGCCTTGAAGAATGCGTGGGTGACGAGATGAAAGATAGCCGCGGAATAAGCCCCAACTCCGCAGGCCAGAAACATGTAGCCCAATTGCGAGATGGTGGAGTAAGCGAGGACGCGCTTGATGTCAGTCTGGACGAGGCCGATGGTGGCGGCAAAAATGGCCGTGGCCGCGCCGACGATAGCGACCGTTGCCAGCGCGAAGGGTGCGCGATCGAAGAGAAAATGCGTGCGCACGATCATGTAGACGCCCGCAGTGACCATGGTGGCCGCGTGAATGAGCGCGGAGACCGGCGTGGGGCCTTCCATGGCGTCGGGCAGCCAAACATAAAGAGGCAGTTGGGCGCTCTTGCCGGCGGCGCCGACAAGCAGGCAGAGGCAGATGGCGGTGAGTACGCCGCCGGTCCAGGTTGGGTTCCTGGCGAGCTCGGCTCCGATTTCGCTGAAGGTGAGTGTGCCGAAGTTTGCGAGGAGAAGAAAGATTCCGATGAGAAAACCGAAATCGCCAACGCGGTTGACGACGAATGCTTTTTTGCCGGCGGCGACTGCGGATGGTTTTTGGAACCAGAAGCCGACGAGCAGATAGGACGCGAGGCCGACGCCCTCCCAGCCCACGAACATGAGCAACACGTTGCCCGCCAGGACCAGGATGGTCATGAAGAAGAGGAACATGTTCAGGTAGCTGAAAAAGCGCGCGTAGCCGGGGTCATGGTGCATGTAGCCGACGGAGTAAATATGAATTAGAAAACCCACGCCGGTGACGACGAGCAACATGACCAGCGAGAGCTGATCGAGAACAAAACTAAAATCGACGTGCAGGCCGCCGACGGCAAGCCAAGGATGCGAAAGGGTCTCCACGTACGGCAGCGCCATGGCGGGAGCGAGCCCCTTGGCGACAGAGATCGAGGTGAGCGCGTAGGCATTGAGAACCAGCAAAAAGGAAAGCAGCGGCGCGAGCAGGCCGATGATGGAGACAAGCCACCGGGGCAGCCGGGAGCCGAGGATTCCGTTCAAAAGGAAGCCGGCGAAAGGCAGCAGCGGGATCAACCAAAGCGAAAACACTGCGTAGTCCCGAGAGCTGCTGCTGTAAACACTTCCCGCTGGCACAGACTGAGCGAGCCAGAGAGAGATGAAGCGTACGAGATGGAATGCAACGAAGTTCATAGTTTCATCAGATCGATGCGGTCGACGGCCAACGTGCCGCGTGCGCGAAAGACGGCAATGATGATGGCCAAGCCCACGGCGGCTTCGGCGGCGGCGACCATCATGACGAAAAAGACAAAGATCTGCCCCTTCACTGCATGCCATTGATAAGCAAAGGCGACAAAAGAGAGGTTGACGGCATTGAGCATGAGCTCAATGGACATGAAAACGGTGATGAGATTGCGCTTGATGAGGAACCCGACGACACCGAGCGAGAAAAGCACGGCGCTCAGAAGTAGATACCAATTGAGGGGTACATCCTGTTGCAGAAAGTTCATTTTTCAGATGTCCTTTCCGCGTCGCCAACTTTCGATCCGTCGGCGCGGGCGAGGGCAACCGCGCCGAGAATGGCGATGAGAATTAGCACCGACGTCACTTCAAAAGGCAAAAGCAGTTCGTGAAAGAGGACCTGGCTGAGGAGGACGAGATTGGAACTGTTGGGATCGCTGGTCAGGCCTGTTCCGAGATGCACTGAGTCAAGGCCCTGAGCGCGAAGAATTATACTGGCCAGCACGGCCAGGACCGCGACGACGGCAGGGAAGCCAACGCGCGCGGCGGCGCGGCTGCCTAGGGTGCGCTCCTCGCGGCCGGCATTGAGCAGCATCACTACGAAGACGAAAAGCACCATCACGGCGCCGGCATAGACGATGATCTGCGCCATGAAAAGAAACTCCGCGCCGAGCAGCAGGTAGAGCACAGCCAGAGAGGTCATGACCACAATCAGCGATAGAGCGCTGTTGATGGGATGGGTCTGCAGCAGGAGGTTGATAGCTCCAGCGAGGCAGAATCCGGCAAAGAGGAAAAACAGAATCGGGTGCATCGTTGCCTGGCGTACTGGTTAAAGCCGGTTCAGACCACAGGACCGGCAGGCTTGAGGGAGAAAAGGCGGAGTTGCGAAACTATTGCTCCGGAATTTCCCTCCCGATTGTAAATGAGCATGAGGCATTCAATTGGAGCGCATCATGCCGATGCATAGATCCTTTAAGAACAACCGCAGGTCCCCATTCGACTCCGGTCGCTTATACGACCTTCGCTCAGGGCAGGCTTTCGACTCCGCTGCGCTCCGCTCAGGATGACAGAGGAGGGTTCGTGCTGCCGTCACTGATACGCAAGCCAGAGGCTTGTTAGCACAATGTTCAGCATGGCGAGCGGCAGCAAGAACCGCCAGCCGAAGTTCATCAGTTGATCGTAACGGAAGCGCGGCAACGTGCCCCGCACCCACACGTAAAGACAGAGAAAACAGAAGACCTTGGACACGAACCAGAAGATCGGAAGCACGGCATCGATCACGACGTTGTCAAAGGGTCCCATAAGGTCGCCGAAGGGGCTGGTCCAGCCGCCGAGAAACAGCAGCGTGGCCACGCAGCCGACGTTGATCATGTTGCCGTACTCGGCCATGAAGAACATGGCGAACTTCATGGAACTGTATTCGGTGTGATATCCACCAGTGAGCTCGCTTTCGGCTTCGGGCAGATCGAACGGCGAGCGGTTGGTTTCGGCGAAGGCGGCCATCAGATAAATGAAGAAAGCTACGAACTGGCATCCGCCGAAAATATTCCAGGTCGCAATGCCGTAGGTAGCCTGCTGCTCGACGATGGTGCGCAGATTGAGCGAGCCCGCACGAAGCACCACGCCGACGAGCGAGAGACCGAGAGCCAGCTCGTAGCTGATGAGTTGCGCCGAGGAGCGGAGCGAGCCTAGCAATGAATATTTGTTGTTCGAGGACCAGCCGGCAAGGGCGATGCCGTATACGCCCACGGAAGTGACGCCGAGGATGACGAGCAGGCCGACGTTGATGTCAGAAATTTCAAAGAGATCAATGCCTTTGGGGCCAAGCGGCGCGCCGAAAGGAATGACGGCAATAGCAATGAGTGCGCAGCCCAATGAAATAATGGGCGCCAGCAGATAGATTGGGCGATAGACGGCGGTAGGAATCAGATCTTCTTTGAGGAAGGATTTAGCGCCATCCACGAGCGGCTGCAACATTCCGAAGTAACCCACGCGGCTGGGTCCCCAGCGGTTCTGGATGCGGCCCACCAGCTTGCGCTCCAGCAGCACGGTATAGGCGATGCCCATGAGCATCACCACCGTCACCACGGCGACTTTCGCGAGGCTCCAAAGAAAGAATGCAAGGATCGTCACGTGCGTTCCAAAATGCAGCCAGTTAGCCCCGCTGCGCGGGTTAGCAGGTTAGCGAGTTAGCGCCGTGAATGCTTAGTCGGCGGCGGTTTCGGCCATTTCTTTGCTTTGGTGCTGCGTGAGCTGCTTGAGCGCAGGGCTGTAATTGCCCAGCGTTCCCGACGTGAAGAGCGTATCGTGCGCAGGAACGACAAGGTCCGGACTGGCGAGGGCCTGCAGCGGAACATATCCCGGCGCGGCCTTCGGTTCCGTGTGCACATCGTTGCCTGCAAAAAGATTGATCCGGTCGAATGTGTAACCGGGGACAAGCCGAGCAATTTCATCCAATGTGGCGAGCGGATCGAAGGGGCTGAGTTTGGGTTCGAGGCCGTTGGCTTCAAGCCAAACGGCGTGCTGGTCGGCCTCGCCGGACTGTGCGCCGCGCGACTGTCCGAGATCGCCCGTGGTGCCGCGTTTACCGAAGGGAACCAGGGACTTGATTTCTGCGCCCATGGCATCGGCAAGACGAACGAGGATTTCGAAATCCGGCTTGACTCCGGCGCGATCCGCGGCCTTGCGCACTATCTGAATGTCGCCGCAGGTGTTGGTTACAGTGCCGGATTTCTCGTAGAGACTGGCGGCGGGGAAAACCACGTCGGCCAAGGCCGCGGTTTCAGTGAGGAAAAGATCCTGGACGACGACGAATGTGTTTCTGAGCGCGGCAAGATCGAGTTTGGCGTGGGAAACCGGATTCGCGCCAACGATCAGTAATGCGCCGAGATCGCCGTGCGCGGCCGATGCGAGCATCTGCAGCAAGGTTTTGCCGGGCGTGGCGGGAAGGCGGGGATATTCGCGGAAAACTCCCGGCGCGTTGACCGGCACGTAGCCGGGCAGCAGGTCAGGGAAGAGACCCATATCGGCTGCCCCGCGCGAGTTGGCGTGGTCGCCCAAGTATGCAAATCTGATATTTTCGCGCTTGAGGCCCCAGGTTACGAGTTTTTTTGCGGCCTCGCCGCGAAACTCCTCGCCGAAAATGACGACGAGCGATTCCTCGGCAAGCAGCGCTTTGCTGAAGTCGGATGTGCCTTGTTCGAGAAATGCCGCGAGGTCCTTGTAGCCGTCCGCCGGGAGCGCCTGCGTGGCCTTGGCTTGACGGTCGAGCTTGATGGGCTGGGAGTTGGC
Source organism: Occallatibacter sp. (assembly GCA_049521075.1). Taxonomy (GTDB): domain Bacteria; phylum Acidobacteriota; class Terriglobia; order Terriglobales; family Acidobacteriaceae; genus Telmatobacter. Next base: position 7,624 of record JBEKPD010000021.1, read on the forward strand.
GATGTAGAGGCGCGCGCGGTTCAGGCGCACATTGGTGCGCAGCAACCAAGCGAGAAGAGGATGCTCGTCGGTGGGATTGCCGCCGACAAGGAGGATTGCGGACGCGGAGGAGATGTCGCGCAGGGTCGCGGTCCTTCCCGTTGTTCCAGCGAGAGCGCGGGCAAAGGCCGCGTAATCGGTGGTGCGCTCGTGGTCGATGTTGTTGGTTTGAAGCACAGTGCGCGCGAACTTCTGCAGCAGGTAATTTTCTTCGTTCGTACTGCGGTTGGAACCGATAACGCCAATCGATGTGCCGCCGCGCGCATCGCGAATTTCCTTCAACTTACCGGCGGCGAAGCGAAGGGCACGCTCCCATGTGGCAGGCTCAAGTTTGCCGGCTGCATTGCGAACAAGCGGTTGCGCCAAGCGGTCGGGGCTGTCGACGAAATCAAAACCGAAGCGGCCCTTCGCGCAGAGGAAATCATTGTTGATGCCGTTCTTGTCGCGATTGTCGGCGCGCACGATCTCTGCGCCATCGTTGGTCGAGCGCACGCCGAGAGTGACCTTGCAACCGTCGGCGCAATGTGTGCAAACTGTCGAAACGTGGCTCATCTCCCATGGCCGCGTCTTGTAGCGATAGCTGCCGCTGGTGAGCGCGCCCACGGGGCACACGTCGATGCACATGCCGCACTGTTCGCAGTCGAGCTGATGCTCGTCGTTGGGGACAATTACTGAATTGGCGCCGCGGTTGTGCACGCCCAACGCCCAAACGTCCATGCCTTCGCCGCACATGCGGATGCAGCGATAGCAGAGGATGCAGCGCGGGCGATCGTAGAAGACAGCTGGCGACCACTGCTGCTCGTCGCGATGGTGTTTGGCCTCGACGTAGTGGCTTTCGCCGGCGCCGTACTTGAAGGTCATGTCCTGCAACTCGCACTCGCCGCCCGCGTCGCAAACGGGGCAGTCGAGCGGGTGGTTGCCGAGAAGCAATTCGATGGTGGCCTTGCGGGCCTGCGCGATTTCGGGCGATTCGGTTACGAAGATCTGGCCTTCTGCGACGGTGGTGGTGCAGGCGGTTTGCAGCTTGGGCACCTTCTCCTGGCGCACTACGCACATGCGGCAGGCGGCCTGCAGAGAAAGACCGGGATAGTAGCAGAAGGCGGGGATTTCGATGCCGGCTTTGCGGCAAGCGTCAATGAGCAACGTTCCCGCTGGAGCGGTTAGCTTCTTGCCGTCTACTGTGAAGGTTACATCGGGCATTCGAATCCTTAAGCGGCCTGGGTTGTGCGAGTAGATGCAATGGACTGCGGAAGCGATACACGCAGCCATTCGACAACGTAATGCTTCGTCTCATGCTCGGGATCGAACTCCTCGAAGTCAACGTTCGTAGCAGCCGCTTCAGGGATGGGCTCGCCAGCCTTTGTAGCTTCGGCCAGATAAAGTTCCAGTGCCTCACGCATATTTGCACGTGTATCTTCGAGCACCTCACCCATCGAACCGGTGCCGGGAACGTCCGGAGAAAATGCGCTCCAGTTCTTATCGCCTCGTTCGTAAACTACCAAGTATTCTCGTGTCATTTCAGACCTGCCTTCTTCAGAAGACTGTGAAGCAGCCCTTTCCCGATTTCTTTGCCGGTGTGCATCGGTACGATGAGCAAACCGGGTTTTGATGGGTGACGAAATTGTCTGTGACTGCCGCTCTGACCCGTGCTAAACCAGCCGTCGGCTTCCAGAATACGTACCAGCTCTTGCGGTCTCACTTCGCGCCAACTTTTACACGACGGTCAACTGCGGTACACCTTCCCGTGCGAACGGGCACGGCTTGCCGTTCAAATGATCCTCAAACTCCTTACGAAACTTCTTAACGAATGCAATGGTTGGCATGGCCGCGGCATCGCCGAGTGGACAGAAGGTGCGGCCTAACATGTTTTCTGCGAGGTACTGCATATTGTCGATGTCGCTCGCGGTCCCGAAGCCAGCGTGGAAGCGAGTGAGCGATTTCTCGAGCCAGTCCGTGCCTTCGCGGCAGGGAATGCACCAGCCGCAGCTTTCATGCGCGTAAAAACTGATGGTGCGGAGAGCGAACTCGACCATGCAGGTTTGATCGTCGATGACCACGACGCCGCCCGAGCCGAGCATGGAGCCGGCTTTGCCCACCTGATCGAAATCCATGCCGATGTCGATCTCTTCCGGCAAGAGCACCGGAGTGGACGAGCCGCCGGGAACGACTGCTTTCAAGTTGCGCCCGCCACGAACGCCGCCGGCTACCTCGTAGATCATCTTCTTGAGGTTGTAACCCATGGGCAGCTCGTAAACGCCGGGCCGCTCCACGTGGCCGCTAATTCCGAACAGGCGCGTACCCCCGTTGCGCGGAGTGCCCACCGCTGCATACGCCGCCGCGCCCATGGTGATGATATGGGGCACGGTGGCAATGGTCTCGGCATTGTTGATGACCGTGGGCCCGCCGTAAAGGCCGACGACGGCCGGGAAGGGCGGCTTGATGCGCGGCACACCGCGTTTGCCTTCGAGCGACTCCATCAGCGCCGACTCTTCGCCAACCTCGTACGCGCCCGCGCCGGTTTGCGTGATGATTTGGAATTCGGAGCCCGAGCCGAAGATGTTCTTGCCCAGAAAGCCGCGATCGTATGCATCGGCGACGGCGCGCTCCATGATTTCGAGCAGATAGCGATACTCGCCGCGCAGATAGATGAAGCCCATGCGTGAGCCGACGGCCAGGCCTGCGATGATCGTGCCCTCGATGATGGCATGCGGATCGTGCAGGAAAAGCAGGTGGTCTTTGCAGGTGCCGGGCTCGCTCTCGTCGCCGTTGACGAGAATGTATTTGGGCTTGGCGGATTGCTTGGGAACAAAGGACCACTTCATGCCCGCCGAAAAGCCCGCGCCACCGCGTCCGCGCAGGCCGCTGGCCTTCATCTCATCGACGATCCACTCGGGGGTTTGCGCCAGGCACTTCTTCACGGCCTCGTACCCGCCCAACTCGAGATAGCGGTCGATCTTCTCCGCGCCCATGCCGAAGCGGCGGGAGATGATCTTGACTTCATCGGGATGGGAGACGAGCCTACGCATTGTTGGTTTTGCCTTTCGCCTTCTGCCCCTCAAAAGAAGGTTCGTTCTTAAGGGCTAAGGCCTTGCCGCGATAGCCGCTCACAATGCCGGGCACGAGGTCGGGCTTGAGCTCGTCGTGGAACTCGTAGTTTACCTGGATGGCCGGGGCCCAGCAGCAGGCGCCGATGCACTCCACTTCTTCGAGCGAGAAGATGCCGTCGGGCGTAACGCCCTTGGGGCCGACGCCAAGCTCTTCCTGGAAACGCTCGTAAACCTCGTAGGCGCCGCGCAACATGCAACTGATGTTGGTGCAGACCTGAATATTGAACTTTCCCGCAGGCTTGAAGCGCAGCATCGAATAATAGGTGGCCACGTTGCGTACTTCAAGCTGCGTGATGCCGATGCGCTGGGCGACTTCGGCGATGACTGCGTCCGAAAGATAGCCCACCTCATCCTGCGCGTAGAGCAGCATGGGAATGAGCGCCGAACGCTTCACGGGATACTTTTCAACCAGCGCGTCGAAGCGCTTGGCCAGCTGCGGCGAGAAAACCGACATGGTCTCGGGGCTTTTCTTTTCGGGATTCGTTTTGTCGGGACTCATCGCATCAACTCCCGTGCCCAGGCTTCAGCTATAAGATCCATTTCATCCTCGCCGGTTTCGTTGCGCAATCTTCCCGCCTCGGTGATTTCCATCTTCCCGCTGCTACTATCTTCTCGCATCCAGGTGACGATTGAGGCGTTGCGTTCGAGGTGAAGTCGTTTTTCTCCATGGCGAACCGTGATTTTTTCTTCGTCGGCTTCAACTGTGGCTTGACGGTTCATGTCGAGTCCGTGCGCCACGGTGTAGCTGCGGAGCAGGGAAGCGAGTGAGGACCACAGTTCGATGTAAACGTGCTCGTCGTGGATGACCTGTGTCTGTCCCAAAGCAACTTCCCTCAGGGGCTAAAGCCCGGTTCAAGTTGGTCGTTTACTGGCACGACTAAAGTCGTGCCCTTTCAAAACCGGCATCGCCCCTACGGGGCTCGTCACCAACTCTCTTCTCAACCCCACGCTTAAAGCGCGGGGCTAACAACCTCTGCGCCTACGGCGCGCTCGGCACGACTGAAGTCGTGCCCTTTCACGAAACCATTTATGAAACAAGTTCCAGCGTTTTTCGGCACGGCTGGAGCCATGCCCCCTCAAAACATGCAACTCTGATTAGCGGTCGATTTCTCCCAGCACGATGTCGATGGAGCCTACAACGGCGACCAAGTCGGCGATCAGGCCGCCCTTGCACATGGTTTCAACTGCCTGCAACGTGGCAAACGAAGGATAGCGCATGTGCACGCGGTAGGGCTTGGCGGTGCCGTCGGAGACCACGTAATAGCCTGTGATCCCATGACCACATTCGATGGCCTGATAGACCTCACCGGCGGGAACATCGAAGCCCTCGGTAACGATCTTGAAATGATGGATGAGCGCCTCCATCTGCGTCTTCATTTTCTCGCGGTCGGGCAAAACAATCTTCGGCGCGTTGGCCTTGACCGGGCCGCCGGGCATGCCGTCGAGGGCTTGCTGGACGATCTTGGTGCTCTCGCGCATCTCGACGAGACGGATTTCGTAACGCGCCCAGGTATCACCTACCGTCGAAATCGGCACCTGAAACTGGAATTTCTCGTAGCTGGAGTAAGGCATGTCGCGGCGCAGGTCGATATCGACGCCGGAGGCGCGCAGCGGCGGGCCGGTGACCCCAAGCGCAATGGCATCGGCTGCAGAGAGATAGCCGACACCCTTCAAGCGATTCATGAAGATGGGATTGCCCGTGAGCAGGTTCGAATATTCGTCGATCTTCTCAGGAAAACCGTGAATGAATGCAGCCACACGCTCGAGCCAGCCGAGCGGTGGTTCCATGGAAAGACCGCCAACGCGGAAGTAGCTGGTCATCATGCGTTGGCCGGCTACGGCTTCAAAGAGTCTTAGAATTTCCTCACGCTCTCGGAAGGTATAGAGGAAGACCGTGAGAGCGCCAATGTCCATGGCGTGCGTGCCGAGCCAAATGAGATGCGAGTTCAGGCGGCTCAACTCCGTGAGCAAGACGCGTATCCATTGTGCGCGCTCGGGGATTTCGAGGTTGAGGAGCTTCTCGACGGCCAGACAGTAACAGAGATTGTTCGAAAGGGGATCGAGGTAATTGATGCGGTCCGTTAGCGGAACCACTTGCTGGTAGAACTTGGCCTCGCAGGTTTTTTCGATGCCGGTGTGCAGGTATCCGATCTCGGGGCGGACACTGAGAATCACTTCTCCGTCCAACTCGACCACCAGGCGGAGCACACCGTGCGTTGCCGGGTGCTGCGGGCCCATATTGAGGACCATGCGCCGCGCGCCGGCGTTTTCCGATGCGGGCAATTCGACGAGAGCTGCGCCAGATGCCTCTGTCATTAGCGATATCCCTCCACGGGGTAGTCCTTGCGCAGCGGATGGCCCTTCCAATCGTCCGGCAACATAATGCGGCGCAGGTCGGGATGGCCGGCAAAGTGGATGCCGAAGAGATCGAAGACTTCGCGCTCGTAGAAGTTGGCACCGGCCCAGACGGGGGTGATCGAGTCGATACTCGGTTCTGTACCGGGACTCGGTTCGGTGCCGGGCTCAGCTTTATCCAGCAGAACGCGCAGCCGGATGCGATCTTTCAGCCCCAGGGAAAGGATGTGATAGCTCAACTGAAAACGGGGCGTTAGCGGGTACCAGTCTACAGCCGTCACGTCTTCAAAGAAGTTGTATCCGGCGGCTTGCACCGTGGAGCAGGCGGCGCGAATCGCACCAGAAGCGATGGTGAGGGTCAACTCGCCGAAATCAAATTTTGCGTCGGTGAGGGCGTCCGGTTTCCAGGCGAGAATGGCTTTGATCGCGGGGTGTTCCGGCATCCCGGCGAGGACGGCTTGTTTGCCCGACAATGTGGGTGGTTGACTTGCCATCCTATAAATCCGCCCTGTCATGGCTCCAGTTCAGGATGCCTTTGCGCACGATGTAGTAGAGGCCGACGCCCACAAAGCCGAGGTAGACAAGCATCTCCCAGAAGCCGAAGAGGCGCGAGCAACCGGTAAGAGCGGGAAGACGCCTGTAGATCACCGCCCAGGGCATCATAAAGACCGCTTCTACGTCGAAAAGAATGAAGAGAACGCCGACCATGTAAAAACGCACGCTGAAACGGCCGCGCGCGTCGCCAGTGGCCGTAATGCCGCACTCGTAGGCATCCAGCTTGACCACGGTATTACGATGCCGGCCAACAAACCAGGATGCTATAACCATCCCCACGCCAAGCAAGATTGCCGCAAGAATCTGCATCAATAACGGGAGATATTGCCAGTAATAAGGGTTCATCGCCGCCCAGCCTGAAGGAATTCTATAGAACTGCGCCGCTTGCGCCCCGAAATACTCCGAAGACGCAGCTTTCTAGGATTGAGATTAGGTTTTCGAGCTCATCCCGTCAAGCATTGAGCCGATAGACAGCGTAGAACTGCTTTATTGTGCAGGAGATATTGCTTTTGCGCGCAGAAATGGGCTTGGGCGGAGGTTCTAGGACAATCTGATGTGAGCCTCGTCACAGGCTTTCCCGCTTTGAGTAGTGCATAAAGTAACCTGTCCCGATATGAAACAGTACCTTCGTTACTTGAAGAATGGGTTACCCAGTGCCGATGATTCAAGTGAGGATGGAAAGCATGGCAACCGCTCCGACAATGCGCGGGTTTTCGATGGAGATAGCTGCACCAGTTCTGGTAACGAGCCGTAGCGCGGTGCGGCGGCGCGAGATTTCACCGGAAGCTGGTCGTGCGCTGGAGATCCTCGGCCATGCCATCGAATATCTTACTGATGAGTTTGTTAATGCCGGTGGGTCATTCTCCGCGCAGAATCCGCAGGTGGAAGCGGTGCAGTTGCTGATGGGCCTCAACCGGAAGATTTATTTTGAGTGCCCCGAAGTGCCCAGCTTCCTTGATCGGCTCCGCGCCTTGATGGGCCTGCGTACAGCGTAAACAGCGGGTAGCTTCCAGTGAATAGCTGATGGTCAAAATCTGCTAGCTGATCGCGGTTAAATCTTACTGACCCAGCACCAAAACCCCAAGAAGCACCAGCCAGGCAAAGCCCATGGCGTGCCAGAACCATGCCGTTGAATCCACTGCGATTTGGCGGGATTCCACACGTTTGAGGCGAGCCAGAGCGCAGAGACAAAAGAGAAGGGCGAATACGCCGAGGACGAGGTGAGCGGCGTGCGACCAGGTAATGAGGTAGAAGAAATAACTTGCCGGTGTGGACGAACTATTGAAGGCAAAACCCTGCGCGGTCAATTGCCTCCAGGCCAGAGCCTGGCCGCACAGGAAGGCGAGGCCCAGCACCAGGGTGAGCGCAATCCAAGGCAGGGTGCGGCGCAGGGCGGGCCGGCCGAGACCGAGCCACTCTTCCAACACGTCGAACTCGTGGAAGATATGTGCTCGTGCCCGCTCCATGGTGAGGGTGCTCACGAGAAGGACCGCGGTATTCAGAAAGAGGATGGGCGGCAGCAGTATGGGATGCCAGTCGCCCACCTGGCGCAGGGTTCGCGGATCCATGTGCGTGCCGGCTTGACGCGCATAAAAGATCACAACCAGCACCGCAAAAAACATCATGTCGCAGGCCAGTACGCAAAAGACAGCCGCGCGTGTGCGATGCAGAGCCTCGCGCGGACCACGGTGCGGTTTTCGCCAGTCGTCGTCGCCTCCGCCCCCGCCGCCACCGGTCGGACGGCGGGCTACGGGAGGCTTGCCCCCAGTTCCAGGCGCCTTCCGTTCAATTTCGGCCGGGACGGGTGAAAAGATAGAGGGCATGGGGATGGCTCCTCGCTTGGATGAGGGTACTCGTACTCTTTCTTGGACGCGCGCAAAGTGGGAAGAGTGGGCTGGGGAATGAGAAAAGAAAACTTGCTTGCATGAAGGCCGCAAGCTGCTACAGGGATTGTACCGCTTAACTCATTTGCTTGAAAATGGGTCGAAGACTCGGACACCGAAACTTGCGAAGTCTTTTACGTTTCGGGTGACGACGACTAGGCTGTGGATGCGGGCGGTGGCGGCGATCATGGCATCTTCAGTCAAATCGCGCGACTTGCCGTGAATGAGCCTAGCCCACTCGCGAAACGCAATCGCATCGAGAGGCAAAACAGCGTACGAGGAGAGAACCATGTCGATAAACCGCTCGATTTCCGCGGCCTTTTCGGGAGCTTGTAGGCGGGTCCGCTTGACGCCAGCCTGCATTTCGCCGATGACTACAGCTGAAACGAATAGGTCGTTGCTGCCCACGGAGCGGAGCCAAGCTACCACCGCCCCGTGAGGCTTGGATTTGCGCAGCTCAGAAATGACATTGGTATCGAGAAGATACATGAGGCTTACTCAAAATCGGGCGGCGGACGAAGGCGAAAGCGGCCGCGCGGTGGAATATCGAGATCATGCGGCCCGTTCGGGTCGAGCAGAATATCTTTGAGCGACGGTCTAGCTTGGCCGTTCAGGCGCTTCCATTCGTCGATGGGAACCAGGACGGCGGTTTCTACTCCGCGGCGCGTGACCACTTGCGGACCGTCCTTGAGGGCGGCGTCGAGCAGTTCGCTGAAGCGCGCCTTTGCGTCGTAGACCTGCCAAGCCATGGGAGAAGCTCCTTCTTACATAGTCATATAACTAGTCATATGACTATGTCAACCACCTGCGGTGGGGCAGCCGCTCGCTGATCGCTCGCATGCGATTCGCCGGTAGGGACACGCGGTGAGGTGGTGTGCCGATTTTGCTCGGTCCCGTTATTCCCTTGACGATATATGTAATACAGTACATATTTAGTTGATGGCCTGGAAGGTCGAGTTCACGGATGAATTTGGCGGGTGGTGGGACGGCGGAAGAACAAGACAGTATTGATTTCTCCGTACACATGCTTGAGGACGCCGGACCTGCGCTCACCAGACCCTACGCCGATACGGTTCGCGATTCCAAGTTCCCGAATGTGCGCGAATTGCGGGTTCAACATGAAGGCCGGCCCTACCGCGTCCTGTACGCATTCGATCCGCGGCGTACAGGAGTTCTGCTCATCGGCGGTGACAAGACGGGGAATCCTCGGTGGTACCGGGAGTTCGTACCGAAAGCGGACGCGATCTACACACAGCATTTGCGGGAACTCGGAGAGGAGTCAGACGATGGCGAGGAATTTTGAAGAGTTGCGGGCCAGGATGTCCCCGGAACGCCGGGCGCGGAATGAGGCACGTGCCCGAGAGGAGCTTCGAAAGATGCCGTTGCATCAACTCCGCAACGCGCGCGAGATGACGCAAACTCGTCTGGCCGCGGTGCTGGAGATGGACCAGGGCAACATCTCCAAGTTGGAAAAGCGTACCGACATGTACATCAGCACGTTGCGCAGCTACGTGGAGGCGATGGGGGGGACGCTGGAGATTCGCGCGGTTTTTCCCGACGGGGATGTGAAGATCGATCTGCTGAATAAGCTGTCGTCATGAGCACCTGCGGTGCGGCGGAGGCCTTCGGCCGGGAGACCGAACCGTCGCTAACTCTTTTAATTTAAGAGTATGCTCTGTCTATACGGAGGAATCGTTATGGCTTTGGACGACTACACACATCTACCAGTTGGAACCAAGGTCGGAGTTGTTGCCATTGAGGTCTGCCCGCATTGTAAAAGGAACGGATTGCCAGTAACCTTAATTGGTGGTGGTGTGATATTTAATCACCGCCAAGAGCTAGCAGCAGCTACTGCAGACAATCTTCCGCTTGCGGTTTGGGATTCCTGCCCAAGAATCAATGCACATTGATTTCACGGTGAACAGACGAAACTCCTACGACGTTGGATCAAGCCTGGGGCATCCGGCGAAGCTTATCAAGCCACGCCGGTGGAACAGGTTTTTGATTCGCTAGCGCGATCACCTTATTTGCCCACTTATTTTGTGGAAATATTCGGAGAACGAGTTTGGCTTTTTGATATTTGAGACCGAAAGTGACCTTTAAGAGAAGCCATATCGGCAATACAGTGATCGCCATATAGAAAAGGCACCATCCAATCAAAAGAGTGATTCCGAGGCACTCCGAGATGATGTGCCGCACCAATAGATGTAGCGTCAGTCCGACCGGCTGCCGGGCGACCATCTGAGCTGGCGCAAGAAGTATTTGGGCAATAGGGTGCACCCGGACGCCTTCATCCCTTGAAAAAAGGGTGAGACCTAGCTCGTGCCAATCGATTTCAAGCAGGTACACCACCAGCAAAACAGGGAAAATCAAATAGCCAGAGATAAACTTCAGCCAATCAAATAACGAAGCGCCCTTTCCCGCTTTGCCCGCCATCTGGAAATCGCCCCTCTGATTTCGGCCCTCAGTATACCTCGAAACGAATCCCCTTTGAGTATGGAGCGCTGATTTCGCGCAGGCACTCGCTTCGGCCCCGTACTCGTTTTGGGCCGTGGTACTCTAGTTCGCGTTCCTCGCTTCAATAATGAAGTGAGCGGCGATTCAGGGAGGAAATATGAAATTCGACACGGCAAAAGAACTGGTAAGACAGAAGACTTCCGACCTCTTTGCTGAGATTGAAAGGACATGCTCAGCAGACGAGATAAGGGGCATCAGAGTCGTTTCGGACGAGACAAACTGCACGATCACCAACGATCTCATCAGTTTGACCGTCGAGATGAATGTCGTAAATGGGGAGCTCACGGTGAGTAAATGGAGCCACCGCGCCGTTCTTCCTGGCGAGCCAATATCGGGGTTCCAGTTCCCGCCAAAAGCACTTGCCAAGACTCGCTTCGTGCCGGATTGGCCCACTGGGCGCACTTTTGGCTGGCGAGAGAATGGCAGAGCCGCGCTGCCCTTGCTGTCCGTGGCTGAACTGGCCCAGAAGTGTGTTAGTCAGTTTATAGCCCTTGAGCAGCGCGATGAAAGCGGCCTGATCAAGCGCGAGTGGAGAGGAGCCGGTGGGCAGGCGGGCCACCCTTAAGCGAAGCCGGGGGAGGGCCGAGTGCCCCATCCTTGCGCTTTTTTTTAGCGCAAGGATGGGAGCCACGTAAGCCAGTGCGAGCGAATAGCGAGCGGCTGCCCCACCGCAGGTGGTTACCAGCCGCGGGTTTGTAGAAGCTGAGATTCTTCTAATGCGGCGGCGGCCAGGCCCTTCATCGTGCCGGTGACTTGCTCGCTGGCTTCTGCCAGGATCTTGGGGTCGTTGGCGTGCGTGGTGGCGATCACGATGGCCTTGGCGCGCGAGACGGCTTCTTCGCGTTCCTTGGGGTCGTTCTCGACGTCGAGCGGCGTGGCGCGTTCCTTCATGAAGATTCCCGAACCGACAAAGATAGCTTCGGCGCCGAGCTGCATCATGAGAGCCGCATCGGCGGGCGTGGCGATGCCGCCGGCAGAGAAGTTGGGCACGGGGAGCTTACCAGTTTGCGCAACCATCCGGACGAGCTCATACGGGGCTTGCAGCTCCTTGGCCGCGGCGTAGAGTTCCTGCTCGGTGAGGACGGTGAGCTGGCGCATCTCCTTCGTAATCTGGCGCATATGCTGCACGGCATGGACTACGTCTCCGGTGCCGGCTTCGCCCTTGGTGCGGATCATGGCCGCGCCTTCGGCGATGCGCCGGAGAGCCTCGCCCAAATTGCGCGCGCCGCAGACGAATGGCGTGGTAAAGGCATGCTTGTCAATATGGTGCGCCTCATCGGCCGGGGTCAGAACTTCGCTCTCATCGATGAAGTCCACGCCCAACTCCTGAAGAATCTGGGCTTCGGCAAAGTGGCCGATGCGGGCCTTCGCCATGACTGGAATTGAAACGGCCTGAATGATCTGCTTGATCAGCGCGGGCCGGGCCATGCGGGCCACGCCGCCCTCGGCGCGAATCATGGCGGGCACGCGTTCGAGAGCCATTACCGAAACCGCGCCGGCCTCTTCGGCGATGCGCGCCTGTTCGACGCTCATCACGTCCATGATGACGCCGCCCTTGAGCATCTCCGCCAGTCCCACTTTGAGGCGCAGGCTGGTTCCCGTCAAGCTTTTATTTTCCTTCGATTCTGGCATGATTGTAGACCTCAGAGAGCGGCAGTTCGCGTCCTCGCGGGACTGGAACGCTCGAAAAACCTTCTAGTTTTCAGTGTAGCAGCGATGTGAATGGGCTGCTGCATGGATTGAAATCGGTCACCAAGTTGGCGCAAGTCTTAAGCGCCGGCGCAATTCTTAAACCAAACTAATCCTTTCCACCCGCCTCTGGTCCTATTTCTGCTGCTGTACTGACCGGAATGGCGACAGTACAAGCAATGCCGGCCGCTGCGGGCGTACCACATCCGGGGGTAGCAGCACCTCGTCCGGGAGCAGCAGTACCACACCCGGGAGCAGCAGTACCACACCCGGGAGCAGCAACAAGCGAGCGCTCCGCCGGAGAAACCGTTCAGGCCCTGGTTGCGGCGCCACAAGCGCAGCCCATCAAGGAAGAGACGGTTTTCCCTGCGGTGATTTCCCGGTTGCCCGTGCAACTTGGCGTGTCTGTTCCCGTGCGCGAGTTCCGCGTACGCCAATTGCTGGCTCTGGCTCCTGGGCAGGTGATCGAAACGCAATGGAACCACGGTGAGGATCTTCCCCTCGCGGCAGGCGAGGTCGAGGTGGCGTGGAGCGAGTTCGAAGTGGTGGAAGCGAAGTTGGCAGTGCGCATTACGCGGCTGATCTAGAGAGCGATGAGGAGAAATCGAACCATGGCTGGTGGAGCAGGCGAAAGAGCGGGTGGCTACGGCGGCCTGGGGGTGTGGTTGCTCGAAAAGTTGCGCGGCAGGCGGCGTGCGGAGCCGCGTCTGGCATTGCTTGAGCGCATCAGCCTGGCGCCACGTCAGTCGCTGGCGCTGATTGAAGCCGAAGGCCGCAGGATTTTGGTGGCAACCTCGGCCGAAGGCGGACCGGCGTTTTATCCGCTGGACGAAAACCGGGGTTCTCCAATACTCGCGGCAGCCAACCGGGCCTTGCCCGGCCGGGCGAGGGCCTCATGGTAGGCGCATGGTTTCTCGAGATGGCCGCGGCCGCTCCGGCAGCTGTGCCCCTCTTGCCCGATCTCAACACCAAGCTGCGGCCTTCGGACTCAACACCGTGGACGATTCTCTTCGTCCTGACGTTGATCACCCTACTGCCCGCAATCCTGATGGCCATGACGCCCTTGGTGCGCCTTATGGTCGTGTTTCACTTCCTGCGCCAGGCGCTGGGCACGCAGACTGCGCCCTCGAACCCCACTCTGATGGGGCTGGGGCTGATGATGACGTGGTTCATCATGACCCCGGTCCTGAATCAGGTCGACCAGCAGGCCGTCGAGCCTTTTCGCAACGGACAGATTACCGGCGTCGAGGCCATCGAACGCGGCGCGCAGCCCATCAAGCACTTTCTGCTCAAGTACGCGCGAGAGAAGGATCTGGCGCTGTTCACGGCCGCGGGCCAGATCCCGCGGCCCAATACGCCCGACGATCTGCCCATGCGCGTGGTGGTTCCGGCCTACATCCTCTCCGAACTCAAGGCGGGATTCGCCATCGGCGCCGTGCTGTTTTTGCCCTTTCTCTTGGTCGATATGGTCACGGCCGCGATCACCACCTCGATCGGCATGTTCCAGTTGCCGCCGGTCGTGGTCTCGACCCCGCTCAAGATTCTGCTGTTTGTGATGGTGGATGGCTGGAACCTGCTGGCGAGTTCTCTGTTGCACAGCTTTTGAAGGGAGAGCCATGACACCGGACCTGGTTGCCGAACTGATGCGCCAGTTGATGCGCGAGGCCATGATCGTGTCCGCGCCGCTTCTGATCGCGACTGTGGCGATAAGCTTTGTGCTCAGCCTGGTCCAGACCCTGACCAGCCTGCAGGAGCAGTCGCTGACCAGCGTGCCGCGCCTGGCCGCCATCGCGCTCATCCTGCTGGCTGCCATGCCTTGGTTTCTTGAAAGGCTAGCTGAGTATACGCGGTTGCTGCTAGGGGATTTTCACCGGTATCTGGGGTGAAAGCGCAGCCCCTAGCTCCTAACTTCCAGCTGCTAGCTCGGAAGTGCGGATCGAAGCCGCATAGGCGGACCGTGGGCAGCAAAGAAGAGCAACCTGCGGCTGGCTTGATCGCGAAAGAACGGATTTTGACTTGAGAGCCACCGGCCGCACAGAAGGAGCTAGCGGCTAGGGGCTGGAAGCTAGGAGCTTCATTGACCGACTGGCCGACATTTCTGAGCGCAATGCTGCTGGCCCTGGCACGGGTGAGCGGGATGATGACCTTTGCGCCGTTCTTCTCCTCGACAGCGCTGCCCATGCGCGTCAAGGCAGTCTTTGCCGGAGCGGTCGCGTTTCTGCTGGCGCCTTTGGTGGCCGTGGCGCCCCATGCACAAGCATCGCTCACCTTCTCGTCGATCATCGGAGAGCTCTCGGTCGGTCTGGTCTACGGGCTCTCGCTGGCGCTGCTCAACGAAATGATGCTCTTCGCAGGCCAGATCGCAGGCCTGCAGTTCAGCTTCTCCCTGGTCAACCTGATGGACCCCGCCTCGGCCATCCAGACGCCACTCATGGGCGAACTCTTTCAGCTAATGGGCACGCTGGTCCTCATCACGGCCGGTCTCGACCGGATCCTGCTGGCGTCCTTGGTGCGCAGCTTTCACGCCGTGCCCCTGGGAGCCTTTGCCCTGGGGCCGCCGGCCGCACTGGCCATCGTGCGCGCCGCGGGAAGCATCTTTCTGGCCGCGCTGGAGCTGGCCGCCCCGTTGTTGGCCTCGACCATGCTGGTCGAGATCTCGGTGGCTCTCCTGGGCAAACTCAGCCCGCAACTGCCGGTGATGATGCTGACCGTGCCCATGAAAACCTTAACGGGTTTTGTGATTCTCTCCGGCTCTCTGGCGCTGTGGCCGCGCTTTATCGAGGCGCGTTTTGCCGGACTGCTGGATATGGCCGAGCGCCTGATCTCTATTTCGCTCACTGCGCCTGGTTTGACTCCCGGGCTGGGAGGCTGAGCCGTGGCCGGTGAGCGCACTGAACAGGCTACGCAGCATCGGCGCGATAAGGCGCGCCGCGAAGGCGACATCCTGCACAGTCGCGAGCTTACGGCCGCCGCGGGAACCCTGGCCGGAGTGATGGCTCTTGGAGCGTTGGGGGGCCGGACCATGGAGGCCTGGCGCGGCGCTTTTGGCGGATTTCTTGCCCTCAGCGCGCCGGCCCACTGGGAGCCGGCCACCCTGGAGCCGACGCTCATTGCCCTGCGCGGCCTGATGCTCAAGGTGCTTACGCCCCCGGCCATCGTGATGGCGCTCGTGGTTCTGGCGGCACTGGGAGTAGCCCTCGCCCAGACCGGAGGCGTCAGCATGCATGCCAGCGCCATAGCTTGGAAGCTCGATCGCATCAACCCGATCTCGAACATCAAAAACCTTTTTTCTCTGCGCGCCGCAGCCCGGCTCGCGAAGTCGCTCATCCCTGCGGCCTTTCTTGCGGTGTTTGCCGTGCAGCGTATTGCCCATCAACTCTCCCTTCCTCCGTTTTCGACGGAGCGGCTTGAACTGCTGGGCGAAGACGTCTACGGCCTGCTGCTGGCCGCGGCCTGGCTTCTCTTCGGCTGGGCGGCCATCGACTATCTCGTCGAGTGGCAGAGCCGCGAATCGCGGCTGAAGATGAGCAAACAGGATATGCGCGATGAGTACAAGGAGACCGAGGGCAGCCCGCAGATTCGCGGCCGCATTCGCAACCTGCAGCGCCAGATGCGCCGCCGCCGTGTGAAGGCCGATGTGGCGAAAGCCGCTGTGGTGCTGACCAATCCCACACATTACGCCGTGGCCCTGAGCTTCGACTTCGTGACCATGGAGGCGCCGAAGGTGCTGGCCAAGGGCCGCAACCTGCTTGCCGAGGAGATCAAGGCCGAAGCGCGCTGGGCGGGTGTGCCGATTGTGGAGAATCCGCCTCTCGCACGATCGCTTTATCGCACTGTCGAGGTCGGCCAGGCCATTCCCGCCGAGCTCTACGCCGCGGTGGCCGCCATCCTGGCCTATCTCTACCGCCAGCGCGTGGAAGCCGAGCTGCGAGAGCGCCAGGCCGCCGCCCGCGCCCGCTCCGCGCCTTCAGGTTTTGGCGGCGCTCCGCGCTCTTGAGTTTTGGACGAATGCTTCGATGAGGTGCTCCGCACCTGGGTGTTTTGGAGGAGTGATGCAATGACGCGCTGCGCACTTTCAGCTTTCGCAGGAGGGAATCAATGAGTACAGCGACCTTGCCCGCGGGCACGCTTGCGGCACCGGTCTCGATCTGGCATCGGATGCGTGACTACATGCTGCCCATGGCGGCCATCAGTGTGGTCTTTGTCATGATCGTGCCGCTGCCGTCCTGGTGCCTCGACTTTCTGCTGGCAGTGTCGATGGCGGCTTCAGCGGTGGTCTTCCTCTCCGCGGTGCAGATTCGCCGCGCCGTCGAGCTTTCCGTCTTTCCCACGCTGCTTCTGCTCCTCACCCTGTTCCGCCTCGCGCTCAACATCGCCTCCAGCCGGCGCATTCTCCTGCACGGACAAGAGGGAACGTCCGCCGCAGGCAAGGTGATTGAGGCCTTCGGCCAGTTTGTGGTCGGCGGCAACTACGTGGTCGGCTTTGTACTCTTTCTGGCTTTGGTCGCCATCCAGTTTCTCGTCGTGTCCCACGGCGCCGTGCGCACCGCCGAAGTAACGGCCCGGTTTACGCTGGACGCTCTGCCCGGCAAACAGATGGCCATCGACGCCGACATGAACGCCGGGCTGATCGACGAGCTCGAGGCGCGCCGCCGCCGCCAGGCCATCGCCCGCGAAGCCGAGTTCTACGGCGCCATGGACGGCGCGGCACGCTTCAACCAGCGCGACTCTCTGGCCACCATCCTGATTACGGGCATCAATATCATCGCCGGACTGTTGATCGGAACCCTGCAGCAGGGTATCGACTTGAGCGAGGCCGCGCGCACCTACACCGTGCTCACAGTGGGCGACGGCCTAGTCACCATCATTCCCTCGCTGCTGGTATCAATCGCCGGCGGCATCACGCTCACGCGCGCCAACTCGGCCGGAATGCTGGGCGGCGAGATTCGCCAGCAGCTGCTGGGCCGGCCGGCGACGTTGTACATGGCAGGCGCGGTCTCGGCCTTGATGTGTCTGATTCCAGGTATGCCCAAGCTTGCCTTTCTGGCCGTGGCCGGGGGGCTTTTCGTGGCTGGCAGGCGGATCGCGGCGCAGCCTCCAGCTCCCCCCGCCGACCTCGCGCCTGCCGAGAAGAAGAAGGCAGAGGGCGCCGCGCAGAGCACGGAACTCTCTTCGCTGCTGCGGCTTGAGGATCTGACCCTCGAGATCGGTTTCCAGCTGATTCCCCTGGTCGATGAGAAACAGGGCGGGCAACTGTTAAGCCGCGTGCGCACACTGCGCCGCCACCTCTCTTCGGAGATGGGTTTTCTGGTTCCCCCCGTGCACATCTCGGACAATCTACGCCTCAAGCCGCGAGAGTACGTGATCTCGTTGCGCGGCATCGAGATCGGCCGCTGGCAGACCGAGGGTCCGCATCTGCTGGCCGTCTCTGGAGAGGCCGGCCGGCGGCCGCTCTCGGGCAGAGAGACGCGCGAGCCGGCATTCGGGGTTCCAGCGGTCTGGATCGCGCCGGCTCTCGAAGACGCGGCCATTGCTGCCGGCTACTCCGTGGTCGACGCGGTGACGGTAATCACCACGCACTTGGGCGAGCTTGTCCGCCAGCATGGCGGAGAGCTCCTGGGCCGTGCCGAAATCAAGCGCCTGCTCGACTCTCTCAACGACTCGCATCCCAAGCTGCTTGAGGAACTGGTGCCCAAACTGCTCACTTTGGGCGAGGTGGCGCGGGTTCTCGAGCAATTGCTGCGCGAGCGAGTCTCGGTCCGAGATCTGGGCGCGATTCTAGAGGCGCTGCTCGAGACCGCGCCGATGAACAAGAACCTGGTAGCCCTGGTCGAGGCCTCGCGGCAGGCGCTGGGACGCAGGTTGGTGCGGCCGCTGCTTGATGGCGACGGCCAGCTGCCGGTCCTGTTGCTCGATCGTGCGCTCGAAGAGGAGATTCTTACGGCGGTCGCACCCGAGACGAGCCAGCGCCTGCTTTCATCGGCGGCAACGCCCGGAACCCCCATCGTCCGCCGTCTCACCGATTCTGTGAGATCCCTTATAGGCTCGGCCTCGTCTGCGGCACCACCCGTGCTCCTTTGTCCAAGTCCGGCGCGCTACTACGTGAAACGCTGGCTGGAACCGGTGTTGCCGCGTCTGGCCGTGGTTGCCGCCGGCGAGATTCCATCGGAGATCCGGCTACGTCCCGTGGGTACCGTCCGTTGAGACCAAGTTCGCAGAAGGGGAAAAAATGATGGGAGCCGATGGAAACACCGCAGTGAGAGACTCCAAACCCGCAGGCCGCAGAGCGGCGGCAGCGAACTATCCTCCTTCGGCCGGGGTGACTTCGGTCCTTACCAGCGAGCAGGAGCGCGTCCTGCTCGAGCACCTGCCGATCGTACGCTTCCTGGCGCGCCGCATTCACGAACGGCTTCCCCAGCACGTCGATATCGAGGATCTTGTCTCGGCCGGCGTGGTGGGATTGATGGATGCCTTCGCCAAGTTCGATCCCGAGAAGAAGGTGCAGTTCCGCAGCTACGCACAGTTCCGCATTCGCGGCGCGATCCTCGACAGCCTGCGCACCCTCGATTGGAGCCCGCGCGAACTACGCCGTAAGGGCCGCGCCGTCGAAGAGGCGGTACGCGTCCTGACCGCGCGCCTGGGCCGTGCGCCTGGCGAGCCGGA
This sequence comes from Occallatibacter sp., assembly GCA_049521075.1. GTDB lineage: Bacteria > Acidobacteriota > Terriglobia > Terriglobales > Acidobacteriaceae > Telmatobacter. The sequence goes on from JBEKPD010000021.1 coordinate 26,432, forward strand.
GATCGCCGCCGAGATGAGCATCGGCCTCGACGACTATCAGCAGTTGCTGGGCGATCTGAAGGGCCTCGAAATCGGCACCCTGCATATCGAGCGCAACGAGAACTCCGGCGAAGAAGAACTGGCCTATGTGCCGGGCCGCCCCGAGGAAGACCCGCTGTTTCGCTGCCTGAGGGGAGAACTCGAGGAGCGGCTGGCAGAAGCCATTGCCAATTTGCCCGACCGCGAGCGGCTGGTGATGACTCTCTACTACTACGAAGAGATGACCATGCGCGAGATCGGCCTGGCGCTGGGCGTGGTCGAGTCGCGCGTCTCGCAGGTACATGCCTCGGCTGTGGTGCATCTGCGGGCGGCCCTGCGCGATCTCGCGGCGGGGGGCGGCGACCGCCTTCCGCCCCGCAAACCGCCGCGCCGGGCCTGAAGTCCGGCATCGGCAAACAGGCCAAGCGCGTAAGAGAGCAGTAAAGGAGCCCTAGATTGACCGAAAAGACACTCAAGCAGGATGAGATCGATGCGCTGTTCCAGGCCGCGCGCAGCACGTCGCCCGAGGCGTCGCGTACCGAGGTACGGGCTCGTGTGGTGCCTTATAACTTTTCCTCCGCCGGCCAGATCTCGACCGACCAGTTGCGCGCCATCAGCATGTTGAATGACTTATTCGCGCGCAACCTCACCCATAATCTGGCGGCATGGCTGCGCACCCGCTTTCAGGTCAACCTGGTTTCAGCCGAACAGATACAGTTCAATGAGTTTCTGCTAAGAATTCCCGAGATTAGCTACGTCGCCTCGGTGCGCCTCGAACCGCTGGGTGCGCTCTCGGTGCTACAGCTTGACCTCGGCCTCGCGCCGCCGATCATTGACCTGCTTCTGGGAGGGGACGGCAAGGACGGCCCCTTGCGCGAACTGACCGACATCGAGGAATCGATTCTGGGCAGCGTGGTGGAGATCATCTGCCGCGAGCTGACGGTGGCCTGGCAGCAGGTGGGCCTGAGCTTCAACTTCGAACGCCGCCAGATGCAGACCCAGGTCGCGCGCATTATCGCCGTTGCCGAAAAGGCGCTTTGTCTGAGCTTCGAGATCCGCATGCCGCATAGCTCGGGACTCCTGAACCTGGCCTTTCCTGCCGTGGTTGCCAATACCATCCTGCGCCGCCTGACGACCGACTGGGGTCGGCGTTGCCGGCATACGGGCGAGTCCCGCTCGCAGATCGAGGCCGTGGCGCGCCGCATCCTCTTTGGCTGCACCTTGCAGTTGCCGACGGTGCGTCTGGCGGCCAGTGCGATCGAAAAGCTTCAGCCGGGCGACGTCATGCGTCTCAATGTGAGCGCGGACACGCTTTCCGAGTTACGCGTGGGCGGGCTGCCGCTGCTCGAAGCCCGGGCTATGCGCCACGGAGTGCACCGCGCGGCACGGCTGGAGCGCTCGATTGCCGGGGGTGAGGCATGAAGACCTATTTCGATTGCTGGGCCGAAGTTGCGGCAACGCTCTTCTCGCAAGCATTGGCGGGAGAGCCGGAACTGTCGGAGTCCTTTCCCAAACCGCTGGGCGCGGGATCGCTCGGCTGGGCGGCCACACTGGCGGGAGACGTAGTGGGGCGATTCGCTATCCTTCTCGACGGCTCGATTCTGGAAACGACCCTCGCTGGTGAAGGCGTGGATCAAAAGGCCGGATGGAAGGAACTGCTCCGCGAGACGGTCGGCGCTGCGGCCGGCGAGCTGCTGGCGCGCACCGGCAAGAAGTGTCAGGTCACGGGCTTCGAAGAGATCGCGGCGGAGAGCCAGGTGTCGCAAGCCTTTCAGCTTCGCGCCGGCGATCGCTCCTGGGTAATCCTGGTAAAAGACGAGTCGCGTGTGGTCGAAGCTCAGGCGCAAGCGAAAATCCCCGCCGCCCCGGCAGCGCAGGCGGGCGATCGAGATCTGCGGGCGGAAGCCGTGCCGGCCCCGAGCTCGGGACTGTCCCCGGGCCTCGAATTGCTGCTCGATGTTGAACTCGAAGCCTCTCTGCGCTTTGGCGCGCGCGAGATGCCGCTCGGCGAGATCCTCGATCTGGGGCCGGGCGATGTCGTTGAACTGGATCGCAATGTGTCCGATCCCGTGGACCTGATCGTGGGCGACAAGATTGTGGCGCGCGGCGAGGTCGTGCTGGTCAACGGAAACTTCGCTCTGCGCGTGACTGAGGTGGCGACGCCTAAAAAGCGTCTGGAGAGCGTGCGATGCCTCTTCTGAAACCACGTGCGGCGAAAGCCGATGGGATGGCCGACGGGAAAGGCGCCCTAGCGGCGGCGCGGGGCGCGGTCGCGCCTTCGCTCACGGGGACGTGGCCCGGGCAATCTGCACCCCAGAGAAAAGACGGGATCTTCCGCACCTGCGCCAACCCCCATTGCGGTTCGGGATGGCTTCGCCTCTGGCGCAGTCGCGAGACTCCGGTCTTCGAGAACGGCTGGTGCTGCTCGACCGAATGCACGCTGGCGCGGGTGGGCGCGGCGTTGCGGCGGGAGTTGGACGCTCGCGGCGCGGCGCGGGAGATTCACCGCCATCGCATTCCGCTCGGTTTGGCCATGCTGGAGCAGGGCTGGATCACGCAGAAAGACCTGCGTGCGGCGCTGGCCGCGCAACGTGGCACGGGAAGTGGAAAACTGGGCGAATGGCTGGTGCGGCAGAAGAGTTCGAGCGAAGAAATGGTCACCCGGGCTCTGGGCATGCAGTGGAGCTGTCCCGTGTTGAACATGGAGTTTCACAACCCCGAAGACCTGACAGCTGTGTTGCCACGGCTGTTCGTCGATGCCTTCGGAGCTCTGCCGTTGCGCGTGGCCGCGGGAAAGATCCTCTACCTGGGCTTTGTGGACCGCGTCGATCCGGCGCTCGCGCTGGCTATGGAGCGTATCACCGGGCTGCGCGTCGAAGCCGGCCTGGTGCAGAGTTCTCTCTTCCATCCCGCTCATGCGCGCGCTCTGGAAGCACGCTTTCCGCCCGTGGAACTCATTGAGGCAGCCTCGGAGCAGGCGTTGGCCATGGCGCTGGCCAAGGCTATTGAGCAGTCGCATCCCGTGGAGGCGCGCCTGGTGCGCATTCACGATTGCTTCTGGCTGCGCCTCTGGCGCCGTCCTCAAACCGGGCCTTTGCCCGCAGCCGGTTCGATCCAAGATTTGATTGCTTCAACTGCCACGCACTGAGGGCCTGTCATCCTACTTTCAGGGCAATCGCGACGGGGACCGATTTTTTTCGGGTTCGTGAGACAGCGGGGCGGATCAATGCAAATGGTTTGCAAATGATTTATGGGAGGCAGGGAGGTTTTCCGCAATATGGAGCCTCATGCTTCGGGAAAGAACGCCGATAGCAAAAATGAGGTGGCTTGGGCATGAGTGAGATTAGAGCGCTGATTGTGGACGACTCTTCGGTGATGCGGAAGATTGTGGAGCGTGCGCTGCGCCAGGCCGGTTTGGATGCGCTGGTGGTGCATGAAGCTGGCTCGGGCGCCGAAGGGATCGAGGTATTGAAGACCAAAACTGTGGACCTGATCCTTTCCGATATCAATATGCCGACCATGGACGGCCTGGAGTTTCTGCGCCAGATCCGCGCGCAGAATCTGGCCCAGGGCGTTCCCGTCGTCATGATTACGACCGAATCGAGCGAGGAGCACGTCCGGGAGGCGATTCAGGCCGGGGCCAAAGGATACATTCGCAAGCCATTCACGGCCGAGCAGGTTAAGGAACGGGTGTTGCCGCTGGTGCAAGCGGCCTAGCCGGGAGGCTCCTGTGCTGTTTAACGGGGTGCGTAAGGTTTTTGCCGGGGGGCGAACAGGTAGTGGAATCCCACGCGGCCTAGACGAAAGGAAGCAGACGATGGCTGTATCGTTGCGTGAATCCGTGCAGCGGGTCTCCGATCCGCGAAATTTAGATGCCAGCGTGGAAGAGGTTTTCCGGCTGATGCTCGGCACCGAGTGTAAGCGCGAGGCCGGTGCGGCCGTCGTGGAGAGCGAATCGGTGACGTCCGTAGTCGGCTTTGGCGGACTGTTGAGCGGCGCCTGTGTCTTTCGCTCGGGAGCCCAGACGGCCCTGAAGATTGCCGGACTGATGACGGGCATGGAATTCGAGGCCATTGACGACACGGTCAAGGACGGTATCGGCGAGATCTGTAACATGCTGGCCGGCGCCTGGAAGGGCAAAGTGCCTGAGCTGGCCGCCAACTGCGGGCTTTCGGTTCCGGCCGTGATTACCGGCAGAGACTATCATCTCCACGTACAGGCCCCGGAGTTTCAGTTACATCACGGCTATCGCTTTGGCGACCAGGCCTTCGAAGTCACCATCGTCTGCGACGGTCTGCAATAGGCTGACGCCGAGTTCGGCCCCAGCGTGGGCAACGGGAAACTGGAAGGGGAGCCCTAGCCGAGAGCCGGAGCCGAGAGGCCGATCCGGTCGACGGACCCGGGAGATGGATCCCCTTCCTCCGCCCCCTTTTCCGTGTCTCTGACATTTCTCACATAATTCCCCTCTAATCTCTTTCTCTTCCCTTCGGTCCGTCATCTGCATGAATCTCCTGTGCAAGCCGACGAGGAGATCCCCGATGGACAGTGGCTACTATGCGGCGATGACTGGCCTGGTGGCGCGCACCCAGGCTCTGGATACGGCTGCGGCCAATCTGGCGAATGCGCAGACGCCGGGCTTCCGGGCGGAACGCGAGTTCTTCCGCTCCGTACTCCTGGGGCCTGACGGCGCAAACTCGCAATTGGGCGAAACCGTGAACAACTACGGCCTCCTGGGCGGCGACCGGTTGAGCATGGCGCAGGGAGCGATCGCCGAAACCGGCAATCCCCTCGATCTGGCTATCGAAGGCCAGGGATTCTTCATGGTGCAGACGCCGAACGGTCCACGCTACACGCGAGATGGCAGTTTTCACCGCTTGCCCAACGGCCAACTGGTTACGCAAGCAGGCGAGCCGGTGCTTTCGGTAACGGGCCAGAACATCCTTATTCCGCCGGGCGAGGTCACGATTGGCGCCGACGGATCGGTCTCCGTGGCCGGAGGCGTGGTGACGCGCGTCGGCGTCTTTGACTTCCCCCCCGGAACGGATTTGACCCCCGAGGGTGCGAATCGCTATGTCGCTCCGCAGGGGGTAACGGCCACAGCGGCGCGCGGCGCATCGGTCCACCAGGGCGCCCTCGAGGCGGCCAACCAAGATGTGGTTGAAGGCACTCTCGATCTGGTCATGATGCAGCGCCAGGCCGAGATGATGCAGCGGGCCTTGACCGTCTTTCACACGGAATTCAATAAGTTTGCGACCGAAGACCTGCCGAAGGTCTAGTCCAAGACGAAGAAATGGTCCAAAACGAGGGGAAAAGTCCGACACCGGGGAAAAAAGAGGAAAACATGATTCGAGCCTTGTACACCGCCGCCAGCGGCATGAGCGCACAGCAGATGAACCTCGACACCATCGCCAACAACCTGGCCAACTCGTCAACCACGGGATTCCGGCAGCTGCGCCTGCAGTTTCAGGACATGATCTACCAGAACATGGTGACGCCAGGCGCGGCCCAGAGCCAGAGCACCGTCTCGGCCGGATTACAGATCGGTCTGGGAACCCGTCCGGCGGCGACCGAGGTCATTAATACGCAGGGAGCGCTGAACGAGACCGACAATCCGCTCGATGCTGCCATCCAGGGAGCGGGGTTCTTTCAGGTGCAGCGGCCCGACGGTACCATCGCCTACACCCGCGCCGGCCAGTTTCACCTCAACAACCAGGGCACGATCGTGACCACCGATGGCGATCCGCTGATTCCCACTATCACTATCCCGTCGAACGCTACGGCCGTCACCATCACGCAGTACGGCGTGGTCAACGCCACACTTGCCGGCCAGCAGAATCCTTCGCAGCTCGGACAGATCCAGCTCGCCACCTTTCCCAACCCTGGAGGCTTGGAGAGCATGGGCAACAACCTGCTGACGGGGACGTTGAGCTCGGGCGATCCTGTGCTTGGCAATCCCGGTGGCACGGAGGGTTTGGGCACGCTGCAGCAGGGATATCTCGAAAACTCGAATGTCGATGTAGTCACGGAGTTTGTGCAGATGGTTCTGGCGCAGCGCGCCTATGAGTCGAGTTCGAAGGTCATCAAGGCCGCCGACGATATGTATTCGCAAGTCAATAACATGACGCATTGAACTTCGCGTTTCAGTTGAGGTTTAGCGAAGCGGGCGCAGACTTGACGAAGCGGGCGGAGGCTTGACGGGGTGGGCGGAGGTTCAGTGGGATGAGCGGAGCTGGGGAAGACGGACATGAAGCGGAGAGGTGAAGCGATCAAGGGTTGTTTGGCCCTGGCATTGGTGGGAAGCGCTTGCGCCCAGTCTGCAGGCAGCGTTGCTGCCTCACTGGGGACGATGCGCATGGCCGCGGCGGCACCGGAGACCGCGCTCCATCCTGGCGGCGAGGCGCTGCGCGAGATTGAAGATCCTTTCACCGGCAATCGGTGGCTGTTGCTGCGCGACCCCAACCGGCCTGCCGGTCCGGGGCGGCTGGTACTTACCCGGCAAGGGAACAGCTCCCAAACTAGAAGGGGCGATGGCGCGGCGCCGACTCTTTCTTCCAGCGCAGGACCTCTCATTCATACCGGGGACGCGCTGGTCGTAGAGGAACACACATCGGTAGCCGATACGCGGCTTGAAGCCGTTGCTCTTGGGCCTGCGACAAAGGGGGCGTACTTCAAGGCGCGACTGAAGATTGGGGGCAGAGTGGCCCGCGTAATGGCGATTGCGCCCGGCCGAGCCATATTCGGCCCGGAAAGCGAGATTGAGCCATGAGAGCAGTTCGCATCGTTCGCAGCACCGCTGCCATTGTACTTTGTGCCGTGCTGGCGCCGGCTGCAGGCGCACTCGGCAAGAAGCCGAATCCCGCCGCGGCAGCAAGCAAGGCCACACCTCCCGAAGAGGCGTTGCGGACTTACATTGACAAGGTCCGCGCGCAGCAGGCGTCCGAAGTGCGGACTCCCGGCTCGATCTGGAGCGCGCAGGGCCAGCTGGTGCGGCTGGGCACAGATGTCAAAGCCTTCCGCGCCCACGATGTAGTGATGATTGTGGTCGGCGAGAGCTTGACCGCATCGACCGACGGCCAGGTTAAGAACTCGCGTGCCTCGAATGCAAATTCCAGCATCACTTCGCTTTTCGGCGCGCTCAAGGCCTCGAACAACCTGCAGAACCTGCTCGGCGCCACCGCTTCTTCCGGGCTAACGGCGCAGGGGCAGAGTACGACTGACTCCAGCCTGAGCACAACCTTTGGGGCCGAGGTCGTGGACGTGCTGCCCAACGGCATGCTGGTAGTGCAGGCCACCCGGCAGCTGACCTTCTCGCAGCAGACGCAGCTGATCACGCTGCGCGGCCTGGTGCGCCCAGAAGATGTGAGCAACCAGAACCAGGTGCTTTCCACAGCCATGACCGATCTCGAGTTAGAGGTGACCGGCAAAGGCATCGTCAATGACTCTACGTACCGGCAGAATCCGGTAGTGCGCTTTATCGAAAAACTGCTGGTGTTCTGAAACGCGCGTAGCAGCTTCGGACAAGCGGGCAAGGCAAAGCGGGCGAGGCAAAACGGGCAAGGGTAAACGGGCAAAGGTAAGCGAGAGAGCTGGGGGTGACGTAATGCGACATATGGAGGGCGAAGAACAGGTCAGAAGGGGCTCGTTTACGGGAGATGCCATGATGGCGCTCGGCATCGTCCAGGCACAAGCGAAAGCGCGGGCGAATCGTGCCTTCTGGTGGTGGTTGGTGCTGGCCGCAGCGTGGCTGCTCTCGATTGCCTTGGTGCGGCCGCAAGAAGCCGAACACCGGACGCGGATCAAGGATGTCGCCACTATCGAAGGCATTCGCGACAACCAGCTGGTGGGCTATGGACTGGTGGTTGGCCTGAAGGGCACTGGAGACAGCTCGCAGACCGTTTTTCCCGCGCAGACGCTGGTCTCCGCGTTGCAGCGCATGGGCATCACCGTTCCGCAAACTGGTTCGCAAAGCGCCAACAATATGCAAGTGAAGAACATGGCGGCGGTCTTTGTCGTAGCGACTCTACCGCCCTTCAGCCGGCCAGGTTACAAGATCGACGTTACGATTTCTTCGGCCGGTGATGCGCGCTCCGTCGAGGGCGGCATTCTGCTGATGACGCCACTCTACGGGCCCGATGGACAGATCTACGCCCAGGCGCAGGGCGCACTGGTGCTGGGCGGATACACAGCCACAGGCGGCGGCAATACCAAGCAGGTGAATCACCCCACCACGGCGCGTATTCCCGGTGGTGCGTTCGTGGAGCGAATTGTGCCTTTCGATCTTGCCGACATGCACACTGTGAATATTGTGCTGAATGACGCCGATTTTCATACCGCCGAGGGCATGGCAGACGCCATCGATCGCGAGCTGGGCTCGGCGCGGGCCCATGCCGTCGACAGCCGGCGCGTGGAGATTGCCGTGGAGCCAAAAGAAGACCCCGCGTCGCTGCTCGACAAAGTGGAACAGGTGGAGATCAGCGTCTATCCGCGAGCGCGTGTGGTGGTGAATGAGCGCACGGGAACCGTGGTGATCGGGGGCAAGGTGCGCCTGCAGCCGGTTTCCATTCTGCATGGTGGATTGAGCGTGAACGTAGTCTCCGAGATCGAAGTCTCGCAGCCCAATGGGTTGTCGTCGGGAACGACGCAGGTCGTCGAGCAGACTACGGTGCAGGCGCAGGATAAGCCAGTCAACGAAATCAATCTCAAAGAAGGCGCTACGGTCGAGGATTTGGTCCAGCAATTGCAACGTACTGGAGCAGGGGCACGCGACGTGATCTCGATTCTGCAGGCCATGAAAGAAGCCGGTGCGCTCGAGGCTGACCTCGTGGTGCTCTAAGACCGGCCAGTCGGAGCGGCCCCGAAGTCGAGTCGCTACGGGAAGCAGACGTGGGATGCAGAGCAGGCAAGCGGTGTCGGGAAGCGGCGCATCGAGCGAGATCCCGGAAGAGGACAAGACGTGCAACTAGCGGCGATTGGCGTCGAAACGAGTGCGGCACAGGCGCAAACCGGGCCTTCGCCGCGGCTGATGCGCGCGGCGCATGAGTTTGAGGGACAGATCATGCAGGAGTTGTTAAAGCCGATGACCAACGGCGATACGTTGACCGGCACGGACGACAATACAGACTCGGGCGCGGGCTCGGGCGGAGCTTTGGGCGAGTTTGCCTCGGAGGCGTTGGGTAACGCGTTGAGCGAACGCGGCGGCTTTGGCATTGCCAACCACATTATCCAAGAGCTTTCCCATACAGGTAACCAGCACGGAATCGGGAAAGTAACCAAAAATCTACACCAAGAGCACGGTATGAGAGCTTCTAAATGACTAGAGTGATTAGTAGATCCTGACGATAGGCCAAGCAAGGAGTCACTTATATGGATATTCGCAGTAGCATGGACGGGTTGAGGTCGCTCTTGGGGGTCAATACCCCGGCTCCATCGACGTCTCAGGGCAAGAACAGCACGGCCGCGGCTGGGAGCAGCTTCGATAGTGACCACGCGACCTTCAGCAGCGCAGCCAGTGAGGTTTCACAGTCAGCCTCTGACGACGGCGTTCGCACGGACAAAGTGGCCGCGGTACAAGCGGCCCTAGCTGCCGGGACCTACAATGTGTCGGCTTCGGCGGTGGCCTCCAAGGTCATCGATTCGTTGCTGGCTTGAGGGCCGGCTGGTGGGCTCGATGCCAGCCTACCGTAAGGGGATAGGAAAGCTGCCGATGCAGGATCCTGAGGCGCGTCCGGCGAATCCGGAGCTGAAAGAACTCGTGGTAGAGGCATCGCAAGCGCTGGCGCGTTTAGACGCGACGAGGCTCGAAGAGCTTGCTCTCTCGTGCCAGGCGCTCACCCGGACGTTCAACCCAAATGACGGTGGTGGGCGCAAACTACTGGCGCGGCAGGCGCGGGAGGCTATGGGCGACATGGCGGTCTTCGCCCGGGTCCTTGAAGCTACACGCGCCAATCTTGATGTCATGAACCGGCTGCGCGAGCTGCGCGCCGGACGAGTAGAGTACACCGAACGGCAGGCGCGGGGCTGCGTAGGCCCGGGGTCCCCATTGACGGGTGGCTTGAAGAGCCAGAGTCGACAGGGCGGAGATGCGGAGGAGGAGCGTCATGGGAAGCATTAACTCCGCACTGAGCATTACCACTGGGGCTCTCGATGCCGATCAGGCGGCCTTGAACGTGGTGGCTAACAACGTAGCCAACGCCAATACCACCGGCTATACCGAGGAAACGCCCAACTGGCAGGAGAACGCGCCCATCAATGTGGGCGGAATCCAGGTGGGCGACGGCGTGACCGAGACGGGCGCGACGTCGCAGCGCGACCGGGTGCTGGAGGAACGGCTCGATCAGCAACAGCAATTGTCGTCGGCGTCGAGCACGCGTCTTACTGCGCTCAACACCATGCAGGCGCTGTTCACACCTGACTCCGGTTCGGCCAACTCGACGGCCGGCGACATTGGCGGCGACATTACGAGCTTTTTTGATTCCTTCTCGTCGCTCGAGGCTGCGCCGACAGACGAGGCGAGGCGCGAGGCCGTGCTTTCGGCCGCGTCGACACTCGCCGGCGATATATCGAGCGCCGCAAATAGTCTCAACGCGCAAAGTGCGTCGCTGGATCAAGGTGCGTCGAGCATCACGAGCCAGGTGAATTCACTGACGGGCTCCATTGCGCAGTTGAATCTCGAGATTCAGTCGATTTCGCCGCACGCGGATGCGGGAACCCTCGAAGATCAGCGGCAGCAGGACCTGAGCCAGCTTTCCCAGTTAATCGGCATCAATCAGATTACGACGGAGAACAATGGCCTCACCATCACGACCACCTCGGGGCAGATGCTGGTCTCCGAAGGACAGAACTTCCAATTGACGACGGGGATTGTGAATGGCGTCACCCATTTCTTTGTGGGTGCAACCGATCTTACTTCGCAACTCACCACCGGCGGCGGCCAATTGGGAGGGTACCTGACAGCGCGGGATCAAGACGTGCCCAGCGTTCTCAGCTCGCTCGATCAGCTTGCCTACGGCATTTCCACAAAGGTAAATGCACTGAACAACTCCGGCACCGACCTTGACGGAGCGGAAGGTACAGGCACGAATTCGAATGGAGCCGTTGGCACCGGAAGCGCACCTCTCTACATCTTTAACGAGCCAACGCAGATTGCCGGCAGTGCGGCGGCAATGAGCGTGACCATGACCGATCCGAATCAAATTGCCGCTGCGGGGTTTGGAGACGGCACCGGTGACAACTCGAACGCGATCAACATGGCGAACCTGGCCAATGAGCCAGTCATCGGAGCGCAGGCGACTTCCAGTTTCAGCATCACGCAGAACCTGAGCTCCGCAACGCTGCCCGGTGACGCTGTCACTGGGAATGTAGAGGTCTATGACTCGTTGGGCAACGTCCACGGGGCTACAGTAACCTACACCAACCAGGGCGGCGGAGCATGGACCTATAACATCGCATTGGCCGACACGCTCACCGCGGATACGAGTGTTGCAGGCCAGGTGAGCTACACCTTTGGCACCGGAGAGACGGTAGATCCCTCGACCAATTTGACGATAACCGGCGTCAATGGCTCGGGTATAACCACCACGATCGACGCGCCGAAACTCACCGCCGGCGAAGCCGTTGGCAGTGCCGGGCCTCCGCCCACGGGCTATGTAGCAGCGCTCGACCAGAAGATTCAGGCGGACGGGATCGTTGGCGTTTCGGTTGCAAACACCAATGGAGTCCTCACCATCACAGGAGCCACGGCGACCAGCGGCTCCGTGGTTGCGGATGCGGCGGCAACGCCGAGCGCGAGCGGGACGCTACAGTTCGATGGCAACGGCAAACTGACCACTCCGGCAGCTGACGTGAGCAACATCGGTTTTTCCGGGCTCGCCGACGGCGCCGCGGCACTCAGTCTTACGTGGGATCTCTTCGGCGCCAACGGCACATCGAATCTCACACAGACCGCTGCGGCCTCCGTGCAAACGGCGCAGAGCCAAGCTGGCGCTGCTTCCGGTGCTCAGTCGCCGAGCAACTTTTATTCGAACCTGGTAACGAGCCTGGGGGCAACCGTCTCCGAGGTGCAGACCGAGAACGCGGCACAGACGGCGTCGGTTTCCCAGTTGCAAACGCAAAATAATTCGCTCTCCAGCGTGAATTTGAACGATGAAGCTGCGGCAATGTCCAAGCTGGAGACCAGCTACCAGGCAGCCTCTCAGGTTTTCACGCTTCTGAATACCATCATCACCTCGGCGCTGAACCTGGGCGTGGAAACAGCGGTGTCGTAAAACAGCTTCCAGCTGCTAGCTTCTAGCTCCAAGCTTGATCGTGCAGGAGCAAAGTTTTCGGCCGCACCTCGAATGCGAGGGAACCGGAGACAAGAGCTAGAAGCTAGAGGCTAGAAGCTAGGAGCTTCCGAAATGCGGGTGGATCCTTCATACATCACGAACCTCGTGGGCTCGCTCGATCAGGCGCAGTCCAACCAAGAACAACTTAGCACGGAGCTATCGAGCGGCGTGAGCATAACCTCGTTGAGCCAGAACCCGGTGGGTGCGGGAGAAAATGTTCTGCTGCTCAACCAGATTCAGCAGGACGATTCGTTCACCGAGAGCGCGAACATGGTGACGGGACAGTTGCAGGTGGCCGATTCTGCGCTGGGCAGCGTTGTAAGCCAGTTGACACAAGCGGTTTCGCTGGCCACCAACGCCAACAATGGAACCATGGACGCCAGTGACGTGAAATCGATCAGCAGCCAGATTTCTGGCATTCGTGACGAGGTGCAATCGCTGGCCAATAGCAGCTACCAGGGCCAGTACATTTTCGCCGGCGGGCAGACAGGGACAGCGCCGTTCTCGACATCGGCCACCTCATCGCCGGCCGTGACGAATTACAGCGGCGACGAGGATGTGAATTATATCGAGCTGCCCAACGGCCAGAAGATTCAACTCAACGTCCCGGGAGATCAGATCTTTCAAGGCAGTGGCACGAATAGCGTCTTCGGAGCGCTCAACGCCCTGATTGCCGATTATTCGTCTGGTAGTGTGGATACGACACAGGCGGTCAGTGACACGCAAGCATTGGGAACGGCCCTGAACTACGTTTCGCAGCAACGTGTGACAGTCGATAATTCGATTACCCAGATCAGCGCGGCATCGAGCGCGGTGACGAATGAAAAAACGCAATTGACGACGTCGCAAACCGATCTCATGCAAGCCGATATCGGTACAGTATCGACGCAACTTTCAATGGCAGAGACCCAGCAGACGGCGCTTGAAGACGTCATTGCGCAGCTGGAATCGACGTCCAACAGCCTCTTCTCTAAGATGCAGTGATTAGCGCGCCCTACGCCGCAATGTCTATAATGGGACAAAGGGATTCTCGTGTTTACAGCTCTGCGATTTCTATGGAATGCGACGCGCGGGCACCGGTTCGCGCCGTGGCGCAGCCCCTATCTGCGCTGGCGCGTTGAAACCTACTCTGGCATCCGTGCCGAATCGCTTACCGCCAAAAGCGTTCTCGGATTTATGTGGTCCATGCGTGGCGAACTCTTGCACTTCCTTTGGTGGACGAGCGATATCCAGCACGAAGTACGCAAGAAGGTTTAGGGCTTTATTATCGAAGCTGGAGCCGTTTACCGCGTGAGCGTCAGCCGTCTGAGACTAATCTTCTTTGCATTCGCCGTTTTTCCTGTGTGGAGTGGCGCTGCCCTAGCGCAACAACTACCTCCCGTCGAGCCTCCCCAGCCTATGCCCGCTCCGCAAGGCGAGTCGGCCAATCTGCGTGTGTCAACTACTGAAGTGCTGGTGCCGACTCTCGTCGAGAAGCGCGGCGGAGGCATTCTCTACGGCCTCAAAGCCAGCGACTTCACGCTTGAAGACAACGGCGTACAGCAAAAAATCCGTGTGCAGGAAGAGATGGACACGGCCCCCGTGGCGCTGGTTGTCGCCGTGGAGCAGGGAGGCGCCAGCGTTCTCGAGTTCGACAAGCTCGCCAAGATGGGACCGCTGCTCGACGTGTTTCTCACCGACCCGCGCAGCCAGGGGGCGCTGGTAGGCTTCGATTCCATCCCGCATTTGCTCGAAGACTACACGCACAACGGGGACCAGATAAACACCGACCTCCAGCAATTGCAGCCAGGCGATGGGGGAGCGGCGATCCTGGACACGGTGAATTACGCGGTGGCGCTGCTCGAAACGCAGCCTAAGGAATTCCGCCGTGTTCTGCTGCTGATCAGCGAGGAACGCGACCACGGCAGCAAGCACACTAAGCCCGCGCAACTGATTCAGAGGATCGGCGAGTCCGACGTGTTGGTGCTGAGTGTGTCGTTTTCGCCTGCCCTCGCTGAGTTAGGCCACGACGTCAAGGACTCCGAGCCCGATCAAGCCACGATGAACATGGTTTCAGCGCTGGTGATGGCGATCAAGGCATTCAAGAAGAATGTCGCCAAGGAAGTGGCCGTGATGAGCGGTGGCGAGTACACGACGTTCGTGGGCGACAAGCGCTTTGAGGCGCGGGTGGTATCGGCAGCGAAAGACGCGCGCAATCGCTATCTGATCAGCTTCCACCCCACCGATCTCACGCCCGGATTGCATAGCATTCGTGTGCGCACTACGCAGGATTACGGGGCGCGGATTGTGGCGCGGGCAAACTACTGGCTAGACACGCAGCCGTAACGAGCGCATGCAGAGACGGCAAAGCAAAGAACAGCGCGAGAGAGCGCTAAACACCGCAATTCGAGCTGAGCCGCAAAGGGTTGGCACTGTGGTTCCGCATGCCGCGTGAATTCCCCCAAGGGCGGCGTTCATGTTACTCTCACAATAGACACTGAAGAGTGGACCTGAGAGAAAAAGAGGAGTAACTTACGCCGTGCTGGCGACTCAAAAAAAGACCGACCTGATCAACCGCTTCCGCACCCACGAGACGGATACCGGATCGCCGGAAGTTCAAATCGCGATTCTGAGCGAACGGATCAGCGACCTGACTGAGCACTTTAAAACCCATAAGAAGGATCACGCTTCCCGCCGGGGGTTATTGATGCTGGTCAGCAAGCGCCGCCGCTTGCTGGACTACCTGAAGACGCATGATTCCGATCGCTATCGCGACGTAATCGGCAAACTCGGGATCCGCAAGTAACCAGAAAGCAAACGTTGAACCGGAAGCCCCCAGACCGGACATTGGTCCTGGTCCCCATTCGATACGGAACCCCGGACCAAACCGCAACCGGCCGCGCGCATACAGTGCGTGGCCTTGCGCGTCGGTGTCCCGTGCGCGCATCGCGCGCCCCCCACACAAGTTTCCCAAGCGAAAAAAATGAAACGAGGACTCTATGTCTACGAAGCATGAAGTAGCCGTCGAGCTTGCCGGCGGCAAACGTCTGGTTTTTGAGACCGGACGCATGGCCAAGCAAGCCTCTGGCGCAGCACTGGTGACCACGGGCGAAACCGTGGTTCTGGCCACCGCTGTGGCCTCTCCCGATCCCCGGGAGGGAATCGATTTCTTCCCGCTCACGGTGGATTATCGTGAGTACACCTACGCCGGTGGACGCATTCCCGGCGGCTTTATCAAGCGCGAAGGCCGGCCCAGCGAAAAAGAAATTCTGACCTGCCGTCAGATCGATCGGCCTCTGCGTCCGCTCTTCCCAGATGGATTTCGCAATGAAACACAGCTGATTGCGCTGGTGCTCTCCGCGGATAAGGAGAACGATCCCGACGTAATTGGAATCAACGCGGCAGCCGCTGCTGTGGCTCTCTCTGACATTCCCTTTAGCGCCACGGTGGGTGCGGTGCGCGTGGGCCGCGTAAACGGCGAGTTTGTGGTGAACCCCACTTACTCCGAGCGCGCTGGCACCACAGTGAACATCATGGTGGTCGGCCATAAAGACGGCATCGTGATGATCGAGTCCGGCGCCAAGGAAGAGACCGAAGAGGTAATCCTCGCGGCCATCGAATTTGCGCACGAGGAGATCAAGAAGATCGTTGCCGCGATCGGGGAACTCGTGGCCAAGGCCGGCAAGGCGAAGCGGCCGTTCACGGCGCCGGAGTTCGACGAAGCGTATTACGAGGCTTTGAAGACAAAGATCGGCGACCGGCTGAAGGATGCACTCGACACCAAGACGCACGGCAAGACCGAAAGCTATGCGCTGATCAAGCAGATCAAGGATGAGCTTGCGGCAGAGCTCCCCGCCGAAGATCCCGCGGCCAAGAAGAAGCTGGCGCATTACTACGAACTGCTGCGCGAGAAATTGTTCCGAGGGCAGGTCACGAAGGAGCGCATCCGGCCCGACCGGCGCGCCTTTGACGAGATTCGGCCGATTTCGATTGAGACAGGAGTTCTGCCGCGCACTCATGGATCGGCACTGTTCACGCGTGGCGAAACCCAGGCTCTGGTGACGGCAACTCTGGGCACTATGGACGACAGCCAGCGGCTGGAGTCCTACGAGGGCGAGCAGAGGAAGAGCTTCATGCTCCACTACAACTTCCCGCCCTTCAGCGTTGGCGAAACCGGCCGTATGACCGGCGTCGGTCGCCGCGAAGTGGGTCACGGGGCCTTGGCAGAACGAGCCATCACTGCCGTTTTGCCGAGCGCCGATGAGTCGCCTTACTCGATCCGCATTGTCTCCGACATTCTGGAATCGAACGGCTCGTCGTCGATGGCTTCAGTGTGCGGAGCCAGCCTGGCGCTGTTCGACGCGGGCATCGTTCTGAAAGGCGCAGTGGCTGGGGTGGCCATGGGCCTGGTGAAGGAGGGCGATGATTACGCCATCCTTACCGACATTGCCGGCGCTGAAGACCACTATGGCGATATGGACTTTAAAGTCGCAGGAACGCGCAAGGGAATTACCGCACTACAAATGGATATCAAGATCGGCGGCCTGAGCCGCGAGATCCTGAAGCAGGCGATGGAGCAGGCGCGCCGCGGACGGCTCTTCCTTCTGGATAAGATGGAAGCCGCACTCAACGGTCCGCGTGTGGAGCGCTCGAAGTATGCGCCGCGCATTGAGACTGTGATGATTCCCACCGACAAGATTCGCGACCTCATCGGCAAGGGCGGCGCAACCATTCGCGGCATTGTGGAGCAAACCGGCGCCAAGATCGACGTCGACGACACGGGCAAGGTTAGCGTGGCGTCGAGCGATGCAGAAGGCCTCAAGAAAGCTCTTGAGATCATCAGCAACCTCACCGCGGTTCCCGAGATAGGCAAGATTTATCTTGGGAAAGTCGTGCGCCTCGCCGAGTTCGGCGCGTTTGTCGAACTGTTTCCGGGCACAGATGGCCTGCTGCACATCTCTGAGATTGCCGAGCACCGCGTCAAGGAAGTCAAGGACGAGCTGCGCGAGGGCGATCAGGTGATGGTGAAAGTTCTGGCCATCGAAGGCAACCGCATCAAGCTCAGCCGCAAGGCGCTCATCAGAGAGCAGAAGGCGAAGCTGGCACAATCGGCCCCGGTTGAAACCGAGTTGCCGGCAGCGGTTGCTGCACCCGTATCTGCAGCACCGCCTCGCCCGCGTCACGAGTTCGACGAACGTCAGCCGAGCTCGAATCAGAGCACGATTCTGATCGAAGGCGGAGACGACTTCGAAGAAGAAGGCGGCGGGGAGTTCGATGAGACGAATGAGCCCAATTTCAACCGCGTGGATGGCGCGCCTGCTCAGACCGTCCCGCAAGCTGGCGGCGCAGGCGCACGGCCCGGAGATGCCAACCGTCGTCGTCGGCGGCGGCGTCCCGGAGGGCCTCGTCCCGGTGGTGGACAGAGATAGATCAGAACCGTCAAATAACGAGAAGGCCCGGGCATTTCGCTCGGGCCCTTTTTATCTGACGCTCGGAGCTTTACAGCGGTTCCCCAGTTGCCGTAAGGCGAAGCCGCAAAAGCTAAGTGGCTTTTTCTTCAAGAAAAAGTCACCTTGCACAGCTTTAGAATTAGCCCAGATAAACTGTAAACCGCTCTACTCCGCTACTTGCATACCGCTGTCTGGGTTGGTTGACGGAAACGGGTCCACCCGGAGTGTCGCAGGCGCCGCACGCTCTTCTCGGCTCCTCGCCGCACGTTTGCTGGCATACATACGCACGTCGGCGGCAATGCACAAGGCCTCTGCGTCGCCCGCATCTTCAGGAAAAACCGCAACGCCTACGCTGGCGCCAATGTGGAGAGTGTTTCCTTCAAGCAGGATGGGATGCTCCAAGAGTTGTGTCAGGGTCCGGGCCACGAGCATCGCATCGGCGCGGCTTACGGGTTCTTCTAAAACCACAGAAAACTCATCGCCGCCGGTTCGCGCAACAGTATCGCTGCGTCGCACTCTAGTCAAAAAGAGCCGGCTCACGTGCTTGAGCAATTCGTCGCCAATGTGGTGCCCCACCGTGTCGTTGACTTGCTTGAAGTGGTCCAGGTCGAGCAGCAGCAGTGCAGCCTGCGAACCGGTGCGCCGCGCGCGTTCCAGCGCATTCGCCAATCGATCCTGAAAGAGTCTGCGATTCGGCAATCCGGTGAGTTCGTCATGCAGGGCGAGGTATTTATTGTGCTCTATCTGGTCTTCGAGCAGGATCAGGATCATGCCCAAGGCAACCACATATATGGGCAGATTCCAGACTTCTCTCTCCGGATGTAAACCGGGGAAGAATGTGAGCATCGTGGGTTCGACAGTAAAGACATTGGCCCAGGCAAGGAAGCCCAGGACCGTGATCAGAGCTCCCGCCGTGGCGCGCCGGTAGGCATACCAGAAATGAATGCAACAGCCGAAGTAGATGGCGAACAGGAGCGCGTTCATGGCCAGTAGGCCGCCGATGCCTGCCCGATTCTGCACCGATAGAAGAAAGACGGAAAGTAGACAGTTAAGAAGGACAAGCGACCAGCGAAGCGGATGCTGGAAGGTGCGGATGTTGCCAAGCAAAATAGCGAGCGGCAGCGCGCCCATGAGAATGGCAGCCAACGTCAGCAGCCAGTGATCGGCTGGCGCCACGGAAACGACGAGAATGTAGAACGTGTTGCTCGTAAAGAGCGCTGCCAGCATCCAGCGGCTGGACACACGGGCGCGATAGGGAACGGCTGCCCACATGAAAAGGATGCCCGCCCCAGCCAGCGCTGCGGAGCCGAGAAGGGCACTGGCGATGCCGAGGATGCCGCGAACTGGCAAGATCACGAATGCAGCGAAGTGCAAGACGATCATCAACCATCCGACGAGCCAAACACCCGAAGATGACGTCCGGCCGTACCGCGCAACAGAGAAGAACGCCATCGTGAGCAGAACTACAGCTGCGAGATCGGGGAGTTTGCTCCAGTTCACCAGAGGCACCTCGGCAACGAAAACACCTGCAAAGAGCGTTCCAACGTATAGAATTAGTGATTTTTATGAGATGAAAGTAACATCTTCTGGCGGTCCGCGAGTTGACTTTGGTGCAAACTTTAGTAATCGGCGGAGTTCCATCATTGAAAAATCGAAGTGCTTCCCGAAAAGAGAAAAGGTGGCAAAAATCGCAACGCTGCCTCATAAGCCCGCGATATCTGACGCTTTCTCAATGGATTGCAAGGATTTTTGCCCAGCTATTGCGGGTTTCCAGCTAGTTGTCGCTTTTCTGAACACTTCTCATTAAGAAAGCAAGCTCCGCCGATTATCAGGGAGTCCCGTGCTGCGCAAAACCGCACGGTATCGCGGATTCTCCGAGGCGAAAATGATCTCACTGAAAAGGTACCTCGATTCCAGTTCGCTGGAATCAGACCACGCGGGCAAAGCCGTTTCGGCGGATTCATTCGCCGTGGCTCTCGAAGTATACGGCTCCGCCTTGCTCGAAATGGGCAATTGCAGCCTGGATGCCTGTCCAGGAACTGACGCCGGTTTGAAACAGGCACTGGCACAACTGCAAACAGAACTTACCCCCGCTATAAGCAGTGAGAAGCTTGCAGCCAATGGGGAACTGATGCGAGAGCAATTGCGCAGCTGGAGCGGAGGTATGGCGCATCACTATCAGGCCAAGGCGGGCGAAGTAAGGGACATGCTCCTCACCGTGGCACGCACTGCGGAATCGGTAGGCGCCCGCGATCAACGCTGTGCGGGCCGGATGAACGCGGTGACCGAGCGGCTCAAGGCCATCGCTAGTCTTGAAGATCTGACCGAGATACGGGCGTCGATCGACAAGAGCTCGACGGAGCTGAAGGCATCGATTGACCGGATGACTGAGGAAGGGAAGGCGGTTCTCGATCACCTGCGGACGCGGGTAGAGGAATACCAGGCAAAGCTGGACGAGGCTGAGAAGACTGCCTCGCGTGATGCATTGACGGGCGCAAGCAGTCGCGTGTACGTCGAGTGCCAGATCGAGAAACACGTCGAATCCTCCGCTCCCTTCTGCGTGGCCGTGGTCGATCTCGACGGTTTCAAGAAAGTGAACGACGAGCACGGCCACCTGATCGGCGACGAATTGCTCAAGCAGTTTGCCGGCGAGTTGCGCTCCGCTTGCCGCTCCACAGATGTGATTGGGAGGTGGGGCGGCGACGAGTTCATCCTGCTCTTCAATGGAGGGCTTGAAGAGGCGGAAGCGCAGACGGAGCGTGTGCGCAAGTGGGTCTGTGGGAACTACAGCGTCACGGGAAAGCAAGGCGCGCTTAAGCTCCGCGTCAACGCCTCTATTGGGCTGGCTGCGCATGTTGCCGGCGAGACGATGAAGGATTTGCTGGCGCGGGCCGATGCCGCGATGTACGAACAGAAAGCGACGACACGAATCAAGGCTGCGTGACCGGACTGTCGCGCCAGGCCAGTATCGAAGAAAATGTACGGACTTGTCAGCGAAGGACGAGCCCTTCGCGATCATTTCCCGCTGTTCCGTTTTGGTACATGTATCTTTCTGTTCCATTTCTGCATGCGTTCCTTCATTTTCTCTCATGGAAACCTTGAGCCCCCACTCCATTAGAGGGAAGGTGGAAGAGTGCTTCACGCGCTGCAAGTGAAATTCAGACATCGAGCGCGGTGGCGGATGAAAGAACACAAAGGGAAGGTTCGCATGAGGCTACTCATTGCCGAAGATGACAAAGCGTTAGGGTTGTTCCTGACCCGTGGACTCGAGGCCGATGGCCACCGTGTCCACGTGGCCTACGATGGCGCAGCAGCCGTAGAGGCGTTTCGCGCCGAGATGCCCGATTTAACCATTCTGGACCTGAACCTGCCTGTCAAAGACGGCGAGCAAGTGCTCGAAGAGGTGCGCAAGCTCGATGCCGACCTGCCGGTACTCATACTGACGGGCCGACAGGAAGTTGACACGCGGGTGCGCTGCCTCGACCGCGGCGCCGACGACCTGATGACAAAGCCGTTCAGCCTGCACGAGTTGCGCGCCCGCTGCCGGGCGCTTCTGCGCCGCAAGCGCGAAACGCGGCTGCAGTTGCGCGCTGGAGACCTCGAGTTGGATCGTCTGGACCACACCGCGCGGCGCGGAAGTCGTTTGATTCTTCTCACCAACAAGGAATTTGCGCTTCTCGAGCATCTGCTTCTGAACCGTGGCCAGTGTGTCTCGCGGGTCGAGCTGCTCGATTCCGTGTGGAATCTGGAGCCGGCGCAAACCACGAACATCGTGGATGTCTATGTGAACTATTTGCGGCGCAAGCTGGAGGATCCCCCCCCGGGGCGCCTGATCCGTACCGTGCGCGGGCAGGGCTACACAGTGCCTTCGGAAGCCGAATTGACGCTTCTCGCGCCTGTCCTCACGTCTCCGGCCACAGAGATGGTGCCGCCAGCCATCGCTGCCTCGTAACTTCATCGCTTCTACACATTCGATCACCTTAGGGGAAACTGCTCATGCAACTCTTTTCGATTCCGCCTCTAAACGTTCGCGTGCGGCCGAGGACTGCGCTGGTAGCCAGCGCCGACCGCAGTTTTCGCCAGCGCCTTGTGCACCAACTTACCGGCCTGCGTTGGCAGGTGAGGGAAGCCGAGAGCGGAGCCCAGGCCTGGAGCCAGGCCGAGACCGCGACGCCCGACGCAGTCATCGTCGATTCCTGGCTGCCGGATCTGGAGATCGGCGAACTCCTGAATGAGTTCAAGGTACGCTTCCCTGAAGTCGATCTGGTGACGGCGGCAGGCGATGTGGCCGCCGAAAGCCCCCGCGGGCCCTATCGGCAGGAGTTGCTTTACGCGCTTCGCCACTGTCAAGAGACCGATACGGCGGTGTGGAATGCGGCCCCCGAGTTGGATACCACGGCTCAAGAACCGGCGCGATCGGAAGCGGCCTCGCCCACGGATGCGCCAGCCGCGTTTTCCGCTGCACCGATCCATGCGCTTTCGCTGCCGGGCGCCGGCAAAACCATCTCCATCCAGTCTGGCCGCTCCGCGCAGGGCGCCGAAATGAATCCCGGCGAGCGTTTGCCGGAGCTAGTGGGCAACGCAGCCTGCATGCTCGAGATCAGCCGCCGCGTGCGTCTGGTGGCACCGCGCACGACCCCGGTGTTGATTGAGGGTCCCACAGGCTCGGGCAAAGAAATCGTGGCCGAGGCACTGCACCGCCTATCGACGCGCAGCCGCAAGCCGTTCGTCGCCATCAATTGCGCCGCCATTCCTGAAGCACTGCTTGAGGCCGAGCTCTTCGGCCATACCCGCGGCGCCTTTACCGGCGCGGTGCAGGGCCGCGTGGGGCGCATTGAATCGGCCGACGGAGGCACATTGTTTCTGGACGAAATCGGCGAGATGCCTCTGAGCCTGCAGGCCAAGCTGTTGCGTTTTGTGGAGTGCGGCGAGCTGCAACGCGTCGGCGACAACGAGCCCGTCAGGGTGGATGTGCGCATTATTGCCGCCACGCACCGGCCGCTGAACGAGCATGCGCAGAACGGCACCTTTCGCTCCGACCTTTACTACCGTCTGGCGGTGTTTCTCATCCGCACCCCGTCATTGGCCGAGCATACCCAGGATTTGCCGTTGCTGGTCGAGCACTTCATGGAGCGGCTGGGCCGGGACATTCCGGTGAAACGGTTGGATGCGGGCGCGCTCAACATGCTGACGGCACACAACTGGCCGGGAAACGTCCGCGAGCTCGAGCACGTGCTGGAACGCGGCGTGATTCTCGCGGGAGACAGCCCGGTGCTGACCGCGCGGGAGATCGACTTCGGCCTCATGGTGAATTAAGTAAGGCCAGCGCCTGGCGCGTGCGGCGCCGCGGCGAGGACGAGCAGAAAGGGCTTCTGGGAGGCTCATATGAGTATGCAGATCGCAACCGAATTGAGCGATCAGATTGCGCGCTATCTCGATCTGGCTACTGCCGAGGCTAAGTTGACAGCCGTCAACATGGCCAATGTGGACACACCGGGCTATCGCGCGGTGGGTATGGATTTCGAAGCCGAGATGCGCGGGGCCCTCGACGATGTTGGCCGGGAACACGCGCCGCGCAAGGTGCGCGTCACGGAGGTCGACGGGCTCATCGCGCGACCCGATGGGAACAATGTCTCCGTGGACCGCGAAAGCCTCAATCTGGCTGCAGCGCAACTCGAGTTTCGCACCGGAGTGGCTCTGCTCCGCCAGGAGTACCAGCGCGTGATGGATGCCATCCACGCCGACAAGTGAACCATGAATTGGTGACTCGGGGGGGAATGTGAATCGAGGCTTGTGGTTCGCGTGGGCATCGACGATGATTCACGGCCCATGTGTCACGATCGGCGATTCACAGCCGGCGATTCATGGCGGGCGACAAAACACTGGAGCGTAGACAATGAACCTGTTTGGCATGATGCAAACTTCGGGGGGCGCCATGGAGGCGGAGCGCATGCGCGCCGAGGTGGTGGCCGCCAACATGGCCAACGCCGAGACCACGCGCACCGCTAACGGCGGACCGTACCGCCGCCAGGAGGTGGTCTTCGCCGCCGATCAGGGCGATCCGGAGTTTCTCGATTCCATGACGGCGGCATCGTCGAGCACGGGGCCGTCTTCTCGAACGCTGTTGAAACCCACGCTTCCCGGGAGAACGGTTGTGACGCCGGGGGTGCGCATCTCGGCGGTCGTCCAAGACCCTTCGCCGCCGCTGAAGCGCTACGATCCCGGACATCCCGATGCGGGAGCGGATGGCTACGTAGCTTATCCCGACATTAATCCACTTACAGAGATGGTAGACCTGATGGGCGCTACGCGTGCATACGGTCTGAATGGCGCTGCCGTACAGGCGGAAAAGGGTATGATCACGTCGGCGCTGGAAATTGCCAAATCCTGATCCTGGGCGAGCGCAGGAAACGTTGGGGATGAGTTTAATGGGGATGGCTTCAATAAGGATGGGGTTAAGGGGTGCACCATGCTGGCGGCAGTGAATTCTGTAATGACTACGTCAAGTGCGGCGGGCGCGAGTACGACCAACGCGCTTGGCGCGCAGGCAACGCAGCCCACCGCATCTTCTCCTTTCGCGGATTTGCTTAGCGACGCTGTAGGGCAAGTGAATCAGCTGGAGGGGCAGGCGCAGGCAGCTGTGACTGGCCTCATGACCGGGTCCGGAATCGACGTGCACCGGGCCATGATTGCCACTCAGAAGGCGGATATGGCCTTCGAAATGGTGCTGGCGGTGCGCAACAAGGCCGTCCAGGCCTACCAGAGCGTGATGGGCATGCAGTTCTGAGCCGGCCGCCGGTCCCGAGCGTCGAGCGCGGGGCAGGCAGAGATCCGGGAACCGAGACAGAGTAGCGGGAATTATTCATCATGGCCACGGGAACACAGTTGGAGAAGACTCCGCCGGCATTGGGGCAACTGCAAAAAGGCGGCAAGTGGTCCGGGCTATGGGGCCTGGCGCAAGTGCGTTGGGCCGAGATGGCCGCTGCGCAGCGCCGATCGGCGGTGACAGCGGCCGTGCTGCTCGTGGCGTTGCTCGGCGGGCTGGCGTGGTACGGCCTGCGGCCCGATTGGCGCACGCTCTATGCGGGTCTCGATCCGGACGATGCGCGGCAGATGGAACAGACCCTGGCGCAGGCCCAGATTCCCTTTGAGCCCACGAGCGACGGCTCCGGCATCCTGGTTCCAGCTGCGCTATTGGACAAGGCCCGGCTGGCCGCCGCGTCGAAGGGCGGCGTCAAGAGCGGGCGGCTGGGATTCGAGATCTTCGACAAACCCAACTGGGTGGGATCGGAGTTCGACGAGCAGGTAAATTATCAACGCGCTCTCGAGGGCGAGCTCGAGCACACTATTGGTACGCTCTCCGATGTTGCCTCGGCGCGCGTGCATCTGGTGATGTCGCACGACTCGCTGTTTCGCGACCAGGAGCGCCCCGCCAAGGCCGCAGTAGTTCTCAAACTGCGCCACCGCACGCTGGCCGAAGGCGAGCCTGAGGCGATCCGCAATCTGGTGGCGTCGGCTGTAGACGGCCTCTTGCCGGACCGCGTGGTGCTGGTGGATGCTGCAGGCAATGTTCCTTTGGGCCCAAAGACCGCCGAAGCCATGCAGTTAAGCGCCGAGCAGGCCCTCGAGGACAAGCTCATCGCGACGCTTGAGCCGGTGACGGGCGCGGGCAATGTGCGCGCCTCGGTGACGCTCGATTACGACACGGAGGCCGCTGAAGAAAGCGACGAAAATTACGATCCCTCAAAATCCGTCACCTTGTCCCTCGAGCGAACGGAGCAGACCACGGGTACGCAGCAGATCGCAGCCGGAGTTCCCGGCGCAGCTTCCAATGCTCCCAATACCCAGGCAGTCCCCGTCTATCCGCATGAGACTTCCGCTCCCCAATCCGCCAAGACCGAATCCGGAACCTACGGGGTTTCAAAGAGCGTACGGCATGTGGTGGATAGCCCCGGCCGCATACGCAGACTCACCGCTGCCATTGTGGTCAACGACCGGTTGATGCAGCCCGCAACCAAGAATCGCGCTGCTGTCTGGCAACCCCGGCCAGCCGATGAGCTGCATAACTTGACTGCCCTGGCGCAGGCGGCGGTGGGGTTCGATACCGCGCGCGGCGACGTGGTCACGGTTGCGGATCTGGCCTTCGACGAAAATCGCCCTCAGCCCCCGCCGGCTCTTGACGAACAATTGCTCAAAACCGCAGAAGGCTCGCCGAATCTGATCAAGTACTTGGCATTGCTGACGGGCCTGCTGGTGGTGGTGGCCTTCGGCCTTCGACCCGCGATCCGTCGCGCCGGCTCGGCGCTGGCAACAACGGGGAGTGTGAAGGCTACTGCGCACCGCGAGCTGGCTGCGGCTGCCCCGGCGCCAGTCCAATTGAACCCCGCTGAGCCCGACGAGATCGATCCGGACCGTCAACGGACGCAGGAGATTTTTGAGCAAGTGACCACGCATTTGAAAAAGGAACCCACGCAGAGCTCGCGACTGCTGCAGAGTTGGATTCACTCGGATTGACGATCTGGAGCAGAGCCGGGCCGAAAACGGGACGAAACTGGGGCGAAACTGAGTCCGGAGCGAAATGAAGTCTAGGTGCATGGCAGGGGCCGCAGCAGACGAGGAAAGGAATCAGCCTTGGCAGAGCAGGGAATCGAAAGCGGACCAGCGCTGCGGCGAAGGACGGCCGGTCTTTCCGGCGTGCGCAAGGCGGCGATCTTACTGTTGGCCGTGGGTGAGGATCTGGCCAAGGAGGTCCTGCGCGTCCTTCCCGAAGCCGACGTGCAGCACATCACCGAAGAGCTGGCCGATCTGCGCGGCATCACGCCGGAGCTCTCCGCCGAGGTAATCGAAGAGTTCTGGCAGCTTCTCGACACCAATCACTTCATCGTGCATGGCGGCCTGGACTACGCGCGGCGGCTGCTGGTCGATACCTTCGGCAAGGAACGCGCCGACGATATGCTGGCGGAGATGCGCCGTTCGCAGGAAGAGGCCCAGGGCAATCTGGCCAAGCTGCAGCGCACCGATCCGCAGCAGCTGGGCAAGCTCCTCGACTCCGAGCATCCTCAGACCATCGCGCTGGTGCTGGCCCACCTGGACCCGCGCCGGGCCTCCACGGTGCTCGACAGCTTGAGCGAAGACCACAAGGTCGTAGCTGTGCAGCGGCTGGCGGAGATGCGGCAATTCTCCCCTGAGATGGCACAGAAGGTGGCGCTGATTCTGCACCGTCGCCTAGAGAGCGTGGGCGATACGGCGCGCCGCAGCTACTCCGGCTTCAAGGCCGTCGCGGATTTGCTAAACCGCCTCAACGCCGAAGAGGCCAAGAAGATTCTGGAGACCATCGAAGAGGATCAACCTGAACTGGCGCTGAGCATCCGCAATCTGATGTTCACCTTTGAGGATCTGATTACCGTGCCAGCGGCCTCCATTCGTGAGATCGTCTCCGGTGTCGACAAGCGGCAACTGGCGCTTGCCCTGCGCGGCGCCAATGAGGACCTGCGTGCCCAGATCTTCAAGGCCATGAGCTCGCGCGCAGTCGAAATGCTGAAGGAAGACATGGAGGTGCTGGGCCCGGTGCGTTCGCGTGAGGTGGCACAGGCGCAGCAAGAGATTCTGACCTTGGCGCGCCGCCTCGAAACCGAAGGCAAGGTAGTTCTGAAACTCGAAACCGGTGACGAGATGATGGCTTAGACCGGTTTCAGGATTCACGTGCCCTTTTGAGGGTGGCGAAAGGCGGCATTTGCTTCTACTCCAGAGACTAAGAACTGGCCGTGCGGCCCCGGTTGAGGAAAACGCCACTTAGCCTCGGGGCACGGCAATTCAGGAAGCGCTGTAGCGGACACGATGAGTGGAATAGGCAACGCCGCGAGAACTTGTCGCGAGATCAATACAACGTTCGAGAAGGACAAGCTTCGAGCAGGCATGGCATCCGTGAGCAGTGGCGCAGGCAGCAGGACGGTGGAGAGCTTCGAATACCCCGTCTGCCCCAACGCGCCGCCGCAGCTTGCCTGGGACGGTTGGGCTGAAACAGGAGAGGAGCCCGCCACCGAATCCGAGCAGAATCCCACTCGAGCGGCAGAACCCGCCGCCAATGCGAAATTCGAAGAGCGCCTCGCCGAGGAGACGCGTCGCTCCTTCGAAGCCGGCCGCGAGCGCGGCCGTGAAGAAGGGCGCCGTGCCGAACGCGAGGCCTTGGCTCCGGCTGCGGCCGCAGATACCGAGCGCCACCGCCGCCAAGCCGCCGAACTCGTCCAAAACTTCAGCCGCGAGCGCGATGGCTATCTCAATACCGTTGAGCAGGAGGTAGTGCGTCTGGCGCTGGCCGTGGCGGCGCGCATCTTGCGCCGTGAAGCGCAGATGGATCCCCTTCTTTTGACAGGTGCGGTGCGTGTTGCACTGGGGCATTTGGGGACTACATCGGAGATTCGGCTGCGCGTGCCCGCCAAAGAAGCCGATCTCTGGAGCGAGACCATTGCGCACCTGCCCAAACTGGCTGTGAAACCCGTTGTTGTGGCCGATGACGGCATGCGGCTGGGCGACTGCGTGATCGAGAGCAAGGTGGGAACTGTCGATCTGGGAATTCGTGCCCAGTTGAGCGAGATCGAGCGCGGCTTTTTCGATCGTGCCGGCACGGCGCATGCGTCCACGTCTCAGCCGGCCGCCGGCGCTGCCGACGAAGCAGTGCCGGCCGAGGTGCACGCATGACGGCGTTGCTCGAACACTACTTTTCCCGGCTGGAGTCCCGGCAGCCCTGGCGCTGGCGCGGTCAGGTTCTCGAATCGGTAGGCCAGACCATCGAATCCGCAGGACCCCCAGTCTCGGTAGGCGAGTGCTGCGAGATCGAAGACAGCAAGGGGCAGCCGCACTCGGCCGAGGTCATTGGCTTTCGCGGTTCGAATGTACTTGCGATGCCCGTGGATACCACGGAGGGCGTCCGCTTTGGCGATCCGGTTTGGGCGCTGGGGACGAGGCCAGAGATCGAAGTCGGTCCAGCGCTGATGGGCCGCGTCTTGAATGCAGAGGGTGCACCCATCGACGAGGGCCGTCCCCCAGCCACCGTGACGACGCTGCCTCTGGACGGCAAGGTGCGCCAACCCCTCGACCGCGTGCCGATTAGCGAGCCGCTAGGAACCGGCATCCGCGCCATTGATGCGATGCTTACGGTGGGCCGCGGCCAGCGCGTTGGAATCTTCGGGGGTTCCGGCGTAGGCAAAAGCACACTCATCGGCATGATGACGCGCAATACCGAGGCCGAAGTCACCATCGTCGGACTGGTCGGCGAGCGTGGCCGCGAGGTGGGTGAGTTTCTTCGCGATTCTCTGGGCAAGGAAGGCCTGGCCCGCTCCGTGGTGGTGGTGTCCACTTCCGACCAGTCGCCGCTCTTGCGCATGCGGGCGGCGCTGGCTGCCACAACGCTAGCCGAGTATTTTGCAGCCCAGGGCAAGCACGTGCTGCTGGTTCTCGATTCACTGACGCGCTTCGCCATGGCGGCGCGCGAGATCGGTCTCGCCGCCGGAGAGCCGCCCACCGCCAAGGGATATACGCCTTCGGTTTTCACGCGGCTGGCGCGTCTGCTGGAACGTGCCGGCTGCTTCCGGACCGGCTCGATTACGGGGTTTTATACCGTGCTGATGGAGGGCGACGACCAGCAGGATCCACTGGTGGACGCGGTGCGCTCGCTTCTCGACGGGCACATTGTTCTTTCGCGTACGCTTGCCGCCGAGGGCTGGTACCCTCCCATCCATGTGCTGGATTCAATCAGCCGGCTCATGCCGGCGGTATCCGCCGGGCCGCACCGCGAGCATGCAGCGCTCATGCGCAAGCTGCTGGCGATCTATGCCCGATCTGAGGACTTGGTGCGCATCGGAGCCTATAAGCCCGGCGCCGATCCGGATCTCGACCGCGCTTTGCGCGCACGCGACGCCATCCGAGCCTTTCTCGCCCAGACATCTGACGAGCGCGTCCGCTTGGCCGATTGCCTGCGCCGTTTTGCCGCCCTGGCCGCGGAGGTGTGAGCTGTGCCTGTCTCCCGCGCCATGCGGCGTTTGCTGCAGGTTCTCGAAATTCAGGAGGAAGAGTGTCGCGCGGCGATGGAGTTGGCGCGCGCCGAGTTTGAACGGCTGCAACAGGCATTGACCCAAAGCAGGGAGCGCGAGCGTGGCGGACGACGGCTGGTTGCGGCTAGCGCCGCCACCGGCGAAGTGACCGACCGCATCGCCGGGCTTGAGGAAACACGCGCCGGCACGCGCGTCGCTCGAGCTCTCACGCCGCGCATTGTAGAGGCGGACGAGGTCGTGAACGAGCGGCGCAGCGAGTTCCTCGGCAAGCGCATCGAGCGGCTACAGACCGAAACATTGATTAAAGAGGCGGAGGCCCAGGACAGAATTGAGGCAGAGCGGAGTGCGCAGCGGGAGCTTGACAGCTGGTTTCTGAATCGTCGGGATACATCTCGAAAGAAGCCGCGTGAGGAATGACCGGAAGACACGCATTTTCGCGAAGGCAGCCTGTCGCAGCTGACCAGCAAATCTTGAGTGAAAATGTGTAGCCCTTTAGGAGTGCTTTCTTAATCGGGAAAGTTAGTTCCATCCCTGACATTCTTCTAACGCCTTCGAACCTTCATTTGGCACGCCGTCTGCACTTCGTTGCCGTATGACCGCGAACGTGAGTAGTGGCCTTGGTGCACTGATCGAAGCAGGTGGGCGGGCTGGGCAAGAGCAGAGTTCCTTGGCGACGGCTCAGTTTGGCAAGGAACCGAGCGCGAACTGGTTCAAACCGTCGAGCGGCAATCTCTCGACCAGCCTGGCTTCCACAACGCCTAGTTTTCGCTCCAGTTGGCAATCGGTGGTAGACGCGTGGCGCGGAATTTCGCGCGGTACCAACGGCGTCGAGAGCGAGGAAGCTCAAGAAGCAGGCGCGACCGGCACAACGAACGCGACGGTAGAAGATCTCGCTCTAAAGAATGGGCAAACTGCGCGCTCCGCGATGGGCGGAAGCTCGAGCATTCAAGCCCGGCTCGCAGCACAGCCGAATGCGTCTATCGAGGGCGCTGCCGGTCAGCCAGCAACCGCAACGCAACTAAGCCGCATACATTGGAAGTCCGGGCAAGATACCGCGACACCCACGGCAAGCACAGTTGCGGACGCAACCACGAGTTCCGCTACAGTCGATGGCGATCGCGCTGAGTCCCGAAGCCAACGACCGAACCGGAAAGACCCTGCGCAAGCAGCGAATACTGGCACGCCAGCGGTCTCGCCTGCAACCGATGCGTCCGGTTGGCCGCCTTTCTCTGCGGCGTCTCCTTTTCCAGCCCAGGTCTCTTCAGAAATATCCATGCAGGCACAAGCTGGGCAGGCACAGACTGGCGAGACAATTCTTCTGCCTGCATCGACCTCTGCACTCTCGGGCTGGGATTTGGCGCATACTTCGGGAACCGCGCAGTTCGCCGGCGCGGACATAGATGCGATCGACCGAACAGGAACCCTCACAACCGGGATCGCCGGCAGCTCCGGAGCAGCGAGCAACGGTGCACGAGCCATGCGCACAGGCCCCGTATCTGGTCAGCGCGGCGCAAACCAAAGCCATGTTGCGCGCGAGACATTGGAGTCTTCTCAAGACGATGCTTCGGAGCCCGCCGCAAACCTCGGGATAACGTCGTCTGCTTCTTCGGACAAATCGGCTGTCAATGCGCAGCGCGAATCCTCAACGGCGCGCATCGCCGCTTCGGCCTCAAAGACGGACAACTTCACGCAGTCCGAGCTCGCCGGGAGCGTCGCACCATCCGGTGGGCCCCAGGCAACCGCTTCAGACACGGCGCAGGATATTTCGAGGCAATCAGTGGAACATACGGCGTCTCGCGGGGCATCTCGCGGCACGGCTCAAGAAACCAGCTCCACCGCGACGCCCGTAGTCCCAGCACAAACGGCACTTGTGGACGACGCATCCGCTGGGCTGCGCAATTCGGCAGCCACGCATGTGTCCGCGACGTTGGCAGCGAACCATTCTCAAACTGCCGCAGCAACTTCCGCAGCAACCTCCGCCTCGGACACATTCTCTGCGCTCGATCAAGGAACGTCGCAGGGAACATCGCTGGGATCTCCTACATGGACTCACGCGGGAGGCCAGCACGCGGAGGCGGGCTTCCAGGATCCCGCTCTGGGATGGATAGGCGTGCGCGCCGACCTCAACGGGGGCGGAGTTCACGCCACTCTTGTGCCGAGTTCCGCAGATGCGGCTCAGACACTGAGCGGGCACCTTGCCGGACTCAGTTCACACCTGGAGGAACAGCAAGCGTCTGTAGCCTCGCTGTCGATGGCCTCAGCGAGCGGTTATGGGCTCGAAAACGGTTCGGGCCAGAACATGCAACAGGGTGCTGAAGGCAACACTCAGGGCAGCGCATCGCAGGAATCGCAAGCCAGTCCGCAAGTCACCACGCCGCGGGCGCCGCGCATCACGGTTCCGGCGTCGACGGCAGACGGCGGGGTTTCGAACTCGCTTACACACGCAGGAGACATGCTCGGCACGCACATTTCCGTTATGGCATGAACGGGGCGCGTCTCGCATGAGAGAAACAGGGAGGGAAGATGGCAACCTTAGCAGGAATCTTGAATCACCAGACAACGCCAGGCCAGGTGCTGACGCACAACGCGGCGACGCCTGCGGCAAGCTCCACGCCCAGCACGGGTAGTACAAGCAGCACCAGCAGTTCGAGCGACTCGAGCAGCAGTTCGGCCACCATCTCGGCCAACGACTTCCTTACCTTGCTGGTAACCGAGATGCAGAATCAGGACCCGACCGCGAACACGGATCCGAATGAGTACATCAACCAGCTTGTCAATGTGAATAGCCTGGAGCAGCTCATTGACATCAACCAGACGCTGACCACGGACAGCACACCGAGTTCCACCGGCACTGGCGCGAACCCTGTCGTGACTAGAGCGGCAGGTACGGCCAATCCCGGAGCATCGCCATCCGCGGCTACATCGCCGCTTGCCACGGCGCCTGGCGCTGTCGCTTCCAATTCGAATTCCGCGAGCTTCATGTCGGGCAATTTAAGCGCTCCCAATGCCAATCCTGCGGCGCAACGCGTGGGGCACGCACTAGCTGGACGAACGCATTTGGCCTCACTAGGGTCAAATTCGCCTGCTAATCAATGAATTTGCCTGGCACACCGCCTGGCGTAACTGCAATTCATGTAACGAGGAGATGAACCATGGCAAGTTTCTCAATTCCGCTGACAGGGCTCGAGTCCGACTCCACAGCTTTGAACACCATTGCGAACGATCTTTCCAACATGAACACAACGGCCTTCAAGGCGCAATCAACGAATTTTTCCGATCTCTTCTATCAGCAGGTCGGCACCACAGGCGCCGGCGACTCGATCCAGGTGGGAGCGGGCGTGAAGGTGGCGTCGAACGAGACAAACTTTACGGCCGGCACGCCGAATTCGACCGGCGTTGCTTCCGACGTGGCACTGCAGGGCAACGGCTTCTTCGTCGTCGATGATGGGGAACAGCAATATCTCACGCGGGCGGGCGATTTTCAAACGGCTTCGAATGGCAACCTGACCACGACAAACGGCTATAACGTCATGGGGTTTCCGGCGGCCAACGGCGTGGTGAATACCGCCGCTCCGCTGACGGCGATCAACATCCCGATCGGCCAGGTGCAGCAACCGCTGGCCACGAGCAGCTTTGGAATGACTGCCAACCTGGATTCGTCCGCTACTGTAGGCACCTCATTTCCGGCGCAGATAAAAATCTACGACTCGCTTGGCAATAGTTACGAAGCCACTGTGAATTTCACCAAGACCGCAACCAACACGTGGTCCTACAACATCACAGTGCCCGATACGCTGCCTGTCTTGAATGCCCCAAACGCGACGCCGGCGGTCCTGAACGTGGGTTCGACTCCATCCACTACGACAACCGTGACCGAGCCTCTGACGGCGGTAACTGGAGCGGTTAATTCCCCTGGGACTCTTCTCACGCCGTCATCAACGACTGATGTTGCCCTTGGGACGACGACCTACAACTGGAACTTTGGCACCAATGGTGCTGTCGTCAACAACGTCGATGCCGCCACAAGTCTCACCCTCGACGGAACCACGTTTACACCTCCTAACCCTCCCGGTGGCCCCCAATCGCTAGCTACCTTTGCGCTGCAGATTAATAATGCGATCACTGCCAACGTGGGAGGGGCGTTTACGGGCGTGACCTGCAACAATGTCGGCGGTGTACTCACCATTACCGCGCCCACCGCGGAGGCTACCGCCATGAACGCAGCCAGCACACTGAAATCAGACATCGTCGGAACTTCAAACGTTTACACCTTCAATACCGGCGGCACGGTGAATGCCAATTCGACTCTCACAATTACAGGGCAGAAGGCTGACGGCACGCCCGCAAGCATTCAGGTTGCTGGGCTTTCAAACGGCGAATCGCTGAGCAGCTATATAACTTCGTTGAGCGGCCTCCTCGCCACCTCAGGGATGGTCAACGTGTCGGTAGCGCCCATCGGAACCAACCAGATGAGCATTCAGGGCGCCAACTTCTCTACCGGGAATACCACCCTTAGCGAAGATCTGCCGGCAAATACGACGATTTACAACTTCAATCCAAGCGCCACTGTCGATTCGGGGACCAAATTCACCATTACCGGAGAGACACCAGCCGGCACTAGTGTTACCACAACCCTGCCAACCATGACCGCAAACATGTCGATCGGCAACTACGTCAAAGCGCTGCAGACGCAAATCGACAATGCCGGTGGTGCTAATATTCCGCTTGTCGGCGTGCAAGTATCCTCCCAGGGGGGGCAGGTGACCCTTACCGGCCCCGCGTACATGACGACCACCAATAACATGGTCCAGGATGTGCAGGCGACTTCGGATACTTATGCATTCGGGTCGAGCGGCGGCGTGCTGACAACCGTCGATCCGACCAGTAACCTGACTATCACGGGACTCACGGGAACCGGCAGCACAGCCACCATCACTGCGCCCACCATAACCGCCAACGAATTGGTATCGAAATATGCTACGGATTTGCAAACGGCCGTGAACGATGCGGGCATCGGCGGCGTCACGGTCGCAGACACTAATGGCGTGTTGACCATCACCGGCGCTAACCTGACCACGGCTGGCAACGTGGTTCAGGATACAGTGGCCTCAGCCAACGCCAGCGGCATCATGACATTCGACTCCAGCGGCAATCTGGCGAGCCCGGCCGCGAACGTTAGCGGCATTACCTTTGGCGGGTTCTCCGACGGCGCGGCTGCTCTGGGGATGACCTGGAACATCCTCGGGGCGAGCGGAACTCCTTCGATCGGCCAGGAAGACACAGCTTCTGCGGCCTCGGGAACCATCCAGAATGGCTATCCGACCGGCGAGTATGAGAGCTTCGCCGTGGGTTCCGACGGAACCGTCAGTGTCACCTACTCCAATGGCCAGCAGCAAAACGTGGGGCAAATCGCCCTTGCTAATGTTGCCAATCTCCAGGGGCTGGACATGCTCGGCAACGGCGATTATGGGGTCACGCAAGCCAGCGGTGCGGCCGCCATCGGAATCTCGGGAGCGGGCGGACTCGGCAGCATGGAGGGTGGTGCGCTCGAGGCGTCCAACGTCAATATTTCTACCGAATTTTCCGATTTGATCGTTGCGCAAAGAGCATTCGAGGCCAACGCCAAGTCAGTGACCACCTTCGACACAGTCGAGCAGGACACTATCAACATGGTTCATTGAGTTGTTCCCATCTGCACGCAGTTTCTTTGAGGGCGGTCTCATCATCAGGCCGCCCTATTTTTTCGTCTTTGGCTGAATCTCGATGAACAAGCCCTTGCTGCGCGCCAGCTCGACCTCTTCCGCATCGACGATCACGGCTTCAGTCCAGTGCTTTCGGCCTTCACTGCGCACCACGCGCCCCTCCAGGCGAAGACGCGTGCCGCTTGGCACCGGCCGAAGATATTCGATCTCCATCTTCCTTGTTACCGAGGGCTCTGCCAGGGCGCGCACCGCTTTGCTCATTGCCTCATCGAGAAGCGTGGCAATGATTCCGCCGTGCAAGTAGCCAGGATGGCCTTCAAAGCTTTCCGGCACAACCGGAAGGCTCACCGAGGCGCCGTCGGCCGCTAGCAAAAACTCCAGGCGCAGTCCGGATGCATTGCAGTCACCGCATCCAAAGCAACGGTTGTGGGTCGAGTGCGAGAACGGCGTAAGCGGTTCGTGAGAGTGAAGCTGCATGAATTCAGCATACTTGCTTCTCGCGCCCTATTCACTACTTCCAATCTTCGGCTCTCTTGACCTGGACGCATGTTCCCGCTGAGACTGAAGGTGCTGGATTTTGTCCAGTCTTCAAAACTTCCCCAGGAGGAAATCCCCATGTCAAACGTCAATCGCAGGACTGCGCTCGTGCGAATGACAGCGCGCGCAGGCGCGCCGCTGGTTGTCAACCGGCATCGCGCCGATTCGGTAAACAATCAATTGACTGAGAAAGCTTAACGAACGGTGTTCCTGCGACCGCGCTGCCGGGCGATCTGTCCCGTTGCGATGGCGACCCTCCTGGCGGGTTGCCATTCGGTGCCGCAACTGACGCAGCAGCAAGCCGAGGGCAAACGCGTGTACGACTTGGGCTGCGCGCACTGCCACGAAGAAAACGATTTGCATCTAAAAAAAGTTCCACCGAACCTGCGCGACCTGTTCAACCGTAAGACACTTCCGGACGGAGCTCCCGCCACCGATGCAGAAGTTGAGCGCGTGGTACAGGCGGGCAAGGGAATGATGCCATCCTTCGCGTACCAAATGACCAAGCAGCAGATCGAGACCCTGCTCGCATATCTCCACACCGGGCTTCGCAATGAAAATAATCCGTGAAAGGGAGGAACAACAATGAAAGTTGGAGTTCTTGGCTCAGGCGAAGTAGCACAAACGCTGGCGGCCGGTTTTCTGAAGCATGGCCACGAAACCACAATCGGAACCCGCAACCCGGCTAAGCTGGCAGAATGGCACCGCGACAACCCCAAGGCGAAGGTTGGCAGCTTCGGCGAGACGGCGGCTTTTGGCCAAGTCGTCGTGCTTGCGGTGAAAGGTTCGGTCGCAGGCGATGTCTTGCGCGCGGCGGGAAGCGCCAATCTGGATGGAAAACTCGTAATGGATGCCTGTAACCCTATTGCCGATGCGCCTCCTGTGAACGGCGTCCTCAAGTTCTTTACCACGCTGGATGAATCGTTGGTGGAGCGTCTGCAACGCGAGTTCCCGAAAGTGCATTTCGTCAAGGCGTTCAATTCCGTGGGCGCTCCGCAGATGGTAAATCCGGCATTCAAAGACGGAAAACCGACGATGTTCATCTGCGGCAACGATGCGGGCGCTAAGGCTACCGCGGCAAAGATTCTGGATCAGTTTGGCTGGGAAACAGCGGACATGGGCGCGGTGGAAGCGGCTCGCGCCATTGAGCCGCTGTGCATGTTGTGGTGCATCCCGGGATTCACGAAAAACGAGTGGACGCACGCCTTTAAATTGCTGCGTGAATGATCTCGCGCTCGCATTCCAACTTATGGCGCATGCACGCAGTCAGCTTCGCCGGAGAATTCGAATCAACGTATACTGAGGAAGTCTATGGCAGCAGAAAAAACATTCTATTTGGAGACCTTCGGCTGCCAGATGAACGCCCATGACTCCGAGAAGGTGATCGGCACCCTTCGCCAGCAGGGTTACCGGCAGGTCGAGGCTGAAGAAGATGCAGGCCTGATCCTCTACAACACTTGCTCCATTCGCGATAAGGCGGAGCAAAAGGTCTTCAATCGTCTGAACGATTACAAAAAGCTCCACAAGGAAGGCAAACGCTTTGGCGTATTGGGCTGTGTGGCCCAGCAGGAAGGCGAGAAGATCTTCGACCGTGCACCGTATGTTTCTCTGGTGTCGGGTTCGGCTTCGTACCGCAAATTGCCCGAGATGCTCAGCCGGCTTGAGGCAGGCGAAAGCCGCATCACCGGCCTCGACGACCGCCAGAGCGACGAGACCTTCGAAACCGAGTTCACGGCCCGCCTGAATCCCTACCGCGCGTACATCACCATCATCGAAGGCTGCGATAAGTTCTGCTCCTACTGCGTCGTACCCTACACCCGCGGCAAGGAGCGCAGCCGGAGTTCTTCTTCGGTGCTCAGCGAGGCGCGGCGCATCGCCGACCTTGGATACTCCGAAATTCAGCTTTTGGGCCAGAACGTAAACAGTTACCGCGACCCGGAAGGGAAATGCAGTTTCGCGGAACTGCTGGCGGCTGTTGGCCAGGTGCCCAGCATCCGGCGAGTACGTTTCACCACGAGTCATCCCCGCGACTTTACGCGAGACATTGTCGACGTCATCGAGCAGGTGCCTACACTTTGCGACCATGTGCACCTCCCGGTGCAGTCTGGCTCAGCGCGCATACTCGCTGGTATGGCCCGCGAATATACGCCGGAGTGGTATCTCGAACGTATCGCATGGATCAAAGCAGCCAAGCGGCCAATCTCGCTATCGACCGACATTATTGTCGGCTTCCCGGGCGAAACGGCGGATGACTTTATTCAAACCATGGACCTGCTTGCCGAGGTGCAATACGATTGCGTCTTCGCTTTCAAGTATTCGGCGCGACCCAATACGCCGGCCTTGGTGATGATCGATTCCATCCCAGAATCCGAGAAGGCTCTGCGGCTTCAAGCGCTCCTTGAGCGGCAGAGGGAGATACAAAGAATCAATTATTCCAGGCACATCGGAGGGATTCTTGAAGTGATGGTGGAAGGGATCAA
Organism: Occallatibacter sp.; assembly: GCA_049521075.1. Taxonomy (GTDB): domain Bacteria; phylum Acidobacteriota; class Terriglobia; order Terriglobales; family Acidobacteriaceae; genus Telmatobacter. Next base: position 64,971 of record JBEKPD010000021.1, read on the forward strand.
TCCGAGCCGGCGGCAGATCACGGGCCGCAGCAGTCAGAACAAGCCGGTCAATATAGAATGGGCTCAACTCATCGCGCCGGCGCCGGGCAGTTATCTTCGTGTCAAAGTAACCGGAGCGTTTCCCAACAGTCTAGTCGGCCTGCCCGTCTAAGATTGCAAAGGTTCTTCAAGAGGGAACTGATGGAAATAGAAGTTCGGATTCGCGGTCTGATGATGGACCCGTCGACCAACATGCCGATCGTCGTCCTGAAGGATGTGGGCTCTGATGCGGTCATGCCCATCTGGGTGGGCATCTTTGAGGCCAACGCAATCGCGCTGGAGATCGAGAAGATGAGTGCATCTCGGCCCATGACGCACGATCTTGCGCGCAACCTCATCCAGAACCTCAACTCGCAGCTGGAGCGCGTTGTAATTACGGAACTTAGAGAAGATACATTTTATGCGGTTCTGTGGCTGCGACAAGGCGGCGAGCAGGTCACCATCGACGCGCGACCTTCCGATGCTATTGCGCTCGCGTTACGCGCCGACTGCCCGATCTATGTGGCAGAAAAGGTTATGGAAACCGCCAAACTCAACACCAGCGGCCCTCCCGAAGGGCCAACTGCCGAGCAGTTGCGCGGGTGGCTCGAGGGCTTGAACGACGAAGACCTCGGCCGCTACAAAATGTGATCCAGCCAGAGCCTCCGGAACTCCTTTGCGGCCTTCTCAAGGGCAGGTGCGTATGCGTGTGTATCTAGTCGTAACTGCATGATGGAAATATTTTTAGCACGCAGTTCGCCGCTGTGGCCAACGTGCTAGATTACTTCTAATTTAAGTATATACAACAGGATGCAATCGTATTCACAAGACCTGCGGGAGCGCGTGTTGTGGGCGTTGGAGCGTGGCGAAAGACCGACGGCGATTGCGCGGCGTCTGGAAGTGAGCCGTGTCTGGGTCTACCAGGTTC
>JBEKPD010000022.1:0-79839 GCA_049521075.1 Occallatibacter sp.
TTTGGCGACGACCTGGGCAGAGAGGCCGATCAGTGCACCGACCCGGCCTGCTATCAGGCCAAAGTGTCCGCACACCTTGCCAAGACCATCGCTGCGAAACCTGCGTTGGTGCAAATCAGCACCACCTACGGAGCGCAACAGGAAGGTAGCGCTGTGCTGCCGCGCAACAAATACACCGCCATTCGAGACGACAGGCCGAAGGATAAGGAAGAGGCCAAGCGTCCCGAGTTCAAGGAATGCAAGTTCACAACCGAGGCCATCATCACGGAAGGCGAGGACGTGGGCACCATTCACAAGGTATGCGCGAACCCGACCTGCCCGGTACATCATCCGAAGCAGCCTACGAGCCGAGACGATGTGAAGTGGAAGGCCGAACAGGAGAAGCAGCGCAAAGAACAGGCGATTGCCAATACGGTTGGCCTTCAAGGATCAATTCAAGGAATGCCTTTGCAGCGTCGTTCGCAAGAAGCCGATGACCACCCTGGACAACATCCTCAGAGATTTCGGCGTTCGCTACGTCGAGGGGTTCGCGCCTCCGAATTTTGCCGATCTCGTGGCCAATGCGCCATTTTCCGAATAGCCGATCAACGATTCGCGGGACTTGAACCAAGACGGACTCGAATTATTAGGAAAGATCAACCATCTCTTTGAGATCGCGGAAGACTTTGCGGAGGTGTTTCAGCCCGCCGCCCGCACGAGCGACCACTATGGCCCCCTGCCACGAATTGACGAAGAGATCCGCCTTCGCCTGAGCGATCGCTGGAGGCTGTCCCAAATCACGGAACGTCGTTTCAAGGAGACTGGTGATCCGCTGAAGCAATTTGAAAGCCTCCTTCTTCATGGCGGCCGGCACTCCTTCCGAATCACCCGCTGCGTGGCCTACAGGGCAGCCAATAGGGTCTTGCAGCATCGCGTAAAGGAGGTACAAGCCGTTTAGAAATCCGTCGACTCGGTCCCGGGGTGGTCGCGAGGCATCCGCTAGCGCTGCCAAGGGGCCTGACTCGAAATGCGTCATCAGATTTTCGTATATCGCTTCGAAAAGACTGGCCTTCGTTGGGAAATGATGTGTGAGCTTGCCGGAGCTGGTATTTGCGGCATGCGAAAGGTCTGCCATCGTCGTCGCCGCGAAGCCTTTGGCGAGCACAACTGCCGCGCCGGCTTGGATGATCTGTTCGCGTGAAAGTTTTCCTTTGTCGTATTCCATATTTTCTGAACCATTGTAACAAACAGAGCATCCTATTTGTACGAACAGAATATTCTGTTTGTTTTGTGAGCGCCGATTTGGAAACGCATGAGGAATCGGGAAAACACGCCCATTGACGCAATGTCTTCAATGTGAATGACAAACCACAGCTTAGAAGGAGAACCCAATGAAGATCGCATTAATAGGAGCAACAGGAAACGTCGGAACTCGCCTCATTTCAGAACTACGGTTTCGCGGGCATCAGGTAACCGCAATCGCTCGCCACCCTGAAAAGCTCGATCGGCAGGACGGTGTGAATCCCGTCGCAGGGGATGTGCAAAACGAGGGCGCCCTCGCCGCTCTGCTTGCTGGGCACGATGCCGTGATCCACAGCGTGAAGTTCCTTAGCACCGATCCCGCGAAAGTCATCGCCGCAACTAAGGCCGCGAAGGTGTCCCGATTGCTTGTTGTCGGAGGAGCCGGAAGCTTGGAGGTCGCGCCTGGGCTCACCCTGGTGAACTCTCCAGACTTTCCCCCCGAATACAAGCCCGAGACGCTCGCAGGTGTGAAGTTCCTGGATGTTTTGCGTGAGGAGAAGGAACTCGATTGGACGTTCTTATCGCCCTGTTTGTTTTTTGTACCTGGTGAACGCACGGGAAAGTTTCGCCTCGGCAAAGACCAACTTCTGGTGGGTGCTGACGGTCAAAGCCACATTTCCATGGAAGATTTTGCGATTGCACTCGTGGACGAGTTGGAACAGCCGAAGCACCCGCGCGACCGATTCACCGTTGGGTATTGAAGACAAAGCTCTGCATGAACGCATCGGCGGAGCGAGAAGTCTATCGCCCGCCGCCGACGAACTATATGACAACCGAAAGAGGTAGAGGATGTTTTTTGCAGGAATCAAGGTACCCGACACAATTCTGGTCCGCGATGCGATTGATTTGTCACGAAGTGAATCGGAGCCATTTCTTCACAACCATGTGATGCGCTCTTGGCTATTTGGCGTGCTGCTTTCAGAAGGAGCTGAGCGTGCTCCGGATCCCGAATTGTTGGCAGTAGCCACAATCTTGCATGATTTGGGCTTGACTCAGCGCTATGCGGCGGACAGTCGTTTTGAGGTAGATGGCGCGAATGCGGCGCGCTCGTTTCTGAAGGGTCGAGGCATCTCGACACAGCAGATTCAACTTGTTTGGGATGCCATCGCGCTTCACACCACCCGATCCATCGCTCTTCACAAAGAGCCCGAAGTTGTTTTGACTCATTCGGGAATAACGGTGGATGTTCTGGGGGCGGGGCTCGATCGAATTCCGGAGGACAAACAGGGCGCGATCCTGGCAGAATTTCCGCGGCTGGGACTCAAGAACGGACTCAAAGAGTGCCTTTGCAACATCGCTCGCCAGAAGCCGGCGACCACCTTTGACAACATCGTTAGGGACTTCGGCGTTCGATATGTCGAGGGGTACACGCACCCCAACTTTGCCGACGTCGTCGCGAATGCACCATTTTCCGAATAGACGACCTCCCGATCACCGAATTCCGCACACGTATCGGCGCAGCCAATGAAGGAGACAACATGAATTATCAAATCGAGGGACGCTCCATCCATACGGAGGTGCAAGGGACGGCGGAGCCGGCCCTTGTATTCCTCCACTACTGGGGTGGAACTTCACGCACCTGGCGCAAGGTTACTGCCGAGCTTGAGGGACAATTCAAGACAGTGGCCTATGACGCGCGTGGCTGGGGAAAGTCCGACAAGGCCTTAGCTGGCTACAAAATGGCAGACCTTGCGGACGAGGCTCTCTCACTGGTCAAAACGCTGGGAATCAGACAATACGTCCTGGTTGGGCATTCCATGGGAGGCAAGGTCGCGCAGCTCATCGCATCGAGAAGGCCGGAGGGCCTCTTAGGCCTCATTCTGGTCGCTCCTGCTCAACCAACGCCTCGGCACAATCCTGACGAGATGCGTCTACAGCAGCTCCATGCCTACGACAATCGGGAGAACGTCCTCAAGGCCATTGGCAGCGGTCGCTTGACCGCTCGTCCGCCTGCGCCAGAGATATTGGAGCAGATTGTCGAAGACAGTATGTCTGGCTCTCGCGAAGCGACGATGGCATACCCGATGGAGTCAATACTTGAAGACATCTCGCCCGAGGTCGCCAAGATCAACGTTCCAACGGTACTGTTGGCAGGCGAACTCGACCAGGTCGATTCAATCGAACGACACAAGACCGAAGTCCTGGCCTACCTCCCGCACGCCCAACTCAAGATCATCAAGGGAAGTGGTCACTTGATGCCAATCGACGAACCATTACAGCTAGCTAAAGAGATTGAGAGATTCACGAGCCAGCTGAAGGGATAGACAAGAGCTGTGGACGGCGCGCATATCCCGCGTCGTTTCCATTTTGGACATCGTTATCGCCGAGTTTCAAAACCGAGTCCCTATGCCATCTCCTCATACCGAGCATGATCACCTCCACTGGGAACACGCACACCGATGCCCGCAGTGTGGTCACGTCGTCAAAAGTGACGATATTCCATACGAAGCAATTGTCGCGGGCATCATTACGTGTGCGAATTGTGGATGGTCAGGTCCCATCAACATTCACATCATTCCCGAAGACAGTGACAGCGTCTGACGCTGTCACCTCGTTAGGCGTTGATCGGAAGGGCCATTTGCTTGACCACGTTGAACTGGGAGATTTTTCTGACGAACATCCTCATGAATTCACTCGCGATCTTCGACTTATTGTCGGACCGGGCGGTGATATACGTTTTCAGCAATAGGGCGTCTTCAGCGAGAGGGCGCAACGTGATTCGGTCTCGCGCGATCCGGAGGGCTCCCGATTTAGGTAGAAATGCCATTGCGCGGCCATGGGTGAGGACCGGAAACGCCTCCTCTGCCGTCATGACATGGTGGATTTGAGCCGGCATGACTCCTTTGGAATGTGCTGTGCGCAAGATCGAGTCGTATAGGGATGGGTGGGTACGGCGTTCAAAAAGCACCCATTCTTTGCCGTCGAGCTGTGCAAACGAGATAGCTTCGTGAGCTGCCGACTCATGATCTTTTGACATGACGATATAGAAAGGATTTTCGGCAACCTTCGTTGCGGACAACAGAGGGGAAAGTGGAGGCTCAATGGCAATCGCAAGGTCCAGCAACCCGGCCGCAACATCATGCACAAGATCGCACGAGAATCGGCTCGACATCTCTACCTTGAGCTTGGGGAATAGCGGCAAGCGAATCGAAAGCAAAGTCGAAACCAAGAACGGATCAGCGTGGGGCGACCGCCCTATATTGAGGATCGTTTCCGAATTGTGGGTAGCAGCTCGCGCCGCCTGCACCGCTCTGTCGAAGTGTAGGACCGATAGACGAGCTTCCTCTATGAATGCCTTGCCTGCTTCGTTGATGGCCACGCTCTGATGATCTCTTTCAAACAGCGGAACACCGATCCAATCCTCCAAAGCGGCTACCTGTTTCGTAAGCGTCGGTTGGCTAATGTGGCGCATTCTCGCCGCTCGGGAAAAGCTTAGGCTTTCGGTTAGGGCGATGGCAGATTGAATGAGGTTGAGTAGGTTACGTGTCATGTCCGGTCTCCGCGTGACGCTCCACTGAGAGAAATCCGGAGAGGCGCTGTTGCAGGAACATTCCTCTTTTCAAAACGGGCCCAGAGGCAGATCTACATACATTCCCCTACAAGGCCCGATCTGGTGCCAGATACCCCGTAATTAGTGAGATGCGACTCGACAAAATGGGTTTGCATTTGGGCAACCCCAGATGCGTTATTCGGAAATCGCATAACGGACTTCCGCATTGGAATTGGACTTTCCCGAACTGATCCGGCAATCGTATATCCACGTTGGCGTGGGTAATGCCGTTACGATTTGAAGCTCAAGCGCCCCCGCTTCGATGTCAGTTCGGTCAATGCATGTCAGGCAGGAAACCCTGACATCTGGGGGTAAATGCAATGCCGGAAATGCGAAAACCCGTTGCTTCAGTAGGCGCCACATCCCCTGTTCTCGGCCGCGGCGCAGAGCGATTGCTCAATAGCAATCAAGCTGCAGAATTTCTCGGGGTTCATCCGCGCACATTGCAACGCATGGTGAACCGAGGCGAGATCGCGGGGGTCCGTGTCGGTAAACTTTGGCGCTTCGTTCCTTCCGCAATCCAGGACTGGGTAGAAGACCACAGCATTGCAAGCTAGCTCGGCCAGAGTGCTTTTCGGCACGATTTCCGCTGGTTTTGAGCGCCCTACTCAGCTACGCTTAAGTCAGCCATCTGTGCCGTGAAGTCAGGGAAAGGAACCTTGATGGAGCGTGCACGTTATCAATTTGGAAGTCTTACACGCAAGAAGCGGGCGAAGGGTTCAGACGCCTGGGAGTTTCGGTACTACGAATCGACGGAGAATGGCACACGTGAGCGTAGAACCGCCACTGTGGGCACCGTTGAGAAGTATGGAACCAAGGCTCTCGCGCAAAAGGCAGTTGAAGCTCTTCTCCTAAAACTCAATTCAGAAACCCCACAGCAGCGCATGGCCGTGGTGACGTTCGGCGCGATATGCGATCGCTACCTTGAAGAAGAGTTGCCGGAACGGCACTCAACCTCAAGATCCTATCGGTCGAATATCAAGAACTATCTCAAGCCGCGCTGGGGTGATTATCTGCTCGACCATGTCCGCCCGATGGCGGTCGAGGATTGGTTGAAGAAGCTCCCTATGGCTCCGAAGTCCAAGACCCATATCCGAAGCGTGATGCACTTGATGTTTGAGTGTGCAACGCGCTGGGAGCTGTTCACAGATAAGAGAAACCCGATTGCGTTGGTACGCATCAAGGGCGGCAGCAAGCGCCGTCAGCGCCCCATCGTTTTGACTGTGGAACAGTTTGAAACCGTCGTTGCGCTTCTCAAAGAGCCGTACCGCACGATGGTGTATATCGCCCAATGCCTCGGTCTTCGCGTGAGCGAGATTGCGGCGCTTCAATGGGACGACTTCGATTTTGAGAAGAACCAACTGCTCGTTCAACGTAGTTTCGTAGACGGGCGAGTGGATGACGTCAAAACCGAATACTCCCAGGACTACGTTCCATTGCACCCTTCATTGACCGAGATCGTATTGGGAGGGACCAAGGAGACCGTGCCGACGGAAGAAGGCTGGCTCTTTGCCAACCCGATTACAGAGCAACCGTACTTTCCCACGTCGATTCAAAAGCGGCACCTCCGGCCCGCCGGTTGCTGTCTTGCGGCGTGTCCGAAGTGCGGTGCCGATGTCGGAGTTTGGTGCCGGCAGGCTCAGCTCACCCCCAACGGCCAACGGCTCGCGATTCACGACGAGCGACGGGTTGCCGCTGGAAGGTACGCGACGATCGGTTGGCATACGTTCCGCCACACTTATCGTTCGTGGCTGGACGAGACCGGAGCGCCAATGAAAGTGCAGCAGGAATTGATGCGTCATGCGTCCATCCAGACGACGATGAACATCTATGGACAGGCCATGTCGTCGTCGAAGAGAGAAGCGAATGGGAAGGTTGTCGAGATGGTGCTCAAACCAGTGCAGGCGAGCGCCTAAACGTCGATTTTCCTTATTGGGAGTTTTTGGGAGTTTGTCCGAAGGAAGCAGTCTTCGTAACTGATTGAAAGGATTGGTTGCGGGGGTAGGATTTGAACCTACGACCTTTGGGTTATGAGCCCAACGAGCTACCGGGCTGCTCCACCCCGCACTCCTATCTTAGCAAGCCGTGTAAGTGGGGTCAATCGCCGGCTGCGGCGCGAATCGGTGGTTGCTCTATCGCCGCGCCACAATTGTCTCTATATTTTCTTGGGAATGTGGTGCTTGTTGCAGACCAGCGGTCGGCTGCGTCTTCGCTCCGGCCCATCCAAGGCACTCACTTCACGTCGGTTCCGGTTTCGTCCATTTCACCTTCGACCGAAATGCGCAGTGAGCGCAGAAAGTGCAGATCGTTCGGCGTGAAAGTGCCCGGGTCCGCGCTCGCCTCGGCCGCTGACTCACCCGCCGCACCCTTCTTGGCCTGCGCCGCGGCGACTTCGTTCAGTCCGATCGTCGCCTCCAGCATCAGCAGCACGTCAAAGCCCTGCTTGCGGATATCCTGCACCACGCCAGCAATCTGGTCGCTCTCAATGACCGACTCATGGATAGCCTCGCCCAGTTGCTGAATCAATTCGCGCAGTCGGGATGTCACGGTAACCTCCACGAGCGGCAACTCCACATCTGAAAGCATGTGGGTGGCGGCTTGGATTCTTTCTACCTTACTGCCAATCCCGTTTGAGAGCAACCGGGAACCGCTGCTATGGCGCGAAGCATGAAAGGCCGCTGCTACCATGATAAACGGTATGAGACCTCGCATGATTGGCCGCGCTCTAGGCATCGGAGTACGCGTCGCCGGGCGCGTGGCTGGGCAGCGACTGGCAGCTCAAGTGCAGCTCGCAGCCGCAGCTCCTCAAGTGCATCAAGCAGCGTCAGTTGCAGACTCCGGCGAACGGAACCGCGCCGCAGCGGTACAGACGGCATCGCGCGCGACGATTCAGGCCGGGCAATCCGTGAATCGCGGCGTAGGCGGTTTTTTGCGTCCCTTCCGCCGCGTGGGTGGAATCCTCTGGCTCGAGGTTACCGGCGTTTTTTTTCTGATCTTTGTGCCGGTTTTTGTATGGCGGGGAATTTGGCCTGCCCGCGCCAGCTACGCCCATGGGCCGAACCATTGGAGGTTTCTCGTGTTCACCGGCTTGGCGCTGGTGTTTCTCTACCTCGGCATCAGCTCTTTCTGGCGAGCCCACCGCCGCTCGCAACGAAATTAGCTCTTCGCTGTTTCCTTGCGCTCCGATCGCACAACCGCCCAGATCGCCACGCCAATCGCCACCAATCCGATCAGCAGAAACCCAAATCCGTCGCGAGCCCCGCTGTGCATCAGCCGGAAAGCGCCCAGACGCATTATCGCCAATCCATTCAACGCTGCCGTCCCCATCATTCCCTCCACCGGCAGGCATGCGCGCCCGGCCGTACAGGAAGAAACCCGGAACCGGGCGCGGAGTTGTTCATGAAAATTGGCGCGTAGCGCCGCGAGGTTTGCGCTATGAAAGCTTCAGAGCCAATGCGTAGTTCAATTGCACCAGAACGCTGGCCTGATCAAAGATACCTGCGAATCACTGTACCGAATCGGATATAGAGGAATGAGACCCCCACAAGCGCCAGCCCCATCACAATCAGGGTCATGATTTCATCGGGGAGAGAGAGTGTCCAAAAATCCATCAAGATGATCTTGGTCACGCTCAATAGCAACAGCGTTAAACCTGCGAGCCGATAGCTACGTTCGCCCACCGCAAGCGCAAACAGAAACACCACGACGCCCACTAGGCTCCACGCGACGGTAATGTGGCCGGAGCTAAGCTTCACAGCCAGAGCCACAACCACCAGGCCAAAGGGAGTAAAGAAGAACCACTGATCGGAGCGGCGCAACGCAGTGACAATTTCAGCAGGCAATTGGATAGATCCGCCCTCCCAAAACGCTGTCTTGCGCAACTGAAAGGCGAAGGCAAGCGCGGCGAGCAGAATCAGTGCGGCCACTCCCAAGTGGAACAGTGGTCCCTGCCAGAATCCCACCGGCGTTGTGTCGGCAAGATCGAGAAAGAGGCCGCGAATCGCCACGGCCACGCCCAGTAGGATGGCCCAGACCACGAAGGCGCGGAGGCGCATCAGCCATGCCAGAGCCATCAGCAGGGCCGCCATAGCTGCCCACAACACGGTCACCCACACGGCGCCATTCGGCACCGGAACCCACGTGGACGGAAAGCGGAATGCGAACCACACTGCAATGACGAGTGTTCCCAGTCCATCGGTGATCGTGCCGGCAATGTGCTCGCCTTTACCGATGCGTTCCCGGTTCATCGTTTGTTCCAGGAACAGCCAACCCGCCCCTGCGAGTACCAGCACTTCCAGCAACGCGGAGTTCACAAAGCTGAATTTGGGATTGCTGACCGCCGCAGCCGGTCCGCCTGAATCAATATCGAAGAAGATGCACTGGGCAAACGCAAGGCCTGCGAACACGAATCCTTGCCAGCGCAGTGCAGCCTTGGCCGTCAGCCGGCCCACCTCAAACAGCGCTACGCCCAACGCAACCCAAATCACCGCGAGATACAAGCTCGGTGACAGATCCCAGGCAGCAATCCCGAGCAGCGCCGACGCAACCCAGGAGTAAGCGCCGCCGCCCGGAGCATGCAAGCCTTCCGGGGCTTTTTTTCGCACCATTCCCGCATAGAGAAGCGCAACCGTGACGAGTTCCGGTACCTCGCGCGCCCACCAGCCCGGATCGCCACTCCACAAATCCCAGGGAAACCAGCCCACCACTGCGGCCAATGCCAGAAGGTCGGCCTCAAATGCGAGCACTGCGGACTTGGCTCTATCGGCCAAAGACCCGAGCAACACGGCTAGGGCGAGCCAGCCCACCACAATCCAGGGCGTCGGCAGCACCGTCCACAGCGCAGCGGCAGCGGATGCAGAGCCCAGGCAACTGGCCGCGGGCAATATGAAGGCCTGCCATGTTGCGAGGTTGGAGTTCGCCTCGGCATCGGTGCCGGAATTCGGGAATGCGCGCGGAAGCAGTTCGCCTCGAATCCAAAACGCAAGCGCGGCAAGTCCAAGGACAGCGGTCTCTACCGGATGACGGCTGGGATCGGGGAAATTCAGCCGGAACGAGGCCAGCGGCGCAACGTGATGGAAGACCAAAACGCCTGCTGCGGTAAGCGAAAGAAGATCGCCCTGGAGCAGGAGCGAGAATGCGCGAAGACGCAGCGCAAGAATTGCGAGCGGGAGAAATAATGCGAGCCAGCCGATCGGCAGCCACTCTTCGGGCACTGCAACCCACAGAGCAGTCGCGGCGGCAATCGCAGCCATGTAGCTCGTCACTGTCATTGCGCTGGCTTCGAATTTGCTTTCCAAAATCTTCGGCCAGCGGCGCGGATAGACCTCGCCGTGAATCCAATAAAGAACCGCGGCGAGCGCAAGCGCCACCGTCAAAGAAAGGTGACGGTTTGGGTCAGGGTAGTCGAGGCGGAAAAGCGCCAATGGCGCTACATCGTGGAAAGCCAGTACCGCTCCCGTGATGAGACCCGCCAGCAGGCCCAGACGCCGGAACACCGGCTCGCCCATGCGCAACCCGCAAAGCGCCAGAACCTGCGCTTCCACCAGCCACAGCACGGGCCAACTGACTCCTTGAAACTTGAATGGCACTGCGGCCACGAGCAACACCGTGCCCACCGTCGAGAGAACTACAAAAGCCTGGTGCCGCCGCGCGCGCACCGTGAAGGCCAGCACCATCTCGCATGTGCCCAACGCCGCCAACGCCCACCACGCCCACTCCGGATGAGCCGACTGGTACTTGAGCAGGGCCAGCACTCCGCCGCCATTCATCACCGCGGTCAGGCTCGAAATGTTTTCCTCGCTTTGGTTGAGCGGCGTGCGCAGCACGTAAGCCAGCCGGAAGATAAGCCAGTACATCAGGATCAGAATCACCGACGGCCAGAACTCGGCGAAGCTTGTGTGGTTTTCCGGCAACACGCGCGTCAGCCACACAAAGTGGCTCCCGTAGACGGCCACCAGCCCTACCGCTTCGAGCGCGGCCCAGTGGCGGACGTATGTCACGACGACAAGCCCCAGCGCCAAAACGGCGCTGCCCGTGAGGCTAAAGATCACGGTTTCGCTCGACGCCTGCAGGTGACTCATGAGCAGTGTGGCGAATCCCAGCAGGAATGCGAGTCCTGTGACGGATTGCGAGCGATAGCGCAAAGAATGCGCCACCATGCCCGCCGCCACCAACAGCATCAACGCCAGATCGGCGACGAGCGACGGCAACACGTACGCCGCTGGAATGTGATGCATGGCAAACGCGGTGAAAAACATGAGCGCCCAGCCACCGCCAATGCCGGCCCGCGCAAAGATGCGATACATGGCCTTGCGCTCCAGCCACACTCCGCCTGCCAGCAACGTCACGCTTACGGCAAAGCCGCACAGCACCTTACCCGCCGGGCTCCAGGTCGCGAATTTCAACGCCAGGAAAGAGGCCACGCCCAGTACGAGCAGAGCGATGCCGATTTTGTTCAGCCAGTTTGTGCCCAGGCGCTCTTCAAGGTTCAACGCGCGTTCCTCGCGGGCAGCCTTGTCCGCCGCAGTGTCGGAAGATTGTTCAAAGCGATGCGGCGGTAAAGAAGGCGGTAAAGGAGGAGGCGATGGAGGAGCCAGCGGTGGTGGAACCGGTGCAGACGGCGATGGAAACGATGCAGGTGTCGGTGCGGCTTGCGGTACCGCAGGGAGAAACGACACACTCGCTGGAGGATGCAGCGTCGCGGCGGGACGGGGCGGCGCGGCAGCCGTCTTCCACGTGTCGGGAGCGGGTTGTGGCGGACGTTGTTCTTCGACCTTCGTCACAGGCGGCGGAGCCGGAGTCATAGTGGCAGCAGCAGTTTGTGCGGCCTCACGCGACGCCTCGGTTGGAGCCGCCATCCTCTGGATGATTCCGTCGAGCCGATTCTCCAGATAGCGAACGCGGCCGATCAGATCGGCCATCTCGTCGCGCAAATCTCTCGCGAACGTATTCGCCCGCACGATGGCAACAATCGGCATGACGAAAATCGCAACCAACACAGCAACAATTAGAAAGACAATGAAGTCCATAGGCGTAAGTTGCCGGAATTATAGCCCCGTTTGCAGCATCGGGCAGTAAAAAAGCGCTTGCGGCAATAATGATGAGATATCGTTCAGCCCCTCGCCCGGGGAGTCGACGCTTTGCGCGTCAGGTGCCAAACACCTAACGCCAGCGCGATTGCACCCAGCCCGTACGCCAGCACCGCGGTCTCACCACGATGAATTTGCCAGCCCTTCCAGATCGCCACGGCGGCGGCCAAAAGCATCACAATGCCTCGAATGCGGTTCACGCGCACTTCCTTTCCAAGACGTTTTTTCGCGCTACGGAGAACGCATCTATTTTAGGGCCTGTTCTTCGGCCGGCGGGCCTCATTGATTGACCCTCACCCGTGGCAGTGCCTATGGTCTATCGTGAAGAGGTGAAGCAAGCCACGCGCGTCCTAAGGAACTTCTATGACTGATCCCGTTTCCCTCACTACGCCCCTCAAGAAAACAGCGCTCAACGCTACGCATCGCGCCCATAAGGCCAAAATGGTCGACTTTGGCGGATGGGAGATGCCGGTCGAATACCCCGCTTCCGGCGACGGCCTCTGCGTTGGATTGATCGGCGAGCACATGGCCGTGCGCACCGGCGTCGGCCTTTTCGACGTGAGCCACATGGGCGAGATCCAATTCCGCGGGCCCGGATCGCTGGCCGCTGTGCAACGCATCACCATGAACGATGCCGCGAAGCTCGCCGATGGCCAGGCGCACTACTCCGCGCTCCTCACGCCCTCGGGCGCATTCGTCGACGACATTCTCGTGCACCGCCTCGGCGTCAACGACTACCTCCTCGTGGTCAACGCAGGCACTACCGACAAGGACTACGCGTGGATCAAGCAGCAAGTCGGCGGCTGGCCCGGAATCCACCTGAGCAACTACTCCAGCTACTACTCGCAACTGGCGCTGCAGGGACCGCGCGCGCTCGAGACCCTCGCCAAGCTGACCAAAGTCGATCTCGCGGCGATCAGGAATTATTGGTTCAAGTGGGGAACGGTTGCCGGCGTTCCCAACGTGATGATTGCGCGCACCGGTTACTCTGGCGAAGACGGCTTCGAAGTTTACATTCCCTCCGACGAAGGCACGACCGTGAAGATGTGGAATGCGCTGCTCGAAGCGGGCGCAGAGTTTGGCATCCGCCCCTGCGGACTGGGCGCGCGCAACACGCTCCGCCTCGAAGCCGGCATGAGCCTCTACGGTCACGAAATCTCCGAAGAGATCAACGTCTTCGAAGCCGGCCTCACGCGCTGGCTCAAATTGGACAAAGGCGACTTCATTGGCCGTGACGCCTTGGTGGCGATTCAGGCCAATGGGGGACAGAAACGCAAAATCGTAGGCCTCGAAATGGTGGAGCGCGGCATCGCCCGCGATTGCTATCCCGTACTGTCACTCGACGGTGAGCCGATCGGCCAAGTCACATCGGGAAGTCCTGCGCCGTTCCTCAAAACCAACATCGCGATGGCGCTCGTGCCCGCGGCCGATTCAGGCGCGGACATTCTCGTCGACGTGCGTGGCAACCGCGTGCGCGCCAGGCAGGTTCAACTACCCTTTTACAAACGGCCGAAGAAGGCTTGAAATTGGTGTCGGACGATGACCACCACACTGGCAACACCGGCGCAAACTTCGCTCAGCGGCTCGGTTCTCGTCCTCATTCAATTCGACGTTTGCGAAGAACTGCGCCTTGACCAGCTGCAGCAAGCGGTCGACGCGCGTACCGTGCCGCAGCCCAAGATCAAGCACTCGGTTCCGGCTTACGTGCGCTATCAGCGGCCACCGGTTGTGGGTCCGCTCGATCCGCTGATCCTGAGCGGCGGAGAACGGCTCGAGGGCGAGATCAAGTACTACGATTACGGCGTGGTCAGCGTCATCTACCAGCTCGCCTTCTCGGGCGATTGGGACAGCCTCGTGCAACTGGCAAGCCGCTGGGTTTGGGATGTGGACTTTGCGGCGCGCGTGGAGCCGATCGTGCGCCAGCGCCTGGAGCGCAACCCGGACGCACTTATCAAGCCCTACGCGCGCTGGCTGAGCGAAGACTACTTCATCTTCCACGTGCGCAATGAAGAGGGCGCGCAAATCGCTGCCGATCTTGAGCGCCATCACGGCCTGGAGATTGCGCAAATCGTGCGCGGCGATCGGCTGCGGCTTTCCCCGGGCGAGTGCTCCGAGGTGCTGCAATCGCGCATCTCCTACTACGACACGGACCTCGCCGTCATCGGCTGGAACGCTGCGTTTCTCTACGACAGCGCGGCCGGCGCTGAGACCGCGATTCAGCTGCTCGAGTACGCCAACTCGCAGCTGCTTGAGTTCAGGCACTACGACGAGCTGCTCACGGGAATTCTTGGCAACGTCTACGACTCACTCGAGAGCAATCGGGGTTTCCCCGCGCGCTGGCGCATGGCGCGCAGGGCCACGCGATTGCACACAGTGCTGCTCGATATTTCCGAACTCACGGAGCGCGCTGATAATTCCATCAAGTTTTTGAGCGACATGTTTGCCGCGCGTCTTTATCGGCTTGCGGCCACCAAAGTCGGCGTTCCCGACTACAAGGACCTTGTGGCGCAGAAGCTCAAGACCGCAGAGGACCTTTACCACGACATGATCGAGCAGTTCAATCAGTCGCGCGGCTTCTTTCTTGAAGTCGTCGTCATCCTGATTCTGCTTGTCGAGCTGGTTTATCTTTTCCTCGGCAAAGTGGCTTGAGAAGAGGACAGAGGACAGCGCTCAGCTTTCAGCCGAAGACAGAATCTTTGCCGTAAAACGAAAGCAACTGTCGAGCACAGTTTCACAGTTTCTGTGTGACTGCGTGAATTTTACTGCAAGATTTTGATTCTGAATGGGTTCCGCGCTTCACAGTTTCACAGGTCGTTTTTTCGAGATTTTATAGGGGGTGTCGGACGTCAGGTTTCAGGCGTCAGGGGGAGGGGTGGGTAGGTGGTGAGGCATGGGGGGAGGGGGTGGGGGAGTGACTGATCCGTTACCTTAGACCCTGGTCCCCGATCTCTGGTTTCATTGTGCGCCGGAAGGGTGAAATTATCTGCAAAATGTGGAGTGTTTTTTTCAAGGAGCGTGAAGCTGAGGTTTGCGGTTTTCCACATCTCAGAATGGTGATGTGGGGCAGCCGGCCGTTTTCGTCGAGGCGCGCGGCGCGCGAGACAGCTCGGTGAGGTTAGGTTGGGGAAGGGTTTAGTGAAGAGAAGGCGACACCTCGGTACCGATTGAGGGCTTTCGATTCTCTTCCGGCGATCCGCTACGCTATACCCACTCCGGCGTGTACTCCCAGCGCGTGGGCCGCAGCGCGATGTACTGTGCCACGCGCGGTAGCCTGCCGCGGTTGGGCGAGCTTCCATGCGGGAGCAGATGATGCCAGATCACGAGATCCCCGGCCTTGCCCGCGATCGGCACGAAGCCCGGCTCGCTCCTCAGTGCATCGTGTGGCCTGACGCCTGCGGACAGCGTGCGCAGCCACTCATCCAGCCGGTGATGAAAGCCGGGAATGCAACTGAAGGCGCCCTGCTCCGCGGGCGTGTCCGTGAGATACAGAATGCCCTGCACTCCGAAGCGATGCGGCGGCGCGATCGTCGCGTCCCAGTGCACGTTAGGCCCGGGAAACTTCCAATCATCGCGCTCGGGTGGATTGAGCCCGCCCTGATCGACCGTGGCCCAGAGATCCTCGCGGCCCCAGAGCTGCGAAAAAGCTTTGATAAGCCGCGGTGAACGCCGGTTGGCGAGAAAGGCAGGATGCCGCAGCAGCGGCACCCAAATCGACACGCCGAACTTACGCCCGTACCAACTGTCAGGGGCCGCTGGCGAAGCGCCGAGAAACTCGTAAATAGCTGCAGCAGCCGCATCGCGGTGTGCCGTGGCAACGGCATCACGCACCACCACGTAGCCGTGCTCGTCCCAGAAGGCCAGCTCCTGCGGCGTCAGTCCTTCCACACCATCAAGGTTGCCCACTGCCGAGCCGACCGGATCGCCAGCGAGCGCACTGCGGAGGCGCGCGAGTTCGGCCTCGTCCATCGCGCCGCGGTTGGTCGCAACGATCCAATCTTCAAACTCTCGAAACCCAGGCCGGTCGTGGGGATTGAGAAACCGCCCAGTCTCCAGCACATTGAGATTCAATCCAGCAAGCAGCGTGCAGTCCAGGTCCCATTCGCCGGTATCTTTCTGCTGCCCTGCACACAATGAGTTCGCGCGCTGCCAGTACCGGAAGAGATAAGGAATCCCGAGACGTCCCACAGGTTCGGCTGACTGCATTCGAGCGGTGGCAGACATCGTTGTGTTCTCCATGTCGCTACTCTGGATCTTCCCGTCGATGCCAACTGACGGCCCTCGGGTCAAAGAGTCAGTCATCGATCACGCTGGACGCGAAACGATAGTAAGCTTCAGCAGATCGAAAAGGCATTTTCCGATTCCCGAATTTCTAGATTTGTGAAATACCCATGAGTCATTCGTGAAGTATCTTACGCCTTGTTTTTCGCCGCCTGATCCAACGTCGCGCAAAATACGTCCCTTTCATACTTCCCCTGCTCTCTGCCTTTCGCGCAGTATCGCGTTTCCTCCAAATCTCCCGCTCCACTAGTTCCATCGCGCGATCCTTCAGTGACCGCACTCACTGAAGCCCGTTCTTGTATAGTCAAAAAGGAATGTCCACCACGCCAAACAGGCCCGTTGCGGGCAAGAAGTCTGACAAAGGGTTCGTTTATCTGCCGCTTATCGCCGGATGGCTGGTGCCCGGCGCGGGTCATTTCCTGCAGGGCAAGTGGGTGCGGGGGACGCTGCTGGCGGTCTCGATCGTGGCCATGTTCGTGCTGGGGTTGGCCATGCAGGGCAAGATCTACACCGGCGCGCAGGACATCCTGGACATGCTGGGCGTGGCCGGCGACCTGGGCGGCGGGTTGCTCTACGTGGTTAGCCGCGGGCTCGGGCTGGGCGCGCAGCCGATCCAGACCACGGTGGCCGACTACGGCACCAAGTTCATTGTGGTGGCGGGCCTCTTAAACATCATTGCCGCCGTGGACGCGCACAACCTGCGCACGGGGAGGAAATCGTAATGCATCCCTCCCACTTTACCGCGGTGCTGCTGTTCTCGCTGTTCGCTTCGACGGTCTTCGGCATCACCATGCGCGATACGCCGCGGGGCATGGTCCGCTACGGCGCCTACTGCTTTGCGCTGTTTGTGGGCGCGGCCATCGTGCTCAGCTGGGTGATGTTTCTGATCGCGCGGTAGCTTCCATATAGAAAATCCGAACGAACCGCTCGGCGGAGCCGTCTTCCTGATAAGACTTCCGATCCCATCGTTTCGGAGGGCTCTCGATTGACCACACGTCCCCTACTCAGAGCAGTTTTTGCCGATCCGGCAATCTTCGCCGGACTCCTCGCCTTCGCGCCGTCCGTGCTTTTCGTCGCTGCCCCGGTGATGGCGCAAACCACGCCAGCCACCGCCGCACCGCAGTCGCCCGCATGGCAAACCGCCGCTGGCGGACACATGGAGTTCGAGGCGGCGTCGATCCGCCTTGCCGCGCCCGGCGCCCGCTTTAGTACGAATGTCAACCTGAACATGGAGGATGAACCCATCCCGATTGGGGGACGTTTTTCGGCAACCGCGAGTCTTGGAAGTTATATCGCGTTCGCCTACAAGCTCATGCCCGGTGGGCCTCAGAGTGAGGCCGCGTTCGCCCACCAGCCGAAGTGGGTCACCGCAGATTTCTTCGACATTGAAGCCAAAGCCGCCATAGCCAATCCCAGCAAAGACCAGATGCGCCTGATGATGCAGTCGCTGCTTGCCGATCGCTTCAAACTCGCCCTTCATTTTGAAGCTCGCGATGTCCCCGTGATGGCCCTTGTGCTGGTCGAACCCGGCAAGCTCGGCCCGCGATTGCGTCCCCACTCCAAGGGTCCGCCGTGCGACGCCAAAATTCCGCCCGTCGACCGCAACTCGCCGAAGATACCCGACGTCTGGAGGCAGGTCTGCGGCGATATTCAGAATGTCGACTGGACAAATAACACGGTCATCCTCGGCTCGCGCAACACAACCATGGAATTGCTCGCGGGTTTTGTTCCTTTGCTGGAGCAACTCGATCGCCCTGTGGTGGACCAGACTGGCCTTAGCGGGAATTTCGATTACGAAGTCAGCTTCACGCCGCCGTGGAAAATTCCGAAAGAACAAAGCACTGACACGCAGCTCGACCTCACGGGGCCGACATTTCTTGAGGGGCTCAAAGATCAGCTCGGGCTGAGGCTGAAGCCGACGCGGGCTTTGATTCAGGTTCTGGTGATCGATCACGTGGAGGAGCCTTCGGCGAATTAAACTCCAACGAGGAGCCAGAGATGAAGTCGAGCCTCGGCGAGATTGCAGGTCAACGTGCTGTGGTGGGTATCTCCTCGCTGCTTCTTGCCGCCATCGCCGCCGGCCTCCTGCCGAGCGGGTTCGCCACGGCTCAAAGCTCCGCTCATGCCCGCTTGGCAAACGGCCGCGGGCGGGCGCACGGAGTTTGAGGTCGCGTCGATTCATCGCTCCGAGCCGGGCACATTCCAGCATCCCGATATGGTGCTCAACAACGAAGACACACCTGGTCCACCGGGAGGTCATTTTCTGGCGGACTTCCCGTTGGAAATCTTCATCGAGTTCGCTTACAAGATCATGCCCACGCGGGAGCAGGAAGATGCGATGCTGGCCCATCTGCCGAGGTGGGTATCGACGGATCACTTTGTCATTCAGGCTCAGGCCGCGGGAGCCCCGACAAAGGATCAGGTCCGGTTGATGATGCAATCGCTGCTCGCCGACCGCTTCAAGCTGAGCGTGCATTTCGAGACAAAAGTAGTACCTAGTGTTGGCAATGGAATTGGACAAGCCGGGGAAGATCGGGCCGAGGCTTCGCCGTCATGCAGAGGGGCCCGCGTGCGACGCCAAAATCGCATTGCCTTCCGATCGGAGTTCCCCGTCGGCGCCGCCCGGTGCGTTTCTGCCTTCTTGCGGCCGGGTTCAGGCGGTCGACGCGCCCAACCATACGGTTTTGCTAGGGGCACGAAATATCAGCCTTGAAAACCTTGCCGGTTATCTGCCGGACTTCGAAGATATGGGGCGGCCGGTGGTGGACCAAACAGGGCTCAGTGGGACATTTGATTTCTCTTTGAGTTGGTTGCCTGAACGCAATGGCGTCCCGTCTTCCGGCGCGAGCGAACCGATGAACTCGGAGGGGCCGTCGTTCCTTGAAGCGCTCCGCGATCAGCTTGGCTTGAAGCTCAAACCAACAAGGGCTGAGATTCAGATGCTGGTCGTTGATCACGTTGAGCAGCCTTCGCCGAATTGATTTCACCGATAGTGTTCATTCCTCGATTCAAAAACAAATGCAGGTCCTTCGACTCCGTCTGACGTGCTGCGCACGCCAGACTTCGTTCAGGATGACCGGGCTCAGGTTCGTGCTTTCCGGGTCACAAAATCGGGACCCGGGGCACCCCATTTTGTGCTGAGCCGAGTTTTTGCGCGCGGTGCTACAATTCCTCCCGATTGCCTTGACGAGAAACTCTACTGCGATCAGGCAAAAGGAATCGCTCATGAATCTTCGTTTCTGCAAAGTTGCGGCGCGCGTTGCCGCGTTGTTAGGCCTTGCTGTGCTGCTCGCGGCGCTGCCGGTGGCGGGGCAGAATGTGAACCTGTTTCCAGCGGGCGGTATGGTTGGCGGGCAGGAAGCTCAGCAGGAAGTGTGGACGCGGGTGGCTATTCCGCCCGACCATCCTGTGAGCCAGACGCCGCAGTGGCACGTTGACTACGCGAAGAAGCAGATTGTGTGCGATGGAAACGGCGGTCATGAGTGGCTGCGCTTCAATCGCGAGCTGACGAATTTTACGTTTCACGTGAAGTGGCGCTTTACGCCGGTGGAGACGCCGAACGCGAAGTACAATTCGGGCGTGTTTTTTAGAAACAATCTCGACGGGTCGGTGTGGCACCAGGCGCAGACCACGCCGGCGGGCGGCTATATTTTTGGCGTGACGCCTGTCGACGGCAAGCCAACGCGCTTCAATTTGCAAAAAGACATGACGGAGAATCGCGTGAAGCCGGCGGGCGAGTGGAACAGCTACGACATCCGGTGCGTGGGCGACACGTGCACGCTGGCGGTGAATGGCAAGGTGGTGAACACCGCCAAGGTGGGGCTGGCGAAGGGATACATCGGGCTCGAATCGGAGGGCTACCTGATTACGTTCAAGGATTTTCGGCTGCGGGAGCTGAAGTAGGGCGGAGCTCGGGAAACGCTGGTCCGTACGTTCCCAGATCTCAGAATCGACATCTCAGAATCGAGATTTCCACCCCGCAGACCAAGACCTGTCTGTGGGACCCCGGTTGTGGGCCACCCATTTTGTGCTGGATGAGGATTTTGGGGAGTGGCACAAAAAAAGCCGCCGATCCCGGAGGAGCGGCGGCGCAGGTTTCGGCGGGAGTGCCGAAAAATTGAGGTGTCCGATAAGGACCACCTTGGGGAGAAAACCCGCTCGGCAGACAAAAGTTGCGGTGTCTTTGCGAGTTTTTATCGCAAACAACGATGGATAGGGGAAATCAAAAGATTCAGGGCTACTTATTGGTACGATGCGGGTTTTGCCGGGTGGGTGGCCTGGGTGCGGAAGGGAGTTGCTCGATTTATTGCGGTCCGAGCTATGGGGATTCGGCGGCGGTCCGGCGGCGCGGCAGCTTACAATGGTTCTTCTTTACGGAGGTTCGATGGAACGCCGCCGCTTTTTGAAAGCTTCTCTTGCCGCTTCTGCCTTGGCTTCCTCCCGGCCCGCACTTGCCCAGACCCCTGCGCCGGCCCCGATTTCGACCGTGGGGGGCCGCGAGTTTTTCCTGTTGCGCCGCTATCACATGGTGAGCGGTCCGCAACTCAAGCTGACGGAGGGCTATTTTGCCGGAGCCTTGCTGCCGGCGCTGGCTCGGATGGGCATGGGACCGGTGGGCGCATTCAAACTCGATTTTGGCCCGGAGACGCCGGCCTACTACCTGCTGATTCCGGGATTTTCGGTGGATGCGCTCGCCGAGCTGGATCTTCGGCTGGGGCTCGATGCGGAGTTTCTTGCCGCAGCCGCGCCGTTCTGGAATGCGAGCGCAGGTTCGCCCGCCTTCGAACGTGCGGAGTCTTGGCTGCTGGTGGCGTTTGCGGGCTGGCCGCAGGTGACGCCGGCGGCTGCGAAATCAAAGCGCATCTTCCAGCTGCGCACCTACGAGAGCCCGTCGAATGGCGAGCACGTACGCAAGGTGGAGATGTTTCACTCCGGCGAGTTTGAGATCTTCAAGGCGGCGGGCTTTCATCCGGTGTTTTTCGGCGATACGCTGGTGGGCTCGCGTATGCCCAGCCTGACCTACATGCTGAGCTTTGCCGATATGGCGGAGCTTGAGGCCAAGTGGAACGTGTTCCGCAACGCGCCGGCGTGGAAGCAACTCTCGGCCGATCCGCGGTTTGCCTTCGATCCGATTGTGTCGAACATCAGCAACCTGTTGCTGAGTCCGCTGGAGTGTTCGCAAATATAGAGAGCTACTGAGCCCTGTCCTTCTTCACTTGTCCGGAAGAAAAGCTATCGTCACCGTGGTTTCCACTTCCACTGGCTTGCAGTTGATCAGGTAGGGCTTGTAGTGCCAGTCTTTTACGGCATCGAGCGCCGCCTGCCGCCGCGTTGCCGGTCCGCTTACGACCCGTCGACTTTCCACTTCACCTGTTTTGGAGATGATGATTTTGAGGACCACCGTCTCTATTTGGTGGGCGACGAGGCTGAAGGGCGGAGAGATGGGCGGGGTCTTTCTTATCAGCAACCCCGCCGCAACGCCGGAGGAGATTGTGACTCTCTTCGGGGGAGGTTCTTTCGCATCGGGATTCGGATGGCAACTATCCGTGCCGCTTGCGACGCCAGGAGTCGAATCGTTGCCGGATGCGCTGCCTACCGCGCCGGAGTCGCCAAGGGTGAAGATCACGTTCACCGTGGTTTCCACTTCTACCGGCTCGTTGTTGAGCAGGTAGGGCCTATAACGCCAGTTTTTTACGGCGTCGAGTGCGGCCTGCTGCAGCATGGCCGGCCCGCTAACGACTCGCAGGTTTTCCACGTAACCTGTTTTGGAGATGGTGGCTTGCAGGACCACCGTTCCGGAGACGTGGGCCGCCTTGGCGATGAGCGGATAGATGGGCTGGAACCGTTCGCACAGCAACCCCACCGCTACACCTGCAGAAATATTGATTTTGTTCGGGGGAGTTGCCTGTGCATTGGGAGCGGAATCGCTGCTCGATATGCTGCACGGAACGCCGGGATTCGGAAGGCCACCTTCCACGCCCGCGACGCCGAAGGTTGAATCGTTGTTCGATTGGTGGCCCATGACGCCCGCAAGGGGTTGCCCGGGGGCAGGAGGCGGAGGGGGTGGCGGCGGAACCGTCAAGATTGATTCCATAGCGCCGCTGCTGACGCCGGTCCCCGCATCGGGAACTCCGCGGGTCTCCTTGTACTCGCGGATTTGCGTCCACTTTTCTATCCAGCCATGGGCACTGTTCAGATCGTCTTCGCGGGCAGCTTCATTGTCGCGGTCCAGATTCGCCTTAAGCCGGTACAACTGGCTCAGGTACGCCATGGCATCGTCGTAGTTCGGCCGCAGCTGAACTGCTTCGGACAGGTACTTCATGCCCTCCTCGATCAACGGAGCGTTCTTGGCATTGATTGCCGCCATCACCTCGGCAGGCGCTTTCGCGTTGCCCTTCCCGTCGTCGTAGATGCCGGCCGCTGTCAAGCCGGCGAGAAGGTTACGTTGCGCTTCCATCCAATCGATCAAGCCGATGGTGCAGGCGACTTCAGCGTCCTGCGGATTCTCAATCAGCGCCTTCTTTTGCCACGCCTTGGATTCGTCCAGTTGCTTGATCTCGATATAGACGGCGGCAATCTGTTTCATGACGGTTGCATTGTGAGGTGACTTCTCCAGGACCAGCTTCAAGATGTCGATGGCTTGATGGGCGGTCTTCAGGTTGCCCGGAGTGTCGAGCCCCGGCACAACCTGTTGCGACAGCGTGGTACCGAGGTAAGACTTGGCCAGAATGCTGTCCGGATCGAGTTCCACCGCTCTTTGGAAATGCGCGATGGCCTCGTCGAAGTGTGCGCTTCTGAAGGCATCGAGTCCCTTGTCTGCCTCTTCGCGGGCAGCAGGTGTCATCGCTGTGAAGGGCGTTGCATTGCCTGCGGGAGCTTGCGCTGGAGCGATGAAGGCGGTTGCGGCGATGAGGCCGCAGACAACTGCGCTCCTCAGAATGAAACAGGAACCGCGGAAACTGGACATATTCCACCTCGAGCTATCGGGTTGAAGATCAACCAGATTTTTGACAGGTCAGCTGATTTGCGTACCAGTCTACACCCGGGTGCTGTGCGTATTTTGCTCGCCGGTAAGGGGCCAATTTGAAGGAGAGCGTGCCTCAGGGGCTATTGGCCCCTGCAAGAGAAATGACCTTGCGCCGTCCCTACGGAACTCCGAAGTGCATTTTTCGAAACCGCACACCCTACTAAAGCGCGGGGCTAACAACCATCGCGCTTCCGGCGCGAAGGCAATCGGAACCCAATCTGTCAATAAATTCAATTCATGCGATTGCCCTGAGGTTTGGTTTGGTGATGAGTCGGACTTTCGAGTGACTGCCTTTCGCGTAACCATTTGCGCATCCACATCGAGCATGGGGCGCACTATAATCGCGGCATGCGTTTTCTGGCTGATTCGCGGCATCGCTCCATCGCCCTGCTTGCCGGCGGTGCGCTTGTGGTCTTTGTCTTGCTGGGAACGTTTCAATGGTTCAACAGCCCCAATGTAGACTTCCTCAATCCAGAGACTTATGGAGAGACCATGGCTCTGGCGGCCTTGGAGGTCTTGCTCTTTCTCCTTTTGCTTCTCCTGCTGTTGCTGCTGTTGCGCACCGTTTTGAAAGTCTATGTGGGGCAGGGCAGCAGCGGCGTGGGCGCGCGGCTGCGCTCACGCATGGTGCTGGGGGCGGTTTTGATCACAGTTACACCCGCAGCTCTGATGTTCCTGTTCAGCTATTTTCTGCTGAATCGCTCGCTGGAGCGGTGGTTTTCGCCTGACGCCTCGCAACTGCGCGAAGAATCGATTGGCGTGGTGAGAGGGCTGGTGGAGTATGTAGCCAGCAATGCAAGAAGCGAGGCTGAGTCTGTGGCCGAAAGCGGCACGGCGGATGGCGACTCGCAGGCACTGCAGCAGGTTCTGAGCTCGCGCCACACTTCGCTTGAGGGCGGTTTTCTGCTGGTTTACGACAAAGACAGACAGTTCATCGCCAGCTTTCAAGCTCCTTCCGAAATGACTCCGGTCACCCTGCGCACTGCGATGAATGAGGCGGAACATGGGGCAACGCCGCTGCGCGGGCCGCTTTCGTCGATTTTGCTTTCCACGGCGCGCAGAACGGACCATCCGGTGGTGAATGTGGCGGGCCAGGAATACGCGCTGGCTATGGCCGTCACCCCTTCGGGCAGGATTGTGGTTGCTGCGCTGCCCGTACCGCAAGGACTCAACGAAGCCACGGCGCGCATCCGCTCCGGCGTGGACGAGTATTTGCAGCTCTATCGCTCCCGCAGAGCCATTCGCTCCACCTTGTCTCTCACCCTGTTGCTGGTCACGGTATTTGTCTTTTTCTGCAGCGTGTGGCTGGCGCTGTTCCTTTCAAAGCAAATCACGCGCCCCGTGGAAGCGCTGGCCGATGCCATGGACGAGATTTCCGCGGGCAAGTACGAGCATCGCGTGGCTGCGGTGGCCACGGGCGAGATGGCGGACCTGGTGCGCTCGTTCAATCACATGGCTGCAGATCTTGAAGCCAGCCGCCAACTTGCGGAAAGCGCGCAGGCCCAACTGACGGCGGCCAACCTGGCCGTAGAAGAGCGCCGGCGCGAGCTGGAGACGATTGTCGAAACCATTCCTTCAGGGGTGGTGACGCTCGACGGCGCTGGCGTGATTCTGCAAGCCAATCGCGCCTTGGCGGCGCTGATAGGACTCAAGCAAGATGCCGTCCTGGCCGGAAAAAAGATCGAAGATGTGCTGCCCGCTGAGTGCCTGGAAGATCTGGCGAGCGTGATCCGGCGCGGGCATCGCATGGGCGCGGCGTCGTGCGAAGTGGAATTTCAAGCCCACGGCCGCATTGTGCATCTGGCCATCACCAGCGCGCGGCTGGAACTCACGCCGGGGCATACGGGTTCGGTGCTGGTGATCGAAGACACCACAGAATTGCTGCGCGCGCAGCGGCAACTGGCGTGGAAGGAAGTGGCGCAGCAGGTGGCGCACGAAATCAAAAACCCGCTCACGCCCATCGCGTTGAGCGCCGAGCGCATCGGCCGGCATCTCGACCGCGGCCATCCGGAGTCGCCCAACATCATACGCAAATGCAGCGAGGTGATTCTGGGCTGCGTGGGCACGCTGCGCACGCTCGTCGATCAATTTTCCACGCTGGCACAGTTTCCCGCGCCGCAGCCGCGCGCCTGCTCGATGAATCAAATTGCGGAAGAGGCGCTGGCGCTCTTCGGCGGCAGGCTCGAAGGGATCACCGTGCAGCGCGATCTGGAGCCCGATTTGCCTGCGGTGCTGGCCGATCCTGAGGGTATTCGCCGGGCGCTGGCCAACCTGATCGACAACGCGGCGGATGCCATGCAGGGCAGCCTGCTGCGCGTGCTCGGGGTTCGCACGGCGCTGACTGAAGATGGAACCGCCGTCGAAGTGACTGTCTCCGACACCGGTCCCGGCTTGACCGAGGAGGTTCGCGAGCGGCTATTTCTGCCGTTTTATTCGACCAAGCACCGCGGCACCGGTTTGGGGCTGTCGATTGCAGCCAAGATCGTGCAGGAGCACGGCGGCACCATTAGCGCCGAGGCGAATGCACCCAAGGGCGCGCGCTTCATGCTGCGGCTGCCGGTTGCCGATTCCGGGGCCGAGCCTGCAACCGTAGCGAGCGGCGATCAAGCGGCTAATAGGCTCGTCTCATGAACCATATCCTTGTGGTCGACGACGAAGCGGAGATCCGCAGCTCGCTCGAAGAGATTTTGCGCGAAGAAGACTACGGCGTGGCTGGCGCGGCCGATGCCGAAGAAGCGGTGACGCTCCTGCGCGACGTGCCCTACGACGTGGTGCTGCTCGACATCTGGCTACCCGGCCGCGACGGACTCGAGCTGCTGGCCCAGATTCGCGAGTGGCCGGCGGAGACGCGGCCTGAAGTCATAATGATCAGCGGCCATGGCACCATTGAAGCCGCCGTGAAAGCCACCAAGCTGGGCGCCTACGACTTCCTGGAAAAGCCGCTTTCGCTCGAACGCACGCTCATTGTGGTCAAGAACGCCGTGGAGGCACGGCGGATGCGCGCGGAGAACGTCGAATTCAAGCGCCAGTTCAGCGCCGCCTCCGTACTCACCGGAGAAAGCGTGCCGGTGAAAGCCTTGCGCCAGCAGATCCGCCTGATGGCGCCCACCAACGGACGCGTGCTGATCTACGGCGAGTCGGGTACCGGAAAAGAACTCATCGCGCGCTCCATTCATGCGGAAAGCCTGCGCCGCGACCGCGTTTTCGTGGAGCTGAACTGCGCGGCCATTCCCGAGGCGCACATTGAGGCGGAGCTCTTCGGCGTGCGGCGAAACGCACAACCGGACGCGCCTACGGAACAGCGCGGAACCTTGGAGCGCGCCGACGGCGGAACGCTCTTCCTCGACGAAGTGGGCGACATGAGCCTGAAGACGCAGGCCAAAGTCCTGAGCGCTCTCGACGACCAGATGTTTACGCCCGTGGGCGGCACGCAGCCCTTGCGCGTCGACGTGCGGCTGATCGCGTCGACGAATAAAGACCTCGAAGAGGAGATTGCCAAAGGCAACTTCCGCGAGGACCTTTTCTACCGGCTCAACGTGGTGCCGTTCTTTGTGCCGCCGCTGCGCGAGCGCAAGCAGGACATTCCCCCGCTGGTGCGCGAGTTTCTGGGCGAGTACGGCCGTCAGTACGGGCGCCCGCGCATGGAGATTAACGAAGACGCGCTGGAGGCTCTGGGCCGTTATCAATGGCCCGGCAACGTACGCGAGTTGAAGAACGTGATCGAGCGCATGCTCATCCTCAATCCCCGCGTGTTGCGCATCGAACGCAAGCATCTGCCGCCGTTGACGCACAAAACTGGCGCGCGGGCCACGGAGGAATTCTCAAGCCTGCAGCAGGCGCGCGACGCCTACGAGCGCGAGTACATTCAGAAGAAAATTGAAGAGGCCCGCAATAACATCAGCCACGCTGCCGAGTTGCTGGGCTTGGAGCGCAGCCATCTCTACCGCAAGATGAAGGCGCTGGGCATCGCCGTACGGGAGTAGCGTCCGCAGTAATCCCGGTCGTGGAAAACGAGTCTCGGCCGCGCACAAAGTCTCTGGCCGATTCAAGGAATCGGGGAAACTGCCTTAGTTGACCTTTCGCCTGTGCTCCGCATTCGCCCGCCGGTCGACTTTGTCTTCGTGCTGATCCGCCGACTGGCCCGGGGTCGAGTGAATACTGTGCGCCGCGGAAGCGTGGGATGTCTGCTCGGTGGCGCCGAACGCATCCGGCAAAGGGATTGCGGTCTCCCCCCTCTGCGTTCGCTCAGCATGAGCGGCCGGCAATCCCGAACCGCTGGTGAGCAACTTGTTCAGAGTCGAACTATTCGACCGCTGTGTCTCCACAAAGTCCACACCATCTACGGTCAGCACGTAAAGCGCGCTGTCAGTCTTGGCGACGTATCCCTTTTTTTGCAGATACCACAGCGTAAAGTCCAGGTAGTCGCGGGGAAACCCCATCCGTATCTCAATTTCAGCCAAGGAAACTTCAGGATAGCTCGGGTTTGTCCGCCGCTTGTAGTAAACAACCGACAGCACCGCCAACCGGCGGTTTAACTCGCCTTCGAGATTATCCATGAAGTCGATGGTCGAGGAAAGCGGCTGGGCTGTCGCCTGAATCCGCTTTGCATCATACTCTGCACGGCGCTTCGGATCCGACAATACTTCATATGCCGCCCTCAGCTGGTGAAAGTTCTCTTCATGGCCCGTTTCCGTGTTGTCCGGGTGCAGCCGTGCCGCCAGGAATCGAAAGACACGGTGGATCGTGTCGCTGTCGGCATTGGGGCTTATTTGGAGTAATTCATAGTAATCAATTGCCTGTGTCTCCATGATTCTCCCATCGCGTCTGTTCGATCGCGATTCGTACTCGAGCGGCACGGAGCGGGGTTACCGTGTTTTTCAGCTTCCCCAACTTGCCAAATAACCGGTCGTGTTCTGGCTCAACGCTCGTCGCTGATGCTTGCGGTGCACGAAACACACAATCCTACACTTTTAGGCGGCATCACTGTCTTCATCGGCTAAATGTCCGGGCTTCATCGGGTAAATGCCCGCAAAATGGGATTAGAGACGAACAAAAAGCGAATATTCTATCTAACGAGTTGTCTCATAGAAGTTAGCCAAGCCAATGCTTGAAATGAGCGCCTCCGGTGACCCGCGAAGGGGACGTCAGACAAATCATCAGGTCTCACGCCGGCTCATGCTACGCTAAGCCTCATGTCATCAGCCGTTCCCCGTACGGTCGAGGACCCGTCCCAACCCCCGATCCACGAGCGCCCGTGGCTGTTCGGCATTCTGATCGCGCCCGAGGCGGTGATCGCGCTGGGCCTTGTGAGCGGAGCGCTCACCTATCTGCTGCGCAATGAGGGAGTCAATCCGGCGCGCGCGGCCAGCATCTCCGCTCTGATTGCGGTGCCCCATACCATTTATTTCTTCTGGGGCCCGGTGACGGACTTCTGGATGCGACGCCGCACGTGGCTTCTTATTGCGGCCGTTGCTTCGGCCGTCGCGCTCCTCGCGGCATTTCATCAGCCCACGCTTGCGACCCCATGGGCCGTGGGATTGCTGTTTCTTGGCGCCTGCCTAGGCGTGGTGGTTGCGGCCGCCTGCGGCGGCATGATGGGAACGCTTACAACCGAGACCAACAAGCGCCGCGCCAGCAGCGCTTACCAGATCGGCTCGTTGACCATCGGCGCGGTCGCGGTGTTTCTTTTGCTGTCGTTCGCCGATCGCTTCAGTCTCGGCACGCTGGGCTGGATTGTGGCGGCCATGATCGTTTTGACCTCGTTGTTCGCACTGGCCGCGCCGCCGCAAACGATGATCCGCGTGCACGGCCTGCGGGAAGTGCGCGCGCGATTTTGGAGCGAATTCAAATCTACTTTTCTGCGCTGGGAAGCTCTTCCGTATGCGTTGCTCATCACTTCGCCCTGCGCCAGCGGGGCCATGATCGGCCTGCTGCCGGAGCTGGCGCGCGACTACGGAGTGAGCGGGGCGCAGGTGGCGTGGATCAACGGTCTCGGGGGCGCGTTGCTCTCGAGCGCCGGTGCACTTTCGGTATTGCTCATTCCCGTACGCGTGCGCGCGCCCATAGCCTTCCTTGTTGCAGGCCTGGTGAACGCCGGCACACTCGCCCTGCTCAGCCTTGGGCCGCAACGGCCGGCGATTTACTTCGCGAGCACAGTGCTTTATCTATTTACGATCGGCGCCGGCTACGCACTATTCACAGCCGTGGCGCTTGAGTTCCTTGGAGGGTCGGGCAAGAGCGGAAGCTCGCGCTACGCGATCATCAACTCGCTGGGAAACATTCCTGTGGTGTATATGGGGTGGCTGGATGGGCGCGGCTACGCGCGCTGGGGTCCGCGCGGCATGCCGGGGATGGATGCTCTGGTGAGCGCCATAGTTATATCGATTCTGCTGGGGCATTTTATTTTCAGCCGGCGCCACAAACAGCAAAACGGATAGCGAGATCAGTGATTGGGGTGTTCCGTCATCACCGCGTCTGGATTGCCAGTCATTGCTGGATCCGCATCGCGGCTCCGTTTCAAAATCGGCCCGATTGATCCTGGGTTGTCGCCGGTGCGCGGATCGACGCGGAAGTCCCATACCGACTCGTTGATGTCGGATGGGGAGATGATTTCGACCAGCGCGTATTCGCCGATGGTAAGATTCTGCTGCGGCGTGACGCGCAGCCAGCGTTTGCCGGGCATCTCTTCGACCTTGGTCGGGATGGTGTCCTCGTCCTGGGTGACGGTTCCGTTGGCCCCGACTTTGATAGCGCCTACGATGCGCACCGCCTGGCGCTCGTCCACGCGGACAATCACGAACCCCGATTGCGGCGAATGCGCGCCGTGCTTGCCGTTTACGGCCGTGGCGCCGCCGGTGTTGACGGTGATGGGGTGCGTGAGCACGGGCTCCGTCTGGTCCTCGACGCCAAGCGAGAGGTAGATCACTGGATCGTTCACGTGGAGATGCACCTTGGCGTGCGCGCCTTCGAGCTCAAGGCTTGCCTTCTGCGTGGCCAGCGGGTTAAGCACCGCAACGCCCTTGCGGCTCTTGGCATTCATGGCCAGCTCGCTCGAGACCGTCTCCACCAGCTCCGGGGTGCCCTGGTAGGTGTCGAGGATGAACACGCCATCTTGATCCGGAAGCTCGAGCCCCTCGGCCACTTGGGGCATGCGTGCTTTTTGATCGTTGCGTTCCTGCGATTCTTCTTTGTCGAGATCCTCGGCCTCATGCATCGCCGGCGATGCCTCCTGGACCAAGTCGGTGTGTTCCTTCTCCCATTTGTGCGTGGCGTCCCAGTCGACCAGGTCGGTCGGCAACTCCTCCCACTCGTCCCGCTCCTGCGAGAGGTAACGCACGCGGTCGCCCACAATCTTGTAATCGCGCACCATCTGGTAGGAGCCGTCCTTCAGGATCAGCCGATGGTTTTTTCCCATGCCGGGAAGGTCGGGCTTCAAGGGCAAGGGCTTGGAGTTCTGGCCCTGCGAACTCTGATTTGCCGAACTCTGATTTGCCGAACTTTGTGCCGGAGCTGCCGTGCCGCTTTGCGGCCGTACGGACGGCGCTGCCAGCAAAAGCGCTGCCAAGCCAACCGACGCCAGGCCAGCCGCCGCCAAATGCCGCATTCTGCGAAAGATCTCCATGGCAACACAGTTTAGACGCACTTGGCACCCATTGGCGCGCGGCGGGCCAAAAATCCACCCGGAGCGCAACCTCTCTAGACCCGCTACGTCCAATTCTCTGTAGAATAAAGGGGAAGAGGCAGGCTTTGTCAGGGTTCACGTCACAATGGTTGAGGAAACGCAGCCGCACCGGTTTTCTGCCGGTAGTGGCTGTGGTGTGCCTTGGCCTGTTGGCGATCCTGGCGGTGGCGCAAGTTGCGCACATACACCCCGACCAGTCCGACGCCGATCACTGCCAGTTGTGTATCGTGATGCACACGGTGGTGCCCGTTGCCGCCGCTGCAGCCGTTATTGTGATCGTGCAATTGGGAGCGTCCGCGCCCCAGGCCGATCCCATCGTCATTGCCCACCAGCGGCAGATCCGTCTCTTCATTCGCCCTCCTCCCGTCTCCCTGTAGGGCATTCTTCCGTATTCATTTGGGTTCGTGGCCGTTCGCCGTTCGCCGTTGATTGATCGCGGCGAACTTTCGGCACCCCCCGAAAAGGCTCAAGACGGAACGCAGAATTCGGATCGATGCTCTCTGAATGCGTTGAAGATGCCGCGGCGGCAGGTCCCGCGGCGCGATTTCCATTTCACTCAGCCATTTTTTCAGGAGACTTTTCCATGTTTCACCGTGGCGCAAAGCTACAAATCCTTCCCTTTCTCGCTCTCGTCTTGATTGCGGTCTCGGCACCCGCGCAAAGCGGCAACGCCGGCGCCGTACGTGGCACCGTGACAGATCCCTCCGGCGCCGTGATTCCCGGCGCGAGCGTGCGTTTATCAAACGCACTCAGCGGACTCCAACGAACCACGACTACGGACGCGACCGGCCAGTTTGCATTCACCAACGTGCCCTTCAACCCTTACCGGCTCAGCGTCTCCGCCAACGGCTTTGCCTCGATGGCTCAGAGTACCGAGATCAACTCGTCTCTGGGAACCAACCTCAAGCTGGTACTGCAAATTGCCGGATCGAGCCAAACGGTAACCGTTGAGGCCACCGGCGATCTTATTGAGGACGATCCCACATTTCACACTGACGTGGACCGCGACATGTTTACCAAGGTCCCGCTGGAAAGCGCATCCTCCACGCTCAGCTCGCTGGTCACGCTCACCACTCCCGGCGTCTCGGCCGACTCCAACGGCCTGTTTCACGGACTGGGCGATCATGCCTCCAACTCCTTCTCCATCGACGGCCAGAACATCACCGACCAGCAGAGCAAGATTTTCTCAAACCAGCTTCCGGCCAACTCGATTCAATCGATCGAAGTCATCAGCGGCGCGCCGCCTGCGGAGTACGGCGACAAGACCAGCCTCGTCATTGTGGCCACTACACGCTCCGGTCAGGGTGTCACCACCCCGACGGGCGATGTTTTTGCCTCCTATGGCTCCTTCGGGTCGGCAGACGGAGGTTTCGATCTTTCCTACGGCGGCAAGAGCTGGGGCAACTTTATCGAGGTCGACGGACTCAACACTGGACGTTTCCTCGATCCGCCTGAGTTTACCGTCTTTCACGACAAAGGCAATGAGGAAAATTTCTTCGACCGTGTCGACTATAGCTTTAGGCAGGCCGACTCCATTCATCTCGACTTCAATTACAGCCGCTCCTGGTTTCAGAACCCCAATGCCTTCCAGAATTTGAACATCCAGAACGTTGAAAACGGAGGGACGGGAATTGGCGGAGGCGCAAGCGCCAACCCAACTTTTGTGAATGTGGGCAACACCGATCAGCACTCCGGAATCGGAACCTACAATATTTCGCCCACGTACACACACGTCATCAGCAACTACTCGGTTCTTAACTTTGGCGGTTATGTGCGCAGAGACGATTACAACTACTATCCCAGCGGCAACCCGCTGGCAGATCTTGGTCCCGCCACTTTGCAAACATCTTCGATCGGCCAAAACCGCACGCTGACCAACACCGGAGTCCACTCCGACTTTACCTATGTGAAGGGACATAACAACATCAAGGCCGGGGCGGTCTACGAGCAGACATTCCTGCGCGAGCACGACAGCCTGGGCATCGTCGATCCCACTTATCCGCTCAGTGCCCCCTGCGTGGACAGCAACGGCAACCCGCTGGCGGGATACGTCAACCAGTCGCAATGCCCCAATGGCGGCGCGTCGGGACCGAATGCCAACGCGAACTATCTCTCAGTGCTTGCGCCCTACGACCTGACCCGCGGTGGCAGCGATTATCCCTTCTTCGGTCATACCGACGTAAAGCAGATGGCTCTCTACATTGAAGATGAGATCAAGGCCGGCAACTGGGACTTTAACCTCGGGGTGCGCGGCGATTTATATAACGGTTTGGCCATTCAACGCCAGGCCGAGCCGCGTGTGGGCATTGCTTATAACGTCAAGCCGACGAAAACCGTGCTGCGCACTTCTTATGCGCGCACCCTGGAGACGCCGTTCAACGAAAACCTGGTCCTCTCCAGCCGCGGCTGCTCCGACGCGGTCTTGAATCCGCTGCTTAGCTGCACGGCGGGATCTACTGGAACACTTGTACCCGGTTTCCGCAATGAGTTCCACGCCGGATTCCAGCAGGCTGTGGGCAAGAATGTCGTGGTCAGCGGCGAGTATATCTGGAAGTACACGCACAATGCCTTCGACTTCAGCATTCTGGGCAATACTCCCATCACGTTCCCCATTGACTGGCATAACTCCAAGATTCCCGGCTATGCGCTGAACGCGGACGTCCCGAACTTCCACAATTTCAGCGCCTATCTCGTCACTTCTTCGGTAGCGGCGCGTTTCTTTCCGCCGCAGGTGGCCGGCGCAGGCGCAACCGTGGGTGGCCAGGCCGGACTGCCTTTCCGCATCGACCACGACGAGAAGTTCAACGAGACCACGCACCTTCAGTACACGGTTTCTCACGATGGAAGCCGGATGAACGGCATCTGGGGCGGCTTTAACTGGCGCTACGATTCGGGCCTGGTGGCCGGTTCCACGCCTTGCTATGGCGCTGTCGATCCATACAATCCGATCGCCAACAGCCCCTGCGGAAACAGCACCACCTTAACGGGTAGCGGCGCGCCCGGCATTGCGATGGTGGACACTAACATCGCTCCCAGCCCTGCAACCAACAATGTGCCTCTTCCCTTGACGGCGGACGAAGAGTTTCAGGCCGGTTTCGCTTGCAACGGAGTGAAGGCGACGCCCACTCAGGCTCTGCCCGCAGTCTGCCCCGCCAACGAGTTCACCTCTAACTTGATCAACATTCCGGCTCCGAATACCGGAGACAACGACCACAACCCGCAGCGCATTGCGCCGCGCAGTCTCTTCGATGTGACCGTCGGCCAGAACAACATCTTCCACAAGGAACATTACAAAACGAACCTCGACTTTACAGCCATCAACGTGACCAACAAATACGCGCTGTATAACTTCCTGTCGACCTTTAGTGGCACGCATTACGTCACGCCGAGAGCGTTGACGGCGAAGGTTACGCTGAACTTCTGACAACGATTGAGCAACGAAGCAAGACCATGGGCCGTGGCACACGAGATGTGTCGCGGCTCATTGTGCTTTGGTCAGGACGATCATCAGCGCTTCGAGCTCGGAACGGTTCACGTCGCTGACGGCGACAAACTCAAGTCCGGCTGCATTGGCGTGAGTCATCTGAAAACCCGATCGCACGTGGCTGAGAAGCAGGACTGGCAGTGCTTCGCCTTGAGAGACGAAGACCGACACGCGGTGCTTGTGAATCGAGAAAAGTAATAGCGCCGCGGGCCTTCCTTTGACATACGTCAGATCGGCGCCAAGCAAGGCCGAGTCAGGCGGCAGCAGATTCGGCTCCGGCAGATTGAAGCTGAAGGGAAGCTTGCCCTGGAACCATGGCTTGACGGTATGGCGATCGCTCGAGAGCACCTGAGGAGCAGAGGTATCGGAGAGCACGGCCAGATGCTGGTCGAGGAGTTCCGCGCTCAAGGCATCGGCCTGCCGGTACTGCCACGATGCAACGATGAGAAGTCCGAGAAGCAAGGCCGCGGCGAGCGAGCCCCACACTGCGAAACGCCAGCCTACGCCACTGGCGGCCTTGGGAGGGTGCTGGCCGGCGCGGGCCTGAAGGCGGGCCAGTGTTTCGGGCGATGGAACAAAGCGCTGCGCGGCCTGTCGCGTTGCCAGCTTCAATTGCTGCGCGGCCAGGACCTCGAGCGCGCAGGCGTGACAGTCCTTCAGGTGCGC
The DNA here is from genome assembly GCA_049521075.1 of Occallatibacter sp. Taxonomy (GTDB): domain Bacteria; phylum Acidobacteriota; class Terriglobia; order Terriglobales; family Acidobacteriaceae; genus Telmatobacter. The sequence continues at coordinate 35,056 of JBEKPD010000022.1, forward strand.
TTTGGCGGTCTCCTCACCTTCGGGAGGAAGCTCGCCGTCAATGAGAGCCGTAATGTTTTCCGAGGTCAGATGATCCGGGCTCATATTCTTTCTCCGGGACTGGTTGTGAGAATCCGGCGCAGCATTTGGCGCGCACGGGCGAGCCGCGACATCACGGTGCCGATGGGAACGTCGAGAATGGCGGCAATCTCGCGGTACTTTAGCTCTTCGAGATCGCAGAGAAGAATCACCTCGCGCAGGTCCGGCGCCAGTTGCTCGAGCGCGTGGTGAATGAGCGCCTGATTATTGAGCCGGATCAGCTCGGCCTCCGGCGAGGGCGCAGCGTCTGCGGTTTCGCGCGCATCCGGCCGGTCCTCAAGAAACACGGTGCGCGTGGCGGCGATTGCCGTGCGCGAGGAGAGGAATGTGTTGCGGAGGATGCGAAAGATCCAGGCTTTGAAATTTGTATCCGGCTCGAACGAGTCGAAGGCCCGCAGCGCCTTCGTCAGCGTCTCCTGCACCAGGTCCTCGGCTTCGACGCCACCCTGCACAAGCCAGCAGGCGTGGTTATAAAGCGAAGCGAGCAACGGGAGCGCCAAATCTTCGAAGCTCTCTTTCATGCGCCGTTCCGCAGTCATGATGATGATCTTAGCTGAGCCGCGCGGCCCATCCGCGCCGTGAGTGCCCGGTTTCCATGCACACGCCATTTATTTTGAGAACTCCATTGCCGCTGATTTATTCCATTGCGACAGGACGCAACATTTTTTCCACGCGAAGCGGAATAAACGGGATGCGAATCGGTTCTTGATTGCGACGGTCCTGATGGGACCGAATGGGAGAGTGCGATGACAGACGAATTTCACGGGAACGACGAAACGCATCAGGCAGGAGGCGGCGCCGCAGACGGTATCGATCGAAGGGGATTTCTCGAGTGTATGGCGTGGGCTGGAACCGGCCTGTTGTGGTCGATGGTGGGAGGAGTGCCGGCCGCGCGCCTGCTTGCCCAGTCCGGCGCGGCAAAGCCGGGAAGCGTCGAGGATTTCAGCTTCGTGCAGATCAGCGACAGCCACATCGGCTTTAACAAAGCGGCTAATCAGGATGTGGCGGGAACTCTGAAGACGGCCATCGATCGCGCAAACAGGATGGGCGCGGGGATGAAGGCCCCCGACTTTCTTCTACACACCGGCGACATTACGCAGAACTCGAAGGCTGCGGAGTTCGATGCGGCTGCCGAGCTGATCAAGGGCTTCAGGAGCGATGTGTTTTACGTACCGGGCGAGCACGACTTCATTGATGACGGCGACCAGTACCGCGAACGATTCGGCAAGGGCACGGTGGGCAACGGCTACTACAGCTTCAATCACAAGGGCGTGCACTTTGTGGGCTTGAACAACTGCGTGCAGGTGGACGCGATGGGGAACATCGGCGCCGAACAGTTGGCGTGGCTCAAAACGGATCTTGCCGGCCTGAGCGCGTCTACGCCGATCGTGGTCTTCGCGCATATTCCACTGTGGATGGTTTATGAAAAGTGGGGCTGGGGCACGCACGATGGCGCGGAGGCTCTTGCACTTCTCAAGCGCTTCGGGTCGGTCACGGTGCTCAATGGCCACATTCACCAGGTGGTGCAGAAGGTTGAAGGCAATGTCGCGTTTCACACCGCAATGTCGACGGCATTCCCGCAGCCTGCGCCGGGAGCTGCTCCCAACCCCGGGCCGATGGTTGTGCCGGCGGGAAAGCTGGCGGGCGCGCTGGGCGTGACCCACGTAAAAGTCGTGCGCGGACAAAGTCACTTGGCCGTGGTCGATCACACGCTGGAGGAGATGGCTTGAGAACGGCCGTCTGCATAGGGTCTGCTACGCTATTGTTTTTTGCGGCGTGCGGACTCGCTTTCGTGCACCCATTCGGCAATCCGCGGAGCGTGCCAACCGAGCCGCGTTGGGCGCTCTTGAAGGACGCGACGATGCCGGAGCAGGCGAAAGCGATTCTGCGTAGCAAATGCGCCGACTGCCACTCCGAGGCAACGCACTGGCCCATCTACTCGCGGGTTGCGCCCATGTCGTGGCTCGTCGAACGGGACGTTGTCGAAGGCCGCCAGCATATGAATCTCTCGCAATGGCAGAGTCTTTCGCTAGACCGGCGACAGGCGCTGGCGCAGGAGATCCTTCACGAGGTGCGGCTGCGCGCCATGCCTCCTATGCAGTACCGGCTGTGGCACTGGGGAGCTGCTCTTACGTCGGCGAGCCTTTCAGTGCTTGTAACGCTTGTGCCCGATGGGCAGGCTGGGAGCGCGGCTGCGGAGCCGGGCGATGCGGTGCGTGGAGATAGTGTCTTTACGCGAAGATGCACGGGATGCCACGCCATCGACGCGAATAGGGAGGGCCCGCACTTGAGGGGAGTCTATGGACGAAAGGCCGGTTCGGTTTCAGGATTTAATTACTCGCAGGCACTAAAGAACTTGGGGCGCACATGGGACGAAAACTCTCTCGAGACTTGGCTGCGTGATACCGATGCTGCGGTACCGGGAAGCGCGATGGGATTCAGTGTCCCGAAGCCTCAGGATCGCGCCGACATTATTGCCTTCCTCAAATCTCTGCGTTAGGCGCGACCCGAAGGTCTCACTTGTGAGAGTTTGTCCACTTCGCGCCGGTAGGCGTTGTAGATTTCGTCGCCGAAACACGCAAAGATCACCTTTTGCACGGCATCGCTCGAGACCAGTTCCGCAACGGTTTCGGTGACGGCAATCTTCACCGCCTCGTTGATGGGATAGCCGTAAATTCCGCAGCTAATCGCTGGAAAGGCCAGGGTTGCGAGACCGTGCTCGCGGGCAATTGCAAAGCACGAGCGGTAGCAACTGGCCAGCCGCTCCGGCTCGCCCTTCATGCCGCCGTTCCATACCGGCCCCACCGTGTGAATCACGAATTTTGCAGGCAATCTGTGGCCCTTCGTAATCTTTGCCTGGCCGGTTTTGCAGCCACCTAACAAGCGGCACTCTTCCACCAGCTCCGGCCCGGCCGCGCGATGAATCGCACCATCGACGCCACCGCCGCCCAGAAGCGACGTGTTGGCCGCGTTTACAATCGCGTCTACGGCCAGGGTGGTGATGTCGATCTTCAATACTTCGATCTTGCTCGTCATCGCAGCCTCGGACCCGTCAGAATCAGTGTAGAAGCTGTTTCATAGCCTGGTCTCGCGAAAGAGCATCTGATCGGTAGCCGATGGGGCTGAGAGGAGAGCGCGATGCGCGTATTTGTTGCAGGGGCAAGCGGAGCGATTGGCGAACCGTTGATTGCGGAGTTGTTGAAGCAGGGACACTCCGTAGTGGGAATGACAACGAGCGAGGCGCGGGCCAAGAGTTTAGAAAGCCAGGGAGCCGAGGCGGCGATCGTGGACGCGCTGCAAGCAGCGGACGTGGAGGCTGCGCTGCGGCAGGCCAAGACGGAAGTAGTGATCGATGAATTGACGTCGCTGCCGAAGGAGCTGAGCGATATGCCGAAGTATGCGGCGGGCGACAGGAGGCTGAGGATTGAGGGCGGAGGGAATTTGTTTCGAGCGGCAATCGCATGCGGCGTGCGGCGGTATCTGCAGCAGTCGAGCGGATTCTTTTTGAAGGCAGCGGAAGGGACGCTGGCGGACGAATCGTCTGCGTTGGATCTAAATGCAAGCCCGAGTGTGGCGGCGAGTGCGCGGACGTATACGGAATTAGAGGCCCGGCTTTTCAGTTCCAGTGCAATTGAGGGTGTGGCTTTGCGATACGGATTTTTCTATGGACCGAAGACGTGGTACCACCCAGGCGAGGCGGCGGCGAAGATGGTCATGCGGCAACAGAATCCGGTGGTGGGAAAGGGCGAGGGCGTTTCGTCGTTTGTGCATATCGACGATGCAGCGGCTGCAACGGTCGCGGCGCTGACGGCGGAGCCGGGCGTATACAACGTTGTAGATGATGACCCTTCGCCGCAGGCTGTATGGCTGCCTGCGTTTGCGAAGTTTTTGGGAGCTCCAGAGCCGCCGCATATGAGCGAGAAAGAAGTGGCAGCAATTGCAGGGGAAGATGTGGTGTACTACGCGACGAAATTGAGCGGGGCCTCGAATGCGAAGGCGAAACGGGTTCTAGGGTGGAAACCACGGCGGCTGGAGTGGCTGGTGGCGTAGATATACACCACCGGACGCTGACCGGGAGATGTATTTTCTCAAATTGCAAAATTGAATACCAGATAACGGCACAGCGCTTGGCCGAGCTGCAAGCCGCAGCTGCCAGACGCAACTCGCTCAATTCCATATCCTTCCGCGTGCCGCCACCCCACTTATCATCAGCCCCTGCCAACTTTGCTCTTTCGCCGCAACCGCATCTCTGCCATACTTGAATGTGCCCACCAGGTACGGCCAATCCCAACAACTAAAGAATGAGGTTGCATCGATGTCGGCAAAGTATGTCTTTGTGACGGGCGGAGTTGTGTCCAGTCTCGGCAAGGGTCTTGCAGCCGCGTCAATCGGTTGTCTCTTAGAGAGCCGCGGTTTGCGCGTGAATCTGATGAAGTTCGACCCTTACCTCAACGTCGATCCAGGCACCATGTCGCCCTTCCAGCACGGCGAGGTGTTTGTGACCGACGACGGCGCGGAAACCGACCTCGACTTGGGCCACTACGAGCGCTTTACCCATGCGCCGCTCTCGCGCGACAACAACTACACTACCGGCCGCATCTACGAACAGATCATCATGAAGGAGCGCCGCGGCGACTACCTGGGCAAGACTGTCCAGGTGATTCCGCACGTGACTAACGAGATTAAGAACGCCATGCGCAAGGTGGCCGCGAACGGCGCCGACGTAACCATCGTCGAGATCGGCGGCACGGTGGGCGACATTGAATCGTTGCCGTTTCTCGAGGCCATCCGCCAGATGCGCCAGGAACTGGGCCGCGAAAGCACGGTCTTCGTGCACGTGACGCTGGTTCCGTGGATCGCCGCCGCGCAGGAGCTGAAGACCAAGCCCACACAGCATTCGGTCAAGGAACTGCTCTCGATCGGCATCCAGGCCGACATCCTGCTCTGCCGGTCTGAACGCCAACTCAGCCGCGATATCAAGCAGAAGATTGCTGCTTTCTGCAACGTGGAAGAGAAGGCCGTGATCGGCGCCAGAACCGTGCCTTCGGTCTACGAGGTGCCGCTCAACTTTGCGCAGGAGGGCGTGGACGAACTGATTCTCAAATATCTACACATAGACGCGCCCGAAGCCGACCTCGCCAACTGGCGTGACCTGGTTGACCGCTGCTACAACCCCCGGGACGAAGTCTCCATCGCCATCGTGGGCAAGTATGTGGAGTACGAGGACAGCTATAAATCGCTCAAAGAGGCGCTGACCCACGGCGCGGTCTCGCAAAACCTGAAACTTAAAATCACCTGGATTGAGGCCGAGGGTCTGGAGTCGACCGGGCCGGAAGACCACGGCTATGAGGCGCAGTTGGCTGACTTCGACGGCATTCTGGTTCCGGGCGGCTTCGGCAAGCGCGGCATCGAAGGCATGTTGAATGCCATCCGCTATGCGCGCGAGAAACACGTGCCCTACTTTGGAATTTGCCTAGGGATGCAAACTGCGTGCATCGAATTTGCGCGCAACGTCTGCGGTCTCAAGGACGCGAACTCAAGCGAGTTCGATCCGGCTACCGAGCACCGCGTTATTTATAAGCTGCGCGAGCTGCTGGGCGTCGAAGAGATGGGCGGGACGATGAGATTGGGCGCTTGGGCCTGCCAGCTGCAGGAAGAGTCGCTGGCCAGCCGCGCTTATGGCGGAGGCAAAGAGATCAGCGAGCGCCACCGCCATCGCTACGAGTTTAATCGCGAGTACGAAGCGCTACTGACCGGCGCGGGCCTGCGCATCTCGGGCTCGACGCCCGACCAAACGTATGTAGAAATCGTCGAGATTCCCGGCCATCCGTATTTCTTGGGCTGCCAGTTCCATCCCGAGTTCAAATCGAAGCCGCTCGAACCGCATCCGTTGTTTCATGCGTTTATTGAGGCGAGCTACAAGAACCGGGCGAAGCGCCTCGGCACCGACGTGAGCGCGACGCCAACCCTTACCAACGCGTTGTCATCCTGAGCGACCGGCGCGAAGCGGAGGGAGTTGAAGGATCTGCGGTTGCTTTTCTCTCCTCGTGTTATAAATCTCGGTGGACCGAAAGCAGCAGGTTTCGCGTAAGATGGGCGAATCGATGTTCGACGACTTAGAAACCGCGGAGAAAAAATCCGAAGACGAGCAGACGCCTACGGGTGACGAGAATAAGTTGTCGTCAGGGCTTTATCGTTGGGCTCACTTCCCAGCGCTGCTGACTTTTGGCATACTCATTATCCTGTTTCACGGTCATCCCTGGAGTTGGCAGGTCGCAATCGGCTGTGCATATACGGTCTACGTGTTTTTCTTCGCATTCGGATCGGTTTTGCGTGACCTGGACGATTTCTTCGGTGATCCCCGAGTTCCCCGCTGTGCAGGCAGGCTGCTGATTCCGCATCTTGTTATTCTGGCGCTGATTATTGCGGGAGTCCCCCTGTGGTTCCAATTCAGGCCGATGCTGCCAGACTGGGCTACCCATGAAGGTCGGAAGGGGTCACTTTGGGACCTTTGTGGCTGGCTCGTGCTGGCCTTTGCGGGGATAGCGCAAGGGTTCTGGATGGCAGGCAAGCTCAAGCGCTGGTTCGGAAAGTCTGATGCAGCAGGAGAGAATTGACAGCCAATCGTCCGGCCTCGGCCACTACACTATGGTGCGGAAAGGAAAGTTAGAAATATGCGCCCGCTTTCGGTTCGTTTCAAGCGGCAGATTGTAAGTCTCGGCGTTATTACGCCATGGTTCGCCCTGTATCTCCCATTCGAAGATGAATCATGGTCGCTCTATGCGGCGCTTTGCGTCAGCTACACGATTCTTGTCTTCGGATTGCTTTGGAGCGATGGCAAATGGCACAAGTACATCGAGACCAGGCAACGCACAGCGCGCGATCTGGCGCAAGGCCACACGATCTTTCTTCTCATACTGATTCTCTGGATCTGGGTTTGCAGATTTTCCCGGCCCTGGCTGCCCGATTGGATGTTTAGCGAGATTTACCGTACACCTAGTTACTACCTCGTTTTCAGCGGTCTTGGAATTGTCGCTATCTGGTGGTTCGAACAGAGCTGGCTCGCAAAGCCGCCTAAGAATGACGAGCGGATCGGCGTTTCACCCCAATAACACCGCACCTTTGACCTTCGCCGCCAGGGCGTGGTCCATGGTAACCAGCGTAAGATTACCCGCCTCGACAAAGGCGGCGAGATACGCATCCATCCATTCTTTGGGGGAGGCAGCGGCATGGCTGGTTAGCGCTCGAAGCCGCACTTCCAGATCCCGCGGTTCATCTGCCCACGCGATCTGGCCCGTTGAAATCCAACGATCGTAAATTTGCCAGCATTCCAGTTGCGTGAGAACTTCTGGCCCCATCACCGCGGCAGTTGTCAGAATCCTGAAGAGTCCGAGCTGTGTCTGCCTACAGAAAACAAGCGCCGCACTTGCCGGCACGGCTACATACCACTGTTTTGCCGCCACGTGATGCACGTGCTTGTCAAAGTTCAAAGCGACCCATACATTTACATCAAGTAAAAGCGGTGAGCTCATCGATCTGCTCGTTCGTCAGATGTAGCGTCCCCGGACGCGAGGAGTGAATCAGCGGCAGCTGTAGCTTTCGAACCGGCTTCTCCCCGGTTCCTTCCAATTCCCGTTGAATGCCGCGCAACACAATCTGACGCACGGGTTCTCCTTGCCGGGCAGCTTTGATCTTCAGTACCCGGTAGATCTCGTCCGGGATATCAATGGTAGTACGCATATTTCCATAATAGCATATTTATGTATTTATGCATTTCAAATGTAACTCTTTTATTTACAATGAAAACTGAAGATTGTTCTCCGATTTCTATCCCAAGGGCGCGATATTTACCGAAGATTCTTCTCCCAAACCATGGTCTTTCAAGCGCGATCTCTGCATCTTACGTCTACTTGCATTGGAGCGAATTGCCGATGAAACGAAAGCGGGGCAGCGATCATCAAACCACGGTGCTTATCCCGCTTTGCTACGGCCACATGCACCAGTCCGGTACGGGGGTGCAGAAACCCTGTTCGCGGTCATTGACAAAGATTTCGCGGGGGGCCTATTGTGACTACGTTTTGCTTAAGAAAAGAAAGGTAGGAAATTGAAAGATGGTTGCCTATTTTCAGCTTCAGCCTGCGGAAGCAGAATTGCAGGAATTGGCAGAGCAGTATTGGCAGACGACCGGCGAAAAGGAGCATGAATTAGAAAAGGCAGCCTTCGAAGCCGGCGAAGCAATCCGCAAGGGTGAAACCACGTTGGCCAATCTGGAAGCGATCGTGCGTTGGAAGTCAGAGCGCGCGGTACAGTATCTCATCGGCAACAGCAGCCAGAAGATCCGGCACGCGCTGGCCGCAGCCGCCGCGCCCGACGCGACGACGGAAACGGCCGTGAAGGCCTTGATCGAGCTGCATGGTGTGGATCTGCCTGTGGCGTCGGCGATTCTGGCGGCGATCTACCCCGAGCGCTATACGGTGCTCGATTACCGGGCCCTGGAAGCATTGGGACATGCCCGCCACGACGTGCGCTTTTACGAGGAGTACCTGGCCTACTGCAAACGCCTGGCCGAGAGCAACATCGTGAACCCGCAGAGCGAACTGCCCGCCCCTACGCCGCTGCGCACGCTCGACCGCGCACTGTGGGAGTGGTCGCGGAGCCACATGGGATGATTGCGGGCCGAGGCCGCGCGAGAAGGTAGAATCTTTCTCGTGAGTGCTTCGTTCGAAATCGGGCCGGTCGCAGTAGGCACGGGTCGGCTCTTCCTGGTCGCCGGGCCGTGCGTCATTGAGTCCGAAAGCCACGCGCGCACCATGGCTGGGGCCATCCAGCGCATCGCGGACGACCTCGCCATCCCGTACATCTTCAAAGCCAGCTACGACAAGGCGAACCGCACCAGCGTTAAGAGCTTTCGGGGACCCGGCCTCGCCGAGGGCGTGCGCATCCTGGGCCGAATTGCGAAAGACACGGGCCTGCCGGTGCTCACCGACGTGCACGAGCCCGCGCACTGCGAGGTGGCCGCTGAAGCCGTGGACGTGCTGCAGATTCCCGCGTTCCTCTGCCGCCAGACCGACTTGCTGGTGGCTGCGGGCCGCACCGGGCGCGCGGTCAACATCAAGAAAGGCCAGTTTGTGGCGCCGTGGGACATGAGCCACGGCCTAGAAAAAGTTCGCTCGACGGGCAATGAGCGCGTGTTTCTGACCGAGCGTGGCTCGAGCTTCGGCTACAACAATCTGGTGGTCGATTTCCGCTCTCTGGCGATCATGCGCAATCTCGCGCCGGTGGTTTTTGACGGCACGCACTCGGTGCAGCAGCCCTCGGCGGCCAACGGCGTGAGCGGCGGCCAGCCGGAGTTCATTCCCCTGCTGGCGCGCGCGGCTGTTGCTGCCGGCGTCGACGGGCTCTTTCTCGAAGTGCACGACGACCCGGCGAACGCGAGGTCGGACGGCGCCAACGCGCTCGATCTCAAGCTGCTCAAGCCGCTGCTGGAGACGCTGCTGGCTGTCCATGCTGCTGTTTCTTAGAGGCTTCTCATCCGGCACAGGCGGAGCCCGTTGCGCCATGGGCGAGATCCCGGACGTTCTCGGGATCCCCCAGGAATATCCCCGCTCCCTGGTCCGCATCGGCTGACTCCTGCGGATTCAGCGTCTCGAACAATTCATATTGCTTGCCTTTTGCCGATAGATAGAGATATCGCGATCTCTCGCTGCGGTGTGTACACGCCCATGCGGTTCGATGTTACAGCCCGTACGCCAAACCGTGAGCCTGCCGCCCCACGGCACGATTCCAGGCGGGAGCGGCGCGCCGACGAGCGTTATTCGCTCGGCGAAGCCTTTGGCCATCTGAAACACCGCGGATCGATGATTCCATGCCAGTTCATCGACATCAGCCTTTCGGGCTGCAAAGTCCGTACAGAAAGTCCATTCACTCCGGGCGCATTGGCTGAGGTGCAAATCGTAATTATGGTTTTTGGGTTGGTCCTGCGCATGGACGGCACTACGCAGTGGACCAAGGCCTGCGATATGGGCATTCGCTTCGCGCACTCTTCGTTCCGCTCGAAAGATCAACTTGCCGGCCTGCTCACTTGCCTCATCGATAAGGATGCCCAGCAAACGGTTCAGGAAGCCTTCTCTCAAGCCGTCCGCGACCCCGTCAGCAATCCCATCGTGCCGGTTCAGGTGAGTTCACCGCCACGCGCGCCTGTACCTACATACCAGCCAGAGGTTCCACCAACTCCTGCTCCGAGCAATCCAGTTCCGCCCCCTGCTCTCAGCAAGCCAGCTGAGCCCTTTGCTCGGGCAGAAGCAAAAGTGCTCCATGAGCCGCTCGGCCCGCTCATCACAACAATCGACGAGTGGCCCGCCCTGATTCGCTTCCTGTATGAGCGCACCCACGCGCAGGGTACTATTACCGGCCTCAGTATGCAGGGCTGTGCGGTGAGAGCCGAGAAACCGTTCCTGGCGAGAACGGGTTCCCGTGTTGAAATGAGCTTCCAGGTCCGCGGATTGCCCTTTCAGTTGCCCGGCTTCATCGTTGAAATCAGCGGCCAAGGCTCGGCACAAATCCGCTTCCTCGAACTCAGCCGCCGCAAGCACGAGGAGTTGCAACAGGTGCTCGATGAGCTGAGTGAAGCTGTCGAGCTAGAAAAATCGCATTCCGAGTGACAGGGCGCGCAGCCTCCTGCCTTTGCCCAGCAGTGCAATCTGCGCTCACCGTAAACCGCAGCCAGGGTCTGCTGCAACGGTTTTCCCATCGAGACTGAAGCACGTGATTCCGTTGGTGTCGGTCTGGTAGGTGCGGACATGCGCCTGCTGCAACGCCTCCAATACTTCTTCGCGCGGGTGACCGTAGCGATTGTGCAGGCCGCAGGAGATTACCGACCACTGCGGCGCTACGCGCGCCAGGAATTCCGGCCGCGTGGAGGTAACGCTGCCGTGGTGGCCGACCTTGAGCAGCGTGCTCTGCAGTCCCGGCTCGGCGAGCATCGCCTGCTCGACCGGCGCCTCTGCATCGCCTTCGAGCATCACGGAGGTTGCGCCGTAGGCTACGTGCAGCACCAGCGAATCGTTGTTTGTGGGCTCCGGGCCCGGTTGATAATCGCGAAATGGCGCCAGAACATTCACCTGCGCGTCGCCAAATGCGAAGGCGTCGCCGGCGCGAAAACTGCGCACGCGCACATGCAGTGCGGCGGCCTCGTCGAGAAGCGCGTTGTAGGCCCCGAAGCGCGGATTGTTGCCGACCCACAGCTCATCGGGGTGGAAATTTCTGAGGATGGCGGGCAATCCGCCCATATGATCGGAGTGCGCGTGGCTCAGCGCCACCACATCGAGGTGCCGGATGCCGCGCGCCCAGAGCGCCGGTGAAACCACTTCCTCGCCGATATCGAAATCCTGCGGCGCCTGGCGCGGGCCGCCGCCGAAACCGCCGCCATCGATCAGGAGGGTTTTGCCATCGTGCGTAATTACAAGCAGCGAGTCGCCCTGGCCCACGTCGATGGCTTCCATGAGCATTGCACCATGGGGGCGTTCGATCGGCCGTGGCAGCACAGCGGTCAGAGCGGCCAGCGCCAACGCGGCCCAGACACCGTGCCGCAGCCAGCGGTTAGCCTCGGTCAAGCTAGCGCGCGCAAGGACAACGGCCGTCCCGAGCAATGCGCAAAATGCGGCCGACTGCCACAAGAGCGGACCGGGAATGCGGATATCGCCCAGCGCCGTGGAGCCGAACAAATGCACAAGGCCTACGCCAAGGTGCATCACCAATGCCACCACCATCGCTGGAACCACGGCGGCCGCAGGCCAGACCGCTAGAAGCAGTAATGTCACGAGCGCTGCCGGCATGAGCACGACCAGCATGGGCACGATCAGTAGATTCACCGGCAAGGCGAAAATGGTGATGCGATGGAAGTAGATGGCCATGGGCAGCGTCATTGCCAGCTCGACCACGCACGAGAGCACGACCAGCTCGACGATACGGATGGCGAAGCGCAGACACCAGGGAAAGACGCGCCACGCGACGGCGCCGTTCACTGCACGCTGCAGGCGCTCGGCAATCATGCGCATCATCACGCGAAACTGCGCCAGCTTTGGGGCGAGCTTGATGTCGATAGCCACGAATTTGAGGTCGCGTGTGGCGGCTGCGTAGGGATGGATTGTGCCCTGCAGCAACGGCGCGGCCACGCCCGCAACCGCGACCACCGCCAGCAGCGTCATTTGCAGGCTCGAGTCGAACAGGCTCCGCGGGCTCACGACCAGCAGGCACAGCGCGGCAAATCCTATCGTATTTAATGGGCTGCGTTCGCGGTAGATCAGCCGTCCAACGAGATAGAGAGTCACCATCCAGAGCGAGCGCTGGACGGGCGTGGCAAAGCCGGTGAAGATTGCGTAGGCAAAGGAAGCGGCGATGGTGAGAAGCGTAGCCGGAATGCGCGGCAAACGCAGCCGCTTGAAGATCCAGAAGAGACAGGCGGCGACAATCGCAAGATGCAGGCCTGAAACCACGAGCATGTGAAACGAGCCGGTGCGCTCGAAGCCTACGCGCAACGCATGCGTCAGGCCGGTGCGGTCACCGGCTACCATCGCCGACAGCATGACGGCATCGTCTTCAGAAAGGCGCAGGGGCGCGGGGAAATAGCGCATCGCGGCAGGTAAGGCGAGCAGCCGCTCGGTCGATGCGTGCTGCCATGCGTGTATGCGGCACGATAGGAACCAGCCGGGCGCGCGTCCTAGGCGGTCGACACGGTCCATTGCGACTGTCGCTGTCGACGTGATGCCCTGGTCCAGCAGAAAATCCTCGCGGCTCCAGACGCCGGGATCGTGATAGACCTCCGGCGGCAGCAAACGGGCCACGGCACGAATGCGTTCTCCGCACTGGAAGGGCTCGAAGCCCGCGCCGCCAGGCATGCGCACCGTCAGCCGCACGCCGCCGCTCACAGACGATTGCGCATCGCTCTCGTCGGTGATTACTTCGAGGCTTTCCACGTGCAGGTCGACGCGTTGCGTGGGCGAAGCGGTCGAGGGCTCGCCGACGTTTTGGTCGAGCTCCGTGCGCACGGGACCAGCGTCGATCACTGTGCCTTCGACGGTGCGCAGCAGACCGTCGGAAAGCGTGGCTAGTACGGGAGCGGGCGCGGGATGCGGCTCCATCTCTCCGCACCACGCGCCCAGTAGAATCCATAGCGCCGCCAGCGGCAGCCAGGTTATGCGCTGCGCGCGCAACGCCGCCACGATACAAACGACAGCGGCGAGCGCCAGCGCGATGAGTACGACGCTAGGTTGCAACCAGAGACGGCCTGCCAATGCAATGCCCAGCGCAAACAGCCATGCGGCATGAAAAAGCGGAACGGTCGTCGGGCCGGCCGCGGGCTGCTCGGAGGTAGTGGGGGTAATTGGCATTGGGCCCGAAGACGAGGTGAATTTGGCTTCAAGCCTAACAGGAACTGAGGTTCTGTGCACAAGGTCCGGCGTGCTAAAGAACTAACGGCGTAGGCGCACTATCGTCTCGAGATGAAACGTTTGAGGGAAGAGGTCGGCGAGTGTGATCTGGTCGATGACGTAGCCGGGCCCGTTGCGAGAATCGACGAGCGCACGCAGATCCCGCGCCAGGGTTGCCGGGTCGCACGAGACGTACACGATTTCCGGTGCAGCAATCTCGGCGAGCAGCGCTGTGGTTTCGGCGCCCAGGCCGGTGCGCGGCGGGTCGAGAACAATCAAATCGGGAACGATGAGATCGGGGAGGCCGGCCCCGCGCTGTCTACGCAGGAAATCGAGCGTCGCGGATTTCACAGCCGATGCACCGGTGCCGCGCAGGTTGTGTGCCAACGCCGCAATCGACGCCGGAGCGGACTCGACGGCGATCACGCGCGTGAAAAGATCCGCAAGCTTGCGCGCGAACAGGCCGACGCCGCTAAAAAGATCCCAGGCCAGTGCGCCGCCCACATGCGCCGTCGCGCGCTCGACCAGGGCATCTACGAGCCAGCGATTGACCTGGAAAAACGCGCCTTGATCGACGCGATAGTCGACGCCCGCAGCGTGATAGACGAGAGAATCTGCGCCCCATTCCGCAACACTGCGGGGCGCTTGGCGTTTGCCGCTCTCGGCCACAAACTCGATGCCCTTCAACTCAGGAATTTCAGCCGCGAGTGCTTGCGCGAAATCGTCGCAGCGGATTTGGTTGCCGCTGGCGAGCGTTACGCTCACCAACAATTCCGATTCGCTCGCATTGCAAAAGAGGGAAATCTCGTGGGCTCCCGCTTTGGCACGAACCTCCTCCAAAAGTCTGCCGGCTGCAAGCCCGGCGCGCACCAGCAGCGGCGCGGCGATGGGGCACTCGGTGATGGGAATCAACGCATGGGAACGCCGGCCGCGATAGCCTGCATTTCCATTGGTGTCGAACGCCAGCCGAATGCGATTGCGGTAAGCCCAGGGCTCTCCGGCCAACACGGCGATATCTTCCGGTGGATACACGCCGCCACGCTCCAGCGTTTCGCGCAGGATTGCTTGTTTATACGAAAGTTGGGCGGCATAATTTGCATGCTGATATTGGCAGCCGCCGCAGGCGCCGAAGTGCGGGCACGCCGGCGCGACCCGCTGCTCCGAGGGATCGAAAATTTCCTCGATTTCGGCGGTCACGTAGCCGCGCTTTTTGTCAACGGTGCGCACCCGCGCCTGCTCACCCGGCAAAGCCAGCGGCACAAACACTGCCTTGCCCGCCATACGCGCGAGAAACGCTCCGCCGTAGATGGGTTTTTCGATGCGCACCAAATGCGAGGTGGCCGGCAAAGCCTGAATGCCGCGCGCGTCATCTGTTCCGGGTTCTTTTGGGAAGGCGCGGGAGCCCTGCGCGCTCTTGTTCGCGCCTCTATTTGCGCTTTTCTGCTTCTTCATTGCTGGCTCATGTAAAACAGGCTCAACCGCGGCAGATTGTAGTGCACCAGCAGTTGCTTCTGTACGAATTGGCGCTCGACCTGGCGCAGTTGCACAACGCCCATGCGGCTGCGGTAGGGCGCAAGCTCACGTGCCGCATGCTCCTTGAGGCCCACCAACAACTCTTCGGGAGCGGCGGCGGTGAGTGCGGCAAAAAGTTTCTCCTCGAGAACAGTCAGCGAGCGTTCCAGCGCTTCGAGATCTCGAGCCACACTTTTTTCTCCGCCCACGTCGATGACCTCGGTGGCCATTTCGCGCAGGCGCTCGGCCGTTGCGAGGCACGCCTCGCGAGCTACTCCGGCGGCGTCGAGGGCCTCCGCGGCTGCCGTTAAATGCGCCGCGACGCGCTCGTGCTCGAATCCGGATTCGGCAGTCGCCAAGCTTGCTGCAGCCGATCCCGTCGATGCTGAACCGACCGAGGCCTCGCTCATTTCCATGGCAGCGTCCATTACGGCCTGGGCGCACCAAGCGAGGCCGTTGATCTTTTGCATTCGGGCCCGTTTTTGCCGTGCTTCATATTTGTCGAAGGCAGCATCGATGCCACGCAGCGCCGCCTCCAGCGGGATTCCGGCCTCGCGCCAGGTCTCGATCAACGACCAGTCAAGCGTGGAAAGCAGCAGAATCGCCCCGCGACGCTGCTGGAAGCGCTCCTCGATCTCGGTAAAATAATTAAAGTAGTTCAGCACGTTTCAATCTTAAATTCCGCGAACGGAGAAAAACGATGGCAAGCGTAGGATTCGTCGGGCTCGGCATCATGGGCCGCCCCATGTTGAGGAATCTCTTGAAGGCGGGCCACACGGTGGTGGCGTACGGGCGGACTCCGGCAAAACTCGACGCTGCCGTGGCCGACGGCGCCGAGCGCGGCGTGTCGAATGCCGATGTCGGCGCGCGCACGTCCGTCGTCATCACCATGCTGCCCGACGGGCCCGAGGTCAAAGAGGTGGTGCTGGGCGCCAACGGAATTCTCTCCGGCGCGAAGTCTGGCTCGCTCATCATCGACATGAGCTCGATCAGTCCCCTGGTGTCGCAGGAGATTGCAGCAGCTTGCGCGGCGAAGGGCGTGGATTTTGTGGATGCGCCGGTAAGCGGCGGCGAACCCAAGGCTATCGACGGCACACTCGCCATCATGGTGGGCGCGAGCGATGCGGCTTTCCAAAAGGCCGAACCGATTTTGAAGTGCATGGGTTCGACCGTTACGCTCACCGGGCCGGTGGGCGCGGGCAATACCACCAAGCTCGCCAATCAGATCATGGTGGCGTGCAACATCGCCGCCATGGGCGAGGCGCTCACGCTGGCTACGCGGTGCGGGCTCAATCCCGAGGTGGTGTTGAACGCCGTCAAAGGCGGCCTGGCCGGCAGCACTGTGCTCAACGCCAAAGGCCCCATGCTGATTGCGCGCAACTTCAAGCCCGGCTTCAAAATCAATCTGCATCAAAAGGACCTGCGCAACGCGCTCAAGACCGCCGAAGCGAACAGCGTTTGTCTGCCTTTAACCGCGCAAGTTCAGCAGATGATCTCCGCGCTGATGGCCGAGGGAAAGGGCGACTTGGATCACTCGGCGATTGCCACGGTCGTGGAGGGGCTGTCGAAGGTGGAAGTAAAAGTGACTTAGGGTTGAATCGGAGGTCCTTGCAAAGACAACTGCAGGTCCTTCGACTCCCCTTCCGCTTCGCGTCAGGGTCGCTCAGGATGACAGCGGGGTTCTTGTTGCGAGCTTAAGAGGCGGACACTAGCTGAGGAACTCGGCGATGGCCGCGACTACGGTCTGTTGCTCGTCCTCACGCAACTCGGGGAAGATAGGCAGCGCCAGCACTTCGCGCACGGCGCGCTCCGCCTCGGGAAAATCGCCTTGGCCGTAGCCCAGGCTCTTCAGCGCTTCTTGTCGGTGGAGCGGCACGGGATAGTAGATCTCCGAACCGATGCCGCGCGCGGTGAGAAACTCGCGCAATGCATCGCGGCGTGGCGCGCGAATTACGTACTGGTGCCAGACGTGTTTTGCGCCGGGTACCTCGCGCGGCAGAACGACGCCGTGCGTGGGGTAAGGCCCAGCCTCCCCCAGTCCGACTTTCGCAAACAGCGCATGATAGCGAGCGGCCACTGCATGCCGGGCCTGGTTCCACCCGGCGATGTACTTGAGCTTCACGCTCAGCACCGCGCCCTGGAAGCCATCCATGCGCGCGTTCCAACCCAGTTCGTCGTGGTGGTAGCGGCGGCGCATGCCGTGCTGGCGCAGCATCTTCACGCGCTCGGCCAGTTCAGCGGAGTTCGTGGTGACCATTCCGGCGTCACCGGCCGCGCTCAGATTCTTGGTGGGATAGAAGCTGAAGGCGGCTGCATCGCCCAGGCTGCCTGCCTTTACGCCATTCCACTCGGCGCCCCAGGCCTGGGCGGCATCTTCTATGACAATCAGTCCACGCTCTTGTCCAAAATCAGATGAAAAATCGCTGCACTGGCCATAGAGATGCACGGGGAGAATCGCTTTGATCGTCTCACCGCGCGGACCCTTCAGAACTGCTTCGACTGCGGCCGGGTCCAGATTGAAGCTGACGGGATCGATATCCGCCAGTACCGGCGTAGCGCCGGCGCGGAGAATGGAACTGACCGAAGCAAAGAAACTGAACGGGGTGGTGACTACGGCCTGACCCGGACCCACACCGGCCGCAGCTAACGCCAGCCACAAGGCGTCGGTGCCCGATGAGCATCCCAGGGCATCGGAGACCCCCAACTGCTCCGCGGCGGCCTTTTCGAACGCCGCCACCTCGCTGCCAAGAATGAACTGCTGGGTTACGAGTACCCGGTCGAGCGCATCCAATAGTTCGTTATGGATGGGAGCGTACTGGCGCTTCAGGTCGAGCATTGGGACGGACGTACGTGCTGCTGGGCCGGTCTGGCCTTGAGCGCGAGATGATATCGCGGGTTCTGGCACAACTTGATGCTATCAGCCAGGCGGCCCCGGGCATCCCGCAGCCTGCCCCGCCGGTACGGTACCTTCGGTTATTGTTTTCAGGCAGAAGCGGCGTCCGGTGTTGAAATGAAGCGAAAACCCCTATAATCTTTTCACATTGCGGGGTTTGCCGGCGCCGGGGGTTCCGGAGCCGCCCCGCGAATCTGAAGTATGCAGTAATCAAAGTTGCACCACACACCTTCACCAAGAAAGCAGGAGATCGGCACATGGAGAACAAGCCGGCACAAAACATACAGGACACCTTTCTGAACACCGTTCGGAAAGACAAATCCCCCATTACGATTTATTTAGTCAGCGGCGTTAAGCTGACAGGGAAGATCCGGTCCTTTGACAAGTATTCCGTGCTTCTGGAAAACAACAGCCAGGAACAATTGATTTTTAAACACGCAATTTCAACTGTGGTCAGCAACCGGAGTATGGTCCATAGCGAGCACCGTCCGGCTGTCGTGTCGTCGGGCATCGGGCCGGGTCCCGTAGCGGCACCGCCGGCAACTCAGGTGACTGCGGAACAAAGATAGGACCGGAGCGTCCTCGATTGGGAAGCGAGGCGTACAGGAACGGCGGCGCCGCTGCCCGCGTGAGCGGCGTGGTTGAGCGCGCCGTCCTCGTAGGAGTGGACCTTGGAGTCCGCTCGCGCGACAACCGCGCAGGCGTTTTGGCTGCGCGGGCGCAGAGCGTGTCTCTTGACTCCGCGACAGATGAGCCGGCTCCTTCCTCTTCGACTCCTCGACCGTCCAAGCGCCCCGAGCGGGCCAGCGGAGTTGTGCGCGAGGCGCAAGGCCTCAACGCCGAGGAGTCGCTAGCGGAGTTTCGCGAGCTGCTGGTGAGCGCCGGCGGGCAGGTCGTTGCCGAGCTCATGCAGCGACGGCCGCGTCCCGATCCGGCTACACTCATCGGCTCAGGTAAGGTGGAGGAGATTGCCGCGGTCGCTGCGTCAACGAACGCGGACCTGGTTCTCTTCGATCACGATCTGACGCCCACGCAACTGCGCAACCTTGAGGCGGCGTTGCCGTGCCGCGTGCTCGACAGGACGCAGCTCATCCTCGACATCTTTGCCCGTCACGCGCGCACGCGCGAGGGGCAGTTGCAGGTGGAACTGGCGCAGCTCGAATACATGCTGCCGCGACTGACTGGGCGCGGCAAAGCCATGTCGCAATTGGGCGGTGGCATCGGCACGCGCGGACCCGGCGAAACGCAACTCGAAACCGACCGCCGGCAAATTCAGCGCCGCATCGACCAGCTCAAGAGCGACCTTGAAGCCGTGCGCCGCGTGCGCCGCCAGCAACGCCAGCGCCGCGAGGCCGTTCCCGTGCCTACGGTCGCTTTTGTGGGTTACACCAATGCCGGCAAAAGCACGCTCTTCAACACCGTTACGGGTGCGCATGTGCTCGAGTCGGCGCGCATGTTCGCCACGCTCGATCCCAAACTGCGCGCGATTGAGCTGCCCAGCCGGCGGCGCGTTCTGTTGTCTGACACGGTCGGCTTCATCCGCAACCTGCCGCATACGCTCGTCACCAGCTTTCGTGCCACGCTCGAAGAGGTCGCGCAGGCCGAGGTGCTGATCCATGTGCGCGACGCCGCTTCGAGCTACGGCGAAGAGCAGAAGGCGCAGGTGGAGAAGGTGCTGGATGAGCTCGATAGTTTGTCGAAGCCGCGCATTGAAGTGATGAACAAGATCGACCTGCTGCCCGAAGCGGAACGCAAGGCGCTGTTGTCTCGAACGCGATCTGGTCCAAAAGGTGAAGGCGCAGTAGCGCCGCTTTCGGCGCTCACGGGTGAGGGTGTGAAAGATTTGCTCGCGGCCATCGATGCGGCGCTTCACTCCGATCCCATTGTGGAAGCGGAGCTGCGCATTCCGCAACGCGAAGGCGCGGCTCTGGCTGCGATTGAAGCCGGCATGATTGTGCACACGCGCGAGTACGAGGGCAATGTCGTTCGCCTTAGCGTGAGTGGACCGGCGTCCCTGATAGGGCGGATGCGCCGGTTTCGGATGCGCGAGGAATAGGTGTTATCCCACCCTAGCCGCAAAAACAACAACGCGGCGAGGTTGGGGCACCCGTCTAAGCGGTCAGGTTGTAGATCAGCCCGTACGGATCCTGGACGTAGCAGCGCGGGAAGTCGGGCTCATCCCTCACCACCTTGCCTCCGGCGGCGACAATCCGCCGCTTCGCTCCCTCCACATTGTCCACGGTCACTTCGAGCACAGGCCCGAGTGCCGGTCCCTCCTCGATGAAGAGGTTGATGTGGTTTCCGTGGAGATCGATCCACCGGTCGTGCTCACCGGTGACTGTGAAGCCCAGGTGCTTGACATAAAAGGCAGCGGCGGCTTTGGGATCGGGCGCCTGAATCAGAATGTCGGTACTAAATGTGTTTGCCATAAGACCTCCACATGAGCTGCGCAGGGAGAAAGGGGGCCTTCGTCTGCTGCTCAACCCCGTTTCTGTCCGCCACGCGGTGCGCCGGGCCGCGAAGGACCGCGCTTCGGGCTGCCGTGAGTATTTCCGCGATATTTGCCGGCCCCTCCCGGTCTGCTGCTGAAGCCCGGCTTGGCACCGAAGGACGGCTTGCGCCCGAACGACGGCTTCGGTTTGTCGCCGCCAAAGCTTGCGGTTTTTTCAGGCCCAGTGATTCGCTCGACTTGAAGGCGTGGCTTAGCTGCGTCGTCTCGCTTCCATTGCGGCTTGTCGGTGCGCGGTTTAAACGGTGCGCGTGGTGCGCTGCCGAAGCGCCTCTCTCCGCCTTCCTGCCGCGGAGCGGAGCGAAATTGCGGCCTGTCGCTACGGGGCTTGAACGGTGCGCGTGGTGCGCTGGCGAAGCGGTTCTCTCCGCTTTCCTGCCGCGGGGCAGGGCGAAATTCCGGCCTGTCGCTACGGGGCTTGAACGGTGCGCGTGGTGCGCTGCCGAAGCGATTCTCGCTGCGTTCCGGTCGCGGGCCGGGGCGAAATTGTGGCCTGTCACCCCGGGGCTTGAACGGTGCGCGTGGTGCGCTGCCGAAGCGATTCTCTCCGCTTTCCTGCCGCGGGCCGGAGCGAAATTGTGGACGGTCGCCGCGCGGCTTGAACGGTGCGCGTGGTGCGCTGGCGAAGCGATTCTCTCCGCTTTCCTGGCGCGGAGCCGGACGAAACTCCGGCCGATCGCCACGGGGCTTGAACGGTGCGCGTGGTGCGTTGCCGAAGCGATTCCCGCCGCTTTCCTGCCGCGGAGCCGGACGAAATTCCGGACGGGCTTGCGGCTCGCCGCGCAACCCTTCACTGCGCGGCTGCCAGGCACGCTTGGGTCCGCGCTCATCTTGCTTCCAGCGCGGCTTTTCGCTGCGCGCGCCCTGAGCGGGAGGCCGCCGGTCGAATTTCCGGTCTCTGCCCGTGCCGCGCTTTTCTGCCGCAAGGCCGGCTTCCTTGGGCAGCATCTTTTCCACCTTGGCGCGGTGCGGCTTCATCTTGCCTTCGGCGGTGAGCCGTAGCGCCTTCACTTCATCTTCGTCGAGCTCGCGCAATTTTCCCGGTTCGACGTCGAGCACGAGAGGCCCGTAGCCTACGCGGCGAATTTTCTCTGCAAAGTGCCCGATGGCCGCGAACATCTTTCGCAATTCGCGATTGCGCCCTTCGATGAGAACGACCTCGAACCAGGGATTGTCGCCCTCGCGGAACTCGCGGATTCGCGCCGGGGCTGTACGCACACGCGTCGAACCTGGCTCGCCCTTTTCAATAGTCACTCCGCCGCGCAACCGTTCGAGTTCTTCTGCGGTCGGCTGCCCGGCAACTTTCACGAGATACGTCTTCTCCACGCCCGAGCCGGCTTTGCTCAGCAGATTGGCCAGCTCGCCGTCGTTGGTCATCAGCAGCAGGCCTTCGCTCAGGTAGTCGAGCCGACCGACGGGATACACGCGTTCTTTCGCATTGGTGAAGAACTCCATCACGGTGGGCCGGTGCTCAGGATCGCTTACCGTGGTGACGTAGCCGCGCGGCTTGTTGAGCATAAAGTAACGATGACGCTCGGCGCCGTGCAGCAGCTTGCCGTCGACACGAATGTGATCGCGCGCGGCATCGGCCTTGCTACCGAGCGTCGTTACTACCTGCCCATTCACGATCACGCGCCCAGCGACAATCATCTCCTCGGCACTGCGCCGGCTTGCAACGCCGGCCGCGGAGAGAATCTTTTGCAGCCGTTCGAGTTTAGCGGGCCCCTGCGGCTTGGCCGCAGGAGCTGCTTCTTCGTCCTCTTCAGTGTCCGTTTCCGTTTGTGCTTTGTCCTCGGCCTCGTGCCGCGCGCGCTTCTCGATTGCCGTCTGCGCGGCTTCCATTCCTGGGCCGGCTTCGAGGATTGCATCGGAGGCCTCGATGTGCGTCTCTTTCCGAAATGCTTTCAACTCTTCTTGCGCCTGCAGGTCTGCGTCGCCGAGGTAGGTGTGGCCCTCGCCGTTGCTCACGTCGCCGATGGGATCGGCCACCGGCTCACCGATGCGGAACGCGGCTTCCTGCTCCGCTTTCGCGGTGCGTTTTTTGCTTTTTGCGGCGGGCGTCTTAATTTTGGCAGGCGTTTTCTCTGCTGTCGGGGCGGGTTTCTTCACGGGCGCAGATGATTTAGCCGCAGATTTGGCGGTTTTGGCGACAGCGGTCTTGCTTTTGGCAGCGGGTTTGCTGCTCGTGACTTCCGGCTTCGTCGGCTTCTGCGCGGGCTTAGCAGCTGGCGCGGCCGATTTCGTTTTCTTTTTCACTGCCATGGGGGAACCTGCCTTCTATTTACGCCGCGTCGCTCGATGGCGAATCGGGAGCGGCTTCGGTGGACTCCGTCGCGGGTTCTTCCGAGTCTGTTCCGTTCGTCTCCACGCTCAGATCCGGATTAAATTCAGGAGCAGCTTCGAGTCCGGTCGCTTCGGTTGAGGCTGCTTCACCGCTTGTCGGCTCCGGCCCTGCAACTTCCATCTCTTCCAGCTCGCTTGCTGCCATCTTCTCAAACTCTTCCATCGACGGTAGCTCAGAGACGTCTTTGAGTCCGAAGCGCAACAAGAACTCCCGGGTTGTCTTATAGAGAATCGGTCTGCCGACGACCGGCTTACGTCCCGCAGTGGCGATCAACTTGCGCGCCAGCAACGAACCGAACACTCCCGACGAATCTACGCCGCGAATCTCATTCACCTCCGGCGCGGTCACCGGTTGCTTGTAAGCAATCACGGCCAGTGTCTCCAGCGCCGGCAGCGAAAGCTTGAGCAGCGGCTTCAACCCTTTGACGAACGAGCGCACCGCGTCGTGACACTCAGGCTTGGTGGCCATGCGGTAGCCGCCGGCAATCTCGCGAATCTCCACGCCGCGCCCGTCGACGGAGTACTCGGTGATGAGCTCGTCGAGCAGTTGCTTGATCGCGCCGCGGGCCTCGCGGTCGCGCAACCGCGCCGCACGTTTCGCCTCCGCTTCGGTCGAGGCGGCATCGGGCGCGGTGTCTTCGCTTGCTGCTTCGGCAGCAGATTCCGGCGCGTCGTCGCCGGAATCCTGACCGGCTTCCGGGCTAGCGTCCATGCCCGCACTTTCGCTCACACTCTCCGCTGCCGCTTCGTCTGCTGTGCCCGGCTGAGCTTCAAGTTGCGGGAGGGTTTCCTCGAGCAGCGGCAAACTCTCGGTTTCAGCCGCAGCCGGCTCTTCGGCTTGCTTCTCTGCCGCTGCCTGCTGTTCCGCCTTCCACTCCAGGGCCTCGTCGGCAAACAACACGGCCAGTTGCCCAAGCGTGACCGGCTCTTCTGCGGCGTAAATTACGGCTTCCAGCTTTGCTTTCAGACTCATTCTTTGTTCAACACCATTCTGTATGGTACCGGATGCGCCTGTGCTTGCGCGCATCCCATCGGAGCCG
Organism: Occallatibacter sp.; assembly: GCA_049521075.1. GTDB lineage: Bacteria > Acidobacteriota > Terriglobia > Terriglobales > Acidobacteriaceae > Telmatobacter. Next base: position 58,858 of record JBEKPD010000022.1, read on the forward strand.
CCTGTTTTAAGCATAAAAAAGCATCCGGATTTGCCGGAGGCCCTAGTTTCATCCGGGCAAAAAGAACGGCCGGTGTGTTCGCACACCGACCGTTCTTTTCAACTCGGTATTGTTGTTTGGCTGGCTACGCTTTTACTTTGCTGTAGGCCTGTTTTGCCAATGCCAGCATCCCCAGGCTGAGCAGCGAAAGGGTTCCCGGCTCGGGAACGAGGGGCGGCGGGGGCGGCACGCCTTCGCCTGCACTCAGCTGGGCAATCGCAAAGCCTTCCTGTCCTGACGGCCTTGGTGTGTTGTCTGTAATGACAACGGAGCTGATCGTTCCTCCAAGTGTCGTGTCTCCCAGCGCAAAGAGCTGTGCGCCATCAATTCCATACACGTTCTGGGTGATGGTGTCGATCAACACATCGTTTTCGTTGAAGAACGCCACACTGATCGAGTCGTTAGAAAACTGGTCCGCATCGTAGTTTGGTTCGAGCTCAAAACCGACGATGGTAGGGCTGCCGGATAGCGTGAGAGTCAAGGTTGTGACGTCATTGCCATACAGGATATTCGGTGTGCTGCTTTCGACGGCCGGAGGGTCATTCCACGGTCCCCAAGTTGATCCTACAGCCAGTTCTTGCAAGGTCGCGCTGAAGGAGAACTGTCCAAGCGATGTGAGGGTGTCGAAGTTTGAGACGCCGTCGTACAAACCGTCTCCACCGCCGTAGTTAGTGGTTGCGGTCTGGTAAACCGAAAACGGTTGGCTGTATGTGTAAAACGAATCCGCATACGCAGGCAGGGCAAGCACCAGCAACGTGGCGCACACGATGAAGGTGAAAATTGATGTCTTCCGCACGGAATATTCCTCCTGTATTTCTAACCTTTTCCGCAAGTCACTCAAAAGCGCTGGCGGATCAAATCGATGACGCTGCGAATCTGCGTACAATGCTGATCTTACAATGCTTAGCGCAAGACTAATCGCGCGCCTCTCGGCAGACACTCCGGGTTGCTTAAAACTTCGGGAAACCCGACCACTAATAAGCACGTTAGATTCCACACGGCATCGTTTTAGAATCAACAGCTTATGCCGCGAAATTTTCCTAAATGTGCAAGCTTCTGCATGCCAACCATGAAAGTAGATTCCCCTGTCTGGCTCCGCCGGACGCCTTCTTTTTAAGCCCAGAGCAACGATCCAGCCCGTTAGCCGTTGACCATCTTGCGATAGGTGAAGCCTGCCAGTCCCAGCATTCCCAGGCCGAGCAGCGAGAGTGTTCCCGGCTCAGGCGCGGGATTCGCACGCAACTGGGCGATGGCAAAGCCACCGTTGTTGGGGGTGTTGTCTGTAATGACAACGGAGCTGATCGATGCTCCAGGCGTCGTGTCTTCGAGCGCAAAGAGCAGAGCCCCATTCTGGCCGTTCACGAGAAGGTCGATGGTATCGATCGGGGCATCGTTTTGGTTGAAGAACTCCGCAGTGACATCTTCAACCGCGAAATCAAACGGTTCGAGCTCGAAACCGACGATGTTAGGGTTTCTGCTGAGTGTAAGTGTCACGGTCGTGGCGAAATTATCAAACAGCACATTCGGGGTGTTGCTCTCGACGGCCGGAGGGAAATTCCACGTCGACCAGATAACGTTGGGATTGTTCGTAACCGGAAACTCTTGCATGGGTGCGCTGAAGGTGAATGGTTCAAGCGATGTGATGGAGTTTCCAGACCCGTCTCCGCCGCCGAAGTCGATGGTCGAGGTTGTATAGGGGGGAGCGGGCTGGCTGAAGGTGACGAACGAATCCGCATACGCAGGCATGGTAAGCACCACCAACGCAGCGAACACAATGACGGTGAAAATCGACGTCTTCCGCACTGAATATTTCTCCTCTATTGCTTCGAAATACGGTTCATATCGAGGAGTGACTTACTGCGGACTGGTTTTCTACTCCGCATCGAACCCCCGCCTTGCCGCCTGCAGACCGCGAAGGCACCTCACAGCCGCGACCCAGCCTGCAGCCGCAACTCGCCTCAGATTGTTTGGAAAGCCCCTGGCTCTTGCCAAAGCTTGCGATCAACTTTGCCGCAAGTTTCTCATCCAGACGTGCTTGCGGTTCAAATTCGGAGTGCGGGAAACCACAATCAAGTGTTTGATCTTAAAAGGTTTACCGCAAAGTTAATCTCGGGCTATTGGCAGATGCCCAGCCACTCCGGATCGCGAGGCAACCTAGCACTTTCTGGGCACGTTATGCTCCAACTAAAGTCGCTTTATAATCAATAACTTGGGTAACTATCCTGGCGATAAATGTGCAACCTTCTGCAGGTTCCCGATGAAAACAGCTTCCCCCGCCGTACATTCGACCAAACTGATTGCGGAACGGCCGATGGAGACCCGATCACAGAGCAACAAAAGGCGCTCGGCTTTGCCGGGCGCCTTTTTGAAGTTAGTGCCAACTATCCCATCAACTGCCGGAAGAGGAAGAATAGGCCGCCAGAGAGCAGCGCCGCGGCCGGCAGTGTGAATACCCACGCCATGGCGATATTGCGGATGGTGGAGAGTTGCAATCCGCTCTTATTCGCGGCCATGGTGCCCGCCACGCCTGAACTGAGTACATGGGTTGTGGAAACAGGTAACCCGAAGTTATCGGCTGCTGAGATGGTCGCCATGGCCACCAGCTCCGCGCAGGCGCCCTGCGCGTAGGTCAGATGCTCTTTGCCAATCTTCTCGCCGACTGTGACCACAATGCGCTTCCAACCCACCATGGTGCCCAGTCCCAGCGCGAGCGCAACAGCCACCTTCACCCATGAGGGAATGAACTTGGTGGCCTTGTCGATCTGGGTCTTGTAGTTGTTCAGCACCGTGGCTTCAGCAGGCGAGAAATTACCGATGTGGTTCTTCATCATGAGGCGGATGGCTTCGCTAACCACATACATATCGTTGCGCACGTTGGTCTGCTGGTTGGCCGGGACCGCCTTGTACTCCTTGTAGAGCGCTACTTCGTTGCTCAGATCGTTCACCAGCTCGCGCAGCGCAATCATGGTGTCGGGCTGCAACTGCTTGGAGGCGATGAACTGCGTCACCTCGGCGCGCGCGTCCGATCCGAGAATGGCGTTAGCTTCAACGTGCTTGTTGATTACCTGTCCGGCCTGCTGTGAGGCCGTAACAAATACTTGAACGCCGCTTGCGGGTACCGCATGATTGAGTGCGTAGGCCGTGGGCACGGTGCCGATGAGGATCAGCATGATGAGTCCCATACCCTTTTGCCCGTCGTTCGATCCGTGGAAGTAGCTCACACCCGAGCAGGTGAGAATCAGCAGCGCCCGAATCGGCCACGGCGGAGGCGTGGTGCCTTCCGGCGCGCGGAACAATGCCTCCGGCGTCGGAATCAGGCTCAATCCAAGCGCCAGCGCTGCCGTCACACCGACGGCGAATATCCCCGTCCACAGCAGGCTCCATTTGAAGAGGAAGTACGCGGTCAACCCAAGAATTGCCGCCAGGCCCACCGAGCCAAGCAGGCGCGATGCGGGCTTGAGGACGAGCAACAGAATCGCAGCGCAGCAGAAGCCGACGATGGGCGAAATTAGCAGCACGCGGAAGACATTGCCGGCCTGCGTCCAATCCACGCCCGAAGTGCCCGAGTGGGCATTCATGATCTGATTGGCTACGCCCACGCCGATGATGGAGCCGACCATGGTGTGCGAGCTCGAAGCCGGTAGCCCGAACCACCATGTGCTCAGGTTCCACAGGATGGCGGCAATGAGCAGGGCGAAGACCATGGCAAAGCCCGCGCCAGAGCTGACCTTGAGGATCAGCTCCACGGGGAGCAGCGTGATGACGCTGAAAGCCACTGCCCCGGACGACATCAGCACGCCGGTGAGGTTGCAAAGTCCCGACCACACCACGGCGATATTGGGATCGAGCGAGTGCGTGTAGATGACCGTCGCCACCGCGTTCGCCGTATCGTGGAAGCCGTTCACGAACTCAAACCCGAGCGCGATAAGCAGCGCAATACCCAGAAGCACATAGGGCCATGTGCTGGTGATCGCCACATTGCTCATATCCTGCGCGATGTGGACGCCGATGTAGCCCAGCCCGCCGAGAAGCGCAATCAGGACGACAGCGCCGCTTACCCAGGCGGAGGATTTCTTCATTTTTTTGTCAAGAAGTGACCCGCCTGCGTGCGGGCGATCAACCGTTGTCGCTAGATCAGCCATGGGGAAACTCCGGAGATGTTGAAGGATATGGGATTTCGTCCGGACCGGCGGAAAGCGGGAGACTCCGAACCCCTCAGGGATATCCGAGCCATGTGAACAGGAAGTGAACGGCTGTTGAATATTTGTGCACGGGGCGGCTCCGGCGCGCGGACTCGGAGCTTTGATTTCGCGGATTAAGAATCGGCGCGGGCAATCGGTTCTTACGCCCCCGCGGGGGCTGGCGTTCGTTTTCGAATCCATCCCGCAGGCTGACGCCTGGGGCTCCGTCTTATGCCCGCTTTGCGTGCCGAGAACTCTAAGTTTCGAAATGAATGACGCTTTACGCCAGCTCGGCCAACCCCGCTTCCTTCTTGTTAGAAGGTCGCGTGGAAGAGCAGATACAACGAGCCCGAGAGCAGCGCGGCGACCGGCAGCGTGAAGACCCAACCTGCCGCGATGTTGCGCACTGTGGAGAGGCGCAACCCGCTGCCGTTGGCGGCCATGGTGCCCGCGACGCCCGAGCTCAGGATGTGCGTTGTCGAAACCGGCAGGCTCCAGGTATCGGCGGCGAAGATGGTCACCATGGTGATCAGTCCGGCACTGGCGCCCTGCGCGTAGGTCATCTGCTCCTTGCCGATCTTTTCGCCGACCGTGACAACGATGCGCTTCCAGCCCACCATGGTGCCCAGGCCGAGGGCCAGTGCGACAGCCACTTTGACCCAAATGGGGATGAACTTTGTGGCCTTGTCGAGCCTGCCCTGATAGTTTTTCAGAGCGGCGCTCTCCTCGGCGCTGAACCTGGGATCGTGCGCTGGGTCCATCATTCGCAACGCCCGCCCGGCCAGGTACATGTCATTGCGGATGTTGGTTTGTTGCTGTGCGGGAATGGCGCGGAGAGAATTGTGCGCGGAAACCACGCGGTTCAGTTCGTTTACCAGCTGGCTCAACGCGAGAAGTGTGGTGGGCTGCAGTTGTTTGGTTTCAATGTATTTTGTGACTTCGGCGCGCGCATCGGGATCTGGTGTGTTGGGCGGCACATGCCGGTCGAGAATCTGCCCCGCCTCGACTGAAGCTGCAATGAAACTCTGCACCTCTGCCTGGCTCACATCGTGGTTGAGTGCGTAGGCCGTGGGCACGGTGCCGATGAGAATCAGCATGATGAGGCCCATACCCTTTTGCCCGTCATTCGATCCGTGGAAGAAGCTGACGCCGGTGCAGGTTCCCACCATGAGCGCGCGAATCGGCCACGGCGGCGGCTCGGCGCCTTTGGGCGCTTGGTAGAGCGCCTGGAAACGGAAGAGGCGCTTGGAAAGCAGAAGCAGCATCCCGGCCAGCGCGAATCCCAGCAGAGGCGAGATCAGCAGGGCCTCAAGAACTCGGGTCACCTGGCTCCAGTCCAAACCGGAGACGCTGGGACCGGAGGCGCCGCCGTACGCGCTCATCAGTTGGCTGGCCAGTCCCACACCGATGATGGAACCCACCATGGTGTGCGAACTCGACGCCGGCAGCCCGAACCACCATGTGCCGAGGTTCCACAGGATGGCGGCGATCAGCAGCGCGAAGACCATGGCGAAGCCGGTGCCGGAACTCACCTTGAGGATCAGCTCAACAGGCAAGAGCGTGACGACCGCAAACGCTACGGTGCCCGACGACAGCAACACACCGGCGAGATTGCACAGTCCCGACAACACCACCGCGATGTGCGGCGGCAAAGAGTTGGTGTAGATCACCGTGGCTACAGCGTTGGCCGTATCGTGGAATCCATTCACGAATTCGAAACCGAGCGCGATGGTCAGCGCCAGGCCTAGCATCACATAGGGCCAGATCCCGGTCACCGTCGCGCTGTCGAGGTCTTTGGCTACGTGAACACCGATATATCCGAGACCGGTCGCCAAGGCCAGCACAAAAATCCATATGCCTGCCCGACTGCGTTGGCCGGTGAGCCGCCGGTCGAGTTGGGAGACAGGCAGAGGCTGGGAAACGGGCAGTGACTGAGGCCTGGGGATGACATGAACTGCCGTTGCGAGATCGGCCATCAGAGATCTCCAGTGCGGCCGGAGAAATTCCGGAACCGTCTGGACCTCCGAGAGGAAAACGCAACAATAGCGTGAACTTTCAACTGAAATGAAGATGCATTTTGGGGGGAGAAAGACGAATCGGCAAAAATGGCTTCCATAAAACCTCAACAACCGTAGTCGATCGCGGTTGTTTACCCGGCAACGAGGAGATGAAGACTGGGTTACTGACAAGTTTAAACCCGGTTACAGGGCGGATGTGGAAGACCGCGCCTCTTTGTTTGCGAATTGCAAAGTTTCACACTTGTGAGGGAGCGCCCAATATCGTTGGAAATAAATGCCTTGCTTGGAATCAAAGGGAAATAGCTTGCGGTCTGGGACGGGTTCTCGGAAGGGCCTTGACAAGCTTTATGCCAACAGGGCGCTCGCCTTCGAATGCGCCCCATCTCGCTCTTTCCGAACTACTTACTCATCTAATTTAGTGAGTCGAGCATCACACATTGGACGCTGGCCAAGTGTCACCTTTGCTAGGCTGTATCGACATATACGTGCAGCGCCAAGTCCTGTTTTTTGAGGACAGCGCAGGGTGATTGAAAAGCAACCGCAGATCCTTCGACTCCCCCCAGCGGCAAGCCGCTACCCCATGCTTTCATGGGGCCCCAAACGCGCTCCGCTCAGGATGACAATTTGCATTCAATCGCTTAACTGAATGCTATATGTCGATACAGCCTAGTCCCCGGTTGATTGCAGCGCAGATGCGGGTTCAATCAAACTGCGGATTTTTATGAGCAGGTCCGTTGGGTGCACAGGCTTGGTGAGAAAGTCAAAATCATGCCCGTCTGCCTTGGCGGCTTCCAGCAAATAGGCGGTAGAGGCCTGTCCGGAGAACAGCAGCACTTTGCAGTCAGGGCAACACTCTCGTACCCGAATCGCCAGATCGATCCCCGAGATCTGCGGCATCACAACATCGGAAATGAGAAGGTCCGGAGCCTCAAGTTGAGCGGCTTCCAAAGCATCCTGAGGCTGGTTAAAGGATCGGGCACAAAATCCACCCTGAAGGCGCAATATCATCGCCAGGGTGGTCGCGATGACATCCTCGTCGTCGACAACAAAGACGGAAAGTTGCTGCTGCGGTTGGGGCATGATCGTTCCTCTCTCAGGATCTCGAGGTAACGAGCCCTGGGCAACACGCTTCATGGCTGCTCCGTTTTCAGCTTCCATCGCCGGCTCGCATCTGAATCACGATCTTCAGGCGGTCTGTTCTTCTCGCCAAAGACTTGCGGGGAAAAACGTCTCAGATCCGGCAATCGGTGCAGCCGCGCAAAAAATTTCAAACATTGAACTTGCCAAGTGCCGGGGGTTTCAGCCGGCTTTAATCGCTTTGGCGGCCTTCAGCAATACCCACAACTGCCAGCGGGGAAAGGCGGGGGAGCCGCAGTGGAACTGGCAGTTGTGGGGCGAAATGCACTTTGCTCTGGTGTCTACAGCTATGGCTGCAGAATAGCCCTCCTCCTACGGCGTGTCTGTCGCCTATCGAACATTGGATTATGCATGCGGCCGCCTATGATTGCCCTACATCTTTATACGCACGTCGCCCACCTTTGATCGAAACACGGAGGGGGTCGGCTCTCTTGCGCGTTCAGGTGCAAGCTTTTTGGCTTCACGGCGCAAAGAAGACCCATGCCCTCGGCATCAATTGCACATTCATACAAGAACCGCGTGTTGGCCTCGCTGGCGGCAACCGAAATGAAGCGTCTGGCGCCTCATCTTTCTCCGGTAACTCTGAAGATTAATCGAACCCTGCACGATCCAGGTCAGATGGTTAATACCGTTTATTTTCCGGAAGAGGGTGTTTGTTCCGTTGTGATCACCATGGAAGGCGGAAACACCGTCGAGGTGGGCTTGATCGGACGAGACGGTTTTGTGGGGCTGCCCGCCGTGCTGGGCACCGGATGCTCTCCGAACCGGAGCTTCATGCAGATTCCGGGATACGGCTTTAGCATGAAGGCCAAGATTCTGCGTGAACAGGCAGAGGCGTCGAGCGAATTACGCCTGCGCTTACAGCGAGTCGTTCAAGGTGTGCTTGCCCAGACCGCGCAGACGGCTGCCTGTAATCGGGTGCATGAACTCGAAGAGCGTCTCGCCCGGTGGCTGTTGATGTGCCAGGATAGAGTGCAAAGCGATGAACTACCGATAACGCAAGAATTCCTGGCCATGATGCTGGGCACGCGCCGTACCTCGGTCACCGTAGCAGCCGGAATGTTGCAAAGGGCTGGACTCATTACATATTCGCGTGGACACGTCACGATCCCAAAGCGCGACCGCCTCGCACATGCTGCGTGCGAATGTTATCGGATTGTCCACGAGGAATATGTTCGCCTCGGGCTGCTTTAGATTTCTCCGTCCACGGCCTCGAAACCAAAGCAGCGAATTCATGCGGTCAATGGCACGGGAAGACAATGTGGTGTTCTCTAATCCACCGCTTCTTCAGAATGCGGTGCGTGCACAATGCGCATCAACGCGCCGCCATCCAGCCAATTCAGCTCGCAGCGCTCGCAGTCTTCCATCACCACGTGGCCGCCGCCGTAGTAAAAATGTGCTTCCATGGAGTGATGGCACTGCGGGCAATCGAGCTTGCGGTTCAGATCGCTGCCGTCGTCGCCCAGCGGAATCTGGGCTCTGGCGTGTTCGCCGCGCGCCTGGTCGATTAATCCCTGAAACGCACCCATCGTCACCAGGATTCCGCGACACTTTTTGCAGGTGCGAATGGGAACATTCGCGAGAGTGGCATTCCACAACGGAACCGTGCACACCGGACAAAGCAGTTCCTCTAACTCATCCAGGTAGCGCACGCCGTCGTCGTCGGGCGCGGTGTTGTACAAGCTCTTGCAATAGTCGCAGCGCAGGCTCGTGAGCCCGCCCGCTAACCGCATGGGCGCTCCGCACGATGGGCAGTTCATTGCGGCTTCCCGCATTCCGGGCAGAACTTTGCCCGCTCCGCGATCGACTTGCCGCACTCGATACAGAATTTATTGCCCGCCGCCGGCGCCGGACCACTCTGGCCCGGTGCGGCCACACTCGCCGCAACGCGTGGCTGGCCTGGCATCTGCTGGCCCATGAGGGCCTGCGCCATGGCCGCGCCCGCGCCGAGCCCCACGCCCATGCCCGCTGTGCCGCCTGTGTTCTGCGCCGCTTCTTCGAGCGACTCGGCCGCTTCAAATTGAGTGAGGCGGCCCATATCTCCGGCCATGCTCATGCCGATGCGCTGGTCCATCACCTTCTGCAGGTCCTCGGGCAGCGAGATACTGGCCACCACAAACTGATTCAGTTCCAAACCAAGCGCGGCAAAGCTGGGCTTCAGGTCGTTCGCGATCTTATCGGTGAGCGCGCCCAAGTTCGCTGCCATATCGACAAACGAAATCTCGCTTGCGGCAAAGATGGCCGTCAGACGGGCAATCGTCATGGTGCGCAACTGCCCTTCCAGGTCGGCGGCAAACACCACCTCGCGCGTGCCTGTGACTTCCGTAAAAAATTTGCGGGGATCGGCGATGCGATAGGAGTAGTTGCCGAACGCCCGCAGGCGAATGACGCCAAACTCCTTGTCGCGCGTGGTGATCGGCGCCGGCGTGCCCCACTTCTGATCGAGCTCAAGCCGCGTCGAGAAGAAGTACACATCCGACTTGAACGGCGACTCGAAGTCCTTGCTCCAGTTCATCAGGTCGGTCAGGATAGGCATGTTGCGCGTGTTGAGAGTATGCATCCCCGGCATGAAGACGTCCGCGATCCGGCCTTCGTTCACAAACAGCGCCAACTGCGACTCGCGCACCGTCAGTTGCCCGCCGTTCTCAATCTCCATGTCCTGCATGGGATAGCGGTACGAAAGCACGCCGTCGCCATCCTCCGTCTCGTTCCACTGGATGACGCGAATAAATTGCTTGCTGATGAAGTCGCTCAGACCCACGTTCGCCTCCTGGCACGCGATGTAGCATCCCCTGCCCCACGCGTGGTAATTCCAACACTGGTTAGAAGAAGTGCTTGTCAGCTACTTTACTCTCGGGCGATGAAGATGAAAAGAAAACGCCGGAAAAAGGCGCTGGAATTACTGTCTCGCAGCAAATCTCTGCACCTCGTTAGCGCCACGCAAAGCTGGCCATGGGGCTTAAAAAGCCAGGCGCTACAAGCTACGCTTGAAGAAATCTCCCAGCCCGGCCCGCTGGGCGTGGGCTTCCATGGTGCGCTGAATTTCAAGCGCGAGGGCGAGCGCTGCGCGTCCCTGCTGTGCTGTGACGCGTGGCGGGCAGCGCGTGCTTACCGACTCTAGGAAGGAAGAGATTTCTAGCTTGAGTGGCTCGCCGGGCGTGACCTCGGGCTTTACGAAACTCAAGCCCGGTGCGGGTCCGTCATGCGGGTCGGCGATTGGGCCGGCCAGGCTTTTCGCAATCTCTTTCAGCTTTTCTGGATTGTTCTTCGCGGCGAGGACCTTCATCATGGGGCCGGCTGGAATCTTGCCGGATGCGACAAGCGTCTGAATCGTCGCGGCATCGACCTTTCCGGTGGTCAGGAATTGGGCGGCCGCTTGCGCGATTGCCTCATCCGACGAACCTTGTCCAAGAGCTTGCCCCGCCGCAGGTGGCGCAGGTGGGTCAATTTTGATTACCAGCACGTCGCGCCGTGCGTAGTCGATGGAGACGTACTGTCGCGGCTCAAAGAAGCGCAACTTCCGTACGCGCTCCGTGGAAACGCGCGATGCCGTAAAGTTGGCCACGCAGCCCGACTCGAACTCCACCCGCACGTTGGCGATGTCCACCTTCGGCGAGAGAATCGGCAGACCGACCGCGCGCACCTCGCGCACCGGCGACTTGGCAAACGTGAGCACGATGTCGAGATCATGAATCATCAGGTCGAGCACCACGTCCACGTCGAGCGCGCGCGGCGTAAATACGCTCAACCGGTGCGCCTCAAAAAACATGGGCCGCACCAACTTCGGCTCGACGGCCATCACCGCGGGGTTGAAGCGCTCCAGATGTCCCACCTGAACTATGCGCTTCTTCTTTTCCTGGATTTGGATCAGGGCATCGGCTTCATCGAGAGTTGCAGCGAGCGGTTTTTCGATAAGCAGATCGATACCCGCGTCGAGCAGCTCGGACGCTACCTCGAAATGCTTGACTGTGGGCACGGCCACGCACGCCGCATCGAGCTTGAGATCGGCTTTAAGCAGCGCATCAATGCTCCGGAAGACGGGAATCCCGTACTGCTTTGCCGCTTCATCGGCGTGCGCCGCATCGGGATCGACGGCTGCAACCAGCGCTACACCCGCGCCCTCGGTCTCGAGTTCGCGCAGCACACGCAGGTGGTTGCGCCCGAAGGCTCCCGCGCCGGCGACGGCCACGCCTAGTTGTCGCTTGCTTGCGATTTCGCCGCCTCCTTCTCTTATCCGTTTCCTTGAACGGACTTCAGGCAGCGACTGTAAAGTTCGAGCAACTGGTTGACGTGCTCCTCGGGCTTGGTGGCGCTGGTGCCGGTAAATCCCGTGGAAGGCGTTGCCGGTTTGCCCACACCCGCTATGCCCGCCACAAACTTCATCAGGTCGAGTGCGATATCTTCATTGCGCCGGGCTCCAAGCCCTGCGCTGGTCAAGGTGTCCATAGGCAAGTTCTCCGAAGTCCGATGCTATCAGATTCGAGCGAGAACAATCAGCGGACTCTGCCAGGGTAGAACCTGTAGTGCGTCATGCTGATCGCAAATTTTCTATTGCAGTGTCGGTGAATGGTATCTGCCTCTTTCGCCGGCTGAACCGGGCTGGACCCGCTGAATGCAATCGCTTTCCCCAGGCTCGCGCCTGGGGCTATCGTCTGGCGCCCCCTGCGGGGGCTTTGTGCCGGCGCTGGTATAAGCTTCGAAATCTGTGATGCACTACGCTGGCTCCGTTAGTCTCTTATCAGCATGTCCCTTGCCTATATCGCGCTCGGCGCCAACCTTCCCAGCCTGGCCGGCCCGCCTGAGGCCACGCTCGCCGCGGCTGCTGAACGTCTCGCGTCTCTGGGCCGCATTACGGCGCGCTCTTCGCTCTACTCGACCGCGCCCGTCGGATACCAAGATCAACCCCGATTCGTGAACGCCGCCGTCGCGCTGGATACGCAGCTTTCGCCGCGCGATCTGCTCGACGCTCTTCTCGCGATGGAGTTCGAATTCGGCCGCGACCGCGCCGCCAGCCCCGCAAACGGTCCCCGCACTCTCGATCTCGACATACTCTTCTACGGTGACCTGGTACTCGGCGCGTCCGGCCTCGAAATCCCGCATCCGCGCCTTGCTGAGCGCGCATTCGTGCTTGTGCCGCTCAATGAAATAGCCCCCGATCTCTGCGACCCCCGCTCGGGCCGTACCGTGTCAGAATTGTTACAGGCCCTTCGAAGCGCGCCATCAACTTCCCCCGTCCATGCAATCGAATCGGTCGTACAAATCGAAAGCAATTTCTGGCGCGTTGCTGTCGATAGCGCTCCTTCCGCTGGCTCTTCGCGCCCAAACGCGGATCCCGATCGTGGTTGAAGATGCGTCCGGCGCAGCAATTGCCGGCGCCGTGGTTACCGGCACAGACCGCGGACTGCTCGGCCGCAGCAATGCGTCGGGCGTGGTCAGCATCGCCTGTTCCGCACCGTGCCGCATCACGATCTCCGCTGCAGGCTTCGCGCCACAAACGCTCACCGTCGTCGCACCGCTCACCATTCGGCTGGAGACTGCCTCCGCAGCCGAGCAAGTCACCGTCACCGCTTATCGCGCTCCGCTTGGCGATCTTGAGAGCCCCGCCACGACGCGGGTTCTCTCTGCGCGTGAGCTCGCCACCACACCCGCCATCACGCTCGACGATCAGATGCGCCAGCTTCCCGGTGTCGAACTCTTCCGCCGTTCCCCATCGCTGGTTGCCAACCCCACCTCGCAGGGCATCAGCCTACGAGCGCTTGGTTCCACCTCTGCCAGTCGCACCCTCGTCACAGAAGACGATGTACCGCTCAACGACCCTCTCGGCGGCTGGATTCACTGGCAAGAGCAGCCCGCGCTCTCCATCCGCGACATCGAGCTAGTGCGCGGCGGCGCCAGCGATCTCTACGGCTCCTCCGCTATCGGCGGCGTTGTCAACATAGTTCCAGCACGTCCCTCGTCCAAAGGGTTAGAGGTGCGGAGCACCTACGGCGCGGAAGGCACGTACGACTCGAGCGCGCTCGCGCAAACCAAATTCGGCCCCTGGGGCCTGCTTGCCGCGGCGGGTATGCTCGGTACCGACGGCTACATTCAGGAGTCGCCCTTCGAACGCGGCCCGGTCGACCAGCCGAGCAACGTGCACAGCCAGAACGTGCTCGCGATATCTGATCATGCCCAGGGCCCGTTCCGCGTCTTCGCGCGCTTGAGCGCCTTCAACGAACAGCGTCACAATGGCACGCCGTACCAGTTCAACGCCACGCGCCTTTTTCGCTATTCCACCGGGGCTGACTGGGCTAACGGGCACAGCGACGCCCTGACGCTGCGCCTGTACGGCTCCGACGAGCGCTACCGCCAGACGTTTTCGAGCATCTCCAATCTGCCCGATGCTGCCAATCACGCCTGCTCCTATCGCTGCGGCGAAACTCCCACGCGCTACTCCTACGTTCCCACTAACGAACTCGGCGCGGCCGCCCACTGGAGTCAGCCTCTACGTGCAGGACTGCTCTTGCTTGCGGGCGTCGACTCGCACGACGTGCGCGTCTGGGATCTCGAGCAAACCTTCGTCACGAGTTCCAACCCTAGCGCAGCGCTGACGAATCTCCACGATCACCAGCGCGATACCGGCGCGTATGCGGAGATCATGGCCACGCTTCGCGCCTGGACTATCACCGTCGCGGCCCGCGTGGATTGGTACCGCAACTTCGACGGCCGTTCGGTCATCTGGACCGGCTCGGCGTGGATTCCTGTCGCCGCTTCATTGGAGCCAATCCAAAGCCAGGAAAATATTTTCGATCCGCGCCTTGGCCTATCGCGCAAACTCGGCGAGCACTGGGCACTCTCTGCCTCCGGCTTTCGCGCCTTTCGCGCTCCCACGCCCAATGAACTCTACCGTTCCACGCAGGTGGGCAATCAGCTCACGCTGCCCAACAACAACCTGCTCAGCGAGCGTGCCACCGGATGGGAAACCGGACTTGCGTCTCAGCGTTCCTGGGGCGTCGTGCGCGCCAGCTACTTTCTCACCGAGGTCAATCGCCCCATCACTGCGTACACCGTCAACCCTAGTTCTTCGCCTATTTTGCTCATGCGCCAAAACCTCGGACAGATCGAGAGCCGCGGTTTTGCTCTTGACTACGAGCTCAGCCCTCGGCGCTGGCTCACTCTCGACGGAGGTTATCAATACGCACATACCGGGGTCTCGCGCGGCGCGCGCGACTACGGCAAGTGGATCCCCGAAGTGGCGCGCAATATGGCCACGCTTAACCTTCGCGCTACGCGCCCGCGTCTCGGCACGTTGAACATCGAGAGCCGCCTCGGCGGCCGCATGTACGATGACGACGCAAACACCTACCTCCTCGCCGGCTACTTCCGCGTCGACGCTTATGCCGCGCACTCCTTCGGGTCGCATCTCGACGTCTTCGCCGCTGGAGAAAACCTCACCGGCCATTCCATCGAAGTTTCCAAGACGCCCACCACCACGCTCGGCCAGCCGCGCGTCGCGCGCATTGGTGTCACGCTGCGCCTCGGCTCGGCGTCCAAATAAGGCTTTCGAAGCTTCCCGGACGTTTAGGCGCAACCTTCCTGGCGTACCTGTGTTTCATCGGACATGAGCGGCAACATGAAGAAGCGAGCCGCAACGGGAGGAAGAGACATGAAGCTCTCAACAATAGCAATGGCAGCGGCACTTTTTGGCGCGGCAACCCTCACGCAGGCGCAGATGCCCAACGGCTACGACCAAGTGGCGCAGCGCGAGTTCAATCAGCAGCATCGCATCGCCGCCGGCGTGCGCGACGGCCAACTGACCCGCGGCCACGCCTTCCGCCTCGAACGCCAGGAACGCGGCATTCATCGCGAGGTTCGCGCGATGCGCTACGAACACGGCGGCCACTTGACACCGTACGATCGCCACGTGCTCTACCGCCAGCAGAACCGCGTCTCGCGGCGCATCTATCGCGATCGTCGCTTTTAGGGTCAGCTGCTTCGTTTGCATGAGTCTGCCCGTGGTCTCGCATCTGCGGCCACGGGCAGCGTCTTTTCGCGCCGCCAGATTGCAGGGCAGTAAAATCGTCGAGTGACCCTCAGCTTCAATCGCATCGCTGAAACCGCCGCCGGCGGACGCCGCGGACGCCTGATTCTTCCGCATCAGACAGTAGAAACGCCCGTCTTCATGCCCGTCGGCACGCAGGGAACGGTGAAAGCCGTACCGCAAGACACGCTCGAATCGCTCGGCGCCGAGATTATTCTCGGCAACACGTATCATCTTTATCTGCGCCCAGGCCACGAAGCCATCCGCCGCATGGGCGGCCTGCACAAATTCATCAGCTGGCCGCGCGCTTTGCTCACCGATTCGGGTGGCTTCCAGGTCTTTTCCCTAAGTTCACTGCGCAAAGTCAGCGACGAAGGCGTGCGTTTCCGCTCGCACCTCGACGGAAGTTCGCACTTTTTTACTCCTGAGCATTCGATCGATGTGCAGATCGCCCTCGGTGCGGATATTTGCATGGCTTTCGACGAGTGCACCGAGTATCCGGCAGATCGTTCGCGCGCCGAAGAGAGCCTCCGCCTGACTATGGCGTGGGCGCGACGTTCGCTCGATCACTTTCGCGCCCATCGGAATGAAGTGCCCTGGTTCGATGCTTTAGCGCCGATTCTCAATTCAGCACAAGAAGGGGTGCCCCAGGTCTCGCTTTTGAGACCTGGGATAGCACGGACCTCAATCGACAATCTTGCAGCCGAACCCCGCACACAGAGCCTCTTTGGCATCGTGCAGGGCGGCATGTACGCGGATCTCCGCCGCCAGTGCGCAGAGCAGTTGGTTGCGATGGACTTCGACGGTTACGCCATCGGCGGCTTGAGCGTGGGAGAACCGCGTGAACTCACATTGGAAATAATCGCCGAGACATTGCCGCTTTTGCCCAAAGACAAACCGCGCTACGTGATGGGCGTAGGCTACCCCGACGAGATCGAGCAGTATGCGCGCATGGGCGTGGACATGATGGATTGCGTGCTGCCCACGCGCGCCGCACGCCACGGGCTACTGTTCACGAGCGAGGGCCGCTTGAACATCAAGAACAGGCAATACGCAGAAGATCAGTCGCCGCCCGATCTTGCATGCGATTGCATGGTCTGCCGCCGCTACTCGCGTGCATACCTGCGCCACTTGATGCAGGCCAACGAGGCGCTCTCCGGAACGCTGAACTCGATCCACAATCTCGCGTTTTATCTCGGGATCATGCGGCGTGTGCGCGACTCTCTTACGTTGGCGTCCGACAGCCCGGACACCCAAAGCTGAGAGCTTCGTCTACGACGGCGTCGTGGGATAGCTCTGGTTGAACGGGAAGATCAGCTCCGCCTCGGTGGCGACGGGATTTCCGTTGATCGTGGCCGGATGGAAGCGCCACGACTTCACCGTATCCAGCACAATCTGGTCCAGCCCGTTGCCGATGCCTTTCACCAGCGTCACTTCCAGCACATCGCCTTCCGGGCTCACTTTCACGTCGACGACCACTTCGCGATTCGAACTGGGAAGCAGGGAGCGATCGGAAACTGGCGGATGCGGAGAGAAAACCGGGAAGGCGGGATCGGCATTTTTCTGGTCAGCTCCGCTGCCTGCGGCTGTGCTGTTGGGCGCGGACACGGGTTGTCCGGCAGCCGGCGCGGGATTTCTGTTGATGGCGAGATCGGATGTTGCCTGCTTCACGTTTTCGGAATGCTTCTTGCGGCCGGCCGGCGCATCCGTCCGCTTGGCCTTGGACCCGCCCGCGTACAACAGCATTGCTGGATAGAACATGACTGACTTCTGCTCCAGATCCACCTTGGCCACCTGCGCCTTCCGCCTGTGTTCCACCATGAACACGCATGCCGAGATCACAAGATGCAGCGCAGCCGACAGGATAAGGAATCGCGCAATGCCTTTGCGAAGTTTCCCGGTTAACGCCATCCCGCCTCCACGCCGTGTCAGAGTCCCAAGTCGGTTATAGCTATAGACGCGCGGAGGCGGTAATTAGGCTCAAATCGCCGGGCTCAGATGGCCGCTCCCAGCAACTGTTTCAGGGCCGCTACGTATTCGGTGAGCGCCGCATGGCCGGCATCGGTCATGCGGTAGAGAGTTTGCGGCTTGCGCAGCACAAATTTTTTCTCGACGGAGACGTAGCCGGCTTCTTCGAGTTTCATCAACTGCGCGCCAAGGTTGCCATCGGTCGCGCCGGTCTTTGCGCGCAGCCAGGTGAACTCCGCCTCGTCGACCCCCGAGAGCAGCGAGAGCAGCGCCAGGCGCAGCTTCCCGTGAACCACGGGATTCAGCTCCGGCAGCTCAGGCATGGGCCACTCCGCGTACTCTCCGCCGCCATTCCAAGATCATTGCGTAAATTCCAAAAACAATCTGACACAGGAAGATCGCTACCAGGAATGCGCCAATCGCCGCATGCGCCGAGCCAAAACTCGCAATCACCGTCGCCGTCCACCACACCAGCGCGCAGGCAAACTCCGCCTTCCACTTCAACATCATGCTGCATGCCGCGTTTGCCGTACCGATCATGGCCGCCGCGGCTGCCACAAAAATCCGCACGTCCTCGAGGTGGCCGCTAAAGCCCAGGGCATCGAGCAGGATAAACATCGAAATGCCCATCGCGCACCACGTGGCGCCTATCGCTCGTCCCATGGTAGTGCTGGGCTGGTTGCCGCGCCGCCACTTTCCCACCATCGTCAGCAGCGCCGCCGCAATCATCGTAATCGGCCACGCATACGCGAAGCGCGTCCAAGCCGCCCAGAAAAAGGCGACGTAATAGGCCACGCCCCACAACACAAACATCCATCCCCAGCTTTCGTACCTGCCTCGTCCTTCGGCGATCATCGCCTCAATCATGTTGAGCCGTTCCGACAATTCCAAGCTGTCCGTTTCTCCGCTCACAAAACTCCTCCTTTACTACGCTCCGTCCCTGACCCCTGAAACCTGACCCCTGTCTTTACGCCATCTCCCAGCGCCGCGCCACTCGGCGCGCGATCGCAAACAGCACCACGCCGATCGCCAGCAGCACCGTCACCTGCGGCCACAGTTCCGTCACTGGCAAATCGCGCCAAAACACTTTTGTGAACCCGTCGATGGCCCACGCGTTGATCGTCAGTAATCCGGCTTTCTGCATTGACTCGGGCATCAAAAAACGCGGAAACATGCTCCCGCCTACAGAAGACATAATCAGGATCACCAGAGTCGACAATGCACCCAGTTGCGCCCGCGTGTGGCACGCGCTTGCCAGCAACATCCCAAACGCCGCCACCGCGAAGGCCGTACACAAGCCCATCACCGCGAACCCCGGCAGATGATTGAAGAAGTCAAGTTTGAACACCGCCCAGCCCCACAGAAACATCGCTACGAGTTGTATGAAGGCCAGCAACGTGTTGAATACCAGCTTCCCCGCCAGCAGCCCGGTCATCGTCACGCGTGTGCTCAGCACTCGATCCAGCGTGCCGCTTTCGGCTTCGTCCAGCAGCGCTCCAGCCGAGTTGCTCGCGGTGAACAGCAGAAACATGACGCCGATTGCCGCCGCGTAAAACGAGATCATCGGACTCTTCTTGTCTTGTCCCACGACCGCGCGCGTCTTCACGCGAATGATCCCCGCGCCGTTGTCATCCGTTCCGCTGCTTGCACTGCCCACCTTGCCTTCAGCAACTTGCTTGCGCAGATCCGCGAGCCCGCTCTCCACCACCTTCTTCTGCTCGGGCGTAAATCCTCCAATGTATTTTTCGGCCGTATTCATGCCCTCTTCCGCCATCACTGCCGGCATTGAGGTCATCGCCACCTTCTGCAACAGCCCCATCACAATCTGCGGAGCGATGCTGTCGCTCTCGTCATTGAGTAATTGGATCGGGCTTTCGTCTTCGTCCTGCCCGAATGCAATTGGGTGCAGTCCGAATCCGCGCGGGACGATCAGCGCCACCGGCGCATCGCCCGCCTTTACCGCGGCCTCGGCCGTTGCCGCGGTGTAATCCGAGGGCGGCGCGTTCTTGTTTTTCGGCGCGGGCGCGGTTTTCACCACCAGCGAGGTCTCGCCTTTGAGCGCATTCACCAGGTCGCGCGAGGCCTCGCTCTGGTCCTCGTCCACCACAATCACCTTCACCTTCGGCGTGGCATCGTTCTGCTTGCCGAAGATCACGGCGAAGATCGAGAAAAACGCCAGCGGCAGAACAAAGCTCAACACCAGCGCGCCGCGGTCGCGCCGCAATGCCAGCAATGCGGTCCGTGCAACTTGAATAATCAATCGCGTAGCTCCCTTCCCGTCAGGTGCAGAAACACAGATTCCAGATTCGGCCTGCGCAGCGAAACGTCCACCAACTCAAGCCCGGCCTTGCCCGCATCGTCCAGCAGGGGCGCAATCTCCGCCGCGTGCTCGATGGTGAACTCGACCGTCGCGTCCGTCACGCGCCCCCCGTCTGTCACGTACCCTTGGCGCCGCGCCGCCCACGCATTGATCGTTTCCGGCGATCCGGCAAACCGCGCCCGCACCTGGCTGCGTGTACCAAATGTAGAGGCGATCAACTCGTCTTTCGTGCCCTCCGCGACGATCTTTCCGTGATCGACGATGGCGATCCGGTCGCACAGCCGCTCGGCCTCTTCCATATAGTGGGTGGTGTAAATCACCGCCGTGCCCGCGCCCTTGAGCGCTTCGATCATTTCGAAGATGCGATTTCTCGACTGCGGATCAACGCCCACTGTCGGCTCGTCGAACAGCACTACCTTGGGCCGGTGCAGCATCCCCGCGGCCATATTGAGTCGGCGCTTCATGCCCCCCGAAAGATTTTTGGCCAGCTCGCCCTGCCGGTCCTCGAGCGCCGCCCAGTGCAGGCACCACGTAATCGCCTCTGCCAGCTTTTGTCCCGAGAGCCCGTAGTAGCGGCCAAACGATCCCAGATTCTCTTTGCAACTGATCCGCGGATAGATCGCCAGCTCCTGCGGCACCCAGCCCAGCGCCACCCGCGCCTCCATCGAGCCAGCCGGCTGCCCGAAAACCGCTACGCGTCCGCTGTTGGGAATCACGCGGCCCACGATGCTCCGGATGAGCGTGCTCTTGCCCGCGCCATTCGGTCCCAGCAACCCCACGCACTCGCCCGCGCGCACGGTCAGGCTCACGTCGTCGAGCGCCACGGTCGCGCCGAAGCGCTTCACCAGCCGTTCAACATCGAGCGGCATCGCCGTTTCCCACATTTGTGTTTCCGTCGCCATGTTGGGTTTCCAGCCTCAGTCCGGTTTTCCCTTGGACTAGAAGAGTACTCTATTATATAGAGAACTCGATGTCAAGATAAAATCTCGGCTTTCCAAATGAAGAGGACAAGAAGATTCCGCACGAGGGGTCAATTCCCTGAGGAAATTGACCCCTCGGCGTTTTGCATTCTGTTTAGGTGGAACCGAAGACGCTCAAATCCGATTTAGCCTCTGCCGGCAGTTTCGGAATGATGCGACACAACGGAGAATAGTCTTTTGATAAGTCCCACGAAGCGGTTTTGGCGATCGTAACTCTGCACTTGCCTGAAAGGCTCTTGCACCTTCCCTATCCGTACTGTTGTCCTGAGCGCCCACGAGCCAGTAGGCTCGCCCAGAATTTTAGTGAATATTACGACAG
>JBEKPD010000023.1:0-64096 GCA_049521075.1 Occallatibacter sp.
CTCGCCCAGAATTTTAGTGAATATTACGACAGGTTTTTCCCGGAGATTACAAGATATTTGTGCCGCGATATCCGAGGGCGCGGCCTCACGCTTTTTCTGCGCAAAGTATAAGAAAGCGGCAAGGAGCCGAAGGACCCGCGTTTGTTTATTAGTGTTAATCATGGGCAACCTCATGGATATCTCCAAATTGAGTCAAAGTCCGGCGATCTGTGGCGCCTTTCGTAGACAAAATGCACCTTAGCTCGGCGCTTGCGCGCTCCAGAACGCCGGGCCAATCGTGGGGCGATTGTTGCCGGAAGAGCCGCGCTCGAGGGTACCAGGGAGTGGTCTCAATCTCCTGCATCCAGCGCCAGTCGGCCAGGTGAGGCAGCAAAATCCACACCGGCTTGTCCATGGCGCCGGCAAGGTGCGCGATACATGTGTCCGTTGTGATCACGAGATCGAGGCCGGCAACGAGCGCCGCAGTTTCGGCCAGGTCCTGGTCGCAACTCGATCCGTCCCAAACGAAAACGTCTTCGGGCAAGCTCGCCAACTGATCCGCCGCCTCGCCCTTCTGCAGCGAGATCCACATTGCAGGTAATGAGCGCAGCAGAGGCAACAGCGTGGCCAAGCGCACCGACCGCGCATGATCGGCTTTGTAGCGCGGATTGCCGGCCCACGCGAGGCCGATACGCAATTCCTCAGTGCGGCACGGAAACTGTGCGAATTTTGCCGCCGCCAGTTCCAGGTCCGCGCCCAGATACGCGCCCTCCCACGGAACCGTGTCGACGGAAGTGTGAAAGATCGCGGGCAGGCTCAGCAACGGGCACTCCAGCTCGAATTCCAGATCCGAGCCCAGCACCGCAGTCTCAGCTAGACCGGCGCGCACCACCGCCAGCGATTCCATCAATCGCTGGGCTGCGGGCTGCACCTGAAGGATAGGGAAGCCGCCCCGCGCCGCCACCAGCGCGGCATAGCGGCAGAACTCGATGGTGTCGCCGAGACCCTGCTCGGCATGGATCAGCACGCGCTCGCCCTGCAACTCCTGACCGCGCCATCGCTGCTGCCTGAAGTTGCGCGGCCGCTTGTGCACCTCGCGGAATTGCCATCGTGCTTCGTAGCCGGCCCAGCCTCGCTCCCAATCGCCCAAACGTAAATCGGTCAGCGCCAGATTGTATTTGGCGCCGGCGCTCGAGTGATCGCGTTCGACAGCCAGCTCGTGCGCTCGACGCGCTTCATCCATACGGCCCAGGTCGAGCAGGGAATTGCCGCGATTCGACGCCGCGGCGCGATTGCCCAGTTCCTCGGCACGCTCGTACATCGCAACCGCTTCCTCGAAGCGCCCCTCCAAATGCAACAAAATACCGTGCAGATTCACGGCCTCGTCAAAGTCTGGATTTTCAAGGAGCGCCCAACGCAACCAGGCCCACGCGCCAGGCAAGTCGCGCTCCGCAATGCGAAACTGGCACCACGCCACGAGCGTTTCTACCTGTGCTGGATTGAGTGCAAAGGCCTTGCGCAAATACGTCTCGGCAATTTCGGGCCGGCATCTCTCGCGCTCGAGCACTGCCAGATTGACCCAACCGGAGATCAAATCGGGCCGCAGCTCCGTGGCGCGGCGCAGAGCGGCTTCGGCGTAAATGTCCTGTCCCTGCTCCCGCAGCAAGCTCCCCAAATTGATCCAGGCAGCGGCAAAGTCGGGCCGAGCGGCGAGAGCACGCCGGTAACGCCTCTCCGCTTCTATCACGCGCCCCAGGCGCGCCAGCGCAAAACCCGCGGCGAACTCGGCTTCCGGCAAGTGCGGCTGCAAGACAAGCGCGGCTTCGTAGCGTGCGAGCGCCTCTTCGTTTCGTCCCAGTAACGCGAGCGCATTGCCCAGCCCCAGGTGCACCCCAACCATCGCCGGCTTGCGCTTGATCGCCAACTCGAATTCGTCGATGGCTTCCTGTGGCCGGCCCGCAGCCATCTTTAACTCGCCCAGCCCCAACCGCGCCAGCGCATCTGTGCCATCAAGCTGAATCGCCTGCTCGTAGGCCTTGGCCGCTTCCCCATGCCGCCCGGCAGCCTTCAACGCCTGCCCCAGAGCAACCCATGCCGCAACCAACTCGGGCGCGGAGGCCACCGCGGCAGAAGCCATCTCGACGGCTGCCTCGGTTTGACGGCTGGCCAGCGCCACAAGGCACATGCCTACCAGCGCCGCGGGTTGTGTGGGATTCCTTTCGAGCACCAGCTGATAGCCGTGTGCGATCTCAGTCAAGCGGCCGGTAAAATCAGCTGACGGGAGCGGGTTTGGCGCTGGTTTGCGCTTCGCCTCGCGCCGCGAGACTTCAACCGCGTCCGCTATTGATTCATTGGACATTGGTTCCGGCCGCTCGACTGCCGGCACATTGCTGAAAGAATCCGGCATGAATTGAACATTAGTGCCGCATGAGATTGCACTCAAGAGGGATGCACGCCTGAGTGAGAGAAGATGAGACAGAAATTCCCAAGGATTGCCTGTGTTCTGATTTGGGACACAGAGTTGGCGCGTGCAATTAGCTCTTGTGGCCGTCGAATTATCATCGTTTTGTGCACCCACACTACGAACTGGGCGACATTCTGGCCAACGCCATCACGCACGGCATCGGCGCCATGCTCGCCATTGCTGGAGCCGCGTTTCTGATCGTGGCTTCTACGCGCGGATCGGCTTTGGTGGTCACCAGTTGCGCTGTCTTTTCTGGATCGCTGATTCTGGTCTATCTCTGCTCCACGCTCTATCATTCGCTGGTGCGCACCCGCGCCCGCTATGTTTTTCATGTCTTGGATCACTCGTCCATCTACGTGCTCATCGCCGGCACCTATACGCCCTTTACGCTGGTCTCACTGCGCGGCACACTGGGCTGGACGCTCTTCGCCGTGGTCTGGGGGCTGGCCGTGGCCGGGGTGATCGCCAAAAGTGTGGCCATGGATCACTTCACGCGCGGCGGCGTACTCGCGTTTGCCTCCGCGGCCATTTATCTCATTCAGGGCTGGTTGGTGATTTTTGTGGCGCGATCGCTCGTCCATGCCATCGGATGGCACGCCATGGCCTGGCTCGCCGCCGGCGGTCTCGCGTATACGCTAGGCATCGTCTTCTTCGCCCTCGACCGCATCCGCTACTTCCACGCCGCGTGGCACATCTTTGTCCTCGCCGGCAGCGTCGCGCACTACTTTGCGATTTTGTTCTATGTGGTGCCGGCCCGCGGGTAGCGCGCTATCGATACATCGCAGCCAGTTAAGCGATTGAATTTAGGTTGTCATCCTGAGTGGAGCGCGTTTGGGGCCCCGCATTCGCAACGCGAGTATGGGGTAAGCGGAGCGAAGGATCTGCGGTTGTCTTTTAGGCGCCGACATCGTGCGCAGTTTCTTGGCTCTCGATATTCTAATCAACGTTATAATACCCAGAGCGAGGTGAGGCCATGCTGAAGTTGAAACTGACAACCATAGGAAGCTCCGTGGGGGTGGTCCTGCCGAAAGAAGCCTTGTCGCGCCTGAAGGTTGGCAAGGGCGACTCCATCTTTCTTACCGAAGAAAAAGATGGATTCAGGGTGACTCCATTCGACCCCGAATTCGAAAAGGCCATGGAGTCGGCCCGCAAGGTGATGAAGCGGCGTCGCAACGCACTGCGCGAGTTAGCCAAGTGAAATCCCGTCGCTGGATATGGGTTCCGCTCGACGCTGTCCTTGCCATTCATGACGAACAGATCTCGGAACACGGTGGAATTGGTGGCATCCGCGACCTCGCTGCGGTCGATTCGGCGCTCGTTCGGCCGCGCAATCTCTTGGCGTACGGTAAACCCGACGCTGCCCGATTAGCAGCTGCTTATGCATTTGGGCTATCGAGTAATCATGGTTTTCTAGACGGCAACAAGCGTACGGCCTACGTGGTTGCGGAATCGTTTCTTGATCTGAACGGGTATGCGATGGACGCGCC
This sequence comes from Occallatibacter sp., assembly GCA_049521075.1. Classification (GTDB taxonomy): domain Bacteria; phylum Acidobacteriota; class Terriglobia; order Terriglobales; family Acidobacteriaceae; genus Telmatobacter. Next base: position 3,931 of record JBEKPD010000023.1, read on the forward strand.
AGACGAGACGGTCGTCAACACCATGCTGGCGGTCGCGACCGGCGTTATGCCTGAAGAGCAACTAGCGGAATGGTTTCGGTCTTTTGTCCGATAGACGACGTCCTGTTCCAAGAAGCAGCGGCAGAATCGCCCACCGCTCCGCGATCAAAGAACGTAGAAACATGGGCATATACATATACTGGCGATCTAGTTGATGTATTACAACCTTTGACGCGTGCGTCAGACATCTAGCCGCACCCCTGCGATGGAGGCTGGAATTGCAAACAACGCTTGGACGATTGAGGGAATAACTATTCCGCCGGAGAATCGTTCAATTCTGCACGGTCTTATCAAGGTGGCCTGGCCAGCCTCTGAGTTTAGACCTGCTCCCACTGGAGGGCTTCGTTGCTCGCCCAACGCGGAGTAGATTGACCCTGAGTTACTTCCCCTTGGAGATCTGGCGGCAAGGGGTAGCTGCCTATTGAGCCTTCCGAACCCGTTTGGCTCGGAGTAGCGGTCAACGTGAATTGGACGCTCGAAATTCCATTTGAGCTGAAATCGCCTTGGCTTTTCATCTAATCCTCCTCATACCTCTTGATTGACCACCGTTTTCGCTGGGCCCACTGAAAACTGCGGGGTCTCATAACAGCGATATCGACCTCTCCCCCGCAAAGATTAGGGCCGACCGCGAATCTCCAACGTCCGATCGTTACTCGTGCGCAGTAATCGGCGAAATCAATCGCATCTTTCAAGGGCATTCCATCAAAAACGATAGGAATCTGCCCGATTCCGTCGGCGACCCATTTGTCAACGATCGCCTTATCAACTCCGCGATTTATTAATTCCGTCAAAGATCCTGGGTCGTATCCGCAAATCAGCCTTGTAAGAGCATCTGGCATGCCAAACCAGTTTGCGCCAAAGCTGGGGAATCCATTTGCTAGGTTTTGCCGCACAGCGAGAAAATCCGTTCCGGGAAACTCGCACTTGTACTGCTCCGCGAAAAACTGGTCATGCGAATGGCCTCCAATCGCTAGACCCATTGCCGGTCTATTTGCCGGATCAGTGAACGCCGCATCGTAACGCGCGCGAATGAACGCAACTAAATCTTCTGCAATTTTTCTGACCTGAAAATCTGGTACATCTTTCTGCTTTGGGTAGGCATATTCATGCTCCATAATCAGGCTCTGAACCGTCCGATTGTGGATTGCGCCCATCCCCCAGCTCATCACTCCGATTGGGTAGTCCCCAAATTGAGTGACTTTGTTCGCAGATTCAAATATCTGCAATACTTGTGGGGTCGACTGCCCCTGCAACAGTCCGGATAGGGTGACAGCGCTGTCGGCAGCGAAGATCAACCCTTCTGCCACCTGGACGCTTACACAAATAGTCATCTTCCCTAGCCTTCTTTCCAAAAGAACGCGGGAGGACCAGTCTTCTATCGCCATCTAGTGCAAGTCAACGGTATTTTAGTAACATTATCCACACCACTAAAGTAACGCTGGGTGAAAATGTGTAGGTTCAGCACCGTATTGAAATCAACTGACCCGCCATAGGCCCCGCGTCCCGCATTGACCCCATTCCCCGTTTAACGATAAAATCAAATGGTTTGGCGATGCACCCCGTCGAAAGGGTGTGCGGGGAGTTGGCGGGACCGCCGTCCTGGTTGGGTCTGGTTCGATTCCCGGTGCAGTTGTCCGTCTGTATCCGCCCCTTACACGGATTTCGAGTTACGTGCCTGGCTCAAGAAGCCTGAGCGAGAGAGGTTTTGTTATGTACGCAGTCATTCGCACCGGAGGCAAGCAATACCGCGTGGCCCCTGGCGACGTGTTGAAGATCGAGAGCGTTACCGGCGGCCCGACCGTCGAGTTCAGCGACGTGCTGGCGGTTTCTGGCGAGCCGGGAACCATAGCCAAGCCGGCCAATGCCAAGGTGACGGCCGAGATTGTGGGCGAAGGTCGCGGCGACAAGATCCTGGTCTTCCACTTCAAGCGCAAGAAGCAGTACAAGAAGCTGCAGGGACACCGGCAGAACTTTACCGAGGTGCGCATCCAGGCCATTGAGGCCGATGGCGTCCTCTACGACGCAAACTAGCTTTCAGCCTTCAGCTTGCAGTTTTTCTATGCGAGGGCCGGAACAGCGGATTTTTGAGATTATCAATTTTGAGATTTTGAGCTGATAGCCGACGGCTGAAAGCTGTTGGCTGTTTTGAGAAGGGGATTCGGCAATGGCACATAAAAAAGGTGGAGGCAGCTCCACAAACGGACGGGATTCTAACGCGCAGCGGCTGGGCGTAAAGTCATTTGCCGGCGAGTTGATCACAGGCGGCACCATCATTTCGCGGCAGCGCGGCACGCGCATCAAGCCAGGCCCCAACGTGGGCATCGGCTCCGACGACACACTCTTTGCCAAGGTCACCGGCCGCGTGGTCTTCACCGATCGCGGACGCCGCGGACGCTTCGCCTCCATCGATCCGGTTGCGGCTGAGTAACTGCGCCTCGGCGGGAAGTAAACAAACTTGCGCTTCAAACATTGAAGGCCACGGCATCCGCCGCGGCCTTTGGCATTTCTACTGCCTACTGACTATTCCCTGCACTCTGCTTCTTAGCAGCATTTTCGGGAATTGTGTAGACCGGAATTTTGTAGGTATCCCACCCATTCCGCAGAAAAGCGCGGAATGGATGGGGCACAGAAGTCTACAGTAAATCCGAAAATACTCTACGTCTCCGACTTACGGTCCTTCATGTTCCGTGCCAGCACCTTCTCTACCACGTGCTCCACATCGGAGAGGAAGAAGCCGTTGGCTGGCTGCTGCACGGCAACGCGGGTTCCAGGGTGGCCCAGGGCGGATGCGATCTCGTTCCAGCGGTAAATCGTCGAGCCTGCCGGAATGAGAATCGTCCTGCGCGCCGGCTCGGGAAGAATGCAGTAGGTCGTCCAAGTGGCCAGCGACACCAGGATCAGCGATTCGTAGAGGAACTCGACTGGATCGTTGAGGGAAACGATGCGGGAGCTCCAGGACGCGAGAATGACATCGCCCGCCGACATCACGCCGAAACCGAGCGCGATGCCGAAGCCGAGATCGCGCACGCTCAGGCGCAGCGAGTTCATGCTCAGGCAGAGAAAGGCCAACAGGCACAGTTCGAGAACGCTGACCGAGTGCATGAGGCTATACGAGATGTCCCCTACGATGTGGAGGCTGCCGTGTGTATAGGAGATGGAAGACAGGCTCACGATGGCGGAAACGAGGGCGGCCCAGCGGAAGATCACGATAGCGAGTCTGGCAATGCCCGGGAAAGGCGCCAGAGCGGAGCGGAAGACCTCGATGCAGATGAAGAAAAGCAGCACAGCCGCCGCAAGATAGGTTACGAAGAAATCGATCGAATAGATTTTATACAGGAGCGCATAACGAGTCCGGCTCCCTGGCTGCGACGCCTCGTGGAGCAGGAGCATCAGCAGCGGAGTAGCGATGGCGCGCAGCACCAAGTAGTAGCCCATGGCTGGGAAGCGGTGACGCAATCCTTTATTCCAAAATAGGATAGCCAGCACGGCCCAGAGAACAAACTCAACCCCGGTCATCGTCCACATTGCGGGATTCAAGGACATAGCGCTACTGGGAACCCTCAGCCGCACTCAGGATAGCGCCAATCCGCGACAATCTCAAACAAAAAAGCTAACGCTCCGCTGGCACTTTTGTGCTAACGGCGGTCTGTCGCGACGCTCAAATGATCCTAGCGATCAGAGGTGGCTGCCACGCAACCATCAAATCCGCAAGGCGCAGGGCCAGGCATCGCGGCCGTGACGGGACTACCCGCAATGATTGAGGTGTGCTTGGGCTGGGCATGTGTGGCGGCGGGAGCGAAGGCTGCGGAACCGAGACCGGCGACGGCGACGAGCAGGGCGAACATGCGAATGACGGTTTTCATCTTTGGTAACCTTTCGGGATTCAAAGTCGAAGGAGAAAAAGACTCTTCTCAACAACATCGTATCTTATAATAAAATGTAAGTACATTATTTTCATAAGTATGATAAGTAGGACACGGAAATGTTACTAACGTCACGCCTATGGCGCATTTCGCCGCCCCCGGTAACCTCTTGCACGTCTTTGTGCCACCCTCGTTCGAGCACCCACCGCATGCTAAAATAGCATTAGGCAAACGAGCTTGATCACCCCGGTTTTTCAAGCGGTTACAGCGGTTTCGATTCTGCCTTGAACAGAATGCATGAATGCCAAGTGGCTTTTTCTTTAAGTAAAAGCCACGTCGTAAAATGCCGGCGATAGCAGGAAGCGAATCGAAAACGCTCTAGTTGCTTTCCAGCGTCCGGAAAATCATCTCCAAACGCCCTCGATCTGGCACAACTTGCGAACGGAATTTATGGCGACTGAAGTTCTAAGCAGCACCTCCATGCAGCACGGCGACAACGACAGCTACACCGGCGAGAACATCAAGATACTCGAAGGCCTTGAAGCGGTACGCCTACGCCCGGCCATGTACATCGGCTCGACAGGCGAAATGGGGCTGCATCACCTCGTCTATGAAGTCGTCGATAACTCCGTCGACGAAGCGCTTGCGGGCTACGCCAAGAAAATCGATGTCACGATCCACGTGGACAACTCCATCACCGTCGTCGACGACGGCCGCGGCATTCCCGTAGACATGAAGACGCTGGCAGGTGGCGAGAAGATGTCGGCGGTTGAGGTGGTGTTGACCAAACTCCACGCCGGCGGCAAATTCGATTCATCCACCTACAAGGTTTCCGGCGGTCTGCACGGGGTGGGTGTGAGCTGCGTGAACGCGCTCTCGCAAGAATTCAACGTCGAGATCTGGCGCGATGGTCATACTTGGGAGATGGACTTCAGTTGCGGCGCTCCGACCGGCGAACTGCGCCAAGCGGGCACCAGCAAGCGCCGCGGCACTAAGGTGCACTTTCTGGCCGACAAGTCCATCTTCACTACCACCGAGTTCAACTACGACACGCTGGCGCAGCGCCTGCGCGAGATGGCTTTCCTCAACAAGGGCCTCGAGATCACGCTCACCGACGAGCGCACAGCCGATGCCAAGACTGGCGAAGCGCGCCGCGCCGAATTCCGCTATGCCGGCGGCATTTCCGAGTTCGTCAAGCACCTCAATCGCGGCAAGAGCGTGTTGCACGATAAGCCCATCGTGATGGAGGCCTCGCGCGACAACGTCGAGATCGACATCGCACTGCAGTACAACGACAGCTACTCCGAGACGGTGTTCAGCTTTGCCAACAACATCAACACTGTGGACGGCGGCACGCATCTCTCCGGTTTTCGCGCGGCGCTTACGCGCACCGTCAACTTCATCGGTCAGCAGATGGGCCTCTTCAAAGATCTAAAAGAAAGCTTGAGCGGCGACGACGTGCGCGAGGGCCTGGTGGCCGTGGTGAGCGTGAAGCTGTCGCAGCCGCAGTTCGAAGGACAGACCAAGGGCAAGCTCAACTCCGATATCGCCGGCACGGTGCAGGCTTTCGTCAACGAGCGCCTGGGGATGTATCTGGAGCAGAATCCGCCCGTGGCGCGGCGCATCATCAACAAGGCCATTGAAGCGGCGCGCGCGCGCGAAGCAGCCCGCAAGGCCCGCGACCTGACGCGACGCAAAGGCGCGCTCGACGGCGGCGGATTGCCCGGCAAGCTTGCCGACTGCAGCGAGCGCAATCCCGAGCGTTGCGAGCTTTACCTGGTCGAGGGCGAATCGGCCGGTGGCACTGCCAAGCAGGGACGCGATCGCAAATTCCAGGCCATTCTGCCGCTCAAGGGAAAGATTCTCAACGTCGAGAAGGCGCGTTACGACAAGATGCTCGGCCACGAGGAAATCCGCGCCATGATTACGGCGCTGGGATGTGGCATCGGCAAAGAGGACTTCGATCCGTCCAAGCTGCGCTACAGCAAAATCATCCTCATGACCGACGCCGACGTGGACGGCTCCCACATCCGCACCTTGCTGTTGACCTTCTTCTTCCGCCACATGACGGACCTGATCAAGCGCGACAACGTGTACATTGCGCAGCCGCCGCTCTACAAGATCAAGAAGGGCCGCTTCGAGCAGTACATCAAGGACGACCGCGAATTCGTGAAGGTGATGGTGAAACGCGCGGCCGAAGGCATGATCGTGCGCCACGGAGAGACCGCCAGCCGCATCGAAGGCGCCGAGCTCAATCGCTTCATGGCCACGCTCAACGAGTATCTCGGCTTTGTGGAGAAGGTAGACAAGCGCATCCGCAACGAGAAGCTCACCGAGTTGCTGGCCCGCGCGGAGCTGACACAACGCGCTGATTTCTCTTCCAAGGACAGCAAGGGAGTTCCGGAGAAGATTGCCGCTCTCCATGCGCAACTGACCGGGCTCGCCGATGAGTTCCAGTTCAAGTTAGCCAAGCCGGTGGAGGACGAAGAACACCACACCTGGTCCATCTGCTTCACCGACGCCCAGGGCGCTACGCGCTGCATCGACTGGACGCTGGTTTCGAGCCCCGAGTACCGGCAGATGATGTCGAAGTACTCACTCATCAAGGAGTTTCTCGAGCCGCCCTTCCTGGTGGAATTCGCCGTGAAATCTGCCGCGGCCGCTGCTGAAGAAGAGGAAGAGACCGAAGGCGCTGAGGGTAAGGCGGAAACGAAATCCCCCGCACGCGCTGCGCGTGCTCTGCGCGAGCCGGTCGAAAAACAGACAGCGCGCGACCTTTTCGCCTACATCGTGGAGCAGGGCAAGAAGGACTACCAGGTGCAGCGTTACAAGGGCCTGGGCGAGATGACGGCCACGCAGCTTTGGGAAACCACGATGGACCCCGAGCGCCGCACCCTGCTCTCGGTCAAGCTCGAAGATATTGCCGAAACCGAGGCCATCTTCACCACCCTCATGGGCGAAGACGTGGAAGCGCGCCGCAAGTTCATCGAAGACAACGCCCTCGACGTCAAGAATCTCGACATCTAATCTCAGAGGGCGCTCTCGACACTCGTCATTATGGAGCGCCCCAATTCCATTGCCTTGGCCGCTCTAAAAAAAATTCCTATCCAGGAGTGGGTCTCATGAACGTCCATTGCAAATTCCTTTCATTTTCAGCGTTCGCGTTCTCAACCGTGCTCGTCCTCGCCGCATGTAAGTCCGGAACTCAGCAGACAAGCAATCAGCAACCGGGCAGTCAGGTCGACTCCAGCGGACAGCCTTCCCAAACATCGCAGCAAGGCACCGGCGATTCCGGCGCTAATCCGGCTTCGAGCCCCGCGTCAGCCAGCGCGCCGGCCCCGCAACCACCGCCGCCACCGGCTGTGGTCGACCTGCCCGTGGGCACAAGACTGCACGTACGCCTCGATCAGGATCTCGGATCCAAAATCAGCCATCCCGGCGATTCCTTCAACGCCACGATCGCCGAAGACGTGGTCGTCAACGGTCAAACCGTGATTCCGAGAGGCTCGCGCGCCAAGGGCACGGTGGTCGACGCCAAGGCATTAGGGCATATCAAAGGCGGCGCGCTACTCCAATTGCGCCTTGAACGCGTGCATACAAATTGGGGCAGCTATCCGGTCGCCACCAGTTCTATCGAGCGCGCGGAAAAAGGCAAAGGCAAACGCACCGGGCTATTCGCCGGAGGCGGTGGCGCATTCGGAGCCATCATCGGCGGCGTTGCCGGCGGCGGAAAAGGCGCTCTCATCGGCGGACTGGCGGGCGCCGGCGCAGGCACCGCGACTGGCGCCTTCACGGGAAACAAGGAAATCTTCCTGCCCGCAGAAACCCTTCTCGTCTTCCATCTGGAGCACTCCGTGCGCATCACCGAGCAGCAGCAATAGAGTGTTCTGGCACAATTCAACAAGGGATTAGCCTGGTTCGCTTCCCTCAAGAGAGGCCGTCGATGAAAACACTCGCCCTGACCTCATGGTTTTTCGCATGCGCCGCCATGAGCTGCTCCGCGCAATCGGCAGCCTCCAACGCACTCGCAACTTCGCGCGTCTTCGCATTTGACGAGTTAACCGCGAAGACCGCGCCTAACGGCGCGGTGGGCCGCAATGTCTTCAGCGGTACCCTGGCCACCGGCGAAGCCGTTGCCGTGCACGAAACCATGCAGCCGGCCGGAACCGTCCCCAATCCTGAGCACCGCATCCAGCACTCCGAGGTGATTGTGGTCGAAGAGGGCACGCTCGAGTTCGAGCACGACGGCAAGGCCGAGCGCGCCGGCCCCGGCAGCATCATTTACGTAGCTGTCGGTACCCTGCATGCCATAAAGAACATGGGCGACGGACCCGCCAAATACGTCGTCATCCAAATCGGCGGAGACACGAAAAAATAGTCGTTAATCCTTGACGAGGAAAAGCTCTCGCGGGGGCTCGCTCGCGGCGTAAAGACGACGATCTTTGGCCTCCTTGATCATTTCACCCGCTTCCACATTGAGGCAATACTGAGCCAGCCCAAGGCAGATTGCTTTGAGCATCTCATCCTTTTCGCATGGTTTGGCCAGATAACGGAAGATCTGGCCTTCATTCACCGCAGCGATAGCGCGCTTTAGATCTTTGTGCCCCGTGAGCAACATCCTAACTGTGTACGGCGTCAATTCGCGCACGCGTGCCAGAAACTCGGCGCCGTCCAGCCCCGGCATGCGCATATCCGAAACCACGATCGCAAACGGGCCGAAAAGGTGAATGGTCGCCAATCCCTCAGTGCCGCTCGAAGCGGTCTCGACCTCGATTTCGCCGTGCAGCATACGCTTGAGTCCGTCGAGGACACGCGTGTCATCGTCAACAAAGAGAATCCGGTTCGCCAATATGCTGATTTTGTCTGGCATCATTGAGCCTCTGCTTCCTCATCCCGCCGGCCCTATCCCAGCCACCAGATAGTTTGACAAGTCCGCAATTCCGCCCGCGTACGCGACACAGGCGCACGGAGTACGGTAGGCATCCCTGTTCATTCATCGGCAGCGCTGCCTTGTCGCATGAGGATTGCGGCGTAAATTCTTCTTACGCTTGCTAGGGCAATGGCAGGGCTTCAACCTGCGGAACGCGGGGTTGGCTGCAACGGAAACGTGCAACGCCGCGCTACGCAAGCAGAACGACAGCTTCTGAGCGTTCGGCACGGCACTTCCTCGCGATATTGGGAATACTATAATGTTCCTACTGGCGCTCCCGGCTCAATTTCCCAAGTGTTGAAGCGCTTATATAGCTCTGTTCTTATTCTTTCTTTTCGACCTAACTCGGGCTTGGCGTCTGCGGGCAGTTCGAGGCCGAAAATATCTGTATGCGCGCGGTTATCTGGTAAGCCCGGGACATTTTGCGTTGGAGAGTGCGACACCACCAATTCGCGAATCTCGCGGACGCCGCCGACCGACAAACGAATGACAGCGAAGCGTTCAGGCCGTCCTTGGCGTTCGCGGGTCGTTGCAGCGGTGCCGTACTTGTCCCAATCGGTCGAGATTGAGCCCTTATTCTCTCGGAAGACGCCTACGTGAGGCTTCATGTCAATGCGAAGCCAGCTAACAGGAACCCGATAAAACAGAGAGGCACCATCGAGCATGTCTTCGACTGGCCAAACATCCATGGCTAGCGCTCCACGAGCCAGGAGATCAGCTCTACGCGAGCTTCTGAGGGGTCAAAGCGCCCCGAGATTTCACTTTTTGGTTTTTTGCCGTAGTAATTTGCAGTGTTGCTATCACGCGGAAAATTGATCAGGAGAGTTCGATCCTTCTTCTCCCAGAAGAGATCAATACTTCCATGGTCCGCGGATCCAATTCTTGGAACACCCATTCCAACGATTCTCGCAGAATGAGCATGTATCATCTGCCGCCTCAGGAAAGTCGTAGCGCGTTCAAGAATCTCTTTTGAATATGCAACGAAGTCATCCGTATCCTCCTCGTTGCCGATTGCCAGGATGTAGTTGGCAGATTTGATCTCTTCTTCCATAGCCTGCCATTCCAGGTTTTCCTCGCTTGAGGACACGGGAGCGCCTTTGAATGAGGCAACTCGATCATTCGCCTCGATTGCTTTGATGGTGGGGTAACCAAATCGGCGACCCTTCTTCGGTGCGCGAATTTGATACCAATCACCCGAAAATCTGCGGGCATTTGATGAGTTCTCAAGAAGTTCGCCAAGCCTACTACTTCTCGTTTGCATCTCACTCCTCTGTCTGAGGTATCAATATCGGAATCGCTGAGCGGCTCGCGAAATCTCTGAGTGACCGGTCTTTTTTAATTGCCCGAGCTATTGTTTCAGTAAGAGACGCAAGGTCCTCTGAGTCGAGCGAGAAATAGGCGGTTTCATTGCGACCGTCATGTGAGGTGCGGATCGCTAGTTGGTGCAGGATTAGCCCACCACCGACTCGTACATTTTCCCCGACAAAAACCGGTCTCAATTCGGAAACGATGGATGCTGAACGGAAATCTTGATCATTAGCCCGGAGAAGAACATTTCCCTTCGCCATTATTTCAAGGCACTCGACCTTCGCCAGTCTCTTCAGGCGATCCTTCAAAAGTGATGCCTCGGGTCCTGACAGTTCGATTACATGGTCGTTCACAATTGAATCAACTACGATCTCGACGAAAGTTTCTATTTCAACCTGGCCTGAATAGGCCGTTCCGGCAAGACTTACCAATGCGGCTATGATGTCATCCAGGTCTGGCACTTCCGCCAGTGCAGGCTCCTTCCGAAGCTGCTGCATTAGTTTCTGTCTGTCCAGGGTCGGAACTGCCCGAACGAGAGCCCTCTCAAGCTCTTCCAACGCAGGGTCCGCCAGTCTGGCTAGGCTGGCAAAAACACCTTGATCCTCGTCAGGGATGTCAACTGAGCGGATTCGAGAGGGCTTCATTGGATTCATAGGCACCATACGCCAAAAGGCTCAGGGGATCAAGTAGTTTGTCAAGCCCTAGGCACGAGTTGAACCGGGTTTTCCCACTTTTTCCGGGAGTCTATGTCACATCTCTTTTACGCCTTCGACAAACGCCTTCAGCTTGCGGCTGCGGCTGGGATGGCGCAGCTTTCGCAGCGCCTTGGCTTCGATCTGCCGGATGCGCTCGCGCGTTACCTGGAAGCTCTGTCCGACTTCTTCGAGCGTGTGCTCCGAGCCATCTTCGAGGCCGAAGCGCATCTTGATGACACGCTCTTCACGAGGCGTGAGCGTGCGCAGAACCTGTGATGTGTACTCCTTCAGGTTCACGCCGATCACGGCCTCGGAAGGCGACACCGCCTGGCGATCTTCAATGAAGTCGCCCAAGTGCGAATCTTCCTCTTCGCCGATGGGGGTCTCGAGCGAGATGGGCTCCTGCGCGATCTTGAGCACCTTGCGCACCTTGGCCACGGGAATGTCCATGCGCCGCGCAATCTCTTCGCTCGAAGGCTCGCGGCCCAGTTCCTGCACCAGCTGGCGGCTGGTGCGGATGAGCTTGTTGATGGTCTCGATCATGTGCACGGGGATACGAATGGTGCGTGCCTGGTCGGCAATGGCGCGCGTGATTGCCTGCCTGATCCACCACGTGGCGTAGGTCGAAAACTTGTAGCCGCGCCGGTATTCAAACTTGTCCACTGCCTTCATCAGGCCGATGTTGCCCTCCTGAATCAGGTCAAGGAACTGCAGCCCGCGGTTAGTGTACTTCTTGGCGATCGATACGACGAGTCGAAGATTGGCCTCGATCAGCTCCCTCTTGGCCTGCTCGGCGTCCATGTCGCCCTGGATCATTTCGCGCTGCGTGCGCTTTAGTTCGGCAATGGAAACGCCCGCGTCGCCTTCGATTTTTTCGAGGTCGGTCCGGCAGTTCTTCTGCTGGCGCCGGTACTCCTTCTTCAGATCCTCGCTCTTTGAAGCTTCATGCTTCTGTTCGAGCGAACGGATCTGCCGCTCCAGCGTGCGCATGGTGTCCACGGTCTTGTTGACCTTGTCCAGCAGGCGCTTGCGCTCCATCGCGGTGTACTTCAGTTCGCGCACGATGCGCGACACGTGGACCTTTTCGCGCGCGACTCCCCAGCGCAGCCGGCGAGCTTCCTTCGCCTTGGCCTTGTTGGCCGGCGCGATGCCGGCCAGCTTCTCTTCATTCTGCGCGATCTTCTTCTGGTGCTTCACCATAGCATCGGTGCGCGCCACTGTTGCTTTCACGCGCGTCTGCACAACCTCTTCGGTGAGCTCCTCCTCGTCGAAGATCACCACTTCCTTCACGTTGCGCACGCCGCGCTTCAGGTCTTCGCCCAGCGCCGCGATTTCCCGAATCACAATCGGCGAGCGCGAAATCGCCTTCATCACGCGCATCTGTCCGCGCTCAATGCGCTTGGCAATTTCCACTTCGCCTTCGCGCGTGAGCAGCGGCACCGTGCCCATCTCGCGCAGGTACATGCGCACCGGGTCGTTGGTCTTCTCGAGGGTGCCCGGCGTAAGATCCAGCTCGACGTCCTCGCCTTCCTCCAGCTCGAAGTCCTTGTCGCCGGGGAACTTGGGAGTGTCCAGAAGGTCGATGCCCTGGCCGCTGATGGTGGTCATCAGATCGTCAAGATCGTCGGCCGAGCCAATCTCGTCGGGAAGTGCGTCGTTCACTTCGCCGTAGGTCAAATAGCCCTTCTCTTTGCCGGTCTCTATCAGTCCGTGCACGTCGTCTTCGAATTTGTCTTCAATCGCCAAATGATTCCTGCTCTCTGGGGCGCCACGGGAAGTCCCGCGGCGTGGCCGTTTTCATCGATCTTCGTCATGGGCCGCACGCCCTGAAGGCCGGCCCGTTCACACGCAACTCGCATTCTCACTTGCCGCGCCGCGACTCGATTTCGCTACGCGACATCATTCGTCCCGCTTGCGCGACTCGTCCCAGCCGCAGCTCAGCGGCGCCGGAATCGATATCGCGCGTGCGTAAAAGATTTCCGTGAGGAAATCCTCGCGCGCGGACACATCCGCATTGCCGCCATGAGCGGCCATTGCTTTAGCTCGGAACAGGATGGCAGCGCTTCAGGTTTCGCCTGGGTCGCCCGCGAGCCGAAGCTCATGTGTGGGGCAAAGGGGCGCGCATCCTCACAGAGATCAATAGACTAACACAGTCCAGCTTGCTTGCGCCAAAACAAATTCGGCTGCAGGACCAATCCCCTCAGCCCGCTGCGGGTCGCTTCAGGCGCGGACTTGAACAGCCATCCGCCCCATTTCCTTACTTTTAGACGCACGAAAGAGCCGTTTCGACGCAAAATCTGCGCAGTTTGTTCGCCTTTCAGGCCATACCCGCCGTTATTGCTTGAGCGGCTTGTGGCCGTAAATGGCTTCGCATTCCGTGGGCATGGCCGAGATTATACCGAATCGTCATTTCGGCGGTGCAGTCCGCGTAGGGCCCGGTCCAGCTCCAGTTTCTGCTGCGTCAGCACCGCCAGCTCCGCGTAGTCGCCGCGCCGCTCGGCTTCGGCAATTTGCGACCGCAGATTTCGCAGCCGGCTTTCGGCGACCCGTTCCTCAAGCTCCTGCAGGGCGCTTTCCACTTCGTCCGCTTCCAGCATCCTGTTTTCGCCCAGCAGCGCCTCTGCCACGAGCGCCCTTTGCGCCGCGTCCTCCACCACATCCATTGGATCGTTGGCCGCACGCGTGGCCAGCGCCTGCATGGCCGGGAACGCCCCCAGGTGCTCGAACCATTCTGGCTGCTTGGCGAGGGCCTCGGCTGCCAGGCGCCGCGCCGCTTGGCCTTCGGGATCGGTGATAGCCAGCGCCCGCAGCAGCACTCGCTCTACCTCGGTCAGCGCCGTGGGCCGCGTTTCCACGCGATCTCGCCGCCTGAGCGCCGCCTGCCGTAGTTCTTCACGCAACACGGCCGAATCGATGCCCAGCTTCTGCGAAGCATCCGCGGCAAACTGGTCGCGCGCCAGCTTTTCCGGGATGCGCCGGATATGGGGCAGCAGAAAATTCAGAGCCTTCACCTTCTGTTCCGCGCTGGCGCCGGGGAATTGCATCCGCGCCCGCTCGATCAGATAGTCGGATTGACGACGAGCACTGCGAATTGCTTCCTTATATGTCTCCACACCTCGTTCGCGCACGAACCTGTCCGGGTCCAATCCACCTTCGAGCGTGATCAGTTTGATTGTGAAACCTTCTTCAGTCAGCAGGGCAATCGACTTTTCCGCTGCATTCGCTCCGGCCGTATCGGGATCGAAGTTGACGATTACGTTTGACGTGTGCCGCCTCAGGATCGCCACCTGCTGCTCGGTGAACGCCGTCCCGCTGGTCGCAATCACATTCTGGATTCCGCGCAAAAAAACGCTGATGCAGTCCATCTGCCCCTCGACCAGCAGCGCAAATCCGACCGAGCGGATCGCCGTCTTCGCCTTGTCCAGGTTGAACAACACCTGTCCCTTTGAATAGAGCGGCGTCTCCGGCGAGTTGACGTACTTCGGCCCGGCCTTTTCGCCCTCCGTCGCCGCGCCTAGAATGCGCGCTGTAAACGCAATCACGCGCCCTCCTTCATTCGAAATAGGAAACACCACGCGCTTGCGGAACCGGTCGTAGATGCGTCCGTGGCCGCCGTCTTCCTGCTCCTTCGAACTGAAGAGGCCGCTCGAGCGAAGGGTCGCTTCATCGGCCATGCCGCTCAACCGGTCGCGCAGGGCATTGAAGCTGTCTGGCGCGTAGCCGATTCTAAATTTTTTGATCCCCTCGTCCGAGAGCCCGCGGCCAGCCAAATATTCCCGCGCCAATGCTCCTTCCGGCCCGCGCAACTGCTCCTCGAACCATGCCGCCGCGGTCTCATGCAGTTCCAGCAGCTTCGTCCGCAGCCGCGCCTCAGCCGCCTCCTCGGGCGAAGAAAATTCCCGTTTGGGCAGTGGAATGCCGCACTTCTGCGCGACGATGCGCACTGCCTCGGGAAAGGTCACGTTCTCGATCTTGCCCACAAACGAAAATACGTCGCCTGACGCCTGGCAACCGAAGCAATAAAAGAACTGCTGCGATCCTCCGTTCACGTTGAACGATGGCGTCTTTTCTTTGTGGAACGGGCAAAGCCCTTTGAACCTCTGCGCCCCTGCGCCGCGCAGCCGGATGTAGCCCTCGATCACCTTCACGATGTCGGCCTGCTGTTTGACGGTTTGGGCGAAGTCACTCATGGGAAAGATGCTTTTACCAAGAATAAGGCCATCGCGCGCTCGGCTGCCGGAGCTTGTCGCACCCCTGCAAAATACTTGTTGCAACGAATATCAACCTTTTGCATCGAAAGAACTGAAGAACCAGGGTGCTCATCGAGCATCCAAGCTGAAGAAAAGGAGACTTCCCGCCATGACCACCGCAACTTCCACCCCCGCCACAACCATCTGGAACATCGATCCTGCCCACTCCGCAGCCGAGTTCAAGGTCAAGCACATGATGATTTCGAACGTGAAAGGCAACTTCTCGGGCCTTTCCGGCATACTCACCGAACACGCGACTGACTCTACACTCTCCTTTGTCGAGGCATCGATTCCCGCGGCCACCATCTCCACCGGCGATGCCCAGCGCGACGGGCACCTGAAGGGCGCGGAGTTTTTCGATGCCGAAAATTACCCCACGCTTGACTTCAAATCCACCAAGGTTGTGCGTAAGGCTGAGGGCGAGTACAGCGTGACCGGCGATCTGGCCATCCACGGCGTTACCAAGCCCGTGACCTTCGCAGTCGAAGGCCCCAGCGCCCCTGGCAAAGATCCCTGGGGAAACACCAAAATCGGACTCTCCGCCACCGCAAAGATCAACCGCAAGGACTTCGGGCTCGCATGGAACGCAGCTCTCGAAACCGGCGGCTTCCTGGTGGGCGACGAGGTCACCATTACCCTAGAAATCCAGTTCATCAAAGCGGCATAACGAAGTGAGGAATCAGCTGCGATAGCGGGCAGGGGATGGACGCCTCAGCGTCTCCCTGCTCCCGATCTCTGGCCCCTGATCTCTGATCTGGAAATTACCTGTTGCAACGAATATTCCCCTCCAGCATCCAATACCTGTGCGCCCCGGAGGTCCACCATGTCACTCAGAGCAGTCAAAGAGATATATCAAACCAAACCCACAATCGAGGGAGCAGGCGTTAAGCTGCAGCGCGCCTTTGGCTTCGGCAAGACGGGGGAGTTCGACCCGTTCTTGCTCCTCGACGATTTTCGCAACGAGAATCCTGCGGATTATTTAGCCGGCTTTCCCTGGCACCCGCATCGCGGCATTGAAACGATTACGTATGTGCTCGCCGGTGAGGTCGCTCACGGCGATTCGCTGGGCAACAAGGGCCGCATGACCGCCGGCGACGTGCAATGGATGACCGCTGGCAGCGGCATCCTGCACCAGGAGATGCCCAAGGGCGATGAGCGCGGCCGCATGCATGGCTTTCAACTTTGGGCAAACCTGCCCGCGCATTTGAAAATGACTGCCCCGCGCTACCAGGACGTTCCGGCCGGCGCCATCCCGGAGGTCACGGAGGACGACGGCACCAAGGCGCGCATTATCTGCGGCGAGTTCTGGGGCAAAACCGGCCCAGTCGAAGGCGTGGCTGCAGACCCACGTTACGTCGATATCTCCGTTCCGCCCTTTAAGCGCAAGGTCATTAAAGTCGAGACCACGCGCAACGCCTTCGCCTACGTCTTCGCCGGATCGGGAACCTTCCGCGACGCGTCTACGCCGCAGGCCGTGCTCACTGAGTCCGCTATCGATCCTAACGCCACGCCGGTCTACGACGCGAAGAACCATTCGCTCGTGCTCTTCGACCGCGGCGACGAGATCGTGGTCCAGGCCGGCCCGGAAGGCATTCGTTTCCTGCTCGTCTCGGGCAAGCCGCTTGAGGAACCGGTGGCCTGGTACGGCCCCATCGTCATGAACACTCAGGCCGAGCTGCGCCAAGCCATGGACGAGTTGCAGGACGGCACCTTCATCCGCCACAGATAAGCTAAGGACACTCTGCTTTCAGCCGGTCTTTGTTTTCCGGCTAGGTCTCTGACCACTTGGATTTGTATGAACCTGGGTGCCCCAGGTCTCGCGTTTGAGACCCGGGAGAGCACGAACTCAAGATACCAATCGATGCGGTCAGAGACCTACGATGCGGCGTCAACGAACGCCCACCGATCGCCGAGCAGGAAATTTACGATCGAACAGCAGAGAATCGCAATCGCGTTTGCCGCAACCACGGGAATTCGCGCGCCTTCTACGAGGACCGGCATCAAGGCCAGATTGCCCACAGCCGACACTAAGCCGTTCGACAGATGAAACCGAATCAGTTGGGTCCCGAGCGCGCTTCGGCAACGGCGGCCGCGCCAGGTGTAGTTGAGGTGCCACACAAAGTTGTGCAGCAGTGTGATCTCGAGGGCCGCGGCCGTTGCTACCATGTAGTGCCCCGGCGCCAGGCGGTCGATGAGCGCCAGCACCCCGAGTTGCAGAGCCATACCCACGGCGCCCACCAGGTTGAATTTGCCCCAACGAATAAGAACGTTCACCATAGGGACTTTCATAGTCGTGGTTCCGATTTCAGGGGTTCTTGCTGGTAAAGTTGCGCGGTATGGCGCACCGCGACGCTAATGGCCATCGTTGCCATGGCCGCGGCAGCGATCGCTCCTCCTAGGTCGAACAGCAGCCACCTATGCCCGAACACCGTCGAGTACGGGCTCCGCAGCGCGGCCAGATTGCCGAGCGCGAGCAGAATACGAATCTCCGTCGGCCCGAAGATGCCTTGCGAAAGCTGGAAGCACGACAAGGTGTACGTGGCAAGGTAGCTCTCGCTCGAGAGCACGAGAAATGCGACCAGCATCGCCATCGCCGTCGCCCAGTGCAGCAGCCCCGATGCGCCTAGCCCGCACATCAGCACTACCGATCCCAGAATGTCCACGATGTGATCGACGTAAAAGCCGTAGCGCGGCCGTTCCTGCCGGCGCACGCGCGCCAACGTTCCATCCAGGCTGTCGCCGAGCCAGTTCAAGACCAGGCACACGATTACGAGCAGCAAGGCGCGCCGATCCCAACGTGCAAGCGTGTAACACACGCCCGCTCCGATCTGTGCGCCCAGCCCCAGCAGCGTGAGCTGGTCTGAGCTGACCCACTGCGGCGCTCGCTCCGCCACCCAGGTGAGCGCCCGCTTCTCCATGCGTGCTGTCAGCGCCTGGTTCACGCGCCGCGCATTCCTGAAAGCTGTTTGATCCCCGGCTACAACTGCATGCGTGCTCATATTCGTCTCCTCTCTCATGGTCGTTTCAGCAATGCGTCGCACGTCGCGCGCAAAGTAAACTCCAGCGAATCGCGCGGCACGCTCTCAATAAATGGGCCGATCGCCCACCCCAATCCGGTTGGAATAGAACGCGAGAGCGAGACCGACTCGATTTCAATGTAGAGGCCTCCGTCCCGCTCCTCGTAGCTCCAGTAAGTGTTCATGCGCCACAGAAAGCCGTGCTCCTCGCTGCGCCCGAGGGCGCGCTCATGCGGCGTTCCAGGCGAACTAATCTCCGCAATTTCCTTGCTGCGCGAAATGCTGTATCCGTGCTGGGCGTCAAGTCGTCCAAACGTGATGTCGTACGCCGTATCCATGACCACCGTGAGCACGTGCTTCTGACGGATGCGCATGGTTGCCTGAAGATGATCGCCGTCGCGCTCGAGCAGGCGCGCCGAGAGCACTTGCGGCGCATACACCTTCGAGTAGGCACTGAAATCCTCCATCAGCCGCTCGAAGTCCGCGCCTTTGCCGCCGGCGATGAACGCTGCACCGCGCCAATCGTGCAGCAGCGCGCCCGGCAGTTCTGTGCCCGTACCGGTTGTCACCTGGTCGACGATCAACTCGCTCCGGCGCAGGCGCGCAAAATCCACTGGAGCCAGAAAGCCATTAGCCGACCGGTGCCGCGCGGCCATTTGCGTCTCGACACGCGCGACATACGCGTTAAAGGCAGCCGTCGCCGCGGGCGTGGGCTGCGCCGCGACCCACGCGGGTGTGACCAGCAGGAGCAGTACTCCGACTGCTTTAAGACATTCGCAACGGTTTTGCTTCCGTTCGTTCATGCGTTGCACCTTAATCGGTCGGACGTTCGATCGCAATGTAAGTTGTCTCGCTTATGTCGCGATCGTTCCTCACCGTGCAAGTGCCTCGATCGAAGCTACTTGGGAAAAGTTCTCCAATGCGCAGAAGAATCCCGAGGCCAAATCTCCATCGGCTACACTGGTCTGAAAGCCATGACGAAAGACAGCACTGGCCCTCGACCTGCCCCGCGCTATCGCTTCGGAATATTTGAAGTGGATGCCGCCACAGGAGAGCTTCGCCGTCAGGGCCTGCGCGTCAAGCTGAACGCCCAGCCCTTTGAGGTGCTGCTCATGCTTCTCGACCGGCCCGGCCAACTGCTCACCCGCGAGGAAATCTCCCGCGAGCTTTGGCCCGACGGAACTTTTGTGGATTACGAGCACGGCGTGAACTCGGCCGTCAATCGCATCCGCGAGGCTCTTGGCGATACCGCCGCCAACCCGCGCTTCCTTGAGACCCTGGCCCGCCGCGGCTACCGCTTCATCGCTCCGGTCGAACGTATCACTTCTCGCGAAGACTTCCCGGCTGGCGAAAGCTCCTCGCCGACAGTCTCCGGATCAGCGGCGCCCGCATCGGCCGAGAATCTCGGGGTCTCTGCGCAACCTGAGCCCAAGCCGCGCATCCAGATTCTCTCGACGCCCGAGGAACTACCGAAAACCTCTTATGCGGTTGTGCAAACGCTGTTTATTCTTTTTCAATTGATGTATCTGGGATTCTATGTGGGGGCGCTCGCCAATCTGGCGGAGATCGAGGATCTGTTTTCGCCGTTGCCGAACGCGACCCTGACCTATCGCGTTCTCATCGTCACGGCCGCGATCCTTATTCCGGTGCGCGCATTCGTACTTTGCGCAGCGCTCTTCCACGCTCCGGGGTTCCGCGAAAAGTTCCGAAAGATCTGGCCGTTTCTCTTTCTCTTCGACGAGTCATGGTCGCTCGCACCGTTCCTGCTTCTGCATCACATCAATTTCGGATTGGCGCTGGCTTGCACCACGTTGCTGGTCTACTCGCCCTTCGCACAACGCTCGCTGGTTCTGATGGGTGCAGGCAGACCCAGGCCCTGAGTCCCCTAGTCCCTAAGTCCCTGTTTCACTTTTGTGGCGTTGTCGGCGCCGGCGGTTGCTGACTCTGCGGCTGATCTGGTTTCGTGACCTCCTGATCGCCGTAGAACACCTTGGTCGACGAGCCGAAGCGCTTGTAGTCGGAGTACTTGATGGTGTCGCGGATATGCACGTCCTGCGCCATGTAGCCGTAGCCGCCGGAGAAGTGGAGAAAGCCCTCGCCCTTGGTGTATACCGGGAACCAGTAGTGGCCGTCGATCTGTTGCCTCCAGGTCATGAACGGCGGGTGCAGGTCCTCTTTTCCTTTGCGCGTGTCGTCGGGCACTATGCGTCCGTCGGTCACCACGATCTGCAGATCGGTCGTGTCTACCCAGATGCGCCCGTCAAGGTAGCGCTTGTTCTTCACGATGGTTTTGGGAGTCACGTCGAAGACGTAGCAATCGATCTCGTCCACCTTCTGACGGCCCACGTATTTGACGTCGTATTGGGGAATATCCTCCTTGGTCAGCACGAACGGGTAGCCGTGCTGAATGTCTTGGAGGTCGGAGGGCGACATCAAGATCCCTGCCTGATCGAGCGTGTTCGGCGGCGCATACACCACTCTCTCCGTACGCCTGCCCGTTGGATCGAATATCACGTCGTCGATCTCGTACCACTCGCCGAGGGTTTTGTTGTCGTCGTCGATCACCTGCACGCGCGCGGTGCGGCGGTAGGTGTAGTGATTGAGTGCGTCCTGGAATTCGCTTTCTTTGGCGGCAAGGCGCTGGATGATCTGATCCGGGGGAATCGTGGGATCGGAAAGATCTATGCGCCCGAAACCGGCGTCGAGCGGCATGGGGGTAAAGCTGTCCTTATCCTGCGCCGCGGCCACGAGCAATCCCAGCGACGAAGATTTGCCGCCGGGGAACCCGGCCAAGGCGCACGCGGCAATGGCAGCCGCCGCAACCCATCGAAGAACTCGCATCTTGATTGACCTCCTGCTCCGATTCTCGCGCACTTGCCGGCCCTTCGCATTTCTCCGCCGGTCCCCTACCTTTAGACGTATAGAAACCGTTCCAGGGATTACCTCCAGGTCGAAGCCCTTCGCTTTCTCATTACACGGCGACCAAGTGTTCCGTACAATTACCTCGAAATGACCTTTACGGTGATTGGCGGCATCCGAGCTGTTGTGTGTCAGGTTCGGATCGCGTGTGCGTAAACTTTCCCACCACACCCAAGGAGCTCGAATGATTCTGCGCCGCCGAGGCCGATCCGTGTTTTTTGGGGCATGGCTTGGCGCGTGCGCTCTCGTAACGCATGCGGCTTATGCGCAGCATCGTGCGCCCGGCATCGAGCTGCCGGCGCCCATTGCCGTCTATGTTCACGAACCAGCTTCCACCGCGCCTACCGTCGCGCCCTCCCTTAGCGAAGGCCGTGCGCTCGATGACCTCGACCAGCTCACCCGGCTGAAAAAATCCGGCGTGCGCGTCGACTACGACCTGCTCGACGCATCCGTGATCGCGCCCGACGGCCTGCACCCCGCCGGCCACAATGAGGCGTGGCCAAACGGTCTCGAACCCTGGATCGCCCGGTGCCGTGCCGCCGGTATCTATCCTGGCCTCCGCTTTGGCGCGCCTGGCCTGCACTTTGCATCGAACGCACTTGGCGCCGGCGGACGCGCCTCGGCGCTCGTTGACGGTCCGCTTTTGCCTGATTTCGTCGCTACAATGCAATCCTGGTACGACCGCGGCATTCGCCTCTTCGTGTTCGACGGCATCAATCTCACCGCCCTCACCGCCGCGCCGTCTCGATCCACGACCGGCCTCACACCAGATCAGATCTTCGCCCGCAATGCCGCGGCTCTTCGTGATGCCCTCACTCAATTCCGTACGAAAAACCGCGGTGCTGTGTTGCTTACCATTGAGAGCGATACTGCCTATTCCAACGCATCGACAAATCCACGCTCCGATACCGGCGCCACGACCAACAACCCTGAACCACACGAAGAGGCGAACCGCATCGGAGCTTTCCTGCTGCTTTCAACTGGCCCGCCGCACCCATCCGACCGGCCGCAGACCAGTCTTCAGCGCGCCATCGACATCGAAACCGACAGCCAGGTTCGTCGCGACGAGAAAATGGGCATTCCGCTGCCGCACATTTTTTCCACTGGACTCATCGCTGCGCCTGCGGACCCTTCAAACTCCAGCGCATCCAGTCCTCATCGCGACCCTCTTCGCGCGCCCTCTCTTCGGGGATGGAAAGGTGCATTCCTCCTTTCCATGGCGCGCGGCGGCTGGATCGACACGCTGAGTGGCAATCTGGACTCCATCGCAACTGCCGACGCCCGCTGGATGGCGCGCGTCGAAAGGCTTTTCTTTGCAGTCCAGGCGAAGGGGCAGATGCGAAGCTTCGGTGGCGCTCCGCTTGACGGACAGCCCTACGGCTTTGCGGGAAGAACCTCCCGAGGTGCGGTCTATGTCGTCGTCAATCCCAGCCAATCCGTTGCCAAGCTGGCGCTAGCAGCGCTCGGGATCGACCAGCCATTGTGGTCCGGCCGTGTCCTTTTCCGCGACGCCGGATTTTCACCGAGGCTCACTGGCAATGCGATCACTCTCGGTCCCGGCCAGATGGCAGTGGTGGGCTTTGGCGCTTACGCCGCGCCGAAATTCAACTTCGGTGTTCAGCAGGATGTTGTCATTCCCAAATCCATAGAGCCGGTCGACGCGGATTTTCACCTTGCAGCATCCGGTGAACTCGAAGCCAGCTTCGATCCGCCCATCGAAGGCGTTTTGCGCGTCACAGTGCGCGAGAGAGCTCCGGATGAAGGCTCTTCACTCGACAGCGCTGATGCCTACCCCGCCGGCCAAAACCATCGCTTCACCTTCGAAATCACGCAGGCAGACCGTCCCATCCCTCTGCGCCCGGAATCTGTCGGAAGCGATGGCGAAAGCAGTTTCAATGCAAGGCTCTCTTGGGCCGTTGCTGAAATCGACGTCAACGACCTCACGCCGGGGATTCCTCTACGTGTGCGTATTCTCTGCGACGAAAAGAGCGCGGCGACTCTCGAAGCCAGCGCCTATCAAGTGATCTATTGAGCGCGTTTACTCAATCCTGAACGAGTTCATAAAATCCGAGGTTTGCGTAGCAGGGTGGTTGGTCGATGAAACAACAATCAACTGGTAAAGGCGCTTGCCTTTCAGAAACTGCCGCACCGTGAAGTTCCAGGTGCTGTCTGTCGCTGTAAACTCGCGCCCAGGAACACCATTCAGATTGATCGCGATGTCTGATACCAGCGTCTTGCCTTTCACCGCGCCGTCGCGGGTCCGGGCGAGTGTGGCATCTGCTCCGTCATTGGGATAGTTCGCTGGGTAATCGTTGTACATCACCATATATGAGATGTTCCCCCCCGCCTGCTCCACCCAGAACTCGTAGAGGGTCGATGAACTGCCTTCCTTCAGGGCCACCTGGTCGGTGTCGTGCTTGACATCACCCGAAGGGAACTGCACTGAAAAACTTCCCTCGCTCGAGGAATAGGATTGCATCTGTTGCCCTGCCGCCCACACGGCACCGCCCATCAACAACAGAACGACTGCTAAGCAGATTCGATAGTTGCGCATTTCCGCCTCCAATTCCCCATGCGATCAGACAGGAAGATCTCGTCTCATTTTTCGTTCTCTGGGTAGTAGATTCATTTCACCGGAGGGTTGTAGCACTGTCAAGGGAATTCGCGACGCTTTGCGATGACCGGCCAAATTCGGTACTCGCAGCCGGCTTGCGCACTCCGTAGAATAGAAGCAGATGGCTTTCACGGAACAATACGACGTCGCCGTGGTGGGCGCGGGACACGCCGGCTGCGAAGCAGCCATGGCTGCTGCACGCATGGGCCTCAAAACCGCTCTCATCACCATGAACCTCGACCTCATCGCCCAGATGAGCTGCAATCCGGCTATCGGCGGCGTGGCCAAGGGCCATCTGGTCCGCGAAGTCGACGCTCTCGGCGGCATCATGGGCGAAGTGGCCGACGCCGTCGGCATCCAGTTTCGGCTTCTCAACTCTTCGCGCGGTCCCGCCGTCTGGAGCCCGCGCGCCCAGTGCGACAAGCAGCTTTACCGCGTCAAGATGCGCGAGGTTCTCGAGTCCCAACCCGGCTTGCACATCCGCCAGGCGGAAGTTGTGAATCTGGTGATCGAAGAGCAGGTGACAGAGGACGAGGGACTTCGGGACTTAGGAACTAAGGGGCTTGGTACTGAGGAACTGAAAGAGACGCGACGACCAGCGCGCATTCGCGGCCGCGTGCTTGGCCTCAAGCTCCGCGATGGCCGCAATCTTCTTGCCGGCGCCACGATCATCACCACGGGAACTTTTCTGAACGGCCTTATTCACTGCGGGGAAGAGCGCTATCCTGCCGGCCGTTCGGGCGAGCCTGCCTCTGTTCTTCTTGGCGAAGCGCTACGCGCTCTTGGGCTTCGGACCTGCAGACTCAAGACTGGAACACCTCCGCGCCTCGACGGCCGCACCATTCGCTGGGACGCGTTCGAAGAGCAGCCCGGCGACGCCGATCCCACGCCCTTCAGCTTTCGGACGAAGAAAATTGTCCAGCCGCAGATCTCCTGTCACATCGCCTTCACCACGCCGGAGACGCTGCGCCTCATTCGTGAAAATGTGCACCGCTCGGCCATGTATTCGGGGCGCATTGAGGGAATTGGCCCGCGCTATTGCCCGTCGATTGAAGACAAGATCGTCAAGTTCCCCGACAAGACGCAGCACCAGTTCTTTCTCGAGCCCGAGGGCCTCAACACACACGAGGTTTACGTGAACGGCATGTCCACGTCGCTGCCCATGGAAGTGCAGTGGCAGATCGTGCACTCCATCCCCGGCCTCGACCAGGCAGAGATGCTGCGCCCCGGTTACGCCATCGAGTACGACTCCGTCGATCCCACGGAACTCGACCGCTCGCTGCGCGTGAAGGCCTTCACAGGGCTATATCTCGCGGGACAAATCAACGGAACAAGTGGATATGAAGAGGCCGCATGCCAAGGCATCATGGCTGGCATCAACGCCGCGCTCTGGCTCAAGGGTGAACAGCCGTTCACCATGGACCGGACAGAAGGATATACGGGAATCCTGATCGACGATTTGATTTCGAAAGGGACTAATGAACCGTATAGGATGTTCACCTCGCGCGCCGAGTTCCGGCTCCATCTGCGCATCGACAACGCCGATCGCCGCCTGACGCCGCATGGTCGCCGCCTGGGCCTCATCAATGACGCGGTCTGGGACGAATACGAGCAGAAGCAGGCACGCATGGCTGCGCTCGAACGCTTTTTAGTAACTGGCAAGGTCAACTCCGAAAGTCTGCAGGCCGCAGGCCTTGGCGAGCAGCCCGCTGTCGCCGGACTCACCTGGGCTCAGCTCCTCAAGCGTCCTGAAGTTTCGATCGAGGCGCTCCTCGCCGTGCTCCGCGACGACCTCGTCCGCGATCCGTTGCTCGCCGAGTATTTCACGGCCCTTGTTCAAAACCCGGAGGCGCGGAGCTCGGCACGTGCCGTCGAAACCGAGATCAAGTTCGCCGGCTATCTTGAGCAGCAGAAGAAGTCCATCGAAAAGCTGAAGGCTGCTGAGTCCGTCGCCATTCCCGAGTGGCTTGAATACGGCACCATCAGCGGCCTTTCGCGCGAGATGCGCGAGACACTTGAGCGCGTGCGCCCGCAGACCCTCGGCCAAGCCAGCCGCATTCCTGGCGTCACGCCGGCGGCATTGAGTCTGGTGCACGTGTCGATACGCATTCAGGGGAAGCAGCAGGACGCTGGCCGCCGCGCCACCGCCTGATCGTTTTCGTGCGGCAACGCGCACCCGCGACGTACACGCCAGCGCACGCGAACTCGCCGACTCGCTTATCCTATTCCCGTATGAACCTCGATCAAATCCAAACCGCGCTGCGCGATGCTTCCCTCGACGGCTGGCTCTTTTACGATCATCACCATCGCGATCCCATCGCGACGCGCATTCTTTCGCTCGACCCTCGGGCGCACGTTACGCGCCGCTGGTACTACTTCATTCCCGCGATTGGCGAGCCGGCAAAGCTCGTGCATCGCGTCGAGCAAGGACGGCTCGACTCGCTGCCCGGCACGAAGAACCTTTACTCCAGTTGGCAGGAGCTTCACTCCGGTCTCGCCTTTATCCTCGCCGGCGCGCACCGCATTGCCATGCAGTACTCGCCCGCGAACGACATCATGTACGTGTCTATGGTTGATGCGGGAACCGTGGAGTTTCTGCGCTCCATCGGTAAGGAGATCGTGACCTCCGCGGATCTTGTGAGCCAGTTCGAGGCCGTGCTCGGCGAGGAGCAGATCGCGAGCCACCAGACCGCGCAACGCGCTATCGATGCGATTGTTGCCGAAGCCTGGCTTGAGATCGGTCGGCGTTTGCGGCCGCCTTCGGGCACGGGCCGCACGGGCGGGCTTTCGGAGTTCGATGTCGTTGTCTGGCTCAGCGAAGCTATGCGTCGGGAAGGTTTGGTTTGGGCGAACGGACCCGACGTGAGCGTGAATGCCAACACTTCCGACTCCCACTACGAGCCGACTCAAGAGCATTCAGCGCCGATTCGCGAGGGCGACTTTTTGCTGATCGATATTTGGGGACGACCCGACAAGCCTGGCTCGATCTTCTATGACATCACGTGGACTGGAGTGATTGGGCGCGAGCCTTCTGCGAAAGAACAGTTGGTGTTTGAGACCGTGCGTAAGGCGCGCGATGCGGCGATCGCTGCGGTCGAGCAAGCCTTTGCCGCGGGCCGCGAGATCAGGGGCTGGGAGGCCGACGATGCGGCGCGCAGCGTGATCCGCGCGGCGGGCTTTCAAGAGTACTTCACGCATCGCACCGGCCACAACATCGCGCAGGAACTGCACGGATCGGGTGCGCATTTGGACAACCTTGAAACTCACGACGTGCGCCGCATTCTTCCCCACACTTGCTTCTCTGTCGAGCCCGGAATTTACTTGCCCGAGTTCGGCGTACGCAGCGAGGTGAACATGCTTACTGCGCCTGCAAAAGCGTGGGTTACAGGCCGGATTCAGCAGGAATTGGTGCGGATTTAGTCGGTTTTGCTGCGGATTCCTGCCGATTCGTCGAAGGAGTAAGTTTTCTAAAACAATTGCTTATCCGTGATTTTCAATGGGTTGCTGGTGAAAGGGAGCCCCAGGGTCATTGACAGCGATTGCGAGGCCAAGTAGCGCCACCGTTCATCCGGGCTTCGCCGGCGTCAGACCTGCATGACTTCGGCTTCCTTCTTTTGCGAGAGCTCTTCCATGCGGCGGATCTCTACGTCGGTCATTTTCTGGACTTCTTCTAGGGCGCGCTTCTCGTCGTCTTCGCTGATCTTTTTGTCCTTGGCGAGCTTCTTGAGGGCGTCGTTGCCGTCGCGGCGAACGTTACGGACCGCGGTGCGGTGCTCTTCGAGAACCTTGTTCAGATGCTTGCAGA
Organism: Occallatibacter sp.; assembly: GCA_049521075.1. Lineage (GTDB taxonomy): Bacteria > Acidobacteriota > Terriglobia > Terriglobales > Acidobacteriaceae > Telmatobacter. The sequence continues at coordinate 31,371 of JBEKPD010000023.1, forward strand.
CGTCGCGGCGGCGCTCCTCGGTCATGGGCGGCACGGGAATGCGGATGAGCTTGCCGTCGGACATGGGATTGAAGCCGAGATCGGAAGACTGGATGGCCTTTTCGATCTCCTTGAGGATGCCGGGGTCCCAGGGCGAGATGGTGATGAGCTGCGGCTCGGGCGCCGAGACCTGCGCCATCTGGTTGATGGGCGTGGGGGTGCCGTAGTAGTCCACCTTTATTTGGTCGAGCATGTGCACGCTGGCGCGGCCGGTGCGCGTGGCGGCCAGGCTGGCCTGGAAGGCTGCCACCGCATGGTCCATGCGCCGCTTGAGGTCGTTCGAAAGGTCTTTGAGCGCCGGAATACCGGCCATGAAGGCTGTCATCGTAAGTGGTCCCCGCTCTCAGCAATTTGCCAACCGTTATTCTACAACTCCGGCGGCTAGTAACCGTGTTGGCGCTGCATGTCAGTTTGGACCTTCGGAGTTAGGGACTGAAGATCGCGTGCAGCAAGAAGGTGAGGAAGCCGTAATGAGCGATATAGTAAACGCTTCCGAGGACGAGGAAGAGAGCACAAATCAACTTTGCCCACGCAGGTAGTTTGTCGAAGACTTTATCGAGGGCCTTCGAAATCATGATGCCATTCTCTCAGAAGAATGCGCCGACCAGCTACCGCTGGTGCGTCGACCGCAGCTTCAGGCGATTGAAGATGTGACGGAGGCGGCTTGCTCGTGCGCGTGGTAGCTGGAACGCACGAGCGGGCCGGACTCGACGTGGCGGAATCCCATTTTGAGAGCTTCGGCCTTGAGCTCGGCAAACTCGCGCGGCGTGTAGAGGCGCTTCATGGGCAGGTGGTCGCGCGAGGGGCGCAGGTACTGGCCGATAGTGAGGATGTCGCAACCGGCGGCGGCGAGATCGCGGAAGACTTCGACGAGCTCGTGGGTTTCTTCGCCCAGGCCGACCATTACTCCCGACTTCGTGAGCCCTTCGGGCCGCAGCTCTTTGGAGTAGCGCAGCAATTCAAGAGTGCGCTCGTAGCGAGCACCGGAGCGGACCACGCGATAGAGGCGCGGCACGGATTCGGTGTTGTGATTGAGGATTTCAGGCTTTGCGTCGACGACGGTGCGGATGGCTTCGCGGTCGCCCTGAAAGTCGGGGATGAGAACTTCAATGCGGCAGCCGGGGGCTTGGCGGCGAATCTCCTCGATGACCATGGCGAAGACGCGCGCGCCACCGAGCAGATCGTCGTCGCGGTTCACGCTGGTGATCACGGCGTGGAGCAGGCCTAACGTAGCTACTGCTTCCGCGATCCTTCGCGGCTCGTCGAAGTCGATGGGCTCGGGACGGCCCTTGGGCACGGCGCAGAACCCGCAGCGGCGCGTGCACAGGTTGCCGAGCATCATGAAGGTGGCGGTTTTGTGGTGCCAGCACTCGCCGATGTTGGGGCACTGGGCGCTTTCGCACACGGTGTGCAGGCCGAGCGAACGGGCCAGCCGCTTGAGCGAATGATAGTTCTCGCCTACCGGCGCGCGGGCCCGGAGCCACTCCGGCTTGGGCGCAGGCGTGCGGCGAATCGGCTCGATCTGGACTAGTTCCATCACAGCTTAATTGTAGCGTTTGAAGGAATGAGCAGACGGCAGGCATCGATTCCCGGCGAGTCGTGCGGATTTGCGGTGGGTTGATACACTGCTGAACAACATAGATGGAGTGTGATCGGGATGAACCGAGGAGTGTTGCAGTTGATGGTGTTTACCGTTGCCGCCAGTGCGTGGGGCCAGTCTTCGTTGACGCCGAAAGATACTGTGCAGCCGAATGCTAAAGCATTTGTTCCGCTGCGCACGGTTTGGGCGCAACACCTGCGGGAGAAGAACGTGCAGGCATGCGTGGCGCAATACACGCCGGATGCGGTCTTTGTGGAGCCGGATGGAAGCCGCGTGACGGGTGCAGCAGCGCTCGGCCAGCTTTACGAAATGGTGACTACGACATTCGACAGCGACCTGGTGTTCGACTCAAAACATATTGAGATTTCCGCGGACGAGGCCACGGACACCGGGACATATCGCGAGGTGCTGACCATGCGGGCAACAGGCAAGCGGCAACTGATGTGGGGCGGATACGAAACGGATTATCGCAAGGGGAAAGACGGGCAGTGGCTGATTGCGAAGCAATCGTGGACAAGCGCGGGCCAACCCATTGTGCTCGATCTCGCGGCGCATCCCGTGGTGGCTCTGACCTTCGACGATTTGCCGGCCGCAGGCAAATTGCCGCCGGGCGATTCGTGGTCGGGCATAGCAACGCGGCTGACGGCGGAACTACGGACAGCGCATCTGGCAGGCACCTACGGCTTGGTGAACGCAGCAAAGCTCGAAAACGGCACGGACGAGCAACGGGCGCTTCATATCTGGGTGGATGCGGGAATGAATGTCGGCAGCCATACGTGGTCGCACATGTCATTGCCGGACAACACGCCGGAAGCCTTTGAGCAGGAGATCGCTCGCAACGAGCCGGCGCTGGCCGAGTACGCAGAAATGCGCGACTGGCACTGGTTTCGCTATCCGTTTCTGTGGGAGGGCGACACGGTGGAGAAACGCCGCGCGATTCGTGCTTATCTTCACGACCACGGCTATCGCATCGCACAGGTTTCGCTCGATTTTGAGGACTATGCGTGGAACGATGCTTACGCGCGGTGCGTGGCCACGAAGGATACGGCGGTGATCGACTGGCTCAGGAAAAGTTATCTCGAAAACGCGACGGAGTACATCCAGCTGGGGCGCGAGGAACAACTGATTGTGTTCGGGCACGAGATTCCCAATGTGATGCTGTTGCATGCCACAGCGTTTACTACCCTCATGTTGCCCGATCTGCTGCAACTGCTGCGCAGCCAAGGGTTCAGTTTCGAGGGGTTGGCGCAGGTGGAAGACGATCCCGCGTACAGTCTTGATCCTGACGCGGCGCTACGATACGGCGGCACGCTTCCCGATCAATTCATGGATTCGCGGCACTTACCTTATCCGCCCGCCGGCCCAAAGCCATTCGAGCAACTAGCGCATCTGTGCCAGTAGGTTGCCTCACCTCAACTTTTCGCGTACTTCGGTTCGCACCAGGTAGAGGAAGAAGACCAGATTGAGCAGACCCTGGAGGAGGAACTGGGGCATGTGCTGGCTAACGCAGGCCCAAAAGAATGAACCCGCCAGGAGCGCTACCGCGGCCAACGTGAGCGCCCACGCCCAGCGCAACAGCATCATGAGGCCGAACGCGGCGGCGATGAACAAGACTGGAAAAACAAGAAACAACGGCCCCACGCGGCCTTGAACCACGAAGACCACAACCACAATCGCGAGCAGGAGCATGTAGAGGCTGATGGCGATGAGGCCGGGGAGTTTCATTAGAGCCGCCCGCGGCGCTTTCGGTTCGACTTGCCCTGCGGGCAGGCCGGCGGCATGCAGATTCGAATTGGATTCGTTGGTCATAATGTGTGCAGGTAGGCAAGCAAATCGTTGAGCTGTTCGTCGCTGAGCGGTGTGCCTGGCATCTCCTGCCGCCCGTGCAGGACTACGGCTGTGAGGCGTTCGTCAGTGGGCGGCGCGCCCGAGGGCATGGCCTTGAGTTTGGTGAGCGCCTGCAGCCCGGGTCCATGCAGCGGCTGCGTTGTTGTGGGATAGTGGCAACGCGCGCACTTGGCCTGGTAGATGGCCGCACCGCTCGCCTCCTGCGGCGTGAACTCACTGGCAGGCTTCGACGGCGGCAGCTGGCGGCAGCCGGCCAGACCCAATGCCACAGTGGAGAATGCAGAAAGCATAAGAAAATTGCGCACGAACATTTGCCTTCCATAATACAGCGCATTTCCCGGCGTGTAGCATGGACAGTTGGAGATTGTTCCCCGATTTCCTACGCATTTGTGAAGGGGGAAGTTGCGGTGAACCGAACGGGAACTGGAATTCTGGATTGCATTGGCGATACGCCGCTGCTGACGCTAAGCAGCATTGTGCCTGCGAATGATGCGCGCATTCTGCTGAAACTGGAAAGTGAGAATCCCACAGGCAGCATGAAGGACCGCATGGCGCTGGCCATGATTGAAGCGGCCGAGGCCGACGGACGATTGCCGGCGCGGGGTGCGGTGGTGGAGTACACGGGCGGCAGCACAGGGGTTTCGCTGGCCTTTGTCTGCGCGGTGAAGCGGCATCCGTTGCACATTGTCACCTCCGATGCCTTTGCGCGCGAAAAGCTGGACCAGATGCGAATTTTCGGAGCAGAGCTTGAGATCGTTCCCAGCGAAAGCGGCGGCATGACGGAAAAACTCACGCGCAGCATGATTGAAGCGGCGCGCGTGGTGACGGAGCGGACCGGCGCCTACTGGACCGACCAGATGAAGAACACCGATCAGCTGAGCGCCTATCACCGGATGGCTGACGAGATCTGGACCGAGACCAAGGGCGCGATTGATGGATTTGTGCAGAGCGTGGGCACGGCGGCCTCGCTGCGCGGATTAGGCGAGGCGCTGCGCGAGCGCAAACCGCAGATCAAAATCGTTGCGGTTGAGCCTGCGGAGTCCGCGGTTCTCTCTGGTGGAGCGCCGGGCTCGCATAAGATCGACGGCATAGGTGCGGGATTCGTGGTGCCGTTGTGGTCGAACGATTTGGCCGACAGCATCGACCGCGTATCCACTGAAGAGGCCATCGCGATGGCTTTTCGGCTGGCGCGCGAGGAAGGGCTGTTCGCTGGAGCTTCCACCGGGGCTAACGTGATTGCGGCGCTACGGCTGGCTGAGGAACTGGGTCCGCAGGCGACGGTCGTCACGGTGCTTTGCGATACAGGCATGAAATATCTGCGGACCTACGGCGCGAAGCTCGACAAGTTTGCGACGTAGACGGGCCGTCACTCCGCAGCCGCAATAGCTTCGGCGATGCGGTCGATGGCTTGCAGCTCCGTGCTGCTGCCGGGATAGCGGCCATTCACCAGGATCGAGAAAGCTACGGTGCGGCCGGTGGCTGTGGTCACGTAGCCGGAAAGCGCCTCCACCTCGTCCAACGTGCCGGTCTTAGCCCACATCTTGCCCTTGAGCGGGGAGTTTGTGAAGCGGTGATCGAGCGTGCCATCCACACCGGCCACGGGCAGGGTGTCGCGCCAGGCCGCACCCCACGATTGATGCGATGCGTACGCCAGCAGGTGCGTGAAGGCGCGCGGAGAGATTTTGTCCGTGGGGCTGATGCCCGAGCCGTCGTAGAAGAAGAAGTCGTGGTTGTCGACGCCGGCATCGACGAGGAACTGCCGCACCACGCGCGCGCCCTCTTCAAAGCTGCCGTCGGCGCCGTAAACCTTGCCCAGCAGACGCAGCAGCATCTCCGCGTGCAGGTTCTGGCTGGTCTTGTTGGTCACGGTGATATCTTCGGCCACGGGCACGGAGATGCGCGCGGCCAGCACGCGGCGGCCTTCGGCGGCGCCTGAAATGGTTGCAAGCTGAACGGGCGAAAGCTTCAATGGCTTCTCGCGCTCATCGGCAAAATTGCCCGTTCCTGTTGCGTACTTGTGGCGCGATTCGGGATCTCCACTCACCTTGATGCCGCGGCGCAAAAGAGCCAGCTTGAATGCGTCGGCGGTGAACTCCGCGGGGTCCTCAACCGCCATGGAAACACGCAAGCCGCTCGACGGGATCGTGCCCCATGCGCGAACCAGGGTCAAGCCGGGGCGGCGTTCCAAACCGGGGTGAGCCTCTTCGCCGGGTGCAGCGGGCTTCATGCTGTTATCGAGCGTGAAGTAGTCCACGTCGGGAGCCCACTCCGCAATGGTGTGGCCGCTCGCCGGAGGCTTCTCGAAAACATTCAACTCATCGGCGTTTTCGTTGAAGGTGAGCGCGGAGACGGGCGCACCGTAGCTCCACTGCAGATCGTTCCAGGCCCAGCCTAGCCCGCGAGGCTCGTCAAGATAAAACGTGTCGTCGCCCACCACGGCGCCATCCACCGCGCGCACGCCTGACTGTTCCACCTGCTCCGCGAGCAGATCGAGCGGCGCCAAAATTTTGAGCGTACGCGCAGTGATTGCTGCTTCTTCGGGTGAGATCTCGCTCGTTGCAGGGGCGGCCGGAGCCTGGCCAGCCGGGACGGCGCTGGCTGGATTGGCGCTAAGCGGAGCTTCCGACAGTGGTGTCGGAGCTGTTCCAGGCTCGGCATAGGGATATTGGCGCGCACTGATCGTGGGATCGCCTACGCCGAGAAGAATCAGGTCGCCGTGCAACGTGCCCGACGCGTCCACATCGCCATTGGCCACCACGAACGTCGTCCAGGTGAGGGTTTCGACAGGCAGCAGGGCGTATGCAGCCGCGGTGGTGGTGAGCTTGGCGGTTGAGGCGGGCGTAAACAGTTCGGCGTCGTTCAATCCGTAGAGCGGCTGACCGTCGAGTGTGGTTACGCTAATGCCGAATTGAGCGTGGCTGAGCGAAGGATCGGCGAGGATGGTCTTAATACGGTCGGCGAGTGGGCCGGTGGTGGGCGCCGGACGCAGGGGCGCATGAGGTATGTGGTGGGTGGGGGTTTGCGCGCTGAGAAGAGAACCACAAATCAGGAAAACTCCGCACGAAATCGCATGGACTCGCCGCAAAATCGTCATGCCCGGAGTGTAGCAAAACAACGGCACGGCGCGGCGTACCATCGAGATTGATGCGAAACCTCGCACATTGGCGGCTGCGCACGCGCACCCTGGAGCTGGGCGGGCGTACGCTTGTGATAGGCGTGGTGAACATTACGCCCGACTCGTTTTCAGACGGCGGTTTTTTCCTGGATTCGGATAAGGCCGTAGCTCACGCGATTCGTCTGATCGAGGAAGGCGCCGACATCCTCGATCTGGGTGCGGAAAGCACGCGGCCCGGCTCGCGCGCGGGCGGCGCGGATGCGCTTGTCCACCCCAACGACAAGACTCCGTCGTTGGCGGCCCCGCTGGTGAGTGCTGAGGAAGAGCAGGCGCGGTTGCTGCCGGTGGTTGAGGGAATACGGAAGGCGCTGCCGCGCGCAGTGATTTCAGTCGATACCTATAAGGCAGCTACGGCGCGCGCGGCGCTCGAAGCGGGCGCGGAGATTGTGAACGATGTGAGCGGATTCATGTGGGACCCGGCGATTGCGCGAGTGTGCGCAGAGTTTGGCGCGGGTGTCGTGCTGTCGCACACACGCGGCCGGCCCGAGGAGTGGCGAGCGCAATCGCAATTCGCGCCCGATGCACTGCTGGCCACGGTGCGCGAGGGATTGGCTGCAAGCCTGGTCGCAGCGCGCCAGACCGGAATCGACTTCGATCGAATTGTTCTCGATCCCGGCTACGGATTCGGCAAGCGCTTCAACGAGAATTACGTGCTGCTGAGCCGGCAGGCGGAACTGCTCGAATTGGGCCGGCCACTGCTCGCCGGTCTGAGCCGCAAATCGTTTCTCGGTCACACGCTGGCGCCGCTCTTTGGCGGCCCCGATGCGCCCGTCGACGCGCCGCCGGATGAACGCGAAAATGCCAGCCTGGCGGCGATGACGGCCGCGATTCTGCACGGAGCTTCGATTGTGCGTGTGCATGCGGTGCGGCCTGCGGTCGAAGCCGCGCGCATCGCCGATGCGATTATGAATGCAGTACACAGTTCGTAGTTCTCACCCTTTTTGGTGCTGAGTGGAAAGGGGGTGGGGTAAGGTTCGTGCTATCCCACATCTCAAAAGCGAGATGTGGGGCACCCATTTTCTTGCTGGGTGAAAAGGGGTGGGCCGAGATTCGAGCTATCCCATCCTCTCACCCATAAATCGGGCGAAAGGACGGGGCACGGGAAGTTTCCTCTTCAAGCGGTCAGAGACCTAGAATGGCTGCAGGGATTTTGTTTCGTCCACCCCACCATGAAAACCCAATTTGCATTTGGCAAGAACGGAATTGACGTCGAAGCCCCGGAGGGATTCGACTGCCAGGTGGTACGCAGCCGCACCGCGCAGGCGCTCGGCGATGTTGCTGCCGCGCTCGATGCTGCGCTCGACAATCCTATCTCGAGCGAGCCGCTTGAGAAACTGGCTGCGGGCAAGCGCACAGCGGCCATCTCGGTCTGCGACATTACGCGACCCGCGCCGAATCGGATTACTTTACCGCCGCTGCTCAAGCGCCTGCATGCTGCCGGCATTCCTAAAGACGGCGCGACGATTCTCATTGCCACCGGCCTGCACCGCGCGGCGACACGGGAAGAGTTCGACATCATTCTCGGGCCGGAGATTGCTGCAACTTACAAAGTTGCCAGTCACGATGCGCGCGACTTTGCCGCGCATCGCGCCGTGGGAACCACGCGCCGCGGGACACCGGTGTATATCGACGAGCGTTTTGTGGCGGCCGATTTGCACATCACGCTCGGATTTATTGAGCCGCACCTGATGCTGGGCTTCAGCGGCGGGCGCAAGTTAATTGTGCCGGGAGTGGCGGCGCAGGAAACCATCAAGGTAATTCATTCGCCGCGCTTCATTCGCGAGCCGCTCTCGACTGAGGGATCGATCGAGGGCAATCCGCTGCACGAGGAGTTGCTGGAAGCCGCTGCGTTGGCGCGGCACGACTTCATCCTCGACGTGACGCTGACCCGGGAGCGCGAGATCTCCGGTGTGTTTGCCGGCAATCCTGTCAAAGCGCACGCGGCGGGCGTGGAATTTATGGTGAGCAATTCCCTCACGCCGCTCGACGGGCTCGCCGACGCGGTGATCACTTCGTCGGCTGGGTATCCGCTGGACCTTACGTTTTATCAGTGCCTGAAGGGGCTGACTGCGGCGCAGCATATTGTGAAGCCGGGCGGAAAGATACTGCTCCTTGGCGAGTGCGCCGAAGGCATCGGCTCGCCGGAGTATGCGCGCCTGCTCAAGGGTTATCGCGGCCACGCAGAGTTTCTCAAAGAGATTGAGCACACGCCGGTTGAGATCGACCAGTGGCAGCTGGAAAAGTTGGCGATGGTGGGGTTGAAGAACGAGTTGCTGTTTTATGCGCCTGGAGCCGCGCGCGAGGAGCTTGGAAGCCTCGGAGTGAATGCATTCGACGATTTGAATGATGCGGTTGCTTCGCTGGTGCGCGGACTTGCGCCGGGCGCGCGCGTGGCGCTGCTGCCGGAAGGGCCGTACACGTTTGCGCGGGCGATGCCGACGTATGCGTGACGATTCGTAGTTCTCTGCCTAGGGCGTGGCATCCCCGAAATTCGCAGCGTGAGCCAAAGCCGCTAAATGCAGGTCCTTCGACTCCGCTAAGCCCGGGTTCGGGCCAAGCGTCGCTCAGGATGACAGCTGTACCTATGTTGCGAACTTTAGAAACGGGATACTAGACGCTGATGTCGACTTTGTGGCGTGGCCAGAGCGGGCGCATGGCTTCATGATCGACGATCGGCTCGCCGTCGCACTCCACTTCAATCACCGTGGCAGGCTGGTCGGGCGCGATCAGCGGCAGGCCCGTGAGGCGGAAGCTGAACTCGTCCTGCGTGAACTCGACTTTTTGGCCGGTCTTGAGCACGCGCGCCGAAAGCACTTTGGGCTTGAGTCCGCCGATGGCCACCACCACTTCGGGTTTATAGAAGTCGAGCCACTCGGCTGCGGGCGTGTGGCCGGGCCAGAAATACACGTGGACGTAAAGCGTGTTGCCGCGGCGCGTGAAGTTCAGGTTAGTAATCCAATCGGTCGTGGTTCGCTCAGTGCCATAGATAGCCTTGCCATTTGTGTCGAGCCATTTGCCCACCGTATCGAGGATGGCAATGGATTCCGGCGGGATTGATCCGTCAGGCTCCGGGCCGATGTTGAGCAGGTAGTTGCCGCCGCCGCGGGCGCAGGTGATGAGATTGTCGACGATGGTCTTGGGCGTCTTCCATGCGTCGTCGCCGCGGTTAAAGCCCCAGCTATCGTTGAGTGTCATGCAGGTTTCCCAGGCGCGGCTGGCTTCGGCGGCCTGGATGTGCTGCTCGGGCGTGGCAAAGTCGCCCTGAAGGCCGTTGCGGTTGTTGACAATGATCTCGGGCTGCAGCGAGAAGATCATCTCGTTCATGCGCTCCGACTCCCATTGCTCGGCAGTGAGCGGCCAGTCCACGTCGAACCACAGGATGTCGATCTTGCCGTAGTTGGTGAGCAGCTCGCGGATGAGGCCGTGAGTGTAGTCGACAAAACGGCGCCGCGCAGCTTCGTCGGTTTTGCAGATGGCGCCGTCGGGATGATGCCAGTCCATGAGCGAGTAGTAGAAACCGACGCGCAGACCCTCGGCGCGGGCAGCATCGACAAATTCGCGGACGAGGTCGCGGCCGGGGCCCTGCTTCATGGCGTTGTAGTCGGTGAGCTTGGTGTCCCAATTGCAAAAGCCCTCGTGATGCTTGGTCGTCATGACCATGTACTTTTGGCCGGCGCGCTTGGCCAGACGCGCCCAATCGCGGGCGGCGTTGGGTTTGGGATGGAAGTGCTTGGCGAGCAGTTCGTATTGCAGGAGCGGAACGCCTTCGTTCTCTTTGGCCCATTCGTGCTGGCCGATGACGCTGTAGAGGCCCCAATGGATGAACATGCCGAACTTGGCTTGGTGCCACCAGGCCATGCGCGCATCGCGGGTAGCGGCTTGCTTCTGGTCAGTGGGCGTGAGCGCGGGCTGTGCCGCAGCGGCTTGCGTGCCCGGGGCAGCGGGCCTTTCCATGCCCTCGGCCTTTGTGGCGGCCAGGGCCGCAGCGCCCGCCGCGCCAAACTGCTTCAAGAACGACCGCCTCGTGCTTTCGCTCCAATCCATCTGCATCTCCTTTTCTCTATCCGCGATCTCTAGCCATGCTTGGGGACCTGCAGCCGGACCGGTTTTCGTTAGCGTTTACGTAATCCGCGAAAAATCGCTGCCGAGCCACTATAACAGACGGGCGCCTCCGGTTGAATTGCGCCAGGAAGGCTGGGAACCGCGTCCTATACACTGCTGCCATGACCGTGCGCATGAAAGATATCGCAGCCGAACTTGGAGTATCGGTGGTGACAGTATCGCGGGCGCTCAGGGACCGGCCCGACATCGCAGAGGAAACCAAGGCAAAGATTCTGGAGTGCGTGAAGCGGCTGAACTATCGGCCGAACCTGACTGCACGCAGCCTCGTCACGGGGCGCAGTTCGCTCATCGGGCTGGTGGTGCCCGACCTTATTCATCCCTTCTTCGGCGAGATCGCGAAGGGGCTCTCCAGCAAGCTGAGAGAAAAAGAGTATTACCTGATTGTTTCTTCGTCGGAGAGCGACCCGCAGCTGGAGCAGGATGAAGTGGAGCACATGCTCGCACATCATCTCGACTGCTTTGTCGTGGCTTCGTGCCGGAAGGATACCGACAGCCTTCGGCGCATTAAAGAGGCGGGGGTGCCGCTGGTTCTTGTCGACCGCGGCTTTCCAGGATTTCGAAGTAATTTTGTCGGCGTGGACGATGTGAAAGTGGGCGAGCTGGCTACCGAGCATCTGATCGCGCAGGGATCGAGGCGCATTGCGCACATTCGCGGACCGCAGACCAGCATTGGAAATGCCCGCGTCGAGGGGTATCGAAAAGCGCTTGAGAGGCATGGCATGAGGTTTGCGATCAACTATGTGGTGGCTTGCGGGGAAGCTTCCGATTCCGACGGAGAGACGCGCGGGCGGCGGGCGATGGAGGAAATCCTGAAATTGAAACCATGTCCCGACGGGCTTTTTTGCTTCAACGACACAATCGCCCTAGGCGCCATGGAGCGCGCCTTCGAAGCCGGGTTGCGCATTCCCAAAAATATGGCGATCGTGGGCTGCGGCAACTTCCACTACAGCAGCAAACTGCAGGTGCCGCTTTCGAGCGTCGATCAGAAATCGCGCGAGATCGGCGAGCGTACCGCCAAACTCATCATGACACTGCTCGAAAAGCTGCACTCGGCGCGGCCCCGCAGCATCGTTCTGGAACCGGAGCTGATTGTGAGAGAGTCGTCGCAGCTGGAGTAGAGACTGCCCGCCCCTAGTTCTCTGGCCGCTAGGCAAAGGAAGCGGCTCGACGGATCAGCTACCTCCGTGATCCCAAGCGAAACAGGTCGCGTTCTTTTCGGCAAACGGAGTCGAAGGATGTGCGGTTGTCTTTCACCGACCTCCTACCCACCACTCTAGACCCGAACGCACAAATTCTCGCTAGATCACCACTTGGCTCATTCCTGTGCCTCGCATCGGACTGGCCCAGGCACGGGTTTCGCCTCAGATTGCGGCCCAAGCGCCACGCGAACAGGATAGAAAATCACCGATGGGTCATCCGGGTCGTCTTTATACTCGCCGCTGCACTTCGGAACAGGCATGTTCGGGAGCCCCGTAGCCGCCCGAATCTTCTTCCAGCACGCGGCTCCGTCCTTATACAACGAGCACTTGGCAAAATAGCCGCGCGTATAAGTAAGCACCGGTCCGCCACGCGCCGGCCTCTCAATCCACAGTCGCTCGCCTTCCCACACCAGATTTCCGTCCTTCATCCGGTAATTCCGTTTCGCCTCGTCTTCAAATAGATTCGTTCCGGTCGTCGCATCAACGATCCTGAAGTAGAGGCTCCCATTCAAACCGTCTGGCGCATCCTGGAAAACGTAATTACCAACAACGCCGCTGAAATAGCCGAGCCAATGCACCTGGTCGAAACGAATCTCGCCTTTTTCCTGGTTCTGTTTGCATTGCGGCAGGTTGCCCGCGATTATCGGAACAATCCCGCCCCACTCCGCGCCCTTCTCGCCTTCATCCAGCTCTTTCACCACAAAAAGAGGGTAGTAGTAGCAGGTCAGCGTGTTGCGAACCTTGCCCTTCGGCTCGTAAAACTCCGAAGGCCCCAGATCCACCTTCACTGTCCGCACCGGTCGGTCAAACGGCGATGCCTGTGGGCGCGCGATCTGACTCCTGGCCTGCATAAAGATAGCCATCGACACCAAAACTAACAACGCACGCGAGATGACATTCGTTCTCATTGCAACTTCCTCAAGCACCGACCATTTTACGCCGGCATGTCCTCGGCTGCTCCCGACGGGGAAACTTCGAAAAACAGCATTAGTTCTCCGACGGCCGCTCGATATGGTCGACGACAATCACGTCCACCGGCCCGCGCGCGGGTTCGAGCTTCAAGCCGAGCTGTTCTTCGAGTGCGGTGAAAATTGACGGACGCGTATCGGAGGGGTCCGCGCCGTCGGGAGCGTAATCCAGCGTGTAATCGTAGCCGCCATCGAGGCCGGTCTTATTCACGACCTCTCTGCCAACTGTGAAAGAAAGATTGGCAGCGAGGGCATCGACAGAAATTTCATGCGCCGTGACCTTACCGCTCGAATACGAGGCGTTGCCGCCGTAGCCGTCGGGTGCGGTCTTCTTCATCTTCACTCCGCCCTTCGCAACCGTTAGCACGTAGATAGGCAGGTCCTTCGATTCGCGATGCGCTTTTAGCCCAAAGCCGTCGGCCAGCATCGCCTGCAGCATCAGCTGCATTTGTTTCCACCGCTCCATCGGCGGAAGTTTCGCAAGCGCCGCCGCAGTCTCCTGATCCATCTTGGCTTGGACTGCGATGGGCTCCGACTTTGCCCAGCCCGGCAGGCCGGCGACCTGGTCTTCCAACAAAACCCCGTAGGCGCTCCGGATCAGAACCCACGTGGGGTTGCCGCCCATGGAAAAACTATCGGGCGAGAGCTTGAAAAATCCATGGCCGTCGGGGTCGGGCTTGATGGTGACAGCGTCGTAGCGGAAGGTTGGAGCTTGCGCATTCTGCGGCTGCGGTGCGGGCGCTTGGGCAAACACGAATTGAGCGATTGCCGCGAAGATAAATATGAGTAGGAGTTCGTTGCGAGTTTTCGCCGGGCGAAATGCAATACTGGTCATCGTGCGGACGCTTCCTTTCCTGCGTCTCGGTCTCTGACAACATGGGTTCGTACATTATCCCGGGTCTCGAAATCGAGACCCGGGGCACCCCAAAGTTGTCAGGAACCCAGCTTTTATTGTTTGTCGGTTGCGAAGTAGACGGCGGCGCCGCCCAGCAACAGCAACGTGGCTAGCGCGGAACCGAGCACCAACCAGCTCCATGCGGAGCCGGTGAGCGGGCCGGCGCTCAGGCTCGCCCACTGCGACGCGGCGGCCTGTGGTAGCTCGACGAACCAGTCGCGCCAGAAGTTCCATGTGAACCAATCGACGCCGCTGCGCGCCTCGAAGCCGGCAAATCCCAACGCGGCAAAGACCACCACCGCGCAAGCAAATATCTGTGCGCCCAGCAAGGGGCGGGTAATGCGTTCCATGGCGGCATTGCGGCGGCGCAGTTGCGCGCGCCACAGCAAAAGCGCGGGCGGAACGGGCCGCGCTGCGGCCGCCGATTCCACACGCGCCTGCTGAAAGGCCTCGGAAACCAGCACCAGATCGCCGCAGGTGCGGCAGCCGGTCACATGCGCGCGAAGCGCCGGCGGGGAGGCGGCGGACCATTGGCCGCGTGCGATCAACTGGCGCACTTCTTTCTCGTGAGGGCAAGAGGTCAGCATCATGATTTCCTCCCGAGCATTTCCGGCGCGGCGGAGGCACGCAGCAACGCTGCGATCTTGCGGCGCGCGCGGAAAAGCAACAACCGGATGCTGGCCGCGCTCAGACCCATCACTTGCGCGATCTCGCGATGCGAGTAGCCCTCGGCATGGGCCAGCCATAGCAACTGGCGCTCGCGCGGTTTCATCTGCCGGAGCGCGGGTTCGAGCAGAATCTGCGTGTCGGTTTGCGCCGCGTGACCGTGCGCAGCGAAGAATTCCTCGGGGATCTCCTCGATGGAGGCGGCGCGCGGGCGACGCCAGTAGTCGCGCAAAAGGTTGCTGGCGATGCGGAAGAGATAAAGCCGCGCCGCCGCTTCGCCATCGGCCGCGAGCGAGGGAGCTCCCGCAGCGCACAGGAAGCGCACGTAGCTCTCCTGCATCAGGTCGTCGGCCAGCGCGGGATCGGAGGATGACCGCGCCAGATAGGCCCAGAGCGGCCGCGAGGAGCGCGAATAAAACGCGGCGAAGGCTTCGTTCTCCATCGCTGGGTCACACGCGCCGGCGGCAGCTTCCAGAGCGCCGCCAGGCGATGTATGCAGCAGTGCATTCGGCAATGTGAATTCCCACGGCATACGCGTTCGCTTTCCTGTCGGGGCCACGTCCGGCTCCTTCGCCGCTCACTGACGACCCTGTGAGCCGTAGGGACCGGAGGCCTTGGTCTCGGCAATTTCCTTTTCGGGCATCAGGCCCAGACGATGGGCCAGAACCCAGGTAGCTCCTGCGGAGAGGATAAACCCAAGTCCGGGCATGAGCAGAAGTGTTCCGGTGACCAGCATGGGCTCGGGCGTATCGGGCCCGGCGTTGCGCAATAGCAGAAATCCGACGCCGAGCAGGGCCAGCACGATGCCGACCGAGAGCGAGGTGAGCACGCGCGACACGGCGTTGGGCATGCGGATTCCGGAGTCGTCGCTCATTGACGAGGGGCTGATGGCGAGGAAGCGCTGCCCGGCTTCAGTTTGCATATAGGCGGCTAGTTCCTGGCTGGAGCCGAACTTGTCGATGAGGCGGCCATAAAGCTCGCTCTGCTGCTGGAAGGAGCGGTTCCAGCGACGGCTCTGGACGACGAGGTAGATAATCCATCCCACTACGGCGAAGAAGCCCAGCGGCACGAGAATGGGAATCAGCGATTCTATGACCTTGGACGTATTGGGCTGCCGGTACTCCTGCGGCAACGGAACCAGGTCGGGCCAGACAGCTCGCTCAAGCGCCTGATCGCGATGCTTGCCGCCTTCGTAATTCAGGTGGCTGAAGAGGTAAAATTCCGGGTTCTTCTCGATATCCGGGTGGCTGACGATGAATTGCGCCAGCTCAGGGTTGTTGCGGGCCACATAATCCCGATCGGAAAGCAGAGATGGATCGCGCGCCACCACGCTCGTGAGAATTGGGCTCAGCTTGAGCAGTTTCAATAACTGATCCTGCGTTGCCGCGACATCCTGATCGCTGAGCGGCTGTGCGGATTCGGTCTGTGCTTGCCGGTGTGCCTGAACGGCGCTCAGGGCTGCCGGAGCTCCGGCTTGTGCGCTGACGGGCGGGGCGCCGGCCAGAACCAATACAACGGCTGCGCTCAAGACCCATAATTCCATTTGATTGCGGTTTTTCATTTTGAAAGTCCTCGTTCCAAAAAGTCTGATTGGACGCGTCTGCCTATAGAACGAATAGGCGCAGCAGATGGTTAACAGGAACGGCCGATCGGACGGAACCGGCAATCGCCGGGAGGTTAGAATTGAAGTGGCTGCGGGGTTCTTGACCGCACCCAAATTCATGCCCGCGCGCAGCGGCCGCTCGACGACTTGCTGCGGCGGGTAATTGTGTGGAAACAGGGAAGATGATGCGAGCAAAGACGGCTGTGGTGCTGGGTGCCCAATGGGGCGACGAGGGTAAGGGCAAGATTGTCGACGTGCTGAGCGAGCGGTTTAGCGCCGTAGCGCGCTATGCCGGCGGACATAACGCGGGGCACACCGTCATCATTGGCGAGGATAAGTTCGTGCTGCAGCTCATTCCCTGCGGAGTGTTGCGGCCCGGTTGCAAGGGCGTTATCGGCAACGGCGTGGTTCTGGATCCCATTTATTTTTTGGACGAAATCGATCGCGTGCAGAAGGCCGGTCTCGACATTGACGGACGCTTGTTTGTCTCAAACCGCGCGCAGGTGATTCTGCCTTACCATCGCATGATTGAGTTGGCGGCCGAGACCGCGCCAGGACGCCAGAAGATCGGCACCACGAGCAAGGGCATTGGCCCGGCCTATGAAGACAAGATGGCGCGCAGCGGCCTGCGCATCGTGGACCTGCTGAATACGTCACTTTTGAAGACGCACATTGAAGCGGCCTGCGAGGAGAAAAACCAGATCGCTCATGCCCTCTTTGATACTGACCCGCTCGATCCCGCCAAAATGTACGACGAATACTCCGCGGCGGCGGAGCGCATCCGCCCGTTAGCAGCAGATACTGGCCGTCTGCTGAACAAGATCCTTGCCGGGGGCGGGAGCGTGATGTTTGAAGGCGCGCAAGGGACCATGCTCGACATTGACCACGGGACATATCCGTATGTGACGTCGTCCTCGGCAACCGCCGGTGGAGCTTCTACAGGAACTGGCGTGGGGCCGACGGCCATCGGCACAGTCATTTCCGTAACCAAGGCTTACGTGACGCGCGTGGGCGAGGGGCCTTTCCCCACCGAGATTCATGGCGCCATCGGCGAACATCTGCGCGCCCGCGGCCACGAGTACGGCGCCGTAACTGGCCGTCCGCGGCGCTGCGGCTGGCTGGATATTCCGCTCCTGCGCTACTCGAATCAGGTCAACAGCGCCGAGTGGCTGGTCGTCACCAAGCTCGACGTCCTCGACCAGCTTGAGGAGATTCAAATCTGCGTCGGCTACGAGATCGACGGCAAGGTGAGCGACGAGATTCCTGCCGACGTGCGGGGGCTCGAGGCTATCAAGCCTGTCTACACCACGCTCAAAGGCTGGCGCCAGTCGACCGAGGGCATCACCGAGTACGACAAGCTGCCGCAGGCGGCGCGCGACTACCTCGCCTTCCAGGAACGCGAAAGTGGGGCGAAGATCGGCATGATCTCGACGGGCCCCGACCGCAACCAGACCATTGTGCTGCCGGAGTTTGCCGCGGCACTCGATAGCATTCACGCGTAAAGCAGCGGGGTTAGCACCGTTAGCGGAGCCAGGCCATCCTTCCCACGGCCCACGGTTCACGGTTCACTCGCCCTGCTGCCTATTTGGCACCATTTCCGTCCAATTCCTGCTCGGGAAAGTGGCGGAGATTTCCCCTGCTGCAACTTTCGTTACGCCCATTTATGAGATTTCTATTTGACCAGCGGACGGTTCCGGGCATAACGTGGACGCGTATGGCGGGTTCATCTAAGAACGCATTGAGCCCCGTTCGCTTTCGCCGGATGAATTCCCGGTGGGCCATGGTCGCAGCTCTTGCGCTGGCGGTCGGCACAGTGCCTCTCCTTGCCGGCGGGTTCTCGGGCGCGCAAAAGCACGAAAGCCGCCACGAGGTCGACCAGTTAGAGGATGAATGGCGCAATGCCACCCTCAATGGTGACGCCAAGATCTTAGGATCCCTGCTGGCCGACGACTACATGGCCATCACGGCTTCCGGGACGTTGCAGTCGCGCGATGAAGCCCTGCAAAACATGCGCTCGGGCCGTTTGCATTTCACCTCCCTTACGATTACCGACCGCAAGGTGCGCTTTTACGGAGCCACCGCCGTGGTCACCTCGCTGGCCAGCATTGAGGCCACTACTCCCGACGGTCCGGTGACAGGCGATTACCGCTATACGCATGTCTACGTGCGCGACGCGCAGGGAAATTGGAAGATCGTTACCTTTGAAGCCAGCCGCGTGCGCCAGCCAGGCCCGCACCGGCACAACGAGTTCCACTAAAATTTGCTCCTGCTTTGCGCGATTTCTGCAACCTATACCCATCTGGATCATCTATTTAGCAGTGTTTGTCTGCTTTTTCCAGAAATGCCCCAGCGAAATCATTGAGTAATGCGGTTTTTTCCTGCCGCTCTTGAAAAGAATCAGCCCTCGGGGTACACTCAATTTAGATATAGGACCAAATCAGTCCTATATGGCGGGATTCCGGGCTTAGCCCTGATTCCGGATAGCGGAAAGATGCAATCTGTAAGTAACAAGTAGGGCGACGGGTTCGGCGGCCGCCTCAAAATAGATCTTTAGCGCCGATTCCGTGGAGGTTCAATGAGTTCGACTGTCGACACCATTCGCGATCTTGCCGCACAGGACTACAAGTGGGGCTTTGTTACCGAGATCGATGAAGACCGCGTCCCCAAGGGACTGAATGAAGACATCGTGCGTCTGATCTCGGCACGCAAGGGCGAACCGGCCTTCATGCTGGAGTGGCGGCTGAACGCGTTGCGCCACTGGTTCCAAATGGAGCGTGAGCAGGGCGAGCCAAAGTGGGCCAACGTGAAGTTCGGCCCGATCGACTACCAGAACATCGTCTACTACTCCGCGCCCAAGCAGAAGCCGTCGCTCGACAGTCTCAATCAGGTCGATCCCGAGCTGCTGAAGACCTACGCCAAGCTCGGCATTCCGATCGATGAGCAGAAGCGCCTCTCCAATGTGGCCGTCGACGCAGTCTTCGACTCGGTTTCAGTCGCCACGACCTTCAAGGACAAGCTTGCCGAGATGGGCGTGATCTTCTGCTCGTTCTCTGAGGCGGTCAAGAACCATCCCGATCTCATCAAGAAGTATTTGGGCACTGTGGTTCCGCATACCGACAACTTCTACGCGGCGCTCAACGCAGCCGTCTTCACCGACGGATCGTTTGTCTATGTGCCGAAGGGCGTACGTTGTCCCATGGAGCTTTCGACCTACTTCCGTATCAATGCCGCGGAGACTGGCCAGTTTGAGCGCACGCTGATCGTGGCCGACGAAGGCGCGCAGGTGAGCTATCTAGAGGGCTGCACGGCTCCTATTCGTGACACCAACCAGCTCCACGCCGCCGTCGTCGAGCTTATCGCGCTCGACAATGCTCAGATCAAATATTCCACAGTGCAGAATTGGTACCCCGGCGACAAGGAAGGCCGTGGCGGCATCTACAACTTCGTGACCAAGCGCGGCAAGTGCCTGGGCCGCAATTCCAAAATTTCCTGGACGCAGGTCGAGACCGGTTCCGCGATCACTTGGAAGTACCCAAGCTGCATTCTGCAGGGCGACAACTCGGTGGGCGAGTTTTATTCCGTCGCGCTCACCAACAATCGCCAGCAGGCCGACACCGGCACCAAGATGATTCACATCGGCAAGAACACGCGCTCGACCATCGTGTCCAAGGGCATCTCGGCCGGCTTCGGGCAAAACACTTATCGCGGCCAGGTGAAGATCATGAAAGGCGCAACGGGCGCGCGCAACTACACGCAGTGCGACTCGCTGCTCATCGGCGACAAGTGCGGCGCACACACGTTTCCCTATATTGACGTGCGCAACGGCACGGCGCGCATGGAGCACGAGGCGTCCACTTCGAAGATCGGCGAAGATCAGCTCTTTTATCTACGCCAGCGCGGGATCAAGACTGAAGATGCGGTTTCCATGATCGTGAACGGTTTTTGCAAAACCGTCTTCAAGGAGCTGCCCATGGAGTTCGCCGTTGAAGCGCAGAAGCTGCTCGGCGTAAGCCTCGAGGGCAGCGTGGGATAAGACCGGCCGGAGGAAGCAGGAGCCTTTAGGCCCCTGAATGGAGCAGAGAAAAGGAAGCGGGGCTTTAGCCCCGGAACGCTTCGGAAACGCACGATTAGTAAGTCAGCGAATCGGCCCGGAGGGGCCAAGCGAGAATAGCCCAGGGTGGAGCGAAGCGTAACTCTGGGACAAGGCATCATCAGGAACCTGCCGCCCCGTAGGGGCGGTGCGAAAACCAAGGTTTTGTATCAGGGCGTGGCTTTAGCCACGCTGAAAGAGAACCAAAAGAATTCGGGGCTTTAGCCCCTGCGGCAATTCCCCAACGCACGAACGGAGAGAGAACAACTCATGGCATTGTTAGAAATTCAGGATCTGCACGCCTCGGTCGATGGTCACGAAATCCTCAAGGGCGTGAATTTGACGATGAATGCGGGCGAAGTGCATTCCATCATGGGCCCCAACGGCTC
Organism: Occallatibacter sp.; assembly: GCA_049521075.1. Taxonomy (GTDB): domain Bacteria; phylum Acidobacteriota; class Terriglobia; order Terriglobales; family Acidobacteriaceae; genus Telmatobacter. The sequence continues at coordinate 51,965 of JBEKPD010000023.1, forward strand.
GGGGAAGAGCACGCTGGCCGCGGTGCTGGCGCGCCGCGACGCCTATGAGGTCACGGGCGGACGGGTCCTCTTCAACGGCAAGGACCTGCTTGAGATGGACCCAGAAGAAGCCGCCTGCGAGGGCGTGTTTCTCGCCTTCCAATATCCGGTGGAGATTCCCGGCATTGGCAACGCGTACTTTTTGCGCTCGGCCATGAACGCCATTCGTAAATACCACGGCGAGGACGAGTTGGACGCGATGGATTTTCTGCCCCTCTACAAAGAGCGCATGAAGCTACTCGAAATGGACGAGAAGTTCATGAACCGCTCCGTCAACGAGGGCTTCTCTGGCGGCGAAAAAAAGCGCAACGAGATTCTGCAGCTTTCTATGCTGGAGCCGAAACTCGCAATCCTCGATGAAACCGATTCCGGCCTCGACATTGATGCGCTGCGCATCGTCGCTCAAGGCGTCAACGCCATGCGCAGCCCGGATCGCTCGTTCCTGGTGATCACGCACTACCAGCGCCTGCTCGACTACATCACGCCCGACTTTGTACACGTGCTGGTGGATGGAAAGATCGTGCGCTCGGGCGGGGCGGAACTGGCGCTCGAACTCGAAGACAAGGGATACAGCACGGCGGAAGCCGATGCGCAGCCGTCGCTGTCTGTATGAAAACCGCGGCAAAAGCAATGGGGAATGAGAGAACGATGGCAACGGAAACCATGCACTTGAGCAAATATTTCGAAGCCTACGAAGATGTGCGCGGGCAGGGGCTGGAACGCGAGCCGGTGTGGCTGCAGCAGCTGCGCGAAGACGGCTGGGCGCGCTTCAGCGCTAAAGGATTTCCCTCGACGCACGACGAGGACTGGCGCTTCACCAACCTTGCGTCGCTCGCCAAGACCTCTTTCCGCCGCGCGGCCAAGGGTGAATTCGCCGTTTCGCCCGCGCAGCTCGAGGAGTATCGCCTGCCGGGCGCGGCATGCCAGTTGGTCTTCGTGAACGGCCACTTTGCGCCTGAGCTTTCCGATCTCGGCAACCTGCCCGAAGGCCTGCTGGTGTGTTCGCTGGCAAAAGCCATCGATTGCGGCCGTGAAGGCTGTGCTCCTGAGGGCATTGAGCAGCATCTGGGTCGCTACGCCGACATGAGCCGCGACGTTTTTACTGCGCTCAACACGGCGCTGTGGGAAGATGGCGCATATCTGCGCATCCACCGCGGCGTCGCGCTCGAGCAGCCGATTCATCTTTTGTATGTTTCGGCGGGCGCGGGCGCGGAGATCGCGACGCATCCGCGCACACTGATTATCGCGGAGGATAAGAGCCAGGCAGCGATCGTCGAGGATTACGTTTCGCTCGGCAGTGAGGCTGCATTTTCGAATGCCGTTACCGAGCTCGCAGCCGGCCAGGACGCCGTCATCTCGCACTTCCTCGTGGAGCGCGAAAATCTGGCATCCTTCAACGTCTCCACGTTGCGCATCGAGCAGTCGCGCAGCGCCAATGTCGACTCGCACTCCATTTTGCTGGGCGGAGGCCTGGTGCGCAACAACGTGCATCCGGTGCTCAACGGCGAAGGCGCGGAGTGCCTGATCAACGGCCTCTTCGTCGGCGCGGGACGCCAGCATATGGACAACTTTATGCTGGTCGAACATGCGCGCCCGCTCTGCAATAGCCGCCAGTTCTACAACGGCATTCTCGCCGATCACGCGCGCGGCGTGTTTCACGGCCGCATCGTGGTGCACAAGGACGCGCAAAAGACCGACGCCAAGCAGACCAATCGCAATCTGCTGCTCAGCGACAATGCGCGCATCGATACCAAGCCACAGCTTGAAATCTACGCCGACGATGTGAAGTGTACGCACGGCGCAACCATCGGCCAGATCGACGAAACGCAACTCTTTTACCTGCGCGCACGTGGCATTGCCGAAGCCGATGCGCGCAACCTGCTGCTTTTCGCCTTCGCGGCCGAGTGCCTTGACCGCATGAAGGAGTCGGCTGCGCGCGACTTCGCGGAAAAATTGATCCGCGAGCGGGTGCAGGAGCTGACAAGGGCCGTCAAGATCACTGTGCCCGCAGCAAGCGAAGAAGAGGAAGCGCAACATTGGGAGGAAGTTGGATGACGGCTGCCACCCAAACTTTGGCTCATTCGGCGGCGGCGAGTGAGACCGCATCGGCCCTCGACCTTGAGAAGATCCGCGCCGATTTTCCCATTCTCGCCGAGCGGATTTACGGCAAACGGTTGGTCTATCTCGATAACGCGGCGACCTCGCAAAAGCCGCGCGCCGTGATTGACGCCATTACGCATTACTACGAGCACCTCAACGCCAACATTCATCGCGGTGTGCACACGCTGAGCGTGCGCGCCACCGAGGCCCACGATACCGCGCGCGAAACTGTGCGGCGCTTCATCAATGCTGCCGATAGACGCGAAATCATCTTTGTGCGCGGTGCTACCGAGGCCATCAATCTCGTTGCACAGACCTACGGCCGCACGCATGTCGGCGCCGGCGACGAAATTCTGATCACGGCCATGGAGCACCACTCGAACATCGTGCCGTGGCAGATTCTGTGCGAGGAAAAAGGCGCGCATCTCCGCGTTGCGCCCATCGACGATCGCGGCGAATTGCTTCTCGACGAATTTTCGAAACTCATTGGCCCGCGCACCAAACTCGTCGCCGTCACGCAGGTTTCAAACGCGCTGGGCACGGTCACTCCGCTGCGCACAATGATCGAACTGGCGCACTGCCAGGGCGTTCCTGTGCTGGTGGATGGAGCGCAGGCCGTGCCCCACTTCGCCGTCGACGTGCAGGCGCTCGATTGCGATTTCTATGCCTTCAGCGGCCATAAAGTCTACGGGCCCACCGGCATCGGCGTGCTCTACGGCAAGCGCACGCTGCTTGAGGCCATGCCTCCGTACCAGGGCGGCGGTGACATGATCAGCTCCGTCACTTTTGAAAAAACGACGTACAACGATCTGCCCTTCAAGTTCGAAGCGGGCACGCCCGACATTGCCGGCGCCATTGCACTGGGTGCGGCGCTCGAATATATCTCCAAGCTGGGCATGGCGAACATTGCAGCACACGAGCACGACCTGCTCGCCTATGCGACGGAAAAAGTCGGCGCTCTACCTGGCGTGCAACTTATCGGGACCGCGGCCGAGCGCGCTGGCGCGCTTTCGTTTGTGATGGACGGCGTGCATCCCCACGATCTGGGTACGATTCTCGACCGCGAGGGCATTGCCATCCGCACTGGCCACCACTGCGCGCAGCCAGTGATGGATCGCTTTGGAATTCCCGCCACCGCGCGCGCGTCCTTTGCCGTGTACAACACGCGCGAAGATGTGGACGCACTTGTGGAAGGTGTGCGCAAGGCGCACGAGGTGTTTGCGTGACCGCAGAACTGGGCGAACTTTATCAGGAAGTGATTCTCGATCACAGCAAGGCGCCGCGGAATTTTCGCCGGCCTGCGTCGGCGAATCATCAAGCCGAGGGATACAACCCGCTGTGCGGCGACCGATGTTCGGTCTACATCGATATGGACGGCGACGCGATTAAGGAGATTGGATTCCAGGGCTCCGGCTGCGCCATTTCGCGGGCGTCGGCCTCGATGATGACGCAGATGGTGAAGGGTAAGACCAAGACTGAGGCCGTGAAACTCTTCGAGCAGTTCCACAGCCTGGTTACCGGCAAGGACGAGGCGGCCAAAGCCGACGATCTCGGCAAGATGGCTGTCTTCGCGGGCGTTTCCAAGTTCCCCGCGCGCGTGAAATGCGCCACGCTGGCTTGGCACACACTGCAATCGGCTCTCGAAGACGAAAAGAAACAAGAACCCGTCTCGACCGAGTCCTAAGGATCTTCCGTGGCAGCCGATACCCTTTCCAACTCGAGCACCACAACTGCTTCCGAGACTTTCCGCGAGGAGATGATTTGGAAGCAGTTGAAGACCGTCCGCGATCCCGAGATTCCGGTGAACATCGTCGATCTTGGCTTGATCTACGCGGCCGCGGCTGCAGATGTCGAAGGCGGCAAGCGCATCGAGGTGCGCATGACGCTTACTGCTCCCGGCTGCAGTATGTCGGACGTGATCAAAGCTGAGGTCGTGCGCAAACTCGCGGCACTGCCTGAGGTGCGCGAGGTCAAGGTCGAGGTGGTTTTCGATCCGCCTTGGGACAAGAGCCGCATGTCGGAGGCAGCCAAACTGCACCTTGGCTTCGACTCCGATTTCGGCGCGCCTGCGCCGGCTCCCGGCTCCTTCAAAATTCTTCGCTGAGCAACGTTCGCGCCCGGATCCAATTCAGGATTCTTTTTTGCCGGGCGGTGTTTCGCCCAGCCGCTCCAACTGGTTGCGCCAGTCGAGCGACTCGACAAAAGCATTCGACTCGCGCCAGCCGGGCTCCACAATCACGTAGAGTTCCAGATATACCCGCGTGCCCAGCAGCGATTCGATCTTGCGGCGCGCGCCGGTTCCGATCTCCTTCAGCTTCGATCCGCCCTTGCCAATCAAGATCGCTTTTTGCCCAGTGCGCTCGCAGTAAATCGCGGCGTTAATTCGCGTCAGCGGTTTCGTGCCCGGCCGCGGCTGTCCTTCCGGCTCTTCAAAGCGCTCGATCACGACGGCCGCGGCGTAAGGAACCTCTTCGCCGGTCTCGATCAAGATACTTTCTCTAATCAACTCGGCGACCATGAAGCGCACGGGCTGGTCCGTGTATTGATCTTTGGGAAAGTAGCGCTCGCCGGTGGGGAGCACATCGACGATTTTGCGCACCAGCACATCGAGGCCGTCGCGCTTGCGCGCGCTCACCGGAATCACCTGCGCAAAGTTGTGTTGTTTCATGAGCGATTCAATCAGCGGCAGCAGCTCGTCTTTGCGGATCAGATCGATCTTCGTCAGCACCAGAAACACCGGGCAATCGAGCTTGCGGATCAGTGAGAAAAGAAACTCGTTCTCATTTGACGCGTCGGCGCCGTGGGCGCTTTTACCTTTTGGAGCAGTTGATTCGGTGAGCTGGACCCGCCGCGTGACATCCATCAGCACCAGTACTAGGTCACGCGATTCGAGGGCCTCGTGCACCTCCTGCAGCATACGGCGATCGAGCTGCGAGGCGGGCCGGTGCACGCCAGGAGTATCGACAAAAACGATCTGCGCAGCCGGGTGAACTTTTTTGCGCGCGGGCACTTCGAGCACGCCAACGATGCGGTTGCGCGTGGTCTGCGGCTTGGCCGTGACAATGGCGATTTTTTCGCCGGTCAGGGCGTTCAGCAGCGTGCTTTTGCCCACGTTGGGGCGGCCGAGGATGGCGACAAATCCGGATTTCACGAGCGATGCTCCATTCCTCATTATCGCGGACAGAGCCCTGCGCGTTTGGCCCGAGCAAAGACAACTTCTCGACCCTATGCCTTTCATTGCGGCGGGCTTGGATAACTGCGCCATGATTCTACGCGGATTTTATCCCGACTCCAGCCTTCCGTCTTCAGCACGGACAACACTGCATCAACCCTCGGCTTTGGGGCAGCTGGCGCGAGGAATAGGCTAACCGAAGTTACGGGACTGGGATTGGAATCGTTGTAGCATTCGCCTTGAAGTGCGCCGTCGAGGGACTTCAAGCTTGTCTTGTACCACCCATGCATGGCATTTGTGAAAACAACTCCATCTACGCCGATCCCAATTCTTATAGGACAGACTCCGGGCGACATTGCAATTGCGAGCACGATAGCAAACATGGCAAATTCGATCCTCGATTTCTGCGGATGCAGGCGCGGAGTCTAATCTACTACCGCGCTCAGCCTTCCTTCGGGAAAGGCAGCCGCGCCGTCAGTGGAAACAGACGCAAGCGCTCGATGCGACGACCTGTCGAGGCGACGATCTCTACGCGCAGCCCCAGTGGCTCAAGCGCCACCGTTTCACCCGCCCTGGGAATGCGGCCTGCGATCTCACTCACCAAGCCGCCGAGCGTAGTAGCTTCGTAGTCTTCGCCCAGTTCTACCGTCTCGCCCAACAAGTCGCCCAACTGGTCGGCGGGAAAGTTGCCTGGCACGACCCACGAACCCAAAGGCTCTCGTACCGGATCCCCGGCATGGCTGTCTTCTTCGTGTTCGTCGCTGATGTCGCCGACAATCTGCTCCAGCAAATTCTCGATGGTTACCAGTCCCGCCACGGCGCCGTACTCGTCGATCACAATGCGCATGTGCTGTTTTTCGCGCTGCATCTCGCGCAGCAGCTCGTAGCCGCGCTTGGTCTCGGGCACAAATTCTGCGGGGCGCAGGATCGTGGCCACGGTGCGCGTGCGCGCCTCCTCGTCGGCAATCTGCAGCAGATCGTGCGCGAAGGCCAGGCCCTTGATACTGTCGAGCGTGCCGGAGTAAACGGGCACGCGCGAGTAGTTGTGCTGTTTCAGCAGCTCCAGAAAGTGCTCGAGCGTGGTCGATTCCGAGACGGCAAAGATCTCCGGCCGCGGCGTCATCACCTCGCGCACCAGCATGTCGCCAAATTCCACCGCCGAACGCACCAGCTCGCGGTCGCTCTGCTCGAGAATTCCTTCCTCCTCGCCCGCTTCGATCAGCGCTTCAACGTCGGGCGCGGGCTCCTCGTCGGAATCGGTCGGAGCCTCGGCCAACTCCGCCACGGAAAAAAAGAAGCGGATGAAGACCGTGACTAGCGTCGCCATCCACAAGAGCATCACGATCGGCCATAGCAGCCGCGCCGCCCACAGCCCACGCGTGCGGTTAAAGAGCAGCAACGGAATCAGCTGATTGCAGAAAATAACCACCAGCACCACGCCAAGAACTGCCTGCGCAATCTCCGCGGGGCTCGCCTCGCCGAGGTTCGCCGCGCGGCGAAAGACGATGGCCCCAAACTCGAACGCGATGAATCCCAGCGAAAGCTGCACCAAGACCGCCGCGCACAAGGCGGCGTGCTCGCGGCTCAAGCCGAGATGCGGCTCGATCCGCTCCTCCCACGCGTCGAGATTTTCCTCGACCTCGCGGCTCAGAATCTTGCCGAACTCAGAATAGATGCGGTTGATGTAGGAGGCCAGCGTGGCGACGACGGCGAGCACAACGAGGAATGCGATCTGAAGCGGAGTCATGGCTTACGGCTCCGCGCAGCGCGCGCATGCGCATTTCCGGCGCCCCTACGGGGCTTTTGCGATATGGGCTTACTTTCCCCGGATTGCGTCCGCCCCGTTCCGCGCCGGCCACCTGCGATGAAGCGGGCTCTTGGACTAGATTCGCGTTCGGTTCGGCTGCGCTCAATCAAACCTTGCGGCAGGCCGAGTTGCGCGCGCAAAGTTCGTTCGCGCCGTAGCATCTTGCCCGTATCGGTTTCGTGATCGTATCCGGCCAGATGCAACAGGCCATGCAGGATGAGGACTTTGATTTCGGTCGCCAGGGCGTGCCCCTGCTCGACGGACTGGCGGCGCGCCGTCTCCACGCTGATGGCCACGTCCCCCGCGATCTTCTCCGCGCCGGAGGCGGGGTTCGTCGACGGAAAGGACAGCACATCGGTAGGTTTGTTCTTGTGGCGGAAGCGCCGGTTCAGGTCGCGCAACGCCGCATCGCTGGTGAGCAGCACCGTCACCTGCCCGCGCAGCCGCACAGCGTCTTGCGCCTTACTCAAAAATCCCGCCAATGTACGCGCGGAGGGTAGCCGGAACAATTTCGTGCTTTGGGCCGCAGCAACTGCCCTCGCCGAAACCGGGTTCAGCGCATCAGTCGCCCATGAAGGGCTTAAGTCTGGGTCGATGAGGATCATCGTGCACGGAGCCGCGGTTTCTGCATGTGCGGAGCCGGGTATGCTTCCTCCGGGTCTGTCTCGATGATACGCGACTGCCGCGTACCGCCGGGGCGGCCTAGCCATGGAGCCGGCGTTATTCAGATCGCGGATTATCTATTGAGTGTCGGCGAATGGCATCTGCTTCTTTCGCCCGCTGAAGCGAGCGTAAGACTCCCGGCCTTTTCCGCAGCCTGCAAAACCAACGTACCTTTGGGACACATTCTACGGCCCGTAACACCCGAACCCGAAAACCCGCCCAAAAACACAAAGCGGACGCAAGCCACGCTGGCTGCGTCCGCCCCGGTCAATGTCTCTAGCCCAATCGCTCAGGCGCCTATTTCACAGGCGGGATAATGGGCTGGAAGCCTGTATCTCTCATCGCCTTATCCTCCCAATCTTCGGCTTTTATTCTAGGCCGTTTCCTGGCCCAGGGTCAACCTCCCTGCGTCCCCTGCGAGGGCTTATCTTCAGTAAGCCGCTTAAAATCAGCATCATGCCATAGATTCTTCAGGTCCTCGTCGGTACGGGCGGTCTTGCGCAAGCCAGGATTGAGTTGGAAAGCGGCCTGCAGGGTGGCGAGAACCTCCTGCTTATCGACACCGAGCAAATCCTGGTAGCAGGCCTTGTTGTAGGTGGGCTCGGCCTTGGTCTCGGCGGGCATCAGATCAATGGCGCGCTCGGCATATATCAGTGCCTGCCTCAAAAGGGCCTGTCTCTCGGCGCCCTGCAGCTTCTCGGACTGACGTTTGAAGATTCGGCCCTTCGTCAAAACGGCGCCGCCATCGTTGGGATTCTTGGCCAATGCGTCATCGATCTTCTTCATGGCCTCGTCCAGCCTGTCCTTGACCATCAACTTTTCCGCGATGAAGGCAGCATTTTCCTGGACAACTGCCTCCTTCTCCTGCACGACGGCGTCCTTTTCCTGCGAGAGAACGATGAAGTCGGCGTGCAGCTTCCGGTAGCGGTCTTCCAGATTGCGCTGGAAGATGAGCTTCATCCAGACGTAACCCCAGAGGAACCCCAATGCCCAGTAGAAGATCATGATGGCCAGCGCAGCCGACTGACCCCCCAGGATCATGTCGGCGCAGTCGGGCTTGGCGCCGCATTGCGCCGGCTGCAGGCTCCTGCCGATGAAATAGGAGAGCGTTCCCAGATTTCGCAGGATGGATTTCAGCTCCACCAGGCCCACGCCCACAATGATCTTGGTCAGCCAATCGGAGATTTCGACCAGATTCGTGTTGGAGGCGATGGGATTGGTAATCTCGACTGCGGCCGGATGCGCCCCGCCTTTATCGCCGCCGTGATCGCCGGCTTTTTTGGGGGCGCTTTCGCGGGGAATGCCGAAGAGAAACCCCGCCAGCACGCCGACCGCGAAGGCCGCCGCGCCCACCAGCACGGCCACGCCGAAGATGCTTAGCGCATCGCCCGTCGTCCTAAAGCGCAGCGCATAGAGCGCGATCAGCAAGCATCCGCCGCCGCCGACCGCGTCGATGAGAGGACGAATGTCGGCGCCGTCGGGAGCGTTGTTAGAATCCTGCTGGGCGGGACCGCCTGGCTTGGTTCGGGCCATCGCCGCGTCTCCTCCGAGGAACGATTTGGCAGTACTCTAGCATCGCCTTCTCCGCCCCGTCTACGTTTTTGTTTTTCAGGCAGTGTCCCGATCAGCCCCGTTTTGCAAGGGCACAGCTTCAAAAGCTGCGCAAAAAATTTATCGTCCGGCACGAAGTGTCAGGGCCAACCTCAGCCGTGCTAATGAACTTCATAAATTATGTCCGGGCAGCCGCGCCGTAGGCGCAGCGTTTGTTAGCCCCGCGTTTTAACGTGGGGAACGCGGTTTCCACAAATGCACTCCGCAGTCCCGTAGGGACGGCGCAAAAACATTTCATCTGCAAGAGCCTGTCCAAAAAACCAGGTTTCGCACCGATTCCGAGGGATGCTCTGCCGGAATAGAGCCCGCTTGAGCGGGCGTAAGACTATTCCGCAGGTTGTAAAAACCCGCCCCTTCCTGGATTGCTGAATCGGTGTTTGTCGGAACCAATCTGGAGGCATTATTTTCGGATTACTCGTGACTCGGGCAAGTGCCTGTCAAGCGTTGATTTTGCCCTGCAAGCAGTAGGATCTACCCCACCATGGGTGCGATAATTTTCGGTTACGAATCCTCTTGCAACTTATGAAGCGCCACGTCCTCATGTACGGGTTGATCGGTGGAATCTTGATTGCTCTCCTCCAGTGGACCGAGTATCAGTTCCTGGTCGTCGAATATTCCATCGAAATCTACGGCGGACTGATCGCCGCGACCTTTGCCGTTCTTGGCATCTGGCTTGGCCTCAAGTTGACAGCAAAACGCCAGACAATTGTTGTGAGAGAGGTCCCCGTCCCTGCCCAGGGACCGTTCATCCCTGACGAAAGAAAACGTGAAGACCTCCATATCACTCGCCGTGAGCTTGAGATCCTTGAACTGATCGCCCAGGGCCTGAGCAACCGCGAAATCGCCGAGAAGCTTTTTGTGAGCGAGAGCACGGTGAAGACCCATTCCAGCCGTGTTTTCGACAAACTCGGGGCGAGACGAAGAACGCAAGCGGTGCAACTCGGCAAGGAATTCGGCCTTCTCCCCTGATTTACTCGCGCACAAGCACGGTTCGCGCCAATAATCATTCCCCCAAACGAATGATTTTTCTCTCCGCCGCTAAAATCAGCCAAAAGGATGACGACACCGACCCCACCTCATGCGGTATGTTGAGCTGCTCAATACGAGCGAGCATGAAGTTTGTGAAAACATGAACTTCTTGAAAAAAGGAGCGAACATGAAGTCTCTGAATTCGATGAAGGTCTTTGTCGTGGGTACTCTGTCGATCGGCTTGTTTTCAAGCACTGCGCTCATTCCCGCAACCGCCCAGGAACTCCCCCGAGTCTACGACGCCTCCATGCCACGTGACCAGCAGATCGCACTCGCTGAAAGCGCCGCCCCGGCCGAGGTATCCAGTAAAGCCACAGTTTATGTTCTCGGTCCCAAAGGCTACGAGAAAGCGCGCGAAGGCACGAACGGTTTCAGCTGTTTTGTTGGCCGGCATTTCGTAAAGCCCGCAGAAACAACCATTGAGCCGCAGTGCTTCGACGCCGAAGGCAGCCGCACTCTCTTGCTTGTCTACATGCACGGTGAAGAACTGCGCACAAACGGCAAGTCCGAGGCCGAAATCAAAGCAGACATCGCCAGCGGATATAAGGAAGGCCGTTTCCAGTATCCGAGCAAACCGGGGTTCCTCTATATGATGTCCAACTCGAACCGCTTGAGGGCGATCCCCGAGCACGGCACTGGCATTTTCCCCCCGCACTTGATGTTTTATGCGCCGAACATGACAACGAAAGACATCGGGTTCGACGCCCAACCGAACCTCGATTATCTTGGGATGACTCGCCCCGGAGCAGGCGATAACCTTATCGTAGTTATCCCGGCGGCATCCAAGTCGCCAGACATGGCTGGTCACTGAGCCCGCATGAGCATGGGGCCGGCAGCATACCTGGAAAGGTCGGGATCGGATAAAAGACATTACAAGGATATGAGAAAGATCATCGTCACCTTCGGGCTGCTTTCCGGCGCTATCTCCTCGCTGATGATGATAGCGGTGGTGAGCTTCGGCGGCAGGGTTGGCTTCGACCGCGGCGCGATCATCGGCAACACCTCTATCGTGCTCTCGTTCTTGATGGTGTTTGTCGGCATCCGAACCTACCGGGACGACATCGGCGATGGTCAGATTACCTTTTTAAAGGCTTTTGCCGTCGGCCTCTCAATTACGCTGATATCCTGCATCGTCTATGTCGTAACCTGGGAACTGATCTACTACAACTTCCTGCCTGGTTTCTGGGACGCATATGGCGCTCATTTGGTTCAGAAGCTCACCGCCTCGGGGGCGAGCCAGGCAGCCGTCCAGGAAAAACTTCAGCAGGTCAGAAAATACAAAGAGCTGTACAAAAACCCTTTCTTCAACGCAGTGCTCACGTTCATTCATCCCTTCCCGATTGGGCTCGTCATCACGCTGATCTCCGCGTTGGTCCTGAGGCGAAAGCCGCAACCGCAACCCGGGCAATTACCCCTGCCGGAATCCTGAAGCTGTTCCGGCGGCTTCGCCCTAGTGTCCTGTTTCTGAAGTTCGCATCATAAATGATCGGTCATCCTGAGCGAGCTTTGGTGCGCTTTTTGCACCAAAACGAGTCGAAGGACCTGCATTTCGGGACTTCGTTTTATGACGCGAATCTCGGAAACACCACACTAGGCTGTATCGACATATAGCATTCAGTTAAGCGATTGAATGCAAATTGTCATCCTGAGCGGAGCGCGTTTGGGGCCCCATGATTGCCACGCAAGCATGGGGTAGCGGCTTGCCGCTGGG
>JBEKPD010000024.1:0-69124 GCA_049521075.1 Occallatibacter sp.
GCTGTTGTAGTTGTTCGTATACCCATACGCGAAGGGCAACCCGATCGGCCCAGGGTTCGCGTTGCGCGTAGGAACCGGAATAATGTACCGGCCGTAAGCTCCGCGCAGCACTGTGCCCCATCTGTCCCCAAATGGCTGCCACGCTATACCGACGCGCGGGCTTACGTTGAGGTTCGCACTATCGTACAAAGCGCTGGGGAAACCGGCCTGTTGAGCCGTCTCGAACTTGGCGCCGATGTTCTGCATGTTGGTGATGATCGCCTGGGTCGTCCATCCCTCCGAGATCAGAGTGGAGGCGGGTTGACCGAACACGATGGCATGATTGGCAAGGTCGAAGCTATCGATTACGTTGTTCTTTGTGTATCTGGCCGGATGGGCTTCGTAGCGGAGACCGAGATTGACGGTCAGAGTCCTGCTCACATGCCAGTTGTCCTGAAAGTAGCCGTCGACCTCCTGGTCGCGGAACCACGTAGGAGGATCCTGCAACTGCACTGAGGACGAGACTACATTGCCGAGGAACAGGCCGGCATCGCTCAGGCCGGTGTTAGACCAGGCGCCGTTACCTGCTGTGCCATTGCTGCCGTGGCCGGTCGTGCCTTGATAGAGAGCTGTGGTGGTAGTGCTAAAGACGTTCGTATCCGCATTGCGGCTATTAAGGTAATAGAACCGATCGTGCCGGTACCGGCCGCCGAATTGCATCTGATGTTTTCCGACGATCTTGGTCAGGTTCTCGTCGATCTGCGAGACGATTTGGTTCTCCTGGTACTGATACATCGTGCCGCCGTAGTTCATGGTCGAGAGGCCGTTGATGACCGGGAAGCCGGTCTCGCCGAAGTTGTTGGGAAGCCCAAGCATCGTGTCGTAGTCCAGATTCGGATTTCCACCTCCGCCGACATACTCCCTGAACCACTGCTGGCTCAGAACCGATTCGGCATAGAAAGTGGGCGAAAAGAGGTGGGTGTATCCGAGAGCGGTGCCAAAGTTGGTGACCGGGATGATCTGGTAGCCACTGGCGCCGTCGGGAAATCCATTGGCAGCGACCGTTGCTGCTTGGTTGCCCCCGAGGTTCCGCAATGACCGCTGGCTCGCTATATTTTGCGTATAGCGCAGGTAGGCCCTATTGGTTTCATTGAAGTTCTGGTCCAGGCGCCAGGTCATCGTCGGTACCAGGTTGTAGGTAATGTTCGGAAAGTTGAGATTGGGCAGCACTAAAGGGTTATTGGTGTTGTTGGGCTGTGGCGTGATCGAGTACAGCAGCTTAGCCCCCGGAGACTCCAGGGCGGGGTTGATCGTGTTCGCGACCCCTTGATAGGCATACTGACTGCGGCACCACGGGACGTTCTGATCCTGGGAAAGTTGGGTGGCAGTCAATGAGCTTGAACTTACGCTGGGCGGCAATGGGCAGTTTGTGCTTGCCGCCGTGGTTGAAGGATCGTAGATCGCCTGCGTTATGCCCGAGCTGTTGACCATCCCGCTGAAGTTGCCGCCTCTTTCCGCCATCGTCGGCACCGACTCCTGTTGCGACGCTTCGGAGGCCAACGAATAACGCTCATAGGAGAAGAACCAGAAGGTCTTATCCTTTCCGTGGTAGAGGTGGGGAAGTACGAGCGGCCCACCTACCGAGCCACCGAATTCGTTGCGTATATAGCGTGGGGCCGCATAGATGCTCGGGTTTTGTCTAACCTTGGCCACGCCCCAGTAATTGTTGACCGCCGTCTCAAAGAGTGAACCGTGCAGTTCATTGGTTCCAGACTTGGTGGTGATGACCACCGTGCCGGGCGTTGAGTACTGCGCCGGTGCGTCGATCACGTTGAACGAGACCTCCTGGATCGCATCCGCGTCGGGCAGTATCGACCCGTACGAATTCTGCTGGCCGCCAAAGTTATCGTTGTCCATGGGCACGCCGTCAGCGACGTACTCCGTCCCTTGGTACTCCGTACCAACGTCAAGATCGCCGCCTTCGAGACCGGGCACCGTGTTGGCGGCCAGCGTGAGCAGGCTACGCGTATTCATAGGGAGCTGGTTGATTCTCTGGTTTTCCAATGTTGAAGTGATCGCGCCGCTGTCAGTATTGGTTAACTGAACGAGATCCGCAGTCACGGTGATCTCCTGGGTCACGGCGCCAGGGGTCAGGACTGGATTGATGACCACAGTTTGGCCGACCAGCAGATCGATCGCCCGCAGATAGGTCTTCATGTGCGCAGCCGAGACGGCGACCGTGTAGGTTCCGGTGAAGAGATCCGGCACCTGATAGAAGCCGACGCTATTCGTTTTGGTGTCGGCTGCCACTCCAGTGGCCTGGTTGACAACGTGAATCGATGCCTCGGGCAGGACTGCTCCGGCGGTATCGGTTACCGTTCCTTGAATCGACCCCGCGCCGCTTTGCGCCAGCGCGAGCGAGCCGCAGAGCGTCACGCCGATCGCGGCGGCTAAGGCTAGCACTGCTACGTTCCAGCTGCGAAAAATGCTTTTGAAATGTTGATGCGAACTCTTCAGTTGGACTCCATCCTGAGAGTTCTGGCGCCGCGCGAGTGGGTTCTCTGCGCGAAATTGATCAATCGGATTCATGATGCCTCCTGAATCGATGTTGTTTTTGTGCTGCGTCGCAGCCGCTCTTGCGTATGCGACCTGAAGTTCGAGCTGCGGAATTCTGCAAAGCTAATGTTGCCTGCGACCGCTCATGGCTCGAAGAGCAAAAGATAAGTGACCGGTCTCCCTGGCAAAGAAATCGAGGCATGTGTATATTCATATGGGAATGGCGAGCACGGTTCGCTACCTCCGCGGCTGGTTTTTTGAGACGAATCACTCTCGCGTCTGCAAATAGCTTTAATCAAGTCAATTCGCCGTAGTCCTGACTGTAGCCAACCCCCTCTGAATGGTTGTTTGGGCGGGTGAGCGACGAGAGAATTGACCGGAAATGATCTTTGCCGCTTAGTGTTACGTACGGCATCAAGGGACTGTTTGGGCGCTCCGTATCCGTAAGGGGTGATGGCATTAACCGCACGTAAAATCAATAACTTGCGGTATTCATCCCAAGTTCGCGCGCGTCGCATTGATTGCCTGATTGTGCTCGGAAGACATCATAAGGATGGCACCACCCGACACCTTGGCTTCTTATCTGCGATCCAAGGGGAGATTTTGGGCACTTAGAGGGGAATCTCCCTACAGTTAAGAGTCCAATTAGGCCCGTCGTAGCGGAAAACTTAGCCCGCGTGGTATAGCGGAAGGGGTAAAATCGGCAACAGGCCGGGGGATGCTTATGAATACGGCAACTCACCAGATCAAGGGGACGCCTGCCTTCGAATCCAATTGGGCGCTTTTAGAGCGCGTTGCCGCCAGCACTCAGTTGAAGCGGGCGCCGCGGCTCCAGGAGCTTCTGCTGTATGTCGGAAAGTGCGCGCTCAAGGATGGCTACGACAAAATCAGCGAACAAAAGATTGGAGTAGACGTTTTTGGGCGAAAGGAAGGCTATGACACGAGCGCTGACAATATCGTACGCACCAGCGTGAGTGAATTGCGCAAGAGAATTGACGCGTATTTTGAGTCGGAGGGCCGCAGCGAAAAATTGGTGATGGAGATTCCGCGCTGGAGTTATATTCCAATATTTACGCGCCGGTCACCCGAAGAACAGCCCCCAAGCGAACATCTCGTCATCGAAGCTGTACCCGCCGCCACCGAGCACGTCGTGCATGTGCCAGCGGAGGTCATTGAGCCAGCGCCCGCACATCGTTTGACTTTGATTTTCAGGATTGCCACTACGCTGCTCTTGATTCTGCTCGCCGGAAGCACCATCTATTTCTGGAGCAGGTACCGCGAGCTCGATCGGTCCTTGTATCCATGGAAATCTGAACCGACAGTAGCCGGGTTGTGGAACGACATTCTAAATGCCAGCCCCGAAACAGACATCGTACTGGCGGATGCCTCATTTGGGATGCTTCAGGATATCAGCAAGCGATCGTTCTCCTTCGATGAATACCTCAATCATAAATACATCAGCCAGCTCCAGGATCAAAAGCTGAGCCCCGAAATGCATGATGCATTCGACCGTATCACCCTCTGGAACCTCGGCAATCAGGACGATTTCAAGTTGGCGCGGCGCATCCTGGCGCTGGACCCGATTGGTGATCGGATTCGCATGTATAATGCCCGGGCCTATCCTCCCGACCTCACCCAACGAGACAACGTGATCTTGATTGGGTCTAGTATTTCGAATCCGTGGGACGATCTCTTCGAGAACCGCATGAATTTCGTAGTGCGGCTCGATAGCGACCGCTCCATCAATGTATTAAACCGGGCGCCTTCTGCCGGAGAACAGCAAGTCTACCAGCAGAGTCAATCCGTCCAGTATTGCGTTGTGGCTTACTTACCCAATCCAAGTCACAACGGAGTAGTGCTGATTATTGAAGGTTCAAATGCCGAGGCCACAGAAGCGGCCGGCAACTTTCTCTTATCGGAAGTTCAGCTTTCCAACTTCAAAGGGATGCTTCGGAAGAATAAGCTTCCTTACTTCGAAGTGTTGCTGAAGGTATCATCCGTTCCGGGCACTCCACTTACCGCCTCAATCGAAGCGTATCGGGAATACTCCAATCTGCACTGACGCACCGATCGACTCGGGAATTGTGAACCTGTAGCTCCCAAAAACTACCGATGTCACCGTTATTTACGCCCGCCGGAATCCTATGCAAAACCCATGATCCTCGCCAGAAGTCTTCGAGAAACTGGTATTTTTACCATATATAATTGATAATAAATATTTTATATCCACAATAACAATTTTGGCGATACTGATCCATGCGAGCGGTCCCCATGGAATTCCTACACGCCGCCCATTAAGTCACTTGATGTTTCCTTTGTATATAAAATATTTATAATAAATGTATTATCTAAAATCTTCGCGATGCAAATCATTATCGCTTGACGGCGGCAATGCCGACGATGTAACGTCTTTTTGTCTAACTTGCGAGACCGGTCTCTGAATGAGTTTGCTTTCGGACTTTGAACTTAACCGAATCAGGCAACCGGATACACGCCGAACGGAGACGAAGATGAGCACGTCCACCACAGTAAACGCCGCCACGCGGCAGGCTTTGGAAGCCGGCGAAGGCATTCTCAGGCTCGCGCCCCCATGGGTGCCGCACGTTTATACACAGCCCGGCCGCCGGCTCAAGCTCGATCCCCGCGACCTCTACGCTTACAACGCGCACCACGGCGGCATCGACGAGCGCTGGTTCGCTTCAACCACGCCGGCCATGAACGACAACCGTACGCCCGACGAAGGCCTCAGCTATGTGGTCTGCGAAGACCAGCGCTTCACGTTGAAGGACGCCGTTGAAGCTGAGGGACCGCGGCTGGTAGGCAAAACGATCTGGGAGAAGTACCATCGCTGGCCCGTCTACAGCAAATTCTTCGACAACATGGGCCCCATCATGCACCATCTTCATCAAAGTGACGAGCAGGCCCGGCTCGTCGGGCGTCAAGGCAAACCGGAGGGTTACTATTTTCCTCCGCAGCAGAACGCCACCGACGGCTATTTTCCTCATACGTACTTCGGATTGGAGCCGGGCACGACGCGGGAGCAGATTCGCGCCTGCCTTGAGGCGCGGAACAAGGGATTCTGGACTACTCGAAGGCCTACCGGCTGAAGCTCGGCACGGCTGGCTGGTGCCGCCGCGCATTCTGCACGCACCCGGGTCCCTCCTCACCTATGAGCCGCAGTGGGGCAGCGATGTGCTCGCCATGTTCCAGTCGATGGTGGAAGCGCGGCCACTGCCGCGCAGCCTGCTGACGCAGGACGTCCCCGAAGACAAGCACTGGGACCTCGATTATCTGGCCGATCTCGTCGATTACCCAGCCAATCTCGACTACGAATTCAAGAACCACCATTACATTGAGCCGATTCCCGTGGCTGATACCGCTAGCGAAGGCTATGTCGATCGCTAGGTCGTCTACGGAACCATCGCCGGCGAACAGAAGTTCAGCGCGCGTGAGTTGACTATCGAACCCGGAGCTCGCTGCACCATTTGCGACGCCGGCGCCAGCGGCATCATCGTCACCCAGGGCCACGGCCGCATCGGCAAACTCGACGTCGACTGCCCTTCGATCATTCGCTTCGGGCAGATGACCCAGGACGAAATCTTCATCTCGCACGAAGCTGCGATGGCCGGCATCACCTTCGAAAACCATTCCAAAACTGACCCGCCGGTAACGCTGCGTTACTTCGGGCCGGACGTACACGCGAAGATGCCTGCCGTGGGAGATCACACACGGCTCTAAGTTCCTGGCCGTTTGATCTTGCACCATCATGGGTGCCCCGGGTCTGGCATTTGAGACCCGGGAAACTCGGCGCTCTATAGGAGAACGGAAAGATGCGTCAGCAACACTTCGAAGAAGCCAACAGCGAAATCCAGGAGCGCTTCCGCAAGCTGAAAAAAAGTCGCCCGACCAGCTCAAATCCCGCCTCAAACTCTCCTGGAGCAACTGGGAATTCGGCCGCGAGCCTCTTGCCGATTCAGCAGCACGTCTCGCCAAGTCCAAGGTTCCCTACATCGAGTTGCACGGCAACCACTACGGCCCTGACCTCGGCTACAAAGTGGATGAGACGCTCAAGATCCTCGGTGACAACGGCATCAAAGTCTCGGGCGTCTGCGGCATGTTCTCCGCCGACAACGATCTCGCCTTCAATCGCGCTGTATGCCGCCAGGCGGCCATCGATTACCTCGACCGCGAAGTTCCCTTCACACGCGCCGTCGGCCGGCCCAAGCCCTGCGACGACGTCGAGTTCGAGCGTTCCGCTGAAACGCTCGCCATGCGCGGCGACCTCTTTGTGAAACACGGCATCAAGGCCGCCATCGAGCCCATCCGCTCCGCCGAAGTCAGTCTCGTGCACACCATTGCCGATGCCAAACGCTACCTCGCGCAGGTGAATCATTCGGGCGTGGGTCATATCAACGGCGATGTCTACCACATGCAGTCGGAAGAGAGGCACATTGGCGATGCGCTTCTCGATGCCGGCTCCCAGCTCGTCCAATCTCCACATGGCCGACGGCAACCGCTGCGCCATGGGCGAGGGATTGATGGACCTGGCGACCATCATTCGCGCGCTTTACGTGATCGGCCTTAACCAGGGCGACCGCTTCGTCACCTTCGAGCCGCTTGGCCCCGGCGGCGACCCGTATCCGGCGATGCACGGCAAGCCCGATAAGCCAAAGCTTGATGCATTAGTTGAAAGCAGCATCAGTTACTTCCGCGATTGCGAGGAGTTAGTGCTGGCCGGTTAAGCCTAAGTACCGTTGCCGATCTTTGGCCGCCTGGGCACGTGTTATAAAGAAATATTTTTTGCGCTGGACCTGCACGACGATCCCGACCTGATCGAGGAATACAAGCGCTATCACAAACAGGAAAACATTTGGCCCGAGGTGCTCGAATGCATTCGAGCCAAAGGCGCGATCAGCCAGGAGATTTATCTCACGGGCAACTGGCTGGTCCTGATCCTCGAGACCACCAACAACTTCGACCTCGACGCCAAAGCCGCCGCTGACAGCGCCAGCCCCCTGATGCGAAAGTGGGAAGAACTCATGTGGAAGTTCCAAGAACCTCTTCCCCATGCGCGGCCAGGAGAAAAGTGGGTGCGCATGGAGAGGATCTTCGAGGCCAGGTAGCGCGGGTGCCGCAATTGGTTACCGCATTCTCCTATCCCGCAAAGCTTGAAGTTCTAGTTCGTTGTCAAGGAAGGTCCGATGGTTTTGCCCCTCACCCCCGCCGCCGCGTTTCTGGGTCAATCGTCCAACAGGCTCGTCTCCCTTGCCCCCTCCGACCTGCTCATCATCGGCATTTATTTCGTGATGGTGCTGGGTATCGGCGTCTATCTCCGGCGCTACGCAAACACCTCGAACGATTTCTTCATGGCTGCCCGCGAGATGACCGCTTGGGTCGCGGGCCTCAGTTTTCTCTCCGCCAACCTGGGCGCCATTGAACTGATCGGTTGGGCCGCATCCACTTATCAGTACGGCATTCTCGCCGCGCACTTCTATTGGATCGCTGCCTTCCCGTCCATGGTCTTCCTCGGGCTGGTAATGATGCCCTTCTACTGTCTCTCCAAAACCCACTCGGTTCCCGGCTATCTGCAACTGCGTTACGGTGAAGGCGCCCGCGCGCTGTCCGGCATCTCCTTCGCCTTCACGACCGTCCTCATGTCGGGCATCAATATGTATGCCATGGCGCTGGTGATGAAGGTGGTGCTCGGGTGGAACATTCACACTTCAGCATCTGGGTCTCGTCGCTCACCGTCGCCATCTATGTTTCGCTCAGTGACCTCTACTTCGGCATCTTCAACGAGGTTCTGCAGTTCTTTCTTATCTGGCTGGGCGCGCTCATCATCCCCATCCTCGGCATGATGGGAGTGGGCGGCTGGAGCGGCCTCAAGCAGCGCATCTTCGAGCAGGTGGACACCAACAATTACGTCCACCTTTGGAGCACGGCCGGCACTTTCAGCGGTAATCCCATGGGTGTGCATTGGACGGGTATCGTCTTTGGCCTGGGTGGTGCCATCGCCCGCGGTTACTGGACCACGGACTTTCTTGTTGTGAAGCGCGCCATGGCCGCCAAAGATCTGCGCTCCGCGCAACTCGCGCCCATCATCGCCTCCTATTTCAAGATGGTCGTGCCGCTGATCGTGATTCTTCCCGGCCTTCTTGGTCTCGCCGTGCTGCCCTATCACCTGGTGCCTGAGAGCGCCATGCAACCCGGTCTGCACAGTTACAACGAAGTGCTGCCATTGATGCTCGCCCGCTACTGCACTCCCGGCTTGCTCGGTCTCGGCATCACCGCGCTCATCGCCTACGCTAGGAGGAGTCTGACAATGCTCACACGCCGACATATGTTGCCCGTGTGGTTCTTTATTGGACTGCTCTTGACCTTATACAGAGTGATCATTCTCATCGCTTCCATCGTCGACTGGACGCAGCCATCGCAGGCGGTGCTCGCGCAGTATCATCCCGGGCTTTGGGGCGGCGGCGTCCTTCTGCTCGTCGGCGGCTTGTATTTGCTTCGCTTTCGCCCGCGCCGACCCCGCGGCAAATAGTCAAGCGCATCGAAACCCACCCAGCGCGAGACCGTTCTCTACAGCTTGCATATTGCTTCTTTTCAGGCTCATGCCTATTGATATAAGACGTATGTGTAGGGCCCTCTGGCAACCGGTACACGGTAAAGAGTATGATTTTGCCAGCAGAGGACGTGAGGAAAGTCTGTGAACATTCGAGAGATCGCACGACGGGCTCGTGTTTCTCATTCCACTGTTTCGCGTGTCATCAATCAGGTTGAATCCGTCGATCCCAAACTAGTCCGCCGGATACAAGCTGTCATTGATGAAGTGGGCTACCGACCCAACTTTCAGGCGCGCGCGCTGGCTCGCGGCCGCAGTCGCACCGTCGGCCTCATCGTTTCTGAGTTGAGCGGCGGCAATCCTTTTTTCTCCGAGATCATCCTCCATTTTGAGCGGGCCGCAGTGGAGCGCGGGTACGAGGTGCTCATCAGCTTTGCCGACATTGAGACGCGGCCCGACCACGTCGCGGTGTGCGCGGCGCGCATGCAAGAGCGGCAGGTGGAGGGCATTGCCGTGCTGACCTTCGGAATGGAAGAGCAGTTGGCTCACTCGCCGATCGATGTACCGATGGTCTATGCCGGTGCTGACCTAGACCTGCGCGGCGTGCGCAATCTGCGCATTAACTATCTGCCAGGGTTCCGCGACGCCGTCAAACATCTGGTGGACTTTGGCCATCGGCGCATCGGCTACCTGAGCGGGCGGCTGAACTTGAGCAGTATGAGAGCGCGTTTCGAAGCCGTGCGCAAGTCGATGAAACTCAATGGCATTGTTTTGGACAAGGATTTGGTGGCGGAGTGCGATCACACGTGGGAGGGAGGAGCAGCAGGGATGGGCACTCTGTTAAGCCTGCCCAAGCCTCCCACGGCCGTGCTCTGTTGCAACGATGTGGCCGCTGTGGGTGCGCTCAAGACGCTTGCCAGCCGGGGCTATCAGGCGGGGAAAGACATTGCGTTAATCGGCCTTGACGACCTGACCATCTGCCAGTTCACACAGCCGCCGCTGACCACCATCCACTTCTCACCGAAGGAACTGGCGGGACTGGCTTTTGCCGCTTTACTCGAAGAGATACAGCGAGTTCCGAAGAAGACGAACTTCGAGTACAAGACGCGTTTTGTTTTGCGCGAATCCACCTGTGCACCACGAGCGTGAGGCCGGTATAAATTGAACGCCGATTCTACGGATCAGTAATCTATAGGTATAGATTATGGTATAGATTTGAATCCAAATTGTTGACATTATCCTCACTCTATTTAGCTTAGCTGTGTGTTCGAGTCCCCCATCTCCCTAAAATTGGAGAGAGATTCGCTGCAGATCGTGCTCTCTGCCATTTATTTCAATAACCGATCACCCCCGCATCCGCCGTGGTGTCCGCAAAAACAACTCGTTTGGGTCAGCGCGCCGGTGGTGCAGATGTTCCGCTTGCCGAGTTGCTCTTTGCTTCTGCCTCGCAAGGCTTGCCTGCGCACAATGCGCCGATGATGCCCTGGCCTTCAGTGATTGTGTAAATACGATCGACCGCAGGTAGCTTGATGGTCTCTTTGGCGCCGGAAGGCCAGTGAATTTCCAGAGAGCCGGCATCGGATGCGTCTCCTAGACCAAAATGCAGCCGGCGATCGTTCGCGCCGATATAGCTTCCGCTGGCAAGCACGTCCTGGCGCTGGCGCATGCCGTTGGCGGTGAGATAGGCGGTGGCGCAGGTGGCGTCGCGCGGACTTTTTTTGCTGGTGGCCGGATTCGCCCCGCCTACCAGCTTGATCTCGACCCAATGATGATGATCTGGGCTCACGTTGCGCAGCAGCACCGGCGGGCCGTCGATGGGATTGATCACCACATCGATCTTGCCGTCGTTGAACAGGTCGCCAAAGGCCGCACCACGCGCCGGGATCACGTCTGCGAGCCCGGAACCCATCACCGGCGGGACGTAATCGAACCGGCGCCCCTTGCCGCTGCGGTCAGGCACGTTATGAAACAAGAGCGGCCGCTCGGCGAAGGTGGTGCCCCAGTCATGCTGATTCACCTGGGGATAAACGTGACCATTGACCATAAACAGATCGAGCCAGCCATCGTTGTCGTAGTCAAAAAAGCCGTCGCCCCAGCCGACGAAGGGAATGGTAGTTTGCGCAACGCCCGCCTTGTAGCTCATATCGGTGAAGCTCGAGTCGCCGTCGTTGTGGAAGAGAACCTTATAGTCGTCGCCGAAATCCGTGACAAAGAAATCGACGAGGCCGTTGTTCTCGTAGTCGCCCACGGCAATGCCCATAGAGGCAATCTCGCGTCCGTCCTCATTCAGCGCAAAGCCCGAGAGATAGCTGTCGTCGTCGAAGGTTCCATCGCCCTTATTGAGATACAGAAAATTGGGCTCCGAGTCATTGCCCACTACAAGGTCCGGCTTGCCGTTCCCGGCGAGCGAAACAAAGATGGACGTGAACCCGTAATAACTGTTTTTGTCCTCGACGCCGGCCTTTACCGTCACATCGGTAAACGTACCGTCGCCGTTGTTATGGAAAAGGTGGTCGGGCTCGCCCTGCAGGCCGCGGGGTCCGCAATTCACGGCCGCGCCGCGATACTGACAGAAGGCAAATCCGACCGCCTTGCTACCGCCCACAGGCAGGTTATCGCGATCGAAGTGCACATAGCCGGCGACATAGAGATCCAGCAGCCCATCGCCGTCGTAGTCGCCCCAGGCCGAGCCCGTCGACCAGTTGCCCAGCGTCACTCCGGCTTTTTCAGCCACGTCGGTGAACGTGCCATCATGATTATTGTGATAGAGGCGGTTTTTGCCGTAATTGCCGACGAAGAGATCGGGCCAGCCGTCATTATCAAAATCAGCAGTCGAGCAGCCGTATCCCCAGCGGTCATTCGTTACGCCCGCCTGCGCAGACACATCGGTAAAAGTTCCGTCGTGATTGTTGTGAAACAGAGCGGCGTGCGGAGGCTCTTCTTTGCCGTCGAGCGCGTCAAACGTGGAGCCGTTAACCAGATAAATGTCGAGCCAACCGTCGTTGTCGTAGTCAATGAGGCAAACACCCGAGCCATTCGTCTCGACGATGAAATCCTTGGCAGGCGCACCCATTTTGTGACGCCAGCCGGCCAGACCTGCCTGCTTCGTGACGTCCTCGAAGATCACCGGCCCCTTGTCCACGAAGCCACCGGCGGTGATGGGCCGATGCTGCTCGTCGTACACCGCGGGGGCAGCGACGCCTGCAGCGATGCCCCCGCCCATGCCACCAGGCTGAGTTTTTTGCGGCGCCTGCTGTGCCCGGTCAGTGCCGGGAAAAAGCAGAACGAAGGCTAAAGCGCCGAGAAGCACACGGCAATCGCGCAGCAAAATCGATCCTCCAGGGGCGAGATTTTTGGCTAGTTCATTCTATGCGCTGAGCGTCGGGAAGGAAAACGGAGATCTTATTGCGCGCGCGGCTCGCCGGTGGGCAGAAAGGCGATTCCGTCGATGCGGTCTCCCGATGCGAGCACGTCGCGCACGCGTTCCGGATTTGGGCCCGCGCGCTCGGCCGCTCGCTGGAGCAGGCGCAGCGCCGCGGCAGGCGTGGTTCGAGCGGGCAGCCGGAAGATCCACGGAATGTTGGCTGATGTGAGCGACGGATCGTTGCTCAGCGCGACGACGGGAACGAAGCACTTCAGCGCCAGTTGTTCCGCCAAATGCGCAGCGTCGCGATCGAGAGCCAGGATCGCCAGGGCGTGCTCGTCCATCAACGCGTGAACCAGCTGGGTCGAAGCCGCGCCCCAGCTTTGGCTGCTTTCGACGGGCAGCAGCGACAGCGCGGGACTTGGCGCAGATTGCGCGCGCAAAACCGAGAGCACCTCCGGGGCCTGCACAATTTGAGCCGCTCCCCGGCCGAACACAATCACGCGTACCGGCCCCGGCGAAAGATTTGCGGTATGCGGGCCGGCATACTCGACGCCGTCTTCGCCTACGCGCGCGTAGGGCGCCGATGGCGCGACGGTTGCGGGAGCCTGTGCCGCGACGCGAATTTTGTTCATGCTGGCTGGCCGGTAGGTGATTGCGCCATTGTGAACCATACCGAGAAACATGGGCGCGACATTCTTCTGGTTGGGATCGAAGATCATGTGCCCGGTCACACCGTCATACTGCTCAAGACCGGCGAGTGCGTCGTGAATGCGGGCGCGGTTCAGCCCGGCCGCGCAAATGGCGTCGAGCAGGGCATTCATCGCGTCGTAAGCCAGCGCGGCAAACTGTTCCGGCGGCTCGTGGAATCGCGCCTCGAAGCGTCGGCTGAAATCGAGCCAGAGCGGATCGCTGCGCGTGGGATCGTAAGGGAAGACGGCCTCGAATCCCTCCGCCGCGGGACCGGCTTCGGCCAGCAGCTCGGGCCCCAGCGTCCTATAGGAGCCAAAGACACGTTGCTTCATGCCCAGAGCGCGCATCTGCTTCAAAATTTGTGCGGCCGGAATCTCGTCGGTCCACAGCACGATAGCGTCAGCGCGCGAATCGCGAATGATCCCTAATTCGCGCGTGAAGTCCGTCTCGCCGGCAAGAAACTTTTGTTCGATGACGACAGGATGGCCGAGCCGGCGCGCGGCATCGCGGAATTTGCCCACGCCGAATCGTCCGTAGCGATTGTTCACGCGCAGAATCGCCACACGCCTGAGCCCGAGTTCGGTAAAGATGCGCCGCGCTAGCGTGAAACACTGCACGCGATCATCCTGCAGGTCGGTGAAGTACCACGGGATATAGGTTTCCGGGATCGTGGGGTCGGTGGAGGCCGAGTTGACAATGGGAATTTCGGCCTTGAGCGCCAGGCGCAGAATGACGTGCGTCGATTCGGAGTTGATGGAGCCGCAGATGGCCCAGTCCTGTTCGTCGTAGATCATCTCGACCGCTTCATTCGAGGCCGCTCCCCAGATGGCGGGGTCGGTGGGCCGCTCTTCGCTGTAAGCCGCATTCGCCTGCCAGTTGTTGTAGTCGCTGTGAAGCATCAGGCGAAACGGCTTGCCTCCGTAACCTCCGCGCGCATTGGCTTCCTCAATTGCAAGCTGCGCACCATGCAGCATACGCAGGCCAAATGCCTGCTCGGGACCGTTGGCGATCGGACCCATGAAGCCGATGCGCACCTCGCTCAGGTTCTTCGGTTCGGGAATATCACGCGCCGCACCCATATAAATGTTGGGGTGAACGTAGTTGGTGTCGTACGGTGTGGCAAATTTGGCGAAGGGGCTCAGGTCCCCAGGCTCGCCGGCATAGGGCGCGACCGCGCGATCGCGCGGCGGCGCTGGCGGGTGCGCGCCGCACGCGCACACATGCGCGCTTTGCACGGAGCTTTGGCCCGCATTCTGGCTCACGAGTGCGAAGACGTCGCTCATCACCCACAGACACGCCGCCGAAAACATCCACCCCTTGCGCATCACGCTTCTCTCCCACTCGAGCAGCCGCTGGTGAAAGCCTAGCTGCTGCTTTTCTCCGTGCGAAACATCGCGATGGCCTCGATCTCGATGAGCAGCTCAGGCCGGCAAAGAATAGCCTGGATGCCGGTCGACGCGGGCAGCGAATCAAGTCCCTGCTCTTTGTAGAACGCAGTGCGCTCCTCGTTGAACGCTTCGTAATCGCGCTCGATATCGCGCAGATAGCAGGTGGTGCGCACGATGTCGTGCCAGGTGCAGCCCTCGCTGGCGAGCAATCCCGTGATGTTGGCGAGCGTGCGCCGCATCTGCGCGCGAAAATCGCCGATGTGTACGCTCTGGCCGTTCTCGTCGATAGAAGCAGTTCCGGAAATCAGGAGTATGACGAGCCCGTTCAGATCGATTCTCATGCCGCGCGAAAACGAGCTCGGCTTGGCGTAGGCGAAGGCCTCGTTCAGTACGCCGTGATTGGTGACCGCGCGCTTTTTCACCGGCGCGTGGGCGATGGTTTCAAGAATTTCGGCAAGTGCGTGCATCGTGATGGCTCCTTCGAGAGTTTCCAGAATGCTCTATGGTTGACGAATTCCGTGGCTCAGTCCCTTGGCCGTAGCGACCCAGATGTCGCTGCCCTGAAAATCGATGCCGAGAATATAGTTGTGCGCCGGAGCGGTGGCGACGGTCACCGCGGCGACATGGCCCTGCGCGTCTCGCACCGTCATCTCCGGTTTGCCCGTCGAGAGCGACGGGCGATAAACAGCCCAATTCGAGCCGTCGTAGTAGGCCAGACCCTTGTCAGTACAGAACCAAGCGCGATTCGCATCGACGCCTTTAACAAAGTTGGTGAAGTTCGAGGGCAGCCCGCTGTCTTTGGTCAGGAAGTTGTGCCAGTAACGGCCGTCGTAGCGGCTGTCGCCAAAGTACGTCGACGCCCAGACAATGTTGTCGACGTAGCTGACCGAGGAGACGATTTCGTGAATCAGGCCCTGGTCCTTGAAGAGCACAATCTCGTTCTCGCCATCGGGGTCTTCGTATTTGTCCCAGACTCCCGTCTTCTGGTTGTACTCGAGCAAACCACTGCCCCACACGGCAAAGTAAACCTTCGACGGAGTGGCCGCGACGCCGTAGATCCAAATCTCTTCCATGGGCGTGTTGCGCTCGTTGTAGAGCGACCACTGGCCGGTATCGAGATCGAGACGGCATGCGCCCGCGGCCGTCGCCACCCACACGTTTTCGCCTTCCACCGAAACACCGTAGACGACGTCGTTGCTCAAACCCGAATTCAGTTGCGTGTAGGTGTCAATGCGTCCGCCGGAGATGCGGCTTAAGCCTCCCATGGTGCCGGCCCACACGTCGCCAGTCCGCCTATCGAGTGCCAGTGAAAGTACGGCGCGATGGGCCAAGCCATCTTTGGTCGTGTAGGTCTTCCATCTACCGTTCTTGTAGAGTCCCAATCCGTTCTCAGTGCCCGCCCAGATGCGATCTCCGTCCACCAGCACCGCGAAGACGTGGTTGTTGGGCAGGCCGTCGGCGGTGGTGAAGTTTTCAAAGCGGAACCGCGGAAGGGCCTTCGCGGCAACAAAAATCTCCGCTGCAGGCGATGTGGCCGTCCGGGTTGTAACCGGCGCAGAAGGGCGTTTTTGCGCTCTTGCGGTCTGTGGCGCAACTATCGCGATTGCTGCCGCGGCCAATGTCAGCGTCATGGCCAACGATCTGTTTTGCGTAAGATTCTTCATCGCGTCCTCAGATACCCGATCAGGTCGTTCAGTTGGCCCTTCGTCAGGTCGTTGGTGCGCCCATGCTTGTCCTCAGGATTGAAGACGGTCCAGATTTCTTCGAGCGAGGGCGCGGAACCGTCGTGCATGTAGGGCGCCATGAGCGTGACGTTGGTGAGTTGCGGCGTTTTCAAGCGCCCGGAATTGTCGGTGGGCTTCTTTGTGCCCACGTCAAAGATTTTCTGATCGGTGCCCTGAGTGCTGCTGTGGCAATACGAGCAGCGGTTGGCTTCCGGGATGGGTTTGCCAAAGTTGTCCTCGACGCGCTCGAAGATGACCCTACCGCGCTCCTGGGCAGCTGTCAGCTGCTTATCCGGCGCTTGCAGGCGATTGGGCCGCGGCGGCAGGCTGCGGATGTACACCACTAGATCGGTGAGCGTTCGATCGTCGAAACTTTCGGAACGCCAGAAGTACTTCTCGGTGCGCGGACCGCACTCTGTGGGCAGGTTGGGGTTGCCGCCGTTCCATTTGTAAGGCGGAATATCCTTAATGCCTTCGAGCATCTTGTTTTCCACGATGTCGACGCCGAATCCATCGGGCTCTAGATCCCAGGTCAGGCCGTCGAACGTCGAATCGATGTGGCAGTTTGCGCACCCGATCTGGCCCTGAAACGAATAACGCGCAGTATAAAACGTCTGCTCGCCGTAGCGCAGGACCGATAGCTCCTTCGGCCCATCCAACGGAATGGTTGCGGCCAGGCGATTGGTGTGTGTATCAATGACGCTGATCGTATCTTCGAGCCGATTAGCGACAAACAACCTGCGACCATCGGGCGCAAGCGTCGCGCCGCGGGGATCATGGCCGACGGCGATACGCGCCACTACGTAATTGGCGCTCGCCGAAAGATCCCCAACAAACGACTTGCGCCGCGCGCGCACAGTCGCGAGCAGCCGCCGCACATCGATCGCGGTGACAATCTCGGAGCCTCCACTCGTCACGTAGAGACGCGACTTATCGGGCCTGATGGCAATGCCGAAGGGTCGCGCGGCGTAGCGCTCCAGCTCGTCAAGAGGAATCTCCACGGGCACGGGCCCCACATCCGCGCCAAAAAGTGTGAGCGTATCTTCAAACGCCCAGCCGTGCTCGAGATGCGCCAACGGTACCAGGTTCTTGGGATGCAGCTCGGCCACCGCGCCTAGCCGACCATCGGCGGAGATGGCAACGTGGAATACGCCGGCGATGCTGTGGAGCGGAATGCGCTCGACTACCTCGGCGCGCGCCGTATCGATCACCGTGATCTCCGATTCCGGCGGCATCCGGTTGCCTAACTCGCTGCCATGCCGCGGCAAAATTGGATAGACATGCGTGACGTAAAGGCGGCGGCCATCGGGAGAAAGCGTCATATAACTGGCGCCGCGCCCTGCGGCGAGCCGTTTTTCCTCTGCTCCGGTGCGAGCGTCGAGCACGGCCACGTCATTGGAGATGCGATTGGCCACAAAGAGAAAGTTCCCGGCCGGGTCCTGGGCCACGCTGAAAGGCTCCGCTCCCACCGGCCACGTCGCCGTCACCGCGAGCGATCGCGCGTCGATCACCGAGACCGTGTCGTCCCACGAGTTGGCCACGAAGAGCCGCGTGCCATCGGGAGACAGCGCGAAACCGCGCGGCACGCGGCCCACGGCCACCGTGCCGATGGTCTTGTAAGTCACCGCATCGAGCACCCGCACTTCGTTGCTCTGTTGGCATAGCACGTAAAGCCGCGCGCCGCCGGGCGAAAACAGAAGCTCGACAGGAGACGTGTAGACAATGGGCTCGCCCGTGGTTGCGTTAGCAGCCGCGTAAACTGTCTTCTTTGCCCACGGCGCAGCAGTGAAGAGCGCCGCTGCGAGAAACAGCGCGGCCGCGAGGCACCATTGCAGACGGCGCTTCATTTCGGCTCCTCAATCGTGAGCACGTGGTCAGCTTTCTGGTTCTCCAGCGTCTGCTCGCGCCCGCTCGGCCAGTGCACGACAATCTTATCTACGGCCGTTGCCGCGCCCAGACCGAAGTGCAACCGTCCATCGCTCTGCGAAAGGTAGCCCGACGCGGCCACCCGCTCTTCGAGGGAATGCCTTCCGCCCGCGAACAGTTCGACGCGCGCGCCAAGCCCGTCGCGGTTGCTTCTTGCCGGGGCCCCAGGAACAGAATTGGGAGCGATGCCGCGATCGCCGAAACGCATGGCGCCCACGAGCTTTACCTCGATCCAATGGCCGGTGTGGGTGGAGACGTTGCGCAGCAGCGTCCCATGGGCGCCAAGGTTCACGACAAACGCCCCCACTTTGCCGTCGTTCATGTAGTCGGCAAAGCATGCGCCGCGCGCCACCGTGCGCTGGCTGAGCGCCGGCCCGGCGGCAAGCGACACATCCTCGAATTTTCCCTTGCCCAACCCGCGAAACAACGTGTGTTCCTGTGGAATGAGGTGAATTAATCCGCCATGAAAGATGAGGATGTCGAGGTATCCGTCATTATCGAAGTCGTAAACGCCCGTTCCCCAGCTCACATATTGCGCGTTGGCCTGCGAAACACCGTTCGCGGCACCCACGTCGTCAAAGCTCATCTGGCCATTGTTCCTGAGCATACGGTTGTAGCGCGCATCGGAGACCCAAAGATCGAGCGCTCCGCGGTTCTCGAAGTCGGCAAACACGGGGCCCATGGCGGAGGTGGATTCGCCGTTCTGGCCAAATGCCGTGCCCGTGTCGGACGCGATGTTCTCAAAAGTTCCGTCGTGCTTGTTGTGGAAGAGGAAGTTTTCCGTACGGTCGTTGGCCACGTAGATGTCGTCCCAACCCTCGCCGGTGAAGTCGCCGATGGTGACGCCCATGGTACGGCCCACGTAGCTGCCGATGCCCGACTTTTCAGTTACGTCAGTAAATGTGCCATCACAATTGTTGTGGAACAGCATGTTGGTCTCGCCCGCGTAGTCGAGCGGACCGGGATAATTGTCCGCGGCATAGTAGGCGCGATACTTGGGATCGAACTTCACATAGCGACCGACGAAAAGATCCGGGCATCCGTCTCGGTCGTAGTCGAGAAACGTCGAACTGATCGCCCAGCCGCTGATCTTGATGCCAGCCTTTTCTGTCACATCCGTAAAGTGCCCGTTGCCGTCGTTGTGATAGAGAATCACTTTGCCGTAGCCGGTGACAAGCAGATCTTCGTTACCGTCGTTGTCGTAGTCGCCGGCAGTGACTGCCATGGAATACATATCCGGGTTCAGGCCTGCCTTTTCCGTGACATCGGTAAAGCGCCCATTGCCGTCGTTGCGGTAGAGATGGTTGTGCGGGGGCGGACTCGGCTTCTGCTTCAGTGGATACGGATGCATGGAGTCGTCGAGCGGGCGGCCGTTGACGACATAGAGCGAAGGCAGGCCCGAGTTGTTGTAGTCGAACCACACGCAGCCGGCTCCGGTGCCTTCGAGCAGCGATCCCAACTGCGCCGAGCCGAAGCTGTGCACGAATTCAATGTCGGAAGCTTCGGTCGCGTCCTCAAAACGGATGACGGGAGGATTTGCGTCGACGGCCGCGGCCGGCGCATTCGTTGGCGCGACAGATGGTGCGGTTGCGCCCGGGACTCCAGTTTGCGTCGTGACAGCAGGAACATCGGACACGGGCTGCGTTTGCCCATTCCGCGAAGAATCCGGCGCGGCCTGCACAAGAGACGCCGCTTGCGCGACAGCCTGTGCGCGCGCAGAGGCAAGAAAAACGATGACGGGAAAAACGGCCAAGCGCAGATTCATTTTGAGCGACCCTCCGCGCTCAGCATGGATGCCGGCGGTTTTCCGGTGAGATCGGCCGGCGAAGTAGTGCGCAGCAGTACTGCCGGCACGCGATTTTCCGGCGCGCGCTCCGGACCCGCGTGGCAGCCTACGCAAATGCG
Source organism: Occallatibacter sp. (assembly GCA_049521075.1). GTDB lineage: Bacteria > Acidobacteriota > Terriglobia > Terriglobales > Acidobacteriaceae > Telmatobacter. The sequence goes on from JBEKPD010000024.1 coordinate 20,101, forward strand.
CTGTTCGCCGCTGCGCATCCAGAACCAGCCATACTCCTGCCGTAGAACCGCGCCCTTCGCGTCGAGAACCGCAAACCGGATGGGCCTGTCGGACGGAACTTCGACGAAGAACGAGCCGTCGCTCTCGATGGGCGCCGTTCCCATGGCCTCGGTCCGTCCCGCCGCGTCTTGCGCTTCGAGCCGCACACGCGAGGGCACTCCGCGCAAAGCGCCATCGCGTGAAATGCGCACATCCAGTGCGAGCAGGTTCGCGTAGTCCCACGGATGCAGGCCAGAGGGATGCCGATTGGGCCGGACGCGCGGAGCAACCGCAACCGGTTCGACGAGATCCTCGCCACTCTGAGCAGAAACGGTGCGCATCCGTGCCGATCCGGGCTGCCAAGTCTTGATGGCATAGTGGGCGTCTGCGGCTGCGCGTGCACTCACGAGCCACGTACCCGAAGCAGTTTCTGCAATCGCTCCGGCGTAGTTGGCGGACGGCGCGGCGATCGGCGCTTCGTGCGCAAGCGGCGAAGTGAACCGAGCCAACGATGTTCCCTCGGTAAAGACCACGTCGCCCGTGTCGAGCTGCGCCCCGCCCCAGCGCGCGCGTCCATGATCGCAGCGTACCGACTCGACGCCCGATCCATCTGCGTAAACCAGATAGAGTTCCGGCGTCGCAACCTCACCGAGCGGGTAGCCGGCCTCAAACAAAATCCTGCCGTCGCGCAACACATCCGCAGGAAACGCGTTGCCGTGGATATACGTGAGCGATAGCACGCCAGGACCAGCCGTGGGATTCCATGTAGTGCCGTCGATGGGGTGCCCGTCTTCGGCGGATTGCAACTGAAATCCTGCAGGCGTGCGCTCGGCCCATACCATCCGTCCGCCGGGCAGGTAGAGAGGGCGCTCCGCATCGCCAGGCGTCGAAATTACTTTGCGCACGGAACGATCTTTGAGTGTCAGCTCCCAGATCTGCCAGGGATCGCTCGCATTCTGCTTGCCGGAAAAAAGCACGGTTTGCGCATCGAACGACACATTCGCATCCGCCGATGCTGCAAAGCCGGCGACGAGCCGTTCGGCCTTGCCCGCGTGGACCAGCAACAACTGTGCGCCCTTAGGAAATCGTTGCTGGCCGCGCAACTCGGCCAGCGGCACGTAAACAGGCGCGGCAGTCACGATCATGTCGCTGTCGATTTGCGCGCCTGGCGCATCGGCTCTGCTGAATGCAAGACCGCAGACCAGAATCGGCATCCCAATGGCGACAGCTGCGGCCAGCCTCCGATAGATCGCACTCATCGCACTGCCTCGGCAATTCGGAGGCCGGCAAATTCGCGATGCTCCAGCTTTTCTACGTGCAGTGCGGTGGCGCGCCATTCGATCCACGGTTCAAGTGCGTTCATCATGCGGTCGAATCCGGCAAAATCCAGCGACTGCTCGCCGTCGCTCCACGCGTTGTCCGGATCGGGATGCACTTCGACGATCAGGCCGTCGGCGTCGGCCGCGATGCCGATGCGCGCCAGCGCAGGAACCAGCTCGCGATGCCCAGCCGCATGGCTGGGATCGGCGATCACTGGTAAGTGCGTCACTTGTTTGAGCAGGGCGATGCCGGCTGCATCGAAGGTGTTGCGCAGCGCGGTTTCAAAGGTGCGGATGCCGCGCTCGCAAAGAATCACGTTGGGATTGCCATGGTCAAGGACAACCTGCGCAGCGCGCAGCAGGTCAGCGATAGTTGCGACCATCCCGCGCTTCAAGAGGATGGGACGGCCCGATCGCGCCGCGGCTTCGAGCAGCGAGTAGTTTTCCATGCTGCGCGAGCCTATCTGCAGAATGTCGGCATATTCAGCGACGAGCGCGACATCACTCTCCGACATCACCTCGGTTACTACGGCCAATCCAGTGGCTGCGCGCGCCGCGGCAAGCAGCTTCAGACCCTCGGTGCCCAGACCTTGAAACGCATAAGGGGAGCTGCGCGGCTTAAATGCGCCGCCGCGCAGGACACGCGCACCCGCCTGGCGCACGTGATGGGCGGTGGCCATGAGCTGGCTCTCAGTTTCCACCGAGCACGGCCCTGCCATGGTGACAAATTCGTCTCCGCCCAGGAAGAAATCGAGCACCGGCACCAGCGTCCTTTGGCTGCGCGCGCCAAGCAGGACATCGGGACTCTCGGCAAACCTCTGCTGCAAACTTTCGCGCACGCGGAGTTCTCCGTCCGACCTCCATCTATTAGGGAAGCGCCAGTGTAGCTCGATTGCGGGCTGCGCGCCTCCATCGAAAGGTGGAGGCAAACGGATCAGGTAAGCGCGATGGCCGGGGGACGGTATCCGAATGCCGCATCCACCACGGCGGCCACACCCAGCGCCACTTCGTCCTCGAATGGACGCGCAGCAATCTGCACGCCGATGGGCAATCCTTCCGGCGAGCGGCCGACGGGAACAACCGCTGCAGGTGCGCCCAGCGTGTTGAACCACTGCGTGTAGCGGACCGCATCGAGGTAGGCAACCGACGCGCCATCGATCGTCCAGGTGCGCTCCTCATGACGAAACGCGGGAATGGCGGCTACCGGGCACAGCAGGATGGGATATTCCTTCATCTCTTCGAGCATCTTCGAACGCAGCAGATCCATCTCTGCCCATGCATCGAGCAATTCAGTCGCAGTGAGCGGCGCGGCGGCTTCGGCGATGGAAAGAAACTCGGTAAAGATGGGGCTGAGTTGATCGCGCTTGCCGCGAATCTCCGGCTCGTAGAACATGGCTCCGCACCGTACAAAGAATGTCCACCACAACTTGCGCAACGGCTCGAGCGTGCGCGGCCGGAACGGCTCGACACGAAAACCTGCCTCGCGCAGTGCCGCCGCTGCTGCGTTCACCGCGGCGCGCGTCTCTGGCGTCACTGGAATCAGAGTGTCATCTTCAAAAAATCCGATGCGATGGGAGCGTAACTCGTCCAGGTTACGTTCTCGATACGGAACCGGCGGACTGACTGGATCGAGTGGGTCCTGGCCGCTGAGAGTGCGGAAGAACAGCGCAACGTCGCCCAAGCTGCGCGCCATGGGTCCAATAGCGCCCAGAATTGCAAACGGCCCCACACACGGCGGCAGATGCCCGCGACCCGGAATACGCCCAGGCGTAGGCTTGAACGAGCAGATGCCCGTGAAATGTGCTGGAACCCGCACCGATCCGCCGCTGTCGCTGCCCAGCCCCCCCGCCGACATTCCTGCGGCGATGGCCGCGGACTCGCCTCCGCTCGATCCGCCGGGCGAACGGTCCAGGTCCCACGGGTTGCGTGTCCGGCCGTAGAGCAGATTCGCGGTTTCATACGCCATTAGAAATTCTGGACAATTCGTTGTGCCCAGAATCAACGCTCCGGCGGCGCGCAGCCGCGCTACGACCACTGCGTCCTCGACCGGCACATCGCCCTTGTGCAGCAGGCTGCCGATCTCGCAGCGATAACCCGCGGTGGCGATCGACGATTTCACCGTAACCGGCAACCCGTGCAACGGGCCTCGCGGTTCGCGCACAGAGTCAAGCCGCCGCGCCTGGGCGCGCACGCGCTCCGCGCCGAAATCGGCAAAGACGTTCAATTGTGGATTGAGTCGCTCGATCTGGCGGATGTGCGCCTCGGCCAGCTCGGCAGCCAATATCTCTCTTGTGCGCAAAAGCTCCAATTGCCGAACGGCCGGTGCCAGCAGCAAATCATTTTCGCGGCCGTTCACCATTGCTTCTCCGGTGCGGTCCGCGGTTCGTGATCAACAAGCCTATCATCGCTCGGCGTAGACGGCAGCATTTGGTAGTTGAAGCGGTACGAGCGAACCGGCTCGCCCGAGTCGAAACGATCGTTCCAGTTCAACTGGTAGTCGAGAGAATGCGCGTCTTCTTCTGGTTTTGGATAAGGGTATGAGGACATACCGTGAAACGGCATCTGTGCCACGGTAAATGGCGACGCATCCCACCAGTCCATGTCTTTCACGTAACCGTTGGCGTAGAAGAAGTAATCGCGCTTCCAATGGTGCGGCAAAAGAGGCAATTGCGCCGCGTCAAATTCCGCCGCAACTTCCTCGCCGCCGCCGAAGACCACAAAACGGTCACTGATGTTCTTGAGGAGCGGAGTGACGTCGCCCATGCGCGTGTAACTACCGCGCTCGTGCTGAAACGGCCCGGTCAGGCTCACCAGATCGTAGTTGTAATTCAGATCGCCGGGACTCGTGCCTTCGATTTGCTTCGGGTAGCCGCGAAAGTGCAGCGTCGCGCCAGCCAAGGGGATCTCCGTGGCGCGCGCCTCAGCATCCGCGCTTTGGTCGATCAGAACCTGGTCCCAGTAAATCTGCAGATTCGTCATCAGGCGAATGCGGCGCGTGCCCGCGGGCAACTTGTCGGTCAAATCCACTACGATGGTCCGCTCGAGGCCAGCGGGAAATCCTGCGTCGCCCGGAATCCGCTGCCACGTGCCGTCAGGCAACTCGACTTCCACGTACGGTGGAATTTCCTTCAGTCCCGCCTGCCAAGCCGCGTAGAGCGAAGTCGCACTGAAGTAGTTCACATAGCCGGTCATCAGTAGCCGCAGCGGGGACTGCGCCTCCAGCGGACCCAAATCGAGCGTGAGAGCGTGGAGGTTGGCGAATCCATCGTAGGGCAGCGCCGTGAATCCGCTGACAAACCGGTGATCGCGTCGGCTGAGCGGGCTGAGCACATCGCGTCCTTGCCCATCCCATGCGCCGAGGGGCAAACGCAAACCCCTGCTCGCGATCACACGACCAGAGGCAAACGGAGGATCGTCGAGAAAGCGCTCGTCGGGATTCACTTCCACATCTTCGGGATGATCGACCGCAATCATGCGCAACTGGTCGATGTAATTCACCTCTTCCATCGGCTCCATGAAGCGCGCGCTGATCTTGCCGTTCACCAACGCCACATTTGCGCCATCCACCTTCACCCACTCGCCGGGATTCGGTATGTTGCGCCGCGCGGGTGTAAACCAGTGACCAACAACCGCAGCGCCTATTACATCGGTGACGAATTTGTAACGCTTCCCATCCCACACAAACAGCACAGGGCAGGAGCTGCCGCGCCGGTCTGCTTCCTTCATGGCGATCACGCGGGACTGCGGCAAATCGATCTCGTCCTGCAGCACGCCAGTGGGCCACAGGATGCGCAGCAAGTCGATGCCCGGCGCTTGCCCCAATCCCACAAGAATCTGCGGGGGCGCTTGCGTCTGGTAGCCCGAAGCGCCGGCGAGCTCCCATTTTTGCCAGAGCCCGTTGGCGAACACTTCTACTTTCACGCCCAGCGCCGTTTTGTTGTCTGCAAAGCCGGTCAGGTCGAGACGGGCAAAGTGGTTTTTGTTCGCTCCCACGTTGCGCAGTAGGACCGGCGGCGCATTTTCTTGGGTCACAATTAGATCGGCGGCACCGTCGCCATCTACGTCGGCGGCAATCAGTCCGCGCGGCGCAGTCAGGCGAATGCCGTCCAAGCCCAGCGTGTGGCTGACGTCTTCAAAGGTGCCATTGCCGCGATTGCGCAACACGCGCACCTCGGGCCCGGCTCGCGTTTCCACAATCGCCGCCAGGTCGATCCATCCATCGTTGTCGATATCGATCGCCGTCAGGCCCCATCCGCGCAACGCGCCGTGTAGCGGCAGACTTACGCGCTCAAAACGCCGGCCAACGTGGTTGGCTCCTTCGACGTTGCGCCAAAGCGTGAGCCCTGGCGCGCCTGCGTGCGTCACAGCCATGTCCATCCAGCCGTCCTTGTTGAAGTCAAGCACCGCGATACCTACCGTGCGCGGCAGTGCAATTCCTTCGTAGAGAGGCTGCGTAGGATATTTGCCTTCGCGCGGATTCACGTAAATCAGCGGTGAAGGTCCGTCGCCTGTCATCGCCAGATCCACGGCGCGATCGTTGTTGAAATCGATCAGGATCGCCGAGGCCGTCTTGCGGCTTCCGCCCAGGCCAGTTGGCTGCGTTTGCTCGGTGAAGGTCCCATCGCCGTTGTTGCGCCACAATACGTTGGACGGTCCGCCCGCATGCGACGGAGCGCCTGTAAGCAGCAGGTCCAAATCGCCGTCGTGGTCGTAGTCCACGAAAGTGATGCCCGAGGGCCGGTTGCGCGGCGCCAATCCCGATGCGGCTGTCACGTCTTTGAAATGCCCATTTCCGAGGTTGTGAAACAGCAGCACCGCGTCGTCCATTGCCACGGCTAAGTCGTTCAACCCATCGCCGTCGTAGTCTCCCACGGCGCATGCCACCGCGTGGCCGCTCGCCTTCAGCCCAGCCGTCTCAACATCTAACGCCTCAAAGCTTCCGGCGCCGCGATCATGCAGGACGCGAATGGCCTGCGCGCCCGATTGCATCAGCACCAGATCCATCTGCCCCGAGCCAGTCGCGTCCATCATGCACGCGCCGCCGGTAGTAGTAAATGTGTGCGCGGCAGCCGCGGAAATCATCGGCTGTGCCACGAGCTTCACCGAAATCATGGGTCGCTCGACAGCCTTCGTCTCCTTGATTGGAGTCACTGTCGAGTAGCGGCCCTGCTCGCCATACGCCAAACCAATGGCTGACGAAATCTTGGTGCTCGTCAAATGCTGAAAGACTTTAAAGTGTTCCCTCGCTTCCGCCGTGTGACCGGTGCGTTGCAGCGAGCGCGCCAGCGCGAACTCAGCCGATGCGTGCAGTGGATTGATCGCCAGCGTCTTCTCGAATGCCCCAATGGCGTTTTCATACTGCCCCAATTCCTGGTAGCAGGCGCCCACGAAATACAGAGAGTCCACGTCTCTGGGATCGAGCTTCACCGCCCGCTGAAAGCTGGCCAGCGCATCCGCGGGCTCGTTGCCCGCGTGTTGCACCAGACCGAGGTTGTACCACGCCTGCGGATTGTTGGGATCGAGCGCGATGGCCTCGCGCAGGATCGCTTTGGCTTCGTCGAGCTTTTGCAGCGTGAACAGCGCAATGCCCTCATTGGTCGCGGCCTGCGCCAGCTTCGGGTCCTTCTTGAACGCTGCGGCAAAGCTTTCAGCGGCGCGCTCGGTAAACTGCTGGCCCATCAGCGCTACGCCGCGATCATTCAGACGAATCGCCTCGGCATCGGGCCGCGACTGCGCGCCCAAAAGCGGCGCCGCCCCAGCCAGCAATAGAGCCACCCATGACCGGAAACCTGCGATGGTTGTGACGCTAACCGTGGCAATCCCCTCTCGCGTGGAACCCACCAGTATACGCAAGCGCGTATGCCAGACTATTTCGGCAGCGCGCCGGGCAAATGAAACTTGGACTTGCCCGCAATTTATACTTCTGCTGTGATCACACCCATCAGTCGAATCGATTGGCGCGCATTTCTGGCACGGCCGCCTTTGCCGCGGCCCAAGCCGGAGGTTCTGGATGCCTTCGCCGACACACCGCTTCTGATCACCGGTGCGGGGGGCTCCATAGGTTCCGCGCTGGCGCTGCACCTGGCGCAATCGGGCTCGCGCCGCACGGTTCTGCTCGATGCGAGCGAAGACCATCTTCACCACTTGCAACAAGCGCTGGCCCGCGCGGGAACCAGCGCCGAAGCAACTTTCGTGCTCGGCGATGCCGGTGAAGGCACGACTCTGGAGGAGATCTTCTTCGCGCATCAGCCGCGCGTTGTCTTTCATGCCGCCGCACACAAGCACGTTCCTTTGCTTGAACTGCAGCCGTTTGCCGCGATCACAAACAACATTTTGGGGACAGAGGCAGTTGTGGCTGGGGCCGCAAAACATGGCGCGCGGGTGCTGCTGCTCTCCACCGACAAGGCGGTCCACCCCGCGTCGGTGATGGGGGCAACCAAGAGGATCGCGGAGGAGATTGTGCTCGCGAGCGGCGGAACAGCGTTGCGATTGGGTAACGTGCTGGGTTCGAGCGGCGGTGTAACAGAAATCTTTCAAGAGCAAGCCGCGCGCGGAGGCCCCCTGACCGTGACCGATCTGGCGGCGCGCCGTTATTTCCTCACTATGGAAGAAGCCGTAAACCTGCTGCTTGCGGCGGCATACATCGCGGCGGACACGGGTTCGGACTCGGTGCTGGCTCCGGCTCTTGCTGCAGATCACGGCATCGCCGATTTGGCGGGATTCATAGCGCGCACACTGGCTCCTGACCGCGAGCTTCCGATTCATTTCACCGGTTTGCGTCCTGGTGACAAGCTTGCTGAGCGGTTGTGGGACGATGGTGAGCGCGCCAGCCCCGTAAAGGACGGCCTGCTGTCCATCCACGCTGCCCGTCCCGAACCAAGGGACTTGGCAAACGGCCTTGCCATACTCCGGGCCGCCGTGCGCGTGCGCGACCTTGCCGCCGCACTGGCAGAGCTCCGTACGCTGGTCCCCGGTTATCACCCCAGCGAGACCGTGCTGGGCACCACGAAGAATAGTGCGCAGCGGGTGTACGCATGAGCGCAGAGGTTTTGACCGGCGCGCGACGACGCATCGGCGTCGTGACCACATCGCGCGCGGATTACAGCCATCTCTATTGGCCATTGCGCGAACTGGCGACTCATCCGGAGATTGAGCTGGGCGTATTCGTGCTCGGCGCGCATCTGGCGCCGCAGTTCGGTAGCACGATTGTCGAAATTGAGCGCGACGGTTTTCCGGTGCGGGCGCGCATCGAGTGCCTGCTCAGCTCCGACACCGACACGGGTATGGCGAAGACCATCGGCGTAGCCATTCTGGGCTTGGCCGACGCGCTCACCGCATGGCGGCCCGATCTGCTACTGCTCATCGCCGACCGCTACGAGATGCTGGCGCCGGCCGCTACGGCGCTGGCATTGCGCATCCCCATCGCGCACATCGAGGGCGGCGAGGTGAGCCAGGGCGCCATCGACGACCAGGTGCGCAACGCTCTGACCAAGCTGGCGCATGTGCATTTTACGTCGACGGAGACGGCGCGCCTGCGCGTGATTTCGATGGGCGAGGAACCGTGGCGCGTGCATCACGCCGGGGCGCCATCGCTCGATCACCTGCGCCGCTCCGCGCTGCTGGATCGCGCGACGCTGGAAACGCGGCTGGATCTGCGATTAACGCCGCCCACGATCGTCGCCGCATGGCATCCAGTCACCATCCTGCGCGACACCAACACCGAAGCCGATGCTTTTTTTGCCGCGCTCGAACGGACGCCAGGGCAAATCGTTTTCGTGTATCCGAATGCCGACGCGGGAGGGCTCGCGCTCATCGAGCGCACACGGGCCCTCGCGACCAGACGCGCGCAAACGCACGTCTTTATGAATCTCGACGCCGTCACCTACTGGAGCCTTCTCCGCCAGGCTGATGCGCTTATCGGCAATTCGTCGAGCGGCATCATGGAGGCGGCATCGTTTGCGTTGCCCGTCGTCAATGTGGGCATTCGCCAGCGGGGCCGCGAGCGAGCGCGTAACGTGATCGATGCGCCTGCCGAACCTGTCGCGATCGGCGAAGCATTCGAGCGCGCCCTCGACCCTGCGTTCCGTTCGAGCCTCGCCGGCATGACGAACCTTTACGGCGACGGAACCGCGGCTGAGACGATTGTTCAGGTGCTCGCCACAGTTTCGCTCGACCGCCTGCTCGTCAAACAACCCTCGCCGTTGCCGCCGGGTGCCGATGCGGCGCTGCCGGACCGCTTATGAACGTGCGCATTCCACTTTCGCAGCCGGACATTACGGATGCCGAGATCGCCGCGGTTTGTGCGGTGTTGCGCACACCGCACCTCAGTCAGGGCCCGGAACTCGCCGCATTCGAGAGAGAGCTGGCCGCGTATCACGACGTGGAGCACTCCGTGGCCGTCAGTTCCGGCACTGCTGGTCTGCATCTGGCGTTGCTCACGCTGGGCATTGGAGAGGGTGACGAGGTCATCCTTCCATCGTTTGCTTTCGCCGGCGTGGCGAATGCAGTCCTACAGGCTGGCGCGATGCCGGTCCTCGCCGAGATCGACCCGCAAACGCTCAACCTCGATCCGTCAGCCGTGGAGCGGGTGATCGGTCCGGGCACACGCGCCATCTTGGTGGTTCACACCTTCGGCGTACCGGCGCAACTAGATGCGCTTTTGGATCTGGCTCACAGGCATCGACTGGCATTGATTGAAGACGCGTGCGAAGCCATCGGCGCAAGATTCGACGGGCGAAAAGCGGGCAGCTTTGGCGATCTGGCCATCCTCGGCTTCTATCCCAACAAGCAGATGACCACGGGCGAGGGTGGCGCGGTGCTGGTGCGCGATACCGGACACACCGCCCGACTGCGCCGGCTCAGAAACCAGGGCCGCGATGCAAGTGCCGATTGGCTCGATCAAATTGAACCCGGTTACAACTATCGAATTCCGGAACTAGCTTGTGCCCTGGGGCGCGCGCAGTTGCGGCGGATCGAGGAGATGCTGGCGCTGCGCCGTCAAGCCGCCGCACGTTACCATACGCTGCTCGAAACGATTTACGGGCTGGAGCGTCCGCCGCTCGCCCTCCCACGCCGCGAGATCAGTTGGTTCGTTTACGTGGTGCGTCTTTCCGAAGGCGTGGACCGCGACAGGGTGCACGAGCAGCTTGCCGGCCAAGGCATTGCTACCAGTCGCTACTTTGCGCCCATCCACTTGCAGCCGGCCTGGAGGAAGCGCCAGACCGCCGGCGAACCGCTTACTCTCACCGAATCTATCGCCAGGCGCACGCTGGTGCTGCCCTTCTTTAACCGCATCACAGCTGAACAGCAGGAAGAGGTCGCGGCTGCACTGCGCGCAGCAATTGCGCGTGGGTAAAGTGGAAGAGCTGCCCGAAAACCTAGTTGGAGCCCTGCGCGGGTGCGGCTTTGGCGGATTTCTCGCGGCAGGAGTGCAAGTAGGCTATGAGATCGTTGATCTCGTCGGGCTGGAGGACTTCTCCGAATGCGGGCATGACCTTGCTGCCATGCACAATCTGCTGCCGCAAGGCTGCCTTCGGCATCCGTCTTCCTATGCCCGAGAGATCGGGACCCTTGTGCCCGCCGACATTGCGAATGGTGTGGCAGTGCTGGCATCCGCTCGCCACAAAGACAGCGGCGCCGCGCGCTCGTTGGCTGCGGGAAGAGGCTAGCGCAAAGGACGAACAAACCACAATCAAGAAAAGAATCGGCAGCCGCAGATTCATTGACCGTTTCCGTCCGTGTGCCCCGCGTGATCGGTTTCCACGCTGCTGTGAATATGCCAGGGCACGCTCTCGGCCGTCACTTCAGGATGCTTGCGCAGGTACTCGAGCGCGTAGGGGCTGGCTGTGGGGTCGTCCTTCTGATCCGCGAAGGCAGCGGCTTCGCGCGCGGCTTTGTCTTTTACTCCCAGGCGCCGGTAGACGATGGAAAGAATGTAATGCGCAGAGAGATCGTCCGGGTCAATCGATTGCACGGCCTCATACTCGGCGCGCGCCTCCTCATATTTGTGCTGCTGATAAAACGAGAAGCCAAGCTCGCGGTGCGCGTCGCGCGAGCGGGGAAATTGCGTAATCACTTCCAGCAAGTCGGCGATGGCAGCGTCAGGGTGGCCCTGAATGCGCTCTACCAGCGCCAGATAGTAAAGCGCGCGGGCATTGTGCGGAGCCAGCCGCAGCGCCTTTTCGAGATTGGCGCGCGCATCGCTGTACCGCTGCCACGAGTATTCGGCGATGGCCACGTTGGTATATGCGTCGCCATAGTCGGGCCGCAACTGCGCCACATGTTCAAAGGCGCGCGCGCTCTCTGCATATTGCTGCGCGTCCAGCAGGCCAATGCCATAGTTATTCCAGCGCATCCACTCCGGATTGTCCGCGGGATCGGGCGGCGCGGCGGCGTTCGAGCCCAGCGCCAGTGTACGTGTGCGTGCAGCTATTTCAACCACCGGCATGTCGTAGTGCCCGCCCATGACAAAGTTAATGAAGTGCTGGTTGAAGCGGCGGTAATTCACTTTTGCAGTGAGCGTGATCGGCCCAGTCGCGTCGTCAGGAACCTTGAACTGGTAGCGCACAATCTGGGAGCGCCCTGAGGCAATGGTGTTGTTGTAAGCGACCACGCGCGTATCCCACACCTGATGCAGGTCATTGAGCGTGCCGCGATCGTTGATGAGCCGATTGGTGAAACTGTGGGCGGTGGGATCGAGCGTGCCGTCGGGAAGAAGTCTTCCGGAATGCGTCAAGGTGCGGCCGGCTGCGTCTTTAGCCTCAAACTCCACCCAGCATTCGTAGAAGTCGCGCTGCTCAGGCACGAGAGTGTGCGCGATTCCCTTGTTTTGAATAACGACCGAGACCGTCAGAACGTCGCCTGCAGCAATTTCGAAAGCTTCACTGCCCAGCGGAGCGATCGGCTTTTCGCCGTTACGCTCGAGGGCGAACAGATCGACGTTCAGCACTCCGGTCTTCTGCGCGCCGTTGTGCAGAAAATCGATGGTTTTCTGAAGTTGCTCGTCATAACCGAAGTACTTGTAGAGCAGAGTGTTGGCGCCGAGCCAACGATGCGAGGACAGCTTGCCATCTTCAGCGCCATAATCCGGCAGCGTGAGGCTCTCTGACGGCATATGGCAGCTTTGGCACGTAGACACCTTGTCCTTTACGTAGAACGGAAGAGGATTCTGCTTCGAGAACGAAGCCTGTTGCCATTCGTCGTAAAGGAAGATAGCGCGCTGCCATTTGTAGTGATTCAACATGCGCGGGAGGGCCGCCTTGTGGCATGCGCCGCAAAACTCGCTGGTGCGGTAGAAGTCCTTCATCACCGCCTTGGAGTGGCGATCAAGATGCGCCAAGATCTCTTTGTCCGGGACCTCGCCATAGATGGGCTTGCCATCGGCATCAACCATCACCGCGGGCTGGGCGAGGACATAACTGCCGGTGCCGCGCGTATCCACTTTCTGGATGGAGTGGCACACCGCGCAGGTGATGCCGTCCGCATCGAAGCTGCGATCGATGGGCGAGCCCTTGGTTAATGCGCCTGAAGCCAGCGCGATTGGATTGTGGCAACCCTCGCAGTGGCGCGTGTACTCGATGCCGCGCTCGTTGATCAGAAGATTGATGTTCTTCGTGTACCAAGGATTGCGGAATGAATTGGCGTGCACGGTTTGTCGCCACTCCGCGTAGGCCTGCTGATGGCAGTGGCCGCAATAGTTCGCCGAGAGGAACTTTTTAGGGTCTATAAACTGGCCGGTATCGGTAGTGGCATTCGAAGGCAGAAAGGCATTCAACGAGTATTGATCGGCAGCAAAAGGAAGCCGGTAATGTTCGGCCACCTTCTGCGAGTAAATTGCCCTGACCGCGGCGGGATCTTCTTGTGCGCGGGCCGGGTGCGTCCGCCACGCCATGAAAGCACAGACACACGCCAGCGCAAGCAGCAAACTGCCGGCAACACGCACCATTGGTGACACGGAGACGCGGGGAAGCATCGCGTGAGCCATCTTACGTTTGCGCGCAGCGCCGGGCATCGGGCATTGGGAGAAGAAAAATATCCATCGAAAGTTTGAGATTGGGTCCGCGCAGCCGCCACAGGTGGGCTGCAAAGTCTGTAGGAGCTGGATGGAACGTTTTCTCCATCCTAGGTTGGTTGTCGAGCGCAGCACGGCTTGCTATCTTCGCAGCGATTCTTTTCTTTCCTCGGAGTCTTCCCTTCCCTGAGCGAGGTCCAATGCAACGCAAATCGATCGTGATCCTTACGCTGCTCGCATCGTCCCTGCCGCTGGCTGCGCAGCAAAACTTTCTTGCGCAATGGGAGCAGCGCACCAGCCAAACGCAAGCCAGACAGCCCGCCTGGCCGCCACCCTTAATCACGACCTATGTCGGCTTGATCCAGGTCGCCCGAACGGATTTCATCCGTCAGACCGCCTCGAATCACGTGCAAACCTGGAACCTGGACGGAGGCAAAGGTCTCTATCTGATCCCGTTTGCGAATACTGAAGTCGCTGTGAACCTTCCGCCCTACCTCAAGCACAGCGTTCCAACCGTAGCCAATGGTGCGGGCGATATGTCATTTCTCTTGAAGTATCGCTATCTAGCCGGAGGCGCAGAGCACGGGAGTTATGTTCTGAGCGCGTTTCTGACGTCTACGATTCCTACCGGCAGTTACAAAAATGGCAGCGCCGACGCAACCGTTTCTCCAAACCTGGGCTTTGGCAAGGGCTTCGGGCGATTCGACGTGCAGAGTACGCTCGGCGCGAGCCTGCCGGTGATGGATACGACCACGCTGGGACGCACGGTGGTGTGGAATACGGCCATCCAGGCGCATCTTGCCAAATACTTCTGGCCTGAGGCTGAGTTCAACTCCACGTATTTCAAGGGCGGCGCAAACGACGGCAAGACACAGGTCTTTGCCACTCCGGGATTGCTTGTGACGCGCAGGATCCATGCCCGCGACACTCACAGCCGGCTGGGGATTTGCGCGGGCGCGGGCGAGCAGATTGCGACCAGCAGGTTCCACAGTTATAACCACGAGATCGCAATCACGACGCGGCTGCTGTTTTAAGCCGGTTCCGGAATGGAGGTGCCTGGTGTTTTCCCCTTCCCACCCTTTTCGCAAAAAACGCGAAAAAATGCTTGGGCATGGATTGCGAAGTGGATTACTACTTCCCTTTTCCTTCGGTGATGGTCGCGATGCGATCTACGCCGAGCACGGTGAAGTGCTCCACCTTGCCGCTGGGCCAATGCACCTCGATGTCGTCGACCGTTGTCGCCTGGCCTAAGCCAAAGTGCGGGCGCGGGTCGTTGCTTGAAGCATAGCTGCCGCCGCTAAGCACGTCGCCGCGCTGCTTCATACCGTTGGCCGTTATATACACCGTTACGCCGACTGCGTCTCGCGGGCTCCCGGGCCCGCCCACCAGCTTCAGCTCCAGCCAGTGATTGTGGTCCGGGCTCACATTGCGCAGCAGTACCGGATGGCCATCCATCACGTTGATCACCGCATCCAGCTTGCCATCGTTGAACAGATCGCCCACTGCCATGCCGCGCCCGGAGATGACATCGGCAAGCCCCGAGCCCTCGACCGCCGGAACCGCTTCAAACTTTTTGCCTGCGACGTTGTGAAAAAGCATGGGCCGCTGAGCCCAGCTTGTGCCCCATGGGTGCTGGTCGACCTGGGGATAGACATGGCCGTCGGCCATCATCAAGTCCTTCCAGCCGTCGTTGTCGTAGTCGAAGAACGCGTCGCCCCATCCGAGAAAAGGCACCGAGATTTCGGCAATGCCCAACTGGTAACTGATGTCGGTCAGGTTGGCGTCGCCCTCGTTGCGATAGAGCGGCTTGTAATCGTCGGAAAAGGTGGTGTTGAAGATGTCGACCATGCCGTTATTTTGAAAGTCGCCGGCCGCAATGCCCATCGATGCAGTCTCGCGTCCCGCCTCGTTCACGGCATATCCCGACGAGTAACTCACATCCTCAAATGTTCCGTCGCCTTTATTCAGATAGAGATAGTTAGGCGTCGAATCGTCGGCTACAAGCAGGTCGACTTTGCCGTCGTTGTTGATATCGACAAATAGCGAACTCAGCCCGTAGTAACCCGGCTTATCGGCCACCCCGGCCTTTTCGCTCACGTCGGTAAACGTGCCGTCGCCGTTGTTGTGAAACAGATGGTCCGGTTCGCCCTTCAAGCCTCTTGGTCCGCAGTTCACCGCGACGCCGCGGAAGGTACAAAATGTATCGGGCATTCCACTTACGCTGCCCGATGGCAGATTGTTGCGATCGAAATGCACGTAACCGGGCACAAACAAATCGAGCCACCCGTCGCCGTCGTAATCTCCCCACGTGGCGCCCGTGGACCAGTTGCCCAATGTCACTCCAGCTTTTTCGGCGACGTCGGTGAACGTGCCGTCGTGATTGTTGTGATACAGCCGGTTCTTGCCCCAGTTGGACACATAGAGATCGGGCCAGCCATCGTTGTCGTAGTCGGCCACGGCGCAGCCAAATCCCCAGCGGTCGTTGCTCACACCCGCCTTCGCGCTCACGTCGGTAAATGTGCCGTCGTGATTATTGTGAAAGAGCGCGGCGTGGGGCGGCGTCTCTTTGCCGTCCAGGGCATCGAAGGTTGAGCCGTTCACGACGTAGATGTCGAGCCATCCGTCATTGTCGTAGTCGATCAGGCAGACTCCCGAGCCGTTGGTCTCGATGATGTATTTCTTTCCTTTAGTCCCCATCTTGTGGGTCCAGTGCGTAAGACCAGCCTTCTGCGAAATGTCTTCGAAGATCACCGGACCGCTCTTCACAAAACCTCCCGCGGTGATCGGCCGGTGCTGCTCGTCAAACTGGGCTGACTGCGGAGCGCCGGTATTCACACCGCCTGAAGAGGGTGCCTGGGCATCTTGCGAAGACACAGGGGAAGGAGTGCTGGAATCTGTCGCCTGTGATAGGAGCAACACAGGAGCACTCGCCAAGATCAGTCCTAAGAAGAGGGAAGCGCGCATGCCGGCCAGTATACGGACGAGCTTCGCCGGGCAGGATCAACCGAAAGGTGGAGAAGCGGTCCGAAACCTATTTGTTTAGCTCGTAAGGGATTCCGAATCGTCCAATCTGCAGAATCGCTTTTTCGTCCGGCGGCCAGATGCGCAGGCTCTCCACGCGGCTCGAGCCGGTAATGCGGTGAGCGTCTGTGGTTCCCACCAGCTCGCCCGTCGCGGCCACGTGGAAGTGCACGCGGAGCGTGTCCTCGGCTCCCGCACGAATCCATCCGAAAACGTAATAGCCGGGCTTGAGCAGGATTCCACCCAGCCGCACCGGCACCTGCACGATGAGGTAGTGCGAGTACTTGCCATCGGCCGAGTATCCGGCGGTGAGCAGAACCACGCCGGCGATAAACTGGCCGCGGCCATTTACAATTCCGGACGCGGTTCGCATCTCGGTCTCGATGTGTTCGTTTTCTACTTGCGCCCGCGACGGCAACACCGACTGCAGCTCCGCGTCCGTGGCCTGCCGCCACGTGGATTTTTGCCCCCGCGCAGACCCGGACAACAGCAGCATCACAGCTGCGCACAGATACGCGGCTTTCACGGCTCTGGTCATCGTGGCTCTTGCTTTCTCAAGGATTCCAATGGAACGATTCCCCGCCGGATGGCTGCCGTGGCGGCCTGGGTTCGATCCGTGACGCCCAGCTTGCTCAGCAGGCTGTTGATGTGCGTCTTGACCGTGGCTTCGGAGATGTCCAGCTCCGTTCCGATCTCTTTGTTGCTCTTACCGCTCACGATCTGTTCCAGCACGTCGAGCTCACGTTGCGTCAGGTCTTCAGAGCCCATGCGCTCGGCGAGTCTTTCGGCAATGGCAGGCGGAATATGCGACTTGCCCGCGTGGACCGCGCGGATAGCCGCAACCAGCTCGTCGGTGGTCATGCCCTTCAGCAGATACGCCTTGGCGCCGGCCTTCAGCGCACGGTAGATATCTTCGTCGCCGTCGTAGGTGGTCAGCACAATGAACCGCGCCTGGGGGTCTTCCATGCGCAAGCGCTGGATCACCTCCACGCCGCCCATCCGCGGCAGCCGCAGATCGATGAGCGTGATTGCCGGCCTATGCTTGCGAAACTGCGCGATGGCCTCCACACCGTCGGCGGCTTCGCCGACCACTTTCAGACCTTCCACCACGTTGAGCAGCGCCACCAGTCCCTGGCGCACCACGTTGTGGTCTTCGACAATCAGCACGCGAATGGATTCAGTTGTCACCGTGGCTCTCCTGCCTGTTCCCGCACGCCGATCGGCACCGGGGCGCGCAGGCACACAGTGGTTCCTGCGCCCGACTGGCTCGTCACTTCCAGCGTTCCACCAATCGCCGCTGCGCGCTCATTCATTCCGGTCAATCCAAAGTGCCCCATCGCAGATCCAGCCGCGGGCTCAACCGCGCCCCCGCGTCCGTCGTCCCGCACTTCCAGCACAATCGCCTCCGCGCCGTACTCCAATTGGACAAACAGATGCCGTGCCTCTGCATGCTTCTTCACATTATGCACGGCCTCCTGCGCCACACGCAGCAGTTCCCGCTCCATTTCCGCGGGCAATGGCCGGTACGCACCAAATAGTTTGAAATCGGCGGCGAGCCCGTTGCCGGCAGCTTCCACCATGCGCCGCAGCCGCACCGGGAGCGTGGTTTCCGCCGCGTCCTGCGTGCGCAGCGACCAGATGGATTGCCGCGCATCGGCCAATCCCTCGCGGACATATTCGCGCGTCAGGTTCAACTGTTTCACCGCATCGTCCACCTTGCGCAGCCGCAGCAACTCCGCGAGAAACTCCAACTGCACCGAGATGCCCGCGTAGCCCTGCGCCAGGGTGTCGTGGATCTCGCGGGCAATGCGGCTGCGCTCGCCCAACACGGCCTTGAATGCGTGTTCGGCCACGCGCAGCCGCCGCTTGACCAGCAGCAGGACCGCTGCCGCGATGGCCGTAAGCAAAAGCGCGTAAAACCAGAGCGTCTGATAGAAGTGCGGCTGCAAATCGAATTCGAGCGCCGCGCCGGTTGTGTTCCAGACGCCATCGTTATTGGCCGCCTGCACGCGAAATGTGTAACGCCCCGGCGGAATATTCGTGTAGTAGGCGACACGGCGCGAGCCAGCCTCGGTCCAGCCCCGGTCGAAGCCTTCAAGTATGTAGCGGTAGCGCACCTTCTGCGGCGCGGTAAAGCTCAATCCGGCGTAGTCGAACTGGAAGTGCACATGGCCAGCCGCGACTCTCAACCGCGAGTCTGCTCCATGCAATGGCTGGTCTACGTCGTCAACGGCGAACCGCTCCAGTGCGACCGGCGGAGGCAGAGTGTTGACGGGAAAGCGCGTCGGATCCACTTCAACCAGTCCCTTGGGCGTAGCAAACCACAGGCGCCCATCGCGCGAGCGCCAGGCCGACGGATGGCTGTTGGTCGCGGTCTCACGGCTGCGTAGTCCGTCGGCGGTGCCGAATTCCATCCAGTGCGTGCACCACGGCGCGGCGCCGGCTCCACGCATGGCATTGCAGTCGCAGCGCGCAATGCCATTGCCGGTTGCGAACCAGAGATGTCCGCCGCCGTCGTCGAGAATGGCATGAATGGTAGTTTGGTCAAGCCCGTTGTCCATGGCCGCCGAGAATCCACGGCCATCCCACACATCCCACCCGTGGTCCTGCGTGCCGATCAGCAGCGTGCCATCGCGGCGCGGCAAAAGCGCGGTGACCACGTTGCTCGAAAGTCCGTTCGCGGTGGTAAAGTTGACGATCTTGCCGCCATCGAGCCGAGACAGGCCGGCCAACGTTGCAACCCAAAGGTCGCCATGTGTGTCGCGCGCCATCGCGCCAACTAGGTCGCTGCCCAGTCCGCTAGCCTGGGTGTAGGTTTCCATCCATGCCGGCGAGTTCTGATTTACAAGCACGCCTCTCTTGGCTGTCCAGTGCGCCAGCCCACGCCTGGTTCCGATCCACAACGACCTATCGGTATCGATCAGCAGCGAGCGGATGAAATCGTCCGGCAGTCCATCGGCAGAGGTGAATGTCTTGGTCGTGCCTGCCTGAATCCGGTCGAGGCCATCGGGCGTGCCAACCCACAGGTCGCCGTTGGGAGCGGCCGCGAGCGACAGAATCACATTGCTCGCCAGCCCGCTCCGCACGGTCCAGGTGCGCACCGGGTTCGTATTCGTTCCCGCCGTGCTCGCGCGCAAGGCATTCAAGCCGTCTCCCTCGGTCCCGATCCACAGCGTTCCTGCGCCGTCTTCGACCACTGCGGTTGTCGCGTCGGAAGAAAGGCCTTCGTGCGCACCGAGCGTGCGAAAACGCTGGTCGCGCAAGATGTGCAGTCCGCCGCCTTCGGTCCCCACCCACAAATTGCCTTCGCGATCTTCCATCAGCGCCAGGATCGACGCCGTGGCCAGGGGATCGCTCACAGGAAACCGCTCGACCTTGTCCGCCTCCACGCGCACTAGTCCGGCGCTGGTGCCGATCCAGAGCGCATCCTCCCGATCGGCAAAAACGGTCTGAATCCGGCTGCCCGGAAGTCCCTCGCCGATCGCCAGCCGGGTTGGAATTCCCGCAGGCTTTCTCGCCGGAGTCAATTCCAAGGAATTTCTATCGCCCTGGACGAGAGTGCCGTCTTCCAGTTTCGCTTCGAACTGTGCAACTCCAGGAAGTCCCACCGTTAAAGATGGCCCGCTTCCAGGAAAGGCATCGATGTTGCTCACCGCAACGAAGCGCTCACCGTTGCGTCGCGCCAGGCCCAGGTCGGTCCATGCAAATAGAGATCCGTCCGCAGATTCGGCCAGCGCACGAATTCCGTTCGCCGGCAATCCGTCGCGCGTGGTGAACGCCGTCGTCTTACCGTCTTTCCAAAGCGCCAGCCCCTCACTGGTGCCGATCCACAGCGTTCCGTCACTGGCTTCGAACAGGCAGCGCACGTCATTACCGGGAAGCGAGGGGCCAGGAAACGAGGGACCGGGAAGTGCGGGATGTGAACCGCGATCGAAGACCTGAAATCCACTGCCATCGAAGCGCGCCAGCCCCGCTTCGGTTCCCAGCCACAGAAAGCCATCCCTTGTCTGCAGCAGTGACTGCACGGAATTCTGTGGCAGTCCGCTCTCCATCGCCCACGCTTGCCTGGCATAGCTCGAGAGCGGCGTGGATGGTTCGAGAGCGGCCGCGGTCATCGAGCCGAGCAAGCAGGCGGCGAGGAGGTATTGAACGATCGCCGGCGCAAGGACGCGTTGCCCTTGAGCCCGCCAGCAATGTTTGCTACGGAAATCTGGCTGGTGGAAACCCCGCGCCATTCGCGCTACCGGTCAAAGTGCACGTAGCTGCGGCCCGCATAAAGACGAAAGCCGCCCGCGGAATCCGCAATCACCTGCAAGGGGCGGGGCCGCTTCATGGCATCGTCGGTAGCCGCGTGCACGGTGAGCACATCGTGGCCGCCCAGATCGGTGACCAGAAATTTGCCGCCCTCCAGAAAGCCGAAGCCATAAGCGCCTGCGGCCAACGACTTCCCTTCCATCTTTAGAGGAACTTCGGCGATCAGGTATCCCTGGTATTTCGCTGCAACCCCCGTCGAGTAACCGCTGGTGTCAACCAAGCTGACCAGAGCAAAATGGCCATCGGCAAACTTGACGCCGCCGGAGTTGCGCAACTGCGCGGGCGCCGTCTGGCCGTCGTAATAAACAGTGGGCGGAAACATTTTTTCGAGATCGGCCGGCGCCAGCACGGTGTTGCTGCCAGCCATCTGCGCCATCGCGGCGCCCGATGCCAGGATCGTCGTCAAAGCAATCGAGGCCGGGATGATTCTCGCCATCGCCTGCAGACGCATGTTGAGTCTCCTCTTCCAACTACCCCAGGAGTATAGCGCATCCCTTCGATGCTCTTGCGTTCGCTCGCCGTCGCGTTCGACTATCGCGTTTCGAGCTTCCGGGACGACGGACTTTTCGCAGAAACTGCGAGATTGTACCTTCTCTGCATGTGCACGAGATGAGGGCGAAGCCAGACTGCCCAACGGTTCCCGGCATCAGCTGCGGATTCGCCCTTCGTCCGAAGACAGCCAGGCCCATGCGCTAATTGGCGCACATCCTACTTCACCAACCGCGCAGCCTCGCGCCCGGCAAGCGGGAACTGATCGCCACCTCCGTCTCCTCGTAAAGTGACTGCTACTTCCGTAAGAAGACCAGCCATGGTGTGCCCGCCAGAGCCCCCTTTGGCGTCCTCCTTGAGGATTTCTTACAGAGCAGTGCGTGCCGCGCAACGCGCTCCGCTTCATGACGATTTGGATTCAATCGCTTAACTGGGCAATATATGGCCCATAAAGAGCCATATATTAGGCAGCATCTTGTGTTATTATTCGAGACATGAATAAATTGCAAAACTCCTAACCCAGGTGCGCACAGGCCAGAAATATGAAGGATTCAGCCATTCTCACCGATGCGAGCCTGACAGGAGACGCCTTTGCCGTCAGGGAGCGTGACCTCGACCTCAGTCCCATCACAGGGATGACGAGGAATCACTATATCGATTGCGCCCAATACGTTTTGGGACGGGCATTCCGGCACGTGAAGGATTTTGACTCGCCGATTGTCTTTCCCCTGGTGCCCGGCAAGTCCTATCCCCAGCCGGATGCGCCGGCGTGGCGGCATCGCTCGTACGAGTTCGAGGCCTTGGAGAGGACCTTCAATCTTGCGGCGCCGTTGATCCACGTCGATCCCGAGGCCCGCATCGGCGACATCAAGTTGCGGGATTATTATTGCCATCATTTCTACAACGCGTTTACGCCGGGACACGCAAACAGCCTGCCGCTGCCCGAGGATCTGCCTGAGGCGACCTATCAGTTCACGTGCGAATTCGGCGGGCTGACGAAGACGCTGTTGCTGATGCCCGATGTGCTGTGGCCGCATCTGACGCGGCAGCAGCAGGACGAGATGGCCGTGACCATCTCCAAGTGGGCGCATCATCGCACGACGCAGAACAACTGGCGGCTGTTCAACATCTGCGCACTTTCTTTCCTCAAAAAGAACGGATACGCCATCGACGACGATCTGCTGAAAAACCACCTGATGTGGATTGCGTCGTACCATGCGGGCAACGGATGGTATCTGGAGCAGAGTTACAACTACTACACGATCAGTTTGTTTGTGGTCTACGGAACCATCTGGAGCCGCGCCTTCGGTCGCGAGCATTATCCGGAGATCGCCGCCGTGCTCGAGAAGAGCTTCGTGGAGCTGTTTCAGTCCTACGCCAATTTTTTCGGGCGCAATGGCTTCATCAACATGTGGGCTAGAAGCATTTGCTACCGTTCCTGGATTTCGGGCGGCTTCCCGGCCTCATTTCTGCTCGCGTCCAAGCCGCCGCTCGATCCCGGATGGGCGCGGCGCTTGTGCTCCGGCTCGATTCTGCAGTTCGCCGCGCGCGAAGACTTTTACCAAAACGATATCCCCAGCCTGGGCTTTTACGGCCACCGGGAATTCGCGATCCAGAACTACAGTTGCCCGGCGAGCCCGTTCCTCATGTTTCTGCCGTTCATCTGCCTCGCGCTGCCGGAAGACTCGCCCTTCTGGACGGCGCAGGAGAACGACGGCACGTGGGTGGAGCTGGGAAAACGGTCGAAGAGGACGGTTCTCGAACGCCCCGGCATTGTCCTGATCAATCACGGCAGCAGCGGGGCGTCGGAGATCGTTTCCGGCAAGGTGTACGACGACGATCACAATTATTCCAAGTTGGTATTCAATACGCATTTCCCGTGGGAGGACCACAATCCCCGGGGCGGCACATCACAGGAGTACAGCTTCCGTAGCCTGGACCCCCGCGATTTGCGCGGCGCCGACATCAATTTCTACCTCACCGGGCGCACCGTGGATAACACAGCAGCCGCCAAGGGCGCCTACGGGACTTCGCAGTGCATTGTGTTCAACGGCGTGCGCAACGGTGTGCTCTACCGGCAGCTGATGATGCGCAAGCCGCCGAACAACGGCGTCGGCTACATCATCGACCTGGCGGAGATCACCGTGCCGGGTGGCGTGGTGCGCGTGGACCGCTGCCGGCTCGCCTTCGAGCACGAACTGACGCTAGGCCATTATGGCCTGCCCCACATGGACGGCAAAAGCGCCGCAGTGCGCGCATTTGAGTACGGGAAAGCGCGCGGGATTACGGCGGCGATTGCCGGCCGCCAGGTGGCGCTCGTGGCTTACTCGGGCTGGGACGAAGTTGAAAGCCAGGTGCACCGCGGTTTTAATGCGGAGGCCGACGAAAGCACGGTGTTGTACGTGCACCGCAAACGCACCGCGAAGAACCCTCCGATGGAGTTGATGATCACCGCCATGCTGCACAAGACGGACGATACGGCATGGACGCCGCAAGAGCTCGACCCGGTAAAAGCGATCAGGATCATGGAAGTTACGCCATCGAGCTCGATTCTTGGCGCCGAGATCACGTTGGCCGATGGCGCCGTTTACATGGTCGACTTCAAGGACCTGGAGGGATGGAGAAGTTGCTGACGGTTCTCGTGCCGTCATGCCGTTTCTCTAGCGGATTACGAAATGGTGTATCCGAATAGCACAGACCCAAAGTCAACGCGACAATTGAGGAGCGGTGACCTTCCTCGATTCTTCGCGGACAGAGTATTTTCTAATCCGCCGTAACAATCCCCGCACGACTTCCAGGATGAACCTGGACACCTATCCTGGACCCGTATCATGGCGGGTCCCAGAGGCAGTTACGCGTTTACTGGCTCGTGTTGTGTGCTGGAGTACGCAACGCCGCGCACATTGCCTGGAGCGAAGTCGGCTTGCCCGAACAAAACCTTGTGCAAGACGAGGGCCGCTGCGCCGCGCAGGCGCGCAGCGTCGCCATCCATGGCCGGCACCAAGCGCGGAGTGTGCGGCGTAAACGACCTGGCAATCAGCTGGCTCTCAAGCAGCGGGCGAATGCGCGGCCACAGTGCCGTGCAGTCGCCCACAACGATGATCACTTCCGGAGACAGGCCGGCAGCCAGCATAGCCAGCCCCCGCGCCAGATAGCCCATCATCTTATCGATGGACCGCAACGCGCGCAGCTCGCCGGCGAGGGCCAGATTGAGCAGCTCCTGAAACGTGGCAATCGTGCTTTCCGGCGCCAGCTCACGGTAGTAGCGGAGTCCCGCGCGGTTCGATGCAAAAACCTCCCAGCAGCCCACGTTGCCGCAGCCGCACACGGGCCCGGACTCCTCCAGCGTCATGTGGCCGAACTCGCCCGCCATGTCGTCCCGGCCGCGCACCACGCGCCCGTCTACCAGCATGCCCGTGCCGATGCCTTCGGAAACCGAAACCACCAGCATGTTGGAAGTATCGAGGAAGTTGCCGAACCAACGCTCCGAGAACAGGCAGGCATTGGCGGCATTCTCCATCTCGATCGGGGCTTCCAGAACTCTCTGCAACTCTTCGTGCAGATCGATCTGGCCCCAGGGCGCGTTGGGTGAGAACAGCAACCGATGCGTCTTCTGGTCCACGCGGCCTGAAACGCTTACGCCCAACCCCTGGAAGATGCGGTCCCCGAATGCTGCCTTCAGCGCATGCGCCGCCTGGGCGATATGGGCAATTGCAGTCCTGGCTTCGTCGGCCGTGGAGCCGGCTTTGAGCTCGTAGGGAACCGCGTCTCTGCCCAGGATCTTGCCATTGATGTCCACGACGGCCAGGTTGGCCTTTCCCGGCCGCAGGTCGATGGCCAGCGTCACTTGCCGATCGTTGAGCGACATGTAAGTAGGTCGCCGGCCGCGCGGCAATCTGCCCAAAGCACCCGGCAGCACCCAGCCCTCGTCTATGAGTTGCCCCGTGATCACCGACACCGTGCTTGGCTGCAGCCCGGTCAGCCGCGCCAGATCCGCCCGGCTCACAGGTTGGTGCAGATGGATGGCATGCAGAAGAATGTCGCGGTTGATCTCGCGCGCAGTTTCGCTGGAGGCCACGGCATGGCGTGGTCGGGTCGGCTTGTCGGATACACGCTGTTCAGTTACCTGCATGATGGACGGCTTTCTATCGTGCTTGATTCCCTGAAATACAACCCGCCCCCAAAGGGCTTTGTTGCATGACACTCGCGCCGCCTGGTTTGCCGGTGCGCGGTCTTCCGCAACCCATTCAGCAACCACTATATCGGGCGAGGCGGGAGTTTGGCTGCTCCTCTTGAGACTCCCTCAGGCCGCAACAATTCGCCTAGAAACAAAAGCGGCAGCCCCTGAAGGAGCTGCCGCATCTGTTTGCGACTGAAAAGCAAGGTTAGAAGATGAACTTGCCGCCGAAGAACCACAAACGCTCGCCCTGGCTACCACCCAGACCACCAGCATTGGTTCCCTGCAACTCGCCGGAGATGACGCCAAAGGTCGAGTCATTGATATTTCCATCAGGATTGGCGAAGTGCGGTGTATTGGTGAGGGCGATCGCCTGTGCTTCGAATTGGAAGGTCAGATATTCCCTGATCTTGAAGTCCCGCTGCAGGTTGGCGTCCACGTCAAAATAGCCGGGACCGACGACCCAGTTACGGCCCTGAGTTCCGAACGTTGCCGTCGTCACGCGCGAAACGGTGGATGGATCGAAGTAACGGCAGGTTGTAGCCCCGGCCCCGCAAACGCCGGTGGACCATGGCGGGAGTCCATTGGTGATCTTGAAATTCCCGTTTAGATTGACCGTTTGCGTGTTGCTGCCATTATCGTTGAGGGCGGAGCTGCCGGCCCCGGAATCCGTGAGCGTGAACGGAGTTCCGGCGAGCCTGCTGAGGACGCCGCTGAACGTCCAGCCTCCCGCCAGGTAGTTCGCAATGCCGTGGGTCGCCATGAGCTGGCCCTTTCCAAAGGGAAGTTTGTAAACCCAGTAGGCTTCAAGGTTGTATTTGCGATCGAACCCGGCCCGGGCCTTGTTCTTTGCGAAATAGGACGGATAGGGCCAACTGATTCCGCTTAGCTCTTCATTGTCCTCAAAGTCCTCCGTCTTCGACCACGTATAGAGCAAGCCGATCTGCGAGGCCTCGCCGATCCGCCGGGTGACCTTGGCCTGCATCGAGTCGTAATAGTTGTGTCCCAGCGGAATCAAAGTGCTGACCCCTGCATAGGATTGACCTGCTGGAAGAAGACCTGCGGCAAGACCTGCGGCAGTCAGCTGCCCTCCTGCCGCGCCTCCGTTGATGGGCGAGGAGTTGAGGGCCGTGTTTTCTATGGGACGAATCTCCCGATTGCCCACGTAGCCAAGATCAGCCACGAATCCGGCGAACTGCTGCTCCACGGTGAGGTTGTAGGAATAAATGTACCCGCGGCGGAAATTTGGATACGAGCCTATGGTGCTGGTACCTGTTCCAGTTGGAAGCGGAACCAGGCCCGTGCTGAGATTTATCGGTGCTGGCGCCACAATGCCCGTGGGCAGTTGATGATACGGCCCGGTGGCATTGAGCCCGGTCAAGCTGGTAGAAGGCGAGGCAGTGCTGTAGTTGACGGCGCCGCCCGTACTGTTTCCGGTGAGGGCGCTGATGATCACCGTCGGATAGTCGTTGCGGAGATAGCGCCAATTGTTGTCGTCAGCTCCCATCGCCCCGCCCAGCCGAACCACGGTCTTGGGTGTCACCGAGTAAGCAACGCCGATTCTGGGCAGGAACAATCCGGGACCGATATTAATGCCGTCGTTCTTTGGAATCGAGCCGTATCCGCCGATGAGAACGTCCATGAAGTCTGGAGTTCCAGGCGTCGTATCCAATACACGCGCTCCCTTGTCATGATCGCTGTACGCCATGGGATAACGCTCCCAACGCAGGCCGAGATTGGCGCTCAGTTTTGGCGTGACTTGCCACTGGTCGCGTCCATAAAATGCCCAGGTCGACCAGCGTAACGCGATGGGGTCGGTAAGCTGTGTGGCCTTGCCGTCCTCATAAGGCAGGCCCAACAGGAAATCGGCAAATGAGCTGAACTGAGTAGTACTCGGCGCTCCAGCCGCGACCGTACATTTTTCCGCGGAGACCGGCGGCCCGCCCGTGCAAGTCCACGGCTCGGTACTGGTGCCGTTAAATCCGAACGTGCCGCGCGCGGTTTGAAAGGCGGCGCCCTGCGGTTGGAAGTGATTCAGATCCACATGATCCCACTCCCCGCCCACGCGGATCTGGTGATGCCCCCTGGTCCAGGTAAGGTTCTCGTTTTCGACGAATTGGTTGTCGCGAAAAACGAAGGGATTGCCGGTGCTCGCGTTGCCCAGATTGGCAAACGTAGTGAATTGGAAGGACGGAATTCCGAAATAGTCGAGGTCCGTTGCAGTGCCGCCCACAGTAGTATTCGTTCCCGGAATCTTCAGCGTGTCGAGCCCATAGGCGCCGAGCGCAGTGTCGGTATCCAGAGCCCCCAGGTGCTGCCGCGTATATCCCATATCGCCGTCGATCAGCAGGTTGGGGGTGAAGGCGTGGGTGCCTCCAAAGCCGATGATGTAGATTTTCGTAGCTGCGTTGCCGGGTTGGCCGCCGTTGGTCGCATTTCCTCCCGCTTGACCAAGGGATGGGGGATCGAAGATTGCCCCACTTTGCGTGGTGAAGTGCCCAAAGACCGTCGACTGCTGCGAGGGAACCCAGTTGACCTTAGCGTCGTATTGGTTGGTATCGAAAGTTCCCTTAAATGGGGAGGTATAGTTGGAGCTTGCAAGGGCTGGATTGGTCGCTGCGGGAATCAGCGAGGACATGGTTAGAGCTGCGGGGTCGACCCTGGAAAGAGGGATCCGGTTGTTCAGGAACGGAGTGCGGCCGGAGCCGTCCGGGTTTCCGGTATTCGGATCGAAAATCGTGACCTGATTTCCTGCGCCATCTTTGAACCCAGTGAAGTCGTAGTATCCATTGGCTTTGGCAGTCGCGTATGTCAGGCTCCCTATGGGCACTGTCTGCGCGCTGATCGCGGCTGGCGACAGCACCTGCCGCACTCCTTGATAGTCCCCGAAAAAGAAGAGCTTATCTCTCTTAATCGGGCCGCCAACTGCGGCGCCAAACTGATTGAAGATCTGGAGCGGCCGAACTCGGGTGCCAGCAGCAGGGGCCGGGTTGGTGAAGTAGTTCAGGTTCTTCAGTTGATCGTCGGTGTGGAACTCATGAACGGTGCCGTGGAATTTGTTGGTGCCGGACTTGATCTGGACGTTGACTGCCGCGCCATTTACCCCTCCCTGTTCGGCATCGTAAGAGTTGGTGGCAATATTGACTGTCTCGATCGCGTCCGACGAGGGCACATAGGCCACGTTGTTCGGCAGCCATGGATACGCGTCCAGAATGCCGTCGATGCGTGTGCCGTTGCCCTGGGAGGACGAGCCGTTGACGTTGACGGTCATGGCGCGCGCCGGATTGCCTCCGGCGGAGTTACTCTCGACCGGTATGGTCGAGCCGGGGATGATGCGGAGCAGACCCTGAAAGTTCTTTCCTTCGGACGAAACCGAGGGAAGCCCCTGCAGTTCGACTGACGAAATGTCGGTGTGGACATCGGAGCGATCGGTCTGCAGCTCAGGAGGCGCGGTAGTCACGGTCACCGTCAAATTCGCTTTGGCGATCGACAGCTTTTCATCTTCGCTAACCACGTTGTTCGCGTCCAACACGATGTTGTCGATTTCTGCCGAATTAAAGCCGGGTGCGGTCACCACGACTTTCCAAAGTCCCGGCAGCAATTCGGAGAACCGATAGAATCCGGCGTCGTTCGTCACTGCTTGCTGAGTGATCCCTTTGCGCATATCGGTCGCCTGGACTTTAGCTCCCGCGACTGCCGCGTTGGTGGGATCGGTCACAGTGCCCACAATGGATCCGTAGAGTACCTGCGCGTGAGCGGCGATTCCACTGCTCAACAGCGCTGCAAGCGCGATCACCGTCACAAGAAATCTGATCGCGCACAACTGGACTCGAAATTCGCCCTTTGGCCTTCCTGACATAACCACCTCCAGAAAATGTTGTTGTTGCTCAAAGCTCTGCCCGACCGAACCTCCCGGGTAAAGCCACACTGCGTCATCAACCAACCCCAGCAAGCCCGCACGGTCATTCGATACACGCCGGGGCAGCTTTTATTGGCGATGCGAACTATATGGATTTCCGACAGCGACTGTCAAGCGAAAAAACGATTTAATGACTAAAAAAGCGATTTATCTCGGTATGGAAAACGGCAAGTATTGAAACTCCCATCCCCCGGCATCTGCCTAAATACCCATTGTTTTGTTTTTTGTTAGCTGCGCCAGAACCCTTCATGCCCCGTGTATCCGCTCTAGCAGCCGCGTTTCGATATTATGCGGTAGATGAACTTAATCTTTTGATGTGGCTGCACTTTTTCAGCTTTTCAAGTTCGTCAGTTCATTGCCCCCGCTCAGTTCGTTTTTTGAGGCTGACGATAATCGCTCGCGGCGCCCTGCGCGTTTTTCTATTTCCTTTCTTTGCGAATGTGCGCCAAGGATCACAACCTGCCCATCATTGCCGTGGATTATTGGGCCTGCTGCTGTTGCTGCTGGTCGATCTTGTGCTGACGATCGAGGATCTCCTGCATGAACTGCTGTGGGTCGCTCGGTGGCCCGTCACTCGCGACGTGGAAGGGATTTTGATTCGGCTGGGAGGGTGGCTGCCCGGGGTCGGGCTGGTCACGGGCTTCGTCATCGTTCGAGTTGCTGCCGTTCAGATTGTTCGGAGCCGCCTCCAGGCTGGCGCGTGGCTTGGCGCTCAAAACGATCTCAAGCGGCGCGTCAGCGTCACGGCCGCCAATCATGAGGACGTTGTAGCCGGAACCATCGAAGAGCTTCAAGAGCACTTCGCGCCCGGGGCCGGGGCCGTAGCTGCCGAAGATACGCTGATCCTGGGAGAGTCCTTCGAATTTGGCGCCGGTGTCGGCGGCGACCTGATGCAGAATCTGGTTGAGGCTGGAATTGGAGGCCTCGATTTCGAGGCCGCGGCTGTCCCAGCTCACCTTCGCTTGGTTAGGAGGCTGGTTGGCAGGCCAGATTGGAGCCGGCAAGGTAGAATTCTTCGGCGTCGAATGCGATTGATCCGATTGATCCGATTGATCCGCGGGCGCCCTGGCGCCTCCATCGCTATACGGCATCAAACCCAGCAGCCAGGAAAAATCCTGCGACGTGGAATCGGGGACCGCGGGCGTGCAATTTCCGTTCTGGTTTTGGTTGCAAGCGTATCCAATGCTGGGCCAACCGTGCGGCGGTTTTCCGAAGTTGTCTTCTGGCGTTCCCTGCGCAGTCTGCTTGCCATTGAAGGACGCGTACTGGTGGCAGGTGATGCACGACGATTTGCCGGGTGGCACTCCCTGGTTGAACTCGACAAAAGAATTACCCAGCTGAATCGCTTTCCCGTAGTTGTCGACGAATTGGGTTTGCACTCCCGTGAGGAAGTAATTGTTAAACGCCGGATTCAGGTGCGCCTCCGCCATAGCCTGACGCAACTCCGGACTCTGCTGCGCCGTCTCTCCCTTTCCATAGGGTCGGCTCGACGTGGTCCCCCATGGGTCGTAACAAGCGCCGTAGAGCCTGGGATCGCAGCGATTGGGGTTGGTGACGTGGTTGTTGGGCTCGAACGTTGCCCACAGCCAATTGAGCATCACTTTGGAGCTGATGTGGATGGCCACCAGCGCATAGCACGTGCCGTTGATCGTCTCTGTGTAGAGACTGTTGGTTGGATCGGGGCAGGCGAAGGTCGGGTTGCTGAAGGAAGTTACTGGCACCCAGTCGGCCTTCACTTCCAAGGAGTCAAGTTCAATACGAGACTCGTTTTGAGCAGTTCCCGGGAAGTTGATTGTCCAGCCGTGCGCGTTGCCATAAGTTTGCTGGCCGGCGAGCGTGGTCAAGCCCTCCTTCTTCACGAAGGACGCTTCCGCCGGGCTCACGTAAACCTCTTCGCAATACACGGCATTCCGCGTCAGATTAGAGGGAGCGGGATATCCCCCGACCGGTGTCGTTGTCATTGCGCCGCAGTCACTGCCCGCGATTTTCACGACTCGAACTCCCGGGCTTCCGTGCAGCATGCGCACCTTGCCATTGCCTCCGGCAATCGCAGCCGCCGTCGCGCTGGGGCATCCAACCATGTTGGAATTCAGTTGGCATTGCTCCATCCAGCTCTCAAAGGTCGGGGAACCATTGGCAGGCGCCATGGCTTCGAGGAAGAGAGTCCAGGCGAGCGATGCAAAGCTGGGACCATACAGGCTCTCGGGCTCCGCCAAGGCCGGTTGGGCGCTCATGTTGACCACCGGCTCTTGAGAGACCGCGACAGATTTCTCGGGCTCCTGTGGCCGGGTTCTCGCCTCCGCACGGTCTTTTGAGTAAATGCAGAAAACAGCGGCCACAGCTGCGACCGCAAGCAGAGCCGCGGAAAGCCTGATGCGATCTTTCATGTAAATTTCCCCTGTTCCCGCTGTATGTCACACCGAACAAAATGACGCTCTAGTGGGAGCGACAAGCTGGGGCCCGAACCCCGTTCCTTCGCGTGAGAACAACCAAAAACGTCGCTGTGGACTTTCTCTTGCAGAACTGTTTCCGGAATCGATCGCTCGGGTCATGTGGCAGTGTGTCTGCGCCGGCATGCGGCCCGTACACGCCGGATCAAGCCGGTGAAGCGCGGCAGATACCGCGCTTCACCGTCGACTGCGGCTTCATCGTTGCGAGCAGACTAACGTATCCTGCTGCAAAGTTTCCTCGTAAATCGCGCCCTGACGCGTATCCCAGCGAGCCCGGCAAGGCCGGTAAGAAGCAGCAAAAGGCTGCTCGGCTCCGGCGTCACCTGAACGTCGAAATCCGCCGTTCCCAACACGTTATCGTCAGAAGGACCGCCGCCCAGAATCTCGAATGATCCCGTGTACAGCCCCACCGGCGTGCCGTCGGATACGGTCACGGTGAACAGCTCGAAATCACCTGACGAATCCGACGGGCCCAGCGAAAGCGGAGCATTGTCTATGAATCCCGTGTCGTCCAGCGTTAGCGGCGAATCGATGTTGAAGCTATCGCTGTTCAGGTAGATCGTATCGACCGCGTCGGTGTTGTAAATCGTCACATCGAAGGTTACCGTGTTGCCGCCAGGGGTGAGTTGATATGGCGCATCGAGGACAAGGTTCAGCGTATCCGCCCTGCTCACCGTGCCGGCTACCAGAAAGGCTGCCATCGCAATCGATGGCAGCAGCAATCTCTTCAAACTTTTCATCTTTTCCTCCAGGTTGCTCGTTGTCTTGTCGTTAGGTGCCCCGTGCTTACGGCAGCACCGCACGGATGCTCGCAGCGAACGTGCCTCCCGTGTAGGTTCCCGCATACCTCTCAGCCGCACTCGCGCCGTTGGCTCCGGCCGACCCCGGAAAGCTGACAGTTATCGTGGCCGAACCGTTAGGAGCAATTGTTCCCAGGTTCTGCGGAATTACCGCCCCCGTGGCGGAGCCAAGCGTTGCCGAGGTGAGCATCACGTTGCTGGCGGCGCTCGCGCCAGTGTTGGTTACCGTTACGGTCGCCGTGTAACCGGACGTAGCATTACCGCTCAGCACCGCTGTGGTTGTCAGCGTAATCGTCGGCGGTTGAACAACGCTGATCGGCACCGACGCAGTCGCGATCGTGTTGTATTTGTATGCGTTCGCGGCTGTGATGCTGGTTGTGTAGATAGAACCCGAGGCCGGCGTGAAGGTTACCGACAGCGTATTCACGCCGACGGGCAGCACCGTCCCCAGGGGCGGATTGTAGGTAAATGTGCCCGCGACCGGCGCTGTTACCAGCAAGCCGCTGGTGCCGGCAGCAGGCAGCCCTGAAATCTGCGTGGACGACGCCGTCGCATTCAACTGCGTGGAGCTCAACGCCGTGCCGGACGTGATACTGGCTGGCGCTGGCCAGGTGATGGTCGGCGTCAACGGGCACCCGTTCGGAGTGCACGAGTACGGGTTCTGACGGTTTAAGGTGGTCCACGGCGCCCACGCGCCACCCTGGCTGGTGGTGCTGTCGGCCAGGTTGAACGTCACTGCGAGCGGGTCCGTCTGAGCGGCTCCCTGCACGCCATCGGTCGTCGAGAAACCAGTTAATCCGGGGTTTCCGGCGCCGGGGTTTGAAAGTCCCAGGCCTAAGAACCATTGCGCCGTCGATGTACCGGGAGCCCCGTTATCGCAGCCAGGGTTCGTCGCCGAGTACACATTCGATGCATGCGTGGAGTTATCGTTTGCCGGGATCGTATAGACCTGGTTGTTTGTTTGATAGCCCGAGCCATTTACAGGTGGAACCGTGAGCGTATAGGAAGTGCCATCGGTGCAGGAGATGTCAACCTCCGTATATGCCGTCGGAGCCGTGACTGTCCCTGCCGCGTGGGTGCCGGGCATCGTCAATTGATAACTTGTTGTAATCGTATCGCCGGTATTGAGAGTCAGATTCTGGTTCAATGGCAGCATTACGTCTCCGCCGTTGTTCCAGACTTCGCCGGCCGGGAATGCCGGTTTGCCGGTTCCCCACCACGCAGTCCAGAAATTGGGATCCCACGTGGGTTGAGCGCCGGGCTGGAGAGCGTCGGCTAATTGCCAGGAGACCTTAAGATTTGTCGTAACATTCGCACCAAACAAAAATCTGTTGATAATCGGCTGTGTGGCGTTTTGCTGATAGGCTGGCACTACGCAATGGCCGTGAACGGTATCGATGTAGTAGTTTAACCGGTCGTCTATATCGTAGTTGGCATAGATTTTCTCCGTTGCCATTACATCGATGGTGTCGGATCGATCTCCCAGCCAGTAATATGCGCTATCCCCGGTGTTCAGCAAAGCCCTGGGCGCGATCATGGCCATCAACTCAAAATGATCCTCCGGCATTTTGTAAACACCGGCGCCGGTATATGTCAGCTGCGTTGAATCGAACCAGTCATAATCCGTATCGTTGACGTCCTCGACACTGCCCTGAGTCTCGATCTCATGCGAAACACGCCATGATGGGGAGCCACCGCCGCCATTTTCCTGGGCAATGGTAAGTGCAATCCGCTCGTCAAGAGCGCCGCCCCACATCGCCATCTTCCCGGCATAGGAGCATCCGGTTATCACCGTGTGTGTCGTATCCAACGGGAGATTCACTTGTGAAGCGATTTCGATGCCGTCGATCAGGCGGCTGATTCCCCAGGACCATGCGGCGTATTCTGCCGAGTTACTCCCATTGGGGAAACCGTTGGCGGCGTTGCATGCGCCCGAGCCAGCTGCGCCAGTCGTTAATCCGGCGCACAGAGTGGGATAGAGCTTGTAGAACCCATCTGAGTTATGAACCGCCAATGTTCCGAACGTATAAGACGCGACTAATGTGTCGTTGTACGCGACGGTCGCGGCACAGCCGGTTGGTTTTACGGTAACTCCAGATGGTGACGCAGTCGATGCGTTGAACGCCGAAGCTGGCCAACTCCCGGTGGCCGCATTTCCCATACCAATCACGTACGGCCACCCGTCGGCTGGCTGGACACACGTTGCCGACGCCGTTGGAAGCACAATTGCCGCGGTAAGCGCGAGCGTATGCGTCCCGGTCGGCCCAGTAACCGAGATATTTGTTGTCAGTGTTCCCTTGGTGGCACTAGTCGGCACATAAGTCGCCGAAGTAACGGTGCAGGTGTATGTAACCCCGAGAACGGATGTTGGCTGACCATTACAGACCGGCTTTGGCCCCTGCTCGGTTTGCATAATCGCAGCCATCCATTCCTGGCGGTGCTGCTCTTCGGATACCCAGGTGGTGTCGCGAACTCCGTCCAGAAACACAAACGGATCCGGCAATTGCCGCATGATGGGGGCGCTGGCCATAGTGGGGATGGTCCCGGTCAGGGGAAGGCTAGCTCCCGTATTCTCGACGGTATAGACCAATGGCGGTGCTTGCGCCTGGACCAGCGAACTGGCGGCGCACAGGGGCAGCACCGCCGCTAGCCCAAAAGATATCCGGGTGAGATGCAAACTCTTGAGGAACCTACGCATGGTGCTACTCCTTTTCTTCGGTGGGTGTGAATAGCCAGGGCCTGGAATTGCCGTGCAGCCCTGGAACGTGGGCGTCGCGTAGTGAAAACTCACGATGCCCGTAAACTGAGCGGGCACTGCCGGCGTCAGCGGCAACGCCAGTGCCGGCAGTGCAATCAACTGACGGACCGATGTTGAGGACTTTCATTTCGCACTCCTCCCAACTGCGGCTCTCCAAAAACGGGCACGTAGTGACACGCAACCACGGCAACTGAAGAAACTCAGCGTCTACAGCGGCTCAGTCTTGCATGGCCGCAGAATTCTGAATTTTTACTGGCTTGATGGGGAACCTTACTGCGCGACACGAACTATATGTCCATCTCCAAACAACTGTCAACGGGAAAATCGCTCAATTTTTGAAAAAAATCGATTTATTCACGTCTTTCATAGCCCCAACTGCAAGATAGAATTTGCATTTATCGCCATGTTTTGTGTATCTTCCAGATTCTTGTAGATTTATTCGAACACCGAACTTAGTATTTCGATCAATCGTGTTGCCCATTGCACCTTCGTGTGCAGACCCCGCTCACAAATTCCCTTCGCAAGAACAGTAGAAAATCTCCAGTCACAACCCCGATATCTATAAAGAGCGCACCACTCGCAACGCTCGCGCAGGTTGCTGATACCGCATCAGTAACTCCGTACCGCACCGATTAAGGGTTTTGCTGGTTTGTTGATCGCGCGGTGTGCAAAAAGCGTGCCGTGAGAATGGAAGTCTTTCTTGAAGGGCATCAAGGTCAAAACAATCGATTTTATAAACGCCTAGCTTCCGATGGCATGAAAGTCTCGGAAGCCGGTCCACTAATACAGGCCCTTTCTCGCTGGGCCTCGACCAAACGTTCGTCAATAGATTTGCGTGTAAGCGGTTTCAGCCGCCTATCTTTTCGGTTAGTTCTACCCAGCGCTCATAGATGGCATGGTGCTCGGCTTTTGCTGCTTCGAGTTCGACGAGGGCCGCGGTGAGGGCTTCGGAATCGATGACGACTTCGGCAACCTGGATATATTGCTCGGCGGCACGAAGGCGCATGTCCGCTTCATCAATGCGTTTTTCCAGGGTGTCGTACTCGCGCTGCTCCATGTAGGAGAGCTTTTTGCGGGTTCGAGATTCGGACGATACGGCTGGGGTGGGCTGGGGCGATTCCTCGGCGGCCGCTCCCGATTCGGCTCGTGTCTGCTGGTCGCGCCATGCTTCCCACTGGCAGTAGTCTGCGAAGAGTGCGGCGTTGCCATTGCCATCGAGACCGAGAACGGCGTTGGTGACGCGATCGAGCAGATAGCGGTCGTGCGTGACGAGAACCAGCGCTCCTGGAAATTCGAGCAGCGATTCCTCGAGAATCTCGAGCGTGGGGATATCGAGGTCGTTGGTGGGCTCGTCGAGAATGAGCACGTCGGCGGGCTGAAGCATGAGGCGGGCGATGAGGACGCGCGCGCGCTCACCGCCGCTGAGGCGTTCTACCGGCTGATTGAGTTGCTCGCTGGTGAACAGAAAGCGCGACGCGTAACTGGCGACATGAACGAGACGATCCTGATAGACGACAGAGTCGGAGTCGGGCGCGAGCGTGCGGCGAAGAGTGAGTGAAGTGTCCAGCTCACGCATCTGCGAAAAATAGACGATGCGCAGGCCCGGCGCGCGGCGGATTTCACCGCTACTGAGTGCGATTTCGCCGGTGATGGCGCGCAGCAGCGTGGTTTTGCCGGAGCCGTTAGCGCCGGCAAGGCCGAGCTTCAGGCCGTTGGTTAGTGTGACGTTGACGCCGCGGAGGATTTCGCGATCGCCGAAGGTGACAGCGGCATTCTCGACTTCGATGAGGCGTTTGGTCTGGCGCCCGGTGGCGTCAAAGATGATGCCAGCTGTGGCGATTCGTGTGCGGGATTCGGAGTCGCGCAGCTCGGAGATAAGGACATTGGCACTGTCAATGCGGGCTTTGGATTTGGTGGTGCGGGCCTTCGGGCCGCGGCGCAGCCATTCCATCTCTGTGCGGACGCGGTTGCGCAGACTCTCCTGGGCGCGCTGCTGCCACTCGACGTAGGCCTCTCGGTCTTCGAGGAACTTGGAATAGCTGCCTTTTACGCGCAACAGGCCTTCGGAGTAAATGCGGTTGAGTTCGACGATTTGGGAGGCGACGTTCTCAAGGAAGTAACGGTCGTGGGTGACGACAACGAAGGCAAAACTGGCGGCACGGAGCAGGTCTTCCAACCATTCGATGCCGCCAAGATCGAGGTGGTTCGTGGGCTCGTCGAGGAGAAATACTTGAGGATCTGTGACGAGGGCTTCGGCGATGGCGAGCCGCTTGCGCCAGCCGCCGCTCAGGCTCGCGGCTTCACGGTCCATGCCGGGATTGCCGCGAGCGTCGTTGTCTGCAAATCCGGCGCGGCCTAGCGTTTCGCGCAACCGCTGCTCGTGGTCGGCAGCCGGAACCGCGGCGCGCTCGAGTGCGGCCTCGATGACCTGGCGGACTGTGATTTTCGGGGCGAAGTCTGAAATCTGATGGACGTAACCAATGCGAACGCCCTTGCGGAAGGAGACTTCTCCGGAATCGGGCTGCTGTTCGGCGC
The DNA here is from genome assembly GCA_049521075.1 of Occallatibacter sp. Classification (GTDB taxonomy): domain Bacteria; phylum Acidobacteriota; class Terriglobia; order Terriglobales; family Acidobacteriaceae; genus Telmatobacter. Next base: position 57,912 of record JBEKPD010000024.1, read on the forward strand.
CGAGGATGGCGAGTAGCGTGGATTTGCCTGCACCGTTAGGACCGATGAGGCCGATATGATCGCCGTCGTGGACTGCACAGGAGATGTTGTCGAAGAGAGGAGTAGCGCCGAAGCGTTTGGAGATATTCTGCGCGATTAGGATCGGCGGCATACTTTCAGTTTACGGGGGCGAGATCTCCGGCCGGCCTGGCGCGCTCCTTTGGGAGCGTCTACGGGTAAGTTCGCTTTCCTCGGCTACCAATCTCGACCCGCATCCGGACCCCGTTTTTCGATTGATTCAGGTGGGGCCCGAATCGGACAGAATCAGTCCAAATTTCTCCTTGACTCGCCTTTGCGCCTGTACTGTATAGTCAAGATTATGAACCGCTTCCCTGATCTACCCAAATCTGCCAAGACTTGCAAGTTTGAAAAGAAATTTGCTGCCTACACTCTGGCTGGAGCTGCGTTGGTCGCCCCAGCGGCCGCCCGTGCCGACGCCATCACCTATGTGCCGAATGTCGATACCACGGTCTCTCAACCTGGCACCTACACGTTCAATCTGAGCGGCCCTTCCGCGGAAGATATCGTTCTTGCTGCCGCCGCCGGGACGGATTTTTTTGGGAATGCTTCGAACAACATTACGTTCTCCACGAACAACGGCGCAATGGTTCTTATGGACGGTCCCTCCAACGTGGATGCCTCTGCCTTGGCGTTGGGGACGCTCATCGATCCTTCCAGCATCAATTGGGCCGGCAGTGGCAAGCTTGGTGATTACGATACGGTTAATACCGGTACCTTTGGGGATTGGTCACCGGGCACAGACGCTTACCTCGGTTTCTACTTTGAGGGGACTAATGGCCCGCAGGCGGGCTGGGCCGAGATCACTACCGACGGATCTGACGCCTCTTTTGAAGTGCTTTCATACGCCTACGAGACGCAAGCGAACACGCCCATCGACGCCGGGCAGATTGCTGCTACGCCGGAGCCTTCGACGATGGCCTTGGTAGTGCTGGGCGCAAGCGGACTGATGGCACTGCGGCGGCGCCGTGCGGCCACCCTATAGTCCAAGGGTTCTGCTGATCGGTTGGGACGGAGCCTGCTGGAGCAAGATTCATACGCTGCTTGATGCGGGCGCAATGCCCGCTTTGGCCAGCTTGGTGGAAAACGGCGTGATGGGCGAACTGGCCGGTCTTCCGGTTCCATGTTCGCCTTTGCTTTGGACCACCCTCACCACCGGTCAACTCCCCGATAAACACGGCGTGCTCGATGCCGTAGAACCCGATCCGCGCACTGGCGGCGTTCGTCCCGTGACGCGCGCGTCTCTGCGCGCGGTTCCCGTGTGGGATATCCTGGCGCGAGAAGGCCTGCGCTGCCAGACGATCGGCTGGCCGGCGACTCATCCTGCGGAGCCACCATCCACCTGCGTCTCCGACGGCTTCGCCTACGGAATCCCGCTGAGCATCTCCCCTGCCGAGCTCGAATCTACACTTGCGCCTCTGCGCTTCAACCCGCAGGAATGGACGGGTGACGCCCTTCGCCTCTTCGTGCCCGAGCTCTCGCGTATCGATCAGGACAAAGACAAGCGCCTGGCGCGGCTGGCCGTAAGTCTGGCTGAAGCGGCCAGCGTGCAGGCGGCCGCTACTGCGCTGCTGGAACGCGACGATTGGGATTTCACCGCCGTGCGCTTCTCTACGCTTTCTCGAACGGCTGAGATTTTTCCGGACGATGTGGAGGAGATTTATCGGGGCGTACTGAGCGGTGTTCATCGTTTTCTGGATCTGATGCTCCGCACCGTGCTCCGCTTGGCTGGGCAGGACTCTGTCGTTATTCTGGTGTCGGACCGCGCCACCAACGGAGGCCGCGGCATTCTCTGCGCTTCGGGGAACGGAATTCAGGCTGACGAACTAACCTTCGGCGCAAATCTACTCGACGTTGCGCCCACCGTTCTCGGAGTGTTCGGTTATGCTCCCGCGCCCGGTATGGCTGGCGCCTCCATCCGCGAGATCTGCGGCGATGCGCCCTCACGTTTGGTGAATCCGGCGAACTGTGTTTCGCCGCCCGCGATAGTGATCCCACCCGAAATCGAGCGGGATATGCGCGAACTCGCGGCCATGGGTTACGCCGATCGCGTCGCCTCAAACATGCTGGCCGATGCCGAGAGGGCGCGGAAGCGGCGCGAGTTTCATCTGGCCCGCGTGCTGCTTGCCACCGGTCGAGCGGATGAGGCAATCGAACCGCTCGAAAAACTGGCCGCCGAAGACTCCGCCGGCATCGAAGTCCGTCTCCACCTGTGCCACGCGTATTTTTGCAGCGGGCGAATTGCGGAGTGCCGCCGTCTCTGCGAAGCGCTGCTGTCGGAATCGCCCGATTCACCGCTGGGGCCGTTGGCGCGCGCACACCTCGCAATTGCGGAGGGCCGCTATGCCGAGGCGCGCGTGCATCTCGCTTCCGGGCGCGACGCGTACGGCTTGATAGCCGTTCTCGACGCCGCCATTGGAAACGCATACCTTCAGATAGGCAACTGGCGAGAGGCCGCCGAGGCTTTCCGTTTCGCGATTGTCGCGGACCCCGCCATGGCCGGCGGGCACCAGGGTTTGGCGCAAGCACTCCTCGAACAGCAGCTCTTTGAGAAGTCCGCCGAAGCGGCGCTTGACGCCATCCGCCTGCATTACGATGCGCCGACGCCGCATAAAATCCTCGGCCTATGCCTGCGGGCGCTTGGCCGGGAAGAGGCTGCCTCCGCTGAATTCGAAGCCGCCAAGCGAGTCAGCGGCCCCTGCGCAGTATGACGGTCCATCTCCGCCCACCTCTTGAACACGAGTGGCCCATCTGTCGCATGCTATTGCCGGAGACGCGCGCCGGCGAGCCTTCCCGAGAATTCCTGTTGTGCGTGCGCGACGAGGCGCCGCGCGTTATCGCCGCCGCTTCTTTCCGCCATAGCTCCGAGGTCGTCATCGATCTGCGCATCCACGTGATTCCGAGCTTCCGCCGCCGCGGAATTGGGCGGCAGGTGGTCGCGTATCTCGCCCGCGGCGGCGCGCGTGCGGTGAGCGGTACGGTCGATATGAACCACCAACACGACGCGGCCGCATTCTGCGAAGCCGTCGGGTTTCATTGTGTCGATACCCTCACTACGGTCGAAGCGGAGATGGCGGAGATGCGGGAATACTTGCGAAGGCTGTGCACCCGCCGGCCGGCCACGGCTCAGATCGTCCCGCTTTCGAGCGTTCCCGCTGCTCAAGTGGCGCTGCTGCACACCCGCTACGTGGCGCATCAGACGGATTCAAACCCCTGGCGCGCTCTGCTGACGAATCCCGGGGATTTGGAGGGTTCTGTTGCGGCTCTCATTGACGGCTCAGTCGCCGGAGCGCTTTTGGGCGAACTCGAGGGCGAGACCGCGGTGGTCCGTTCGCGCGTGGCGGCGCCCGGACCGCACGCCGCATGGGTAAACGCTCTCCTCCTGGCGGAAGCTGTTGAAGGAGCATGGTCTCGAGGCGCGCGACGCGTGCGGTTCACGTATAACTCTTCCAATCGCGACACGCAGAAACTGGCCCGCCGCTTCCGCTCCCAAATCGCAGAAGTGGTGGCCCTGTTCACGCTGCCTGCAAGCTCTCAAGCGTGAGACTTCAGAGTGCCCAGAGAGGCCGGCCTGGCACTCCATCATGTAAAACGGTGGAAACTGGCTCCCTTGCAACTGTTAGCCCGAATCATCCATCCTAAGTTTATGGAACACGAAGGTTTCTCCTTTTCACCCATCGTGCCTTCCGCCGTGACGCCTCCTTCTTCCTCACATCAGGCCGCGGAACATCCGGCTTGGTTCACTCCCTTCGAACCCCATCCCGGGCTCTCCAACGGCCATCTGCAAACCATCGTCGGCAACTTTCTTCCGCGGCCTGCGTTTCTCCTGCCCACGATGTCCGAAACCGTCGAAGTCGATGCCTCCGATGCCAGCTGCGTTCTCTGCCATTGCCACTGGCAGCCGGAAGCGGAGCGCGCAACTCGGCTCACTGCCGTACTGGTTCACGGCCTCGAAGGCTCGTCTGATTCCCGCTACATTCGCGGCATCGCCACGCGCGCCTTCGCCGCCGGCATGAATGTGGTGCGCATGAACATGCGCAACTGCGGGGGTAGCGATGCGCTCACACCAACGCTTTATCACTCTGGGCGCTCCGCCGATGTTGGTGCCGTGGTCCGACACTTTACCGCGCGTTTTGGGCTCGAACGCGTCGCGCTCGTCGGCTACTCCATGGGCGGCAATCTTGTGCTCAAGCTCGCCGGCGAGTGGGGCGTGCAGCCGCCGCTTGCAGCCGTGGCCACGGTCTGCCCGGCCATCGATCTCGCCGCCGGCGCCGACGCGCTCCACGAACCCCTCAACCGCGGCTACGAGTGGCATTTTTTGCGCAACCTGATGCGCCGCATCCGTCACAAAGCCGAGCTCTTTCCCGCCATCTATCAGATCGAAGGCATCGGCCCCATTCGCTCCGTCCGCGAATTCGACCAGAAGGTCGTCGCGCGCTGGTGCGACTTCCGCGACGCAGACGACTACTACTACCGTGCCGCCAGCGCCCGCGTTATCGACCATATCGCCGTCCCCACGCTCATCCTCTGCGCCGCGGACGATCCCTTCATCCGCCTCTATCCTGAAACTCGCACCCGCATTCTCGCCAATCCCCACATCGACTTCGTCGAGACACGCCACGGCGGCCACTGCGCATTTCTCGCGCGGCGTTCCGCCGGCATCCACTGGGCCGAAGCCACCGTCGTTCGTTATCTTCAGGCTGTTGCCACCGGTACGCCGACCCCCGCCGCGCCGCGCGCAACGTTCAGTTCGCAGATACAATTAGAGACTGTGGGCGAGTAGCTCAATCGGATAGAGCACCGGCCTTCTAAGCCGGGGGTTGTGGGTTCGATTCCCGCCTCGCCTACCAGCCTTAACAATCAATAGCTTACAAGAATCTCCATCCTGCAAGAAATAGTACAGTTCGGGGGGTATTCCAGCGCAACAATTCTCGGTTCGTTTCTTTCAGAATAGTTGAGCGTGGGTGGGAGCGTGTCCTCGTACTCAATGTAATTAATTTAGGTTGCCGCTACGACTTGTTTTCGAAATCGACCCGCCGACGACCTTAACATCGGCACAAACGCCGCCGATAAAGACAATGTGAATCCCCGGGACCAATTCATTTACTCCGCCGCGCAGCACCGCTTAGGCGGCGCTCTGTGGCCTAGTTTTGCACCGGCACGCATACCCACTACCCGTCCGTCACATCGCTGGGTTCGCCGCTCTCTTCGCGCCGCGCCGCACTCCCAGCATGAATAGCCTCTCCGCCAAAACCTCATCCAATGAAAACAATCGTACAAAGTTAATTAGAGGTGATGATGGACATTGTTTACTGATCGTTAATTCTCGGGTATTACGTCACCGGAGAAACTTCCACAATGACGGATTCCCACTTGACATATCGTGGCACCTAAAAGACAATGCTTTTGGCATCCCTGTAACCCCGTAGAATTATTTATCTTACCTGCCGGTATGGAGGGCAGAGGCGATAGCCGCGGTTTCCGTCACGTACAGCGCGGGATCCACTTGTGTGTGCTCCGCACTCCGCCCGTTTGAAGATCCAGGCATGGTTATAACAATTCGCGCCTACTTACTGCGTTATTTACGAATCGCTTCCTGCCCACCGGGGAAAGGCCGATCTGTGACTTCTGCCGCACGTTTTCTGTCTTCTCAATTAGTGCTCACTTATTCCATTCCATCAGATCTGGGACGCAGAATCGGAACTAGGAACTTGTTGAAAAACACTTATGAGTCCCGGAATACGGCAAAATCTTGGATACCAAAATCATCACCGCGATGCCATCGGCCCTTCTGCGGGCGTTGTAGCGCGATTCGACTTTCCCCGCATCGGTGTTGTCAGTGGTGAATCAGGCCGTTGTCAATTCATCCGCCGTGGATTTTGGTTTTCTTGTAGGTCAAGTTTTGCGATTCGTGGAAGAAATCTGCTCCACGCGCCTAAAGACGATTGCGAGGGTTGTTGTCGTAGTAACGATAAAGTACACAAGGTGGTTACTCAAGTGTGATTCGCATTTTGCGGATAAATTTATCTTGACTTACGGCAATAGTCTATGCGAGAAAGATGATGCATCCGAACATCTCCAATTTCAGTTTTTCCGAGTGACAGGATTCAGTTCGCTCGTTCTCCTGTCACATCTCCGTTTTTTCCCGCTGGCCCTGATCAAGCTAACGAGCTGAGCCCCACAGCAGCAGCGCATTGACTTTGTGTCTTCCCGGGCCCCCTTTCGCAAGTCAATTGACAACCAGAGGTCATTAACCGTGGCGAGAAGCCGCTGATGGCGGCTCCGGTCACCGTGGACCGGGATCAGGCTCGCTTTCTTCCGGACAGAGAGGCTTCCGATGAATCGCACGTCGCACGTCACTTCCTGACTTTTCCAAATTCTGATTGTACTAACAATTGTTTGCGCGCCGGTTTTTGGTAGAGCAGCAACGGTGGCAACGCCGACCTTCAGTCTGGTTGCGGGAAGCTACGCTGGTACGCAGTCAGTAACAATCAGCGATGCCACTTCGGGTGCGACGTGTTACTACACGCTGACTACTAATGGCACCACGCCGACGACCCTTTCGACCAAATACTCGAGTACCAGTCCCATCTCGGTTACCGCGACCTCGGTCCTGGAAGCGCTGTGCGCCTTCAGTGGCGACACCAATTCCGGCGTAGCTACTGCCGCCTACACCATCACGCCACTGACAGGAACGCTGAGTGTCTATATCGATGCACCGGCCATCCAATCGTCCAGTGTTGCAGGCGTCACAACGGAGACCTTCGACGCGCTGACTCCTGGGAAGCAAACCGCGAGTTTTGCGTGGAAGGTAAACACGACGACCATAGGCACTTACGCGGCTACTCCGACAGTTCCTTTCGCGATCGATGCTCCTGGTTTGTATGGCGGAGCAACCGATAGCAGCAGCCCGTCCCAAACCACTAATTACTTCTCGGTCGGTGGCGATTCTGGCAGCACCAGCCCCACTTATCTGACTTTGACCAACCCTGCGGCCTATGTTGGTTTCTGGTGGTCCGCTGGCGACACGAACAACCGAGTTGCGTTGTACTCCGGAAGCACGCTCTACGGAACCTTCAGCACGGCCGACCTCCTGAAGATTCTGAACAGCGGATCTGGCACCGTCACAGCCCTCAACGGTTCGACCTACAATACCAGCGCATATTTCGGCAATCCGAATCTCACTGCCCCTAACAACGACGCCACTGAGCCTTTTGCCTACGTTAGTTTTGTAATTACTGGCGCAACAATCAATCAGATTGCCTTTTATAACACCACTACAGGTTCCGGCAGCTCATCTTTTGAAAGCGATAATCACAGCATAATCTCTTCGGGCAGCACGGTGACGATTCCCGCGACGTTAGTGCCTGTGGAGAGCATGTCAATCAGTCCGCAGTCAGTGACTGTCACCGTTGCACCGGGTTCAGCCAACGTGAGCGCGGGAGGCACACAACAGTTCACAGCTACGGTCACAGGGAGCACAAATACCGCCGTGAACTGGACGATAAGCCCGACGACCGGCGCCGGTGCCGTCAGTTCATCTGGGCTGTACACCGCCCCAACGACAGTTACGACGCCGGAAACAGTAACGATCACGGCAACGAGTCAGGCGAGCACCACAGTATCCGCGTCCGGGACGGTGAACCTCAAGCTAACGCCAACGCTGACGTTTACCGCGATCTCTGCCAAGACATATGGCGCAGCTCCTTTCACAGTCAGTGCCAGTTCGGCATCCAGCGGAGCTATCACATACAGCGTAACTTCGGGCCCGGCGACGATCTCTGGTTCGACGGTCACCATCACAGGCGTCGGAAACGTTGTGCTGGGTGCATCGCAGGCTGCAACAACGACTTATTCAGCCGCAACCGCATCTACCAGCTTCAACGTGACTGCGGCCACGCCGACGGTGACAGTGACGTCGACGACGGGCACCTACGGCACACCGCTGACGCTGACGGCGACCTCGACGTATCTGAACAACGGGGTGGCGACGGCGACGGGCCAGACCCCCAGTTACACACTGGTCTCCGGACCGGCGACGCTGTCGAATGGTGTACTGACCTTCACGGGTGCGGGTTCGGTGGTGGTGACGGCCGGCGTATCGGCGACCGGCAACTTCGCAGCTGCCAGCTCGCCGCAGACCACGATCACGGTCCTAGCCGGTCCTAGCTTCACATTGGCTGCTTCACCTGCATCTCTGAATATTGGTCAGGGGAGCTTCGGTACATCTACCGTGACGATGACTGGCGCGAACGGATTCTCAGGCAGCGTGAATCTTGCCGTCTCCGGCTTGCCTGACGGTGTCACGGCCGCGTTCGCAACCAATCCCACCGCTGGAACCAGCGTGCTTACGCTGATGGTAAGCAACTCGGCCAGCGTAGGGCCGGCAACTATCACCATCACCGGAACTTCGGGCAGCTTGACAGCTTCAACCAGCATCGCACTTACCGTCGCGGCACCGCAGTGCGGCACAAATGTATACAACTACGCTCGAGCCATCACTATCGACCACACGAAGGTTCCAAACACCGATCAGGCCAATTTCCCATTCCTGTTCAGCACCACCGATCCGCTCCTAGCCACCACGGCCAATGGCGGCCATGTAGCTAATGCCAACGGGTACGACATCGTCTTTACGTCGGATCCTGCCGGTCAGAATCCGCTTCCCTTCGAGATGGAGGAGTATGACCCGGTCCACGGCGGGGTGATCGCGTGGGTGCAAGTTCCAATGCTTTCGCATACCACCGATATGACGATCTACCTGTCCTACGGCAACTCCGGCGTCACCGCCTCGCAGCAAAATCCGGCCGGGGTCTGGGACTCGAATTATAAGGGGGTCTGGCATCTTGCGAACGCCGCGTCAGGAACAGCGATCGACTCAACGGCCAACATGAACAATGGCACATCCCAGGGTGTCGCGACTATAAACGGTCAAATCGCCGGCGCGGGGAGCTTCGACGGAATTTCCAGCTACATAGAGATTCCTTCTACAGATTTTGCGTCGTACCCAACTTCCGGGTCTACCACAACCGGATATTCCGCATCTTTTGGAGTTTGGTTCAAGACATCATCCGCTGGAGTGATCTTAGGTCAGACAGAGGGCACGGAACCTAATAGCTCTCCTTCTGGGTATGTACCTGCACTTTACGTTGATACCGCGGGTTTGTTAAGAGCTTCGATGTTCTGGCATGGCAGTGGCTCGAGCCAGATTGTCACAGCAAAAGCCTATAACGACAACAATTGGCACTTCACAGTCGATACATATGCCAACGGAACTGAAACCCTTTACGTCGATGGGCAGAATGCTGGATCCCAGCAAGTGACGGAGTACAGTTACGGTTCGTCCTATGCGTACTTTCTCGGAACCGGAGATGCATCAACATGGCCAGAGGCGAATGGAGGATGGCTATATCTAAACGGTGCTCTTGATGAGGTCAGCATATCAAACGTCGCGCGCTCGGCCGACTGGATTGCTACGGAATACAACAACCAGAGTTCGCCCTCAACTTTCTTCAATTTTTCGGCTGAAAGCATCGAAATTAGTCCGGCCTCGGCGACCCTATACGAATTGCAAACCCAGCAATTCGCAAATCTACTGCAGAATAGCTGCTCGAGCGGGATTACTTGGTCGATCTCGCCGGCAGGCAGCGGCTCCATCACGCAAAACGGCCTCTACACTGCACCTGCAAGCATCACAACGCAACAGACGGTCATTGTGACCGCAACCATTCCGGGCGATTCGAGCCTCCCCGCTCCCGCGACCGTGATCCTGATGCCGCCTTTGTCAGTGAGCGTGAGCCCAGCAACTGCAACCCTCTACGGTGGCTACGTGCAGCAGTTCACCGCTAGCGTGACCAATGCTACCAATACCGCGGTGAATTGGACTATCAGTCCTGCGGGGACAGGTACGATCGACTCAACCGGCCTCTATACAGCTCCGGCAACGATCTCAGCGCAGCAAGTAGTGACCATCACCGCAACCAGTCAGGCGGACCCAACAAAGTCGGCGACTGCGCTAGTTACTTTAGCGCCAACGCAATGCACTGCGAGTTTCCAGCGCCAAATCGTCATCGACCACACGAAGGTTCCAAATACTGATCAAGTCAATTTCCCGTTCCTGCTCAGCACGACCGATCCGTCTCTTGCGACAATGGCCAACGGTGGGCATGTCTACAGTCCCAGCGGCAACGACATCATCTTTAGTGCCGATCCAAATGGTGCGACCAAACTGGACTACGAACTGGAAGAGTACGATCCGGTCCACGGCCAGGTCATCGCGTGGATACGTATCCCGACCCTCTCGCACACTACCGACACTTCCATCTACATGTTCTATGGGAATTCCAGCATCACGACACCGCAGCAGAATCCGGCCGGCGTCTGGGACCAGAAGTTTCAAGGTGTGTGGCATTTGGATGGAAACGGCACTATGGTATCGCTTGCAGACTCTACGGCCAATCTGAACAACGGCACCGCCAACGGTTCTCCGGTGGCAATCACTGGAGAAATCAGTGGGGCAATAGATTTTGTCGGTTATGGTGACAACCTTGCCATCCGCGACATTCCCCTCAACGGCGTCGACTACACAGTCAGCGCCTGGTTCGCCATGCCCTTGCCGACCAATGGTTCCTGGAACACTCTAACTAGAGGCGTAAACAGCGAGCACCAAGTCATTGTGGATGAGAGCAACTGGCATCTCGGCGCCTACGCAAATAGTGGAGGCTTCCAAGATTCCGGGTTCGCCGTCAACTCACTGTCAAATGGCTGGCACCATCTGGAAGCTGCCGCTACAGGAAACACGACGACCTTTTATGTCGATGGCATTCAGGTAGGCACGATTCCTTTCCAATCATCTACGGACATTGGCTTCCTTGGTAACTACCAGGGAGGCGGGCAGCCGTTTGGAGGTGTTGACGAAATGCGGATATCCACCGGCGTTGCACGTTCTGCCGACTGGATCGCCACGGAGTACATGAATCAAAGCTCGCCGTCGACCTTCTACTCACTCTTTTCTGAAAGCCTGGATGGAACCACAAGACTCACCCCAGCGTCCACGAGCCTGCTTGCTGGGCAGAGTCAACGGTTTGCAATGCTCGGTGTCGGCTCGTGCAGTCCCATAGATCCCTGTGCTGTCGGTGGTTCCGCTGCCTGAATTG
>JBEKPD010000025.1:0-62685 GCA_049521075.1 Occallatibacter sp.
TTGCCAATCGTGGCGAAATCGCATTGCGCGTGCTGAACGCGTGCCGGGAACTGGGCATTCGCACCGTTGCCGTCTACAGCGAGGCAGATCGCAACTCCCTGCACGTGCGCTTTGCAGATGAGGCGATCTGCATCGGGCCGCCGCGCGCTTCAGATAGTTACTTAAATGTGCCGGCTGTGATTTCTGCGGCTGAGATTGCCGACGTGGATGCGATCCATCCCGGCTACGGCCTGCTGAGCGAGAACGCGAACTTTGCCGAGGTGTGCCGCGCGTCGAACATCAAGTTCATTGGGCCTCCGCCGGAAGTGACGCGCCTGATGGGCGAGAAGGAGAAGGCGCGCCAGGCCATGAAGAAGGCCAGAGTGCCCATTCTGCCAGGGTCGGACGGCATTCTCGCCACGGCTGAAGAAGCGCGCGCGTGGGCCGATAAGGTGGGCTACCCGGTCATTCTGAAAGCCAAGGCCGGCGGCGGCGGGCGCGGCATGCGCATCGTGCGCGACGCAGAGGGTCTGCCCAACCTGTTTCATGCGGCGTTTACCGAGGCGGCCAACGCTTTCGGCAACGGTGAGCTCTACATGGAGAAGTTCATCGAGAACCCGCGCCACATTGAATTCCAGATGCTGGCAGACGAGCACGGCAGCGTGGTTTCGCTCTTCGAGCGCGAGTGCTCCATCCAGCGCCGGCATCAGAAATTGATTGAAGAAGCACCGAGTCTGCAAGTGACACCGAAGATGCGCGAGGAACTGGGCCGGACGCTCGCAAAATGCCTGAGCGACATCGGCTACCAGAACGCGGGCACGGTGGAGTTCCTGATGGACGCAAACCGCCAGCTCTTCTTTATCGAGATGAACACGCGCATTCAGGTGGAGCACCCGGTGACGGAGGCGATTACCGGCGTGGACCTTGTGAAGGCGCAGCTGCGGATTGCGGCCGGCGAGCGGCTGGGCGCGATTCTGCCGCCGAAGCTCGAGATGCGCGGCCACGCCATCGAGTGCCGCATCAACGCCGAGCACCCGCAGAAGTTTACGCCGTCGGCAGGGCAGATTACGGCCTTCAACGTGCCCGGCGGGAACGGCGTGCGTGTGGAGACGGCGCAGTATGCCGAGAGCGTGGTTCCTCCGTACTACGATTCGCTGATTGCGAAGCTGATTACGTATGGCGTTGACCGCGCCGAGGCCATAGCGAAGATGGAGCGGGCTTTGGGCCAGTTCATCGTTCGCGGCGTCGACACCTCCATTCCGCTGCACCAGGAGATCTTTCAGAATGCAGCTTTCCGCGGAGGGGAGTTCGATACGGGATTCATGGAGCGATTTCTGAAGGATCGAGGCGAAGGGGAAAAGCCGGCGTAAGGCAGACAGGCCCCACAGGCACGTAGTCCAGGCAAACCTTCTTCACAATCCCGTCAAAGTCGCCCCGTCCCACTCGAAGCCCGCCTCGGTGGTATCCGTATGGTGCGATTTAGATCGCTAAAATGTCATCCGCCAGATTGACCCCCGGTTAAGACTTAAATAATTCCGGCTTGTTGTGTCTGACGTGTTCTGTATTGCTCAGACCTGTATCCAGCCGCGCCACTATTGTCAAAACAATGTTCGGAAGCCCGAGCACTACGCGAAGCCTCTTTATCTACTGGCAACGGGTATTCGTGCATCGGAAAGGCTTCACGAAATCCCCAACCGAAATACGCACTCCTCAATACTCGTAGAGCAAAGCATCGAAGCCACAAAACCTGCCCTTTGGTCAGCGCTTGGCAAAGGGCCTGTCAATAAGAAATTTCACTGCGCGATACCCTGGAGGAAAGTATGAAAAGATTGGCGTTTGGATTTCTCGCATTGGCAACGGCCCTTGCGATCACACCCGGTGCGCTAGCTTCACCACTCATTGTCGGCACATTTGGCGTCGCCGGCGGTAGTGAACAATGGAGCTCAACGGGCATCACATTTACCAACACCGCCGCAACTGAAAGGGACGCCACCGGTAATTTCGGCACCGTCTTGGGTGTCTCCCCGGCTACTACTCCCTCGACAATCGATAACTCCCCTTTCACGTTCCTTACTCCTGACGGGCTGTTTGTTAGTACGAACACCGGGGGCGCCACATTTACCATCACCGGCCCGATCGACGTCTTGCTGGATAACGGTGAGTTCCTGGACATCTCTGGCACAGGAATTGTGAACTTGCCAGGTTATGCGCCAACGCTCGCGACCTTCAGCTTCGACGGTACCGATTCGAGTGACAGCTTTGGTACTACGGGATCCTCCACATTCGGGATCGACATCACCTCCCTGGCCGTTCCGCCCACCGTTCCTGAGCCCGGAACTCTGGGCCTCTTCAGCACCGGCCTCCTCGGATTGGCTGGGATGCTTCGCCGCAAACTATTGAACTAACAGAGGGCGATTAAACGGAATGTATTCGCGGCTCCCCTCTGTGATTCCCCGGTCTTCACTTGAGGGCTGGGGAATCACAGTTTTCGGAAGATCGTTGGCCTGAAACCGGTCGTCGCGGTCGACAGAGAGCCTGCGAAGATTTTATCGCTTTTTCTTCGCCCTTTGAGGCGAAATCAGCTATTCTGTGTTGGCAACATGGAGGTTGCCTGCATGGACGCTCAAAAGGAACTGATTGCCGAGTTCGATCGCGAAGCCGCAAATACGCGGAAGATGCTGGATGCGATCCCGCCCGATGCCGATTTCAACTTCAAGCCCCATCCCAAATCCATGAGCCTGGGCCGCCTGGCCGGGCACCTGACGGATTTTGCCGGCGAATGGGCGTTGTCAACGCTGACCAAAGACAAGATCGAATTTAGCCCCGAGAGTAGTTGGAAGCCGTTTGTGCCCACGAGCAAGGCAGAGGCGCTGGAGAAGTTTGACACGGAGCTTGGGGGAACGCGGGCAGCGTTGGTTGCGACCACTGGGGACACGTGGGACCGGAACTGGCAGCTTGTCTGGAAGGGCCAGGCATGGATCGATGAGCCCAAGCACCAGGTGTTTCGCGATGCAGTGCTGAATCATATGATCCATCACCGCGGACAGTTGACCGTGTATCTGCGGCTGCTCGACGCGAAGGTTCCGGGGACGTACGGGCCGTCAGCTGACGACATGTGAGAACGACAGGGAACAAGGGACCAAGGGAACAAGGCGTCGAGCTTGTAGCCGATAGCCGATAGCCGATAGCCGGTAGCTCGTAGCTCTGGGCTATTGGCTACCGGCTAGTTACTGACACCTGAAACCTAACTCCTGTTCGTTGCACTACTCTGGAAGCATGTCTTTTTCATTTCCGAAGGTCTATCCAATTCTTGACAGCGCCGCGATCCCGCAGGCTGGGCGCGGCGAGTTTTTGCATCGGCTGGGCAGGGAACTGGCCGATGCTGGCGTTTTGTTGCTCGAATATCGCAACAAGACTGGCTCTGAGGCTGAGATGCTGGCCGATGCGGCGGTGCTTCGCGCGGCGATGCCTGCTGGCACGGTGAAGCTGATTCTCGACGACCGCGCCGATCTGGTGGAGCGAATGGGATTTGACGGCGTGCACGTGGATACGGGTGATGCTGCGCCGGCAGAGGCACGGCGGCTGGTAGGACCGGGGCGTATCGTGGGCACATTCGGCGGCAGCGAGGCGCTGGTGCCGGAGATCCTGAAGGCGCCGGTGGATTACCTTTCGATCGGCCCCGTGTTTGCCACCACGACCAAGCGAACCACCAAGGCACCGATTGGTGCTGAAGGCGTGCGCAGGTTGCGGAAAGCGGCCGGGCCCGATGTGATCCTTGTCGGAGTGGGAGGGGTGACGCTCGAAACCGCGCCTGCGGTTCTGGCGGCGGGAGCCAGCGTGGTTGCCGTTGCCGCAGCCATCTTCCGCAGCGCCGATCCGGCAGCGGAATTCCGGCGGTGGCTGGCGGCGCTTTATTAGAAAGTGTCCGGAAACGAGGCAGGACCGTCCGAATCCAAGACAAATTGTGTCCAGAAACGAGGCAGTTTGTCTCAGAGCGAGATACTCGTGCCTGGAAACGTTACAGTTGCAAGCGGCCTGGCGTTTAGTCCTCATGGGATGAGGTCTTCTTTACGCGATCCCCATGGATTCGTATCGTATGATGGCGTTACGCGATCCCTTACGCGGTTTTGCCACTCGTTGGTTACCCTACTCGATCCCTTCACCAAGGAGGACGTTACCCGTTGATTTCCCGATTGCTGCGTATTAAGCCCATGTCGATGCTCTCCCAGGAGGCCGGTGAACAAGGTGAGCATACATTGAAACGTTCGCTCGGGGCCTTGAATCTGATCACGCTCGGAATTGGCGCCGTGATTGGCGCGGGCATCTTTGTGCTGACCGGGCAGGCCGCGGCGCTTTACGCAGGTCCGGCCGTGGCGCTGAGTTTCGTGCTGGCTGGTCTCACCTGCGCGTTTGCCGGATTATGCTATTCCGAATTTGCATCTATCATTCCCATTGCCGGGTCGGCGTACACCTATGGATACGCCACATTGGGCGAGCTTGTGGCGTGGATCATCGGCTGGGACTTGGTGCTGGAGTACGCGTTTGGCGCGGCAACCGTGGCCTCGGGGTGGTCAGGCTACTTCAACAGCCTGTTGCAGCAGCTCGGCATCGTGATTCCGCCGCAACTGACGGCGATTCCAGGAACGGTGCTGGTGAAGTACCAGGGGATGTGGGGGCCGGTGGCATCGCTGCCGCCGGGGGTGAGCGATTTGGGGTTGCCGCACGCGACGGGCTACTTCAATCTGATTGCCGTCCTGGTGGTGATGGTGATTACGACCATCCTGGTGATTGGCATCAAGGAGTCAGCGAACTTCAACTCCGTGATTGTGTTTATCAAGCTGAGCGTGGTGGCGATTTTCCTGGCGGTGGGCGGATATTTCCTTCTGCGGCACCCGGAGGTGGCGCACGCCAATTGGCATCCTTTCGTTCCGCCCAGGGACGCGGCCGGAAACTTTGGCTGGAATGGAATTGCCAAGGGTGCTTCACGGATTTTCTTTGCGTATATCGGCTTCGATGCCGTGTCGACGGCCGCGCAGGAGGCGAAGAAGCCGCAGCGCGACATGCCGGTTGGGATTCTGGGATCGTTATTCATTTGCACCATCCTGTACATTCTAGTTTCGATGGTTTTGACCGGCTTGGTGAACTACAGGACATTGAATGTGGCGGCGCCGGTGGCGCTGGGCATCGATGCGACGGGCATCAGTTGGGGTTCGATGCTGGTGAAGATCGGCGCCGTCTTCGGACTGGCCACGGTGATGCTGGTGATGCTTCTTGGACAGACGCGCGTCTTCTACTCCATGTCGAAGGACGGACTGTTTTGGAAGTGGGCTTCGGCGGTGCATCCCAAATTCCGCACCCCGTGGATCACCACGATCGTGTTCGGGATTTTTGCTGCTGTGTTTCCCGCTCTTTTGCCTATCTCAAGATTGGCCGATCTGGTGAATATTGGGACGCTGCTGGCGTTTACGATTGTCTGCGCGGGAGTCTGGGTGCTGCGCGTGCGGCATCCCGAGATGCACCGGCCGTTCAAGACGCCGCTGGTGCCGCTGGTGCCAATTCTGGGCATGGTGTCGGCTGGCTACCTCATGTATCAGCTGGCGGCGATCACGTGGGAGGTGATGATCGGCTGGTTGATCTTGGGATTGATCATCTACTTCACATATTCGATCAAGCACAGCAAGGTGCAGCAGATGAAGAGCGCGCAGGCGGCGGATTAAGATCCGAGAGTTTGAACGCTGAAGCGACGGCCTCCCAGTGATGGGAGGCCGTTTTGCGTGGAGAAAGTGGTCTTGCGGATCAGAATAAGATGAACTAAACTAACTAAACTTAGTTTACTCGGAGGTGGTATGCGCACCTACAACATTCACGAAGCGAAGACCCACCTTTCGCGGCTCATCGACGAGGTTGAGAATGGCGAGCCATTCATTATCGCCAAGGCGGGCAAGCCCAAGGCACAGGTGATCCCGATTCACGCGTCAAAGAAAAAGGCACAACAGCGGATCGGGTTTATGAAGGGGATGTACACGCTCCCAGACAACTTCGAGGCGATCGACAAGCAGTTGGACAAGGAAATCGAAGTGTTGTTTTACGGCAAAAGCCTGAAATGAAGTTCCTTCTCGATACGCACTTCATCCTTTGGCTGCCGATCGGCGGCCGGGGCATTAGCCGAAATGCCCGCGCCCTCCTGGACAGTTCAGCAAACGAGTTTGTATTTAGCGCGGCAAGCTTGTGGGAGATCGCTCTGAAGCGGGCGCGCTACCAAGGAACGTTTGCGTTCGATCCGCGAGAGGTGAGAAGGCAGATGCTTGAAAACGGGTATGAGGAATTGCCCATCCTGGGCCAGCACGTATTACAGACAGAAGCTCTGGCCCCCATTCACAAAGATCCCTTCGACCGGCTGCTGGTTGCGCAGGCGATGGTCGAAGGGATCACGTTGCTCACAGTGGACGCAATGATTGCCCGGTATCCGGGCCCCATCCGCAAAGTCTAGCTGTCGCTGCGTTACGCCGTGGTTTTGGCGCAGAAAGCGTTGAAGGCGCGCATGAGCTCGCTGGCGATGTCCTGCGCCGTGGATTGCTCAATGACAGTGCGTGGCATGAAATAAACCAGCTTGCCATCACGCATGATGGCGACCGAGGGCGAGCTGGGTGGATGGCCTTCAATATAGCCGCGGGCGCGCTCGGTGGCTTCGTGATCCTGGCCGGCGAAGACAGTGATCTTGTGATCGGGCGGGTTTTGGGAATTGGCGAGGGCGAGGCGGATGCCCGGGCGAGCCTTGCCCGCCGCACAACCGCAAATGGAGTTGACGACGACGAGAGTGGTGCCCGGTTCGGCGAGTGCGGCGTCTACCTCTTCGGCTGTCCGGGTTTCCTTGATTCCGGCGCGCACAAGTTCCTCGCGCATGGGGATGACCATCAGTTCTGGGTACATGATTGCCTCCGGCAAGTAGCGGAGCCGCGTGTGAACCTCGAGATTGGTTCATCAGGCGGAGTTCCGCAATGATTTTCCACCATCCCCGGTCAAAAGAGCACGCGGTTCCGGTGCAGGGAAGTTGCCTGCCTTCATTCTACCGATTTGATGCGCGCGGGGCTACCCGCGCGCTTTTTAATCACTGGGCAGGCAAGCAGCCGCGGTTGCGCTCTATGTTCTGGATCTGCTGCAGCTCGCCGGTGCGCCATTGCGTGAGTGTGAGGCCAAGCGCGGCGCGATCGGCCTTGGGAAAAACAGCGGCCATGAAGCCGGTCCAGGCATCGCGCATCTCGATCCAGGCGCTCTCCTCGGCGCGGAGTTTCTCCTCGCTCGTGGCGCGTTGGGTGGGTCGCCGGGAATGGATTTGGCGAGGCACCGCGAGGAGATGACGGCGCGGTAGGCCTGGTTGAGGTGCAGGTCGGCCTCCTCGAAGTCATCCTGCGATGGCATGCGGTTGCGCTGCTGGAATTGGATCTGGCTTGCGAGCTGCTGTTGCAGCATGAGGACGTAGTTGTCGTTCTGCTGGCCGGGTTCGGCTTCGGCGCGCGCCTTGGCGTAGGCGCGGATAGCGGCGTCGACGGGCTTGAGCGCAGCGTCAAGTTGATCGGCATTGAGGCCGGTGACGTAGCGGACCAGCATCGGCTCGATGGATTCCTCCGGCACGCAGCCACGGTTGCGCTCGACGTTCTGGAGGCGACGCAATTCGCCGTCGCGCTCGCTGGTGATCATCCAGCCAAAAGTGGCGGGGTCGGCGTTGGGAAAAAGCTTGGCGAGGAAGGCGCTCCATGCGTCCCGCAGCGCCAGCCACGCAGTCTGCTCGGCGCGAAGGCCTTCGGCGCTCAAGGGAATGTTGGGCGGATCGCCGGGCTGTGACTTGTCGATGCAGGGCGAGTTTACGACTTCGCGGAAGATCTCTTTCATGCGCAGATCGGCTTCCTCAAGTTGTGGCCTGGCCGAAGAGTTGCCTTGTTGCAGCATGTTCAGCTCGCCAGAGAGCCTCATGCGCAGCTGATTCGCAAAGTTGTCGCTTTTGTCTTTGGGTTCGGCCTCGGCATGGGCCTTGTCGTAAGCGCCGATGGCGGCATCGACGGGCTTGACCGCGGCATCGAGCTGATCGCCGGTGAGGCCAGCGACATAGCGGACAAGCATGGGTTCGATCGATTCCTCGGGCACGCAGCCGCGATTGCGCTCGATGTTTTCGAGGCGGCGCAATTCATTCTCGCGCTCGTTAGTAATCATCCAGCCAAAGCTGGCCGGGTCGGCGTTGGGAAATAGTTTGGCGAGGAAGGCGGCCCAGGCATCACGCAGCGCCAGCCAGGCTTTTTGCTCGGCGCGGACTCCGTCGGCGTTGGAGGGAATATTTGGCGGGTCGCCGGGCTGAGTTTTGTCGATGCAGGGCGAACTGACCACGATACGGAAGGTCTCGTTCATGCGCGCGTCGCCGTCCTGGTTCTGCATCAGGCGCGGGTTGGAGTTCTGCTGCAGCATGCGCAGATCGCCGGAGAGGCGCGAGCGCAACTGGCCGGCGAAGGCGTCGCTTTTGTCGTTGGGCGCGGCCTGGGCGTGGGCTTTGGCGTAGGCGCCAATGGCGGCTTCGACGGGCTGGAGGGCGGTGGTGAGCTGGTCGGCCGACATGCCGGTGACGGACTTTTCGATAAGCGGCTCGAGCTCCGCCGGGTAGATGGGACGGGGCTGGATGCCGCGGCCCGACACCAGGCGGTAACCATCAGGCATAGCGAACCACTCGGCGCCGGGATCGCTGAGCTTAAGGTCGGTGACTTCGAACTTTTGCGTGCCGTTGCGCGGGTCGATGCGCATGACGGAGAGATTGAACTGTAACTGCGGCGAGTACCAGATCTCCTTTGTGACCACGACCGGCTTGTCATTGCCGAATGCGCCTACGTTGAAGGTGCGCGTTTCGCGCGTGCCGGTGCACTCCAGGCCGTCGATGGTTTTGCTGCCCAGGTTCTCGCGGGTGAGCACGGATTTCCCGTCGCTGGAAGGGCCGGTGGGCTCATCGACGGGACGCTGCGTGGGATCGAACGTCATCTGACGGCAGATACGCTGCTCCGGATTGCAGGTAGTGATGAGAGAGGTTTTGGGATCGTAAACCCTGGTGCTGATTATGGGCGGCTCGCGGTCGGAGTCTGCGGGAATCAGGTCGCGATTCTCGCGGTATTCGCGGCCGTCGCTGTCGCGCGCTACAAGCGTGTAGTACTTTTGCGTAACCGTGGTGCCGTCGGCGAACGTGCGCGTGATTTCGACGGGAATTTTGGCGTGAAAGTGGTCGCCTGTCTGGTAACTTATTGAAACTAGACGGCATGGATGGCACAGTAAGACACTTTCAGGCACAGTTGGAGCGGGTAATCGGACCATTATCGGACCATGATCGAAAGTGCTCTGGAGCCATCGAACATGGAACCAGTGCTTCAATCTATCCTCGAATCTCTTCCACCAAAATCCCCACGCTCAAAACTCGAGCCGCACCGCGAACTAATCCGGGAACTGCGCCGCAAGGGGCGGACATACCGGGAAGTCGCCCAGCTCTTTCATGATCGGCTGGGGCTGCACGTCGCCCCCAGCACGCTTCATTCGTTCGTGAAAGTCCGCGCGAAACATCGCAAGCGCACACAGTTCGAACTGCCACCGCTTGAATCAGTGGATGCGCAATCGGCAGGGTTCGCCTCCATCGCTTCTCTCAAGACAAGGCCGATTCTTCAGAAGCCGAGATCGGCGCGCTTTGTCTTTCGAGAAAATGAGCCACTAACCTTGACCGCCACTGGGGGTGAGCAATGACGGAGTTTTCAAAGCGTGTCGTCTTTACCATGGGCGGTAAAGGTGGCGTTGAGCGAGTTGCTGGCCCTGAAATGGTCAGATGTGGATTTCGAGAGTCTCGAATTGCACGTCACCCGTTCCATTGCCCTTCAGCGCGTCGGCCCATGTAAAACGGAAGCATCGCAGAAGCCGGTTCCGCTCGACCCTGAGTTGGCCGAAGTGCTGCTGATGTGGAGGAGACGGTCGCCATACCCGATGGACGACGACTGGGTGTTCGCGAGTCCCGCCAGCAGCGGAGAGTTGCCGTACTGGTCCTTCTCCATTTTCCGCGTGTACATCCGTCCGGCCCTCAAGGCGGCTGAGATCGTGGGAAAGGTGGGTTGGCACACGTTCCGCCATTCCTACGCGACGATTTTGAAGTCGCATGGAGAGGACGTGAAAACCGTGCAGGAGTTGTTGCGACACGCAAACAGCAGTGTGACCATGAACCTCTACGCGCAGGCCGTGACGAACATCAAGCGTAGCGCACAAAGCAAAGTGGCAAGGCTGGTTTTCAATTCCAAGAAGGCTCCGGAGGAAGAATGAAGTCCGTAATGGACCTTTTTGGACCGGCAGCGAAGTTGGGGACTTCCTCTATGTTATTGATTTGATTGGCGTCCCCGACGGGATTTGAACCCGTGTTATCGCCGTGAAAGGGCGCACCCGTAACAAGCGGGATGAAAAGTCCGTCGACGTGGCCGCTCATTCCGCTGTCTGGGTCGGGAGCGTGCGCGGCGGGCGCGTCGTTTGTGCTGACGGTCACCGAGGAGAAGGGAGTTGGCTGGCTGAGCAGGACTCGAGTGAGAAGAAGGCAGAAAGCGAGCAGAAAGAGGCGCAGGATTTGAGTTCGCATAGTAACCCTCCGCTGAATTTGACAGAAGTATACAGAATGTATTGACGGACGATCACGAATTTTGTGCGTTGCGATAGTCTTGTTCTTTGAAGATTCAGGAAAACGTTGTGTTGGCTCCGCTCACGACCCTCGGCATTGGGGGGCCTGCGCGGTGGTTTGTCGAGGCTGCGAGCGAGGCCGAGATTGCCGAGGCGTGCGCGTGGGTGCGCGAGCGAAGCGTGCCGTTGTTTGTGCTGGGCGGCGGCAGCAATGTCCTGGTTTCCAACAGGGGCTTCGATGGGCTGGTGGTCCGCGTTGCAATCCAAGGCATGCAAGTCGAGGGTGAACTGCTGCGTGCAGCTGCCGGCGTCACCTGGGACGGTTGCGTCGAGCAGGCTCTTGGAGCAGATTGTGCCGGGATAGAGTGTCTCGCCGGGATTCCCGGTACCGTGGGCGGCACGCCGGTACAAAATGTGGGTGCGTATGGGCAGGAGGTGGCTTCGGCCATCGAGCGCGTGCGGGCGTTCGACCGTGCGGTGCGGGAGTTCGTGGAGTTTACCAACACCGAGTGCCGGTTTGCGTATCGCAGGAGCCGGTTCAATACGGTGGACCGGGGCAGGTACGTGGTGACGCGCGTGGATTACCGGCTGCGGCGGGGCGGCGAGCCAACGCTGGCCTATGCGGATCTCAAGGCGCATTTCAGCGGCGGGAAGAAGCCGCCGTCGCTGGCAGAAGTTGCGGCGGCGGTGCGCGGAATCCGGCAGAGCAAGGGCATGTTTCTGGTGGAAGGCGATCCGGATTGCCGCAGTGCGGGGAGTTTCTTCAAGAACCCATCGGTGGCGCCGGAGGTTGCTGAGCGCGTGCAACAGATCGCGGCGCATTCCGGCATTGCGGTGCGCGTGTTTCCTGCAGACAGCGGGTTGGTAAAGATTCCTGCGGCTTGGCTGATCGAGCAGGCGGGGTTTCGAAAGGGATACACGCTGGGCGCGGCGGGGATTTCGTCGCGGCATACGCTGGCGCTCATCAATCGCGGCGATGGGCGCGGCAGCGCTCGGGCCGAGGAGATTTTGGCGCTCGCGGAAAAGATTCAGGCGGCGGTTGAGAAGATGTTCGGGATCCGGTTGGAGATGGAGCCGGAGCGCGTGGGATTCTGACCAGAGCAGGCATCATGCCAACTTCATATCCCAATTTCGCAATTTCCGGGAAAGAAATTGCTAAGGTGAGTCGAGTTCTTCTGCATATATGACTCGATCGTTTGAAGAGAACGAAACGATGTAGTATTCGGGGATAATAGGTGCGAATGGATGCGAATAAACGAGCTGCCTGCTGCAGTTTTCCGTGTTAGTTAGATCTTGTAAGCAAGCGCCGGAGTGGTAATTGGGTCTTCCAAGCACCGAAATAACCACCACACTTGATTGGCCAGTCTGTACTCTCGCAAAATCTCGCTGAACTTGATAAAAGTGGCGGAACGAGTATGCGGTCCGAAAACCGATAGCACACGCGAGGCAACCTAGCCCTATTAAGAAGATCGTGCGTTTTCGCATAGCCGAAGGTTATCGCCAGGTGTTTCAGGATGACAGCAGCATTAATGCCGCTGGATTTCGAGACAAGACGCTGGTCACTACTCCATCCACAGCAGGAATCGCCGCACACTGGTAGGCTAGCACCAGGGAATTATGAACGATAACTTGCATCAATTGCGCTGTTTTGGGTGCGGGAGCCGGATTGCGGGCCCGGAGGCGCGGCCCGATTTCCGCTGCGCCGAGTGTGGAGAGTTATTTGAGGTGGAGTACCCCGGCTGGGGCCAACGCGGGGGACCCGACCGGCCGAACGCCGGGGCGCTGAAATGGCTGTGGAGGGAACGGCGTTGCTCATCGGAGGCGCTGGATCACTCGGGCGTCTGGCGCTTCCGCGAACTGCTGCCGATTCTGGATAGCTTTGGCAATGCCGTGTCGTTGCGCGAGGGCAATACGCCGCTCTATCATTTGCCGCGCGCAGCCAGGGCGCTGGGGATTGATCAGCTTTTTGCCAAGCACCAGGGCATGAATCCCACGAGCTCGTTCAAAGACACCGGCATGACGACGGCGCTGAGCGTGGCCAAGGAACGGGGATTTGAGTGGGTGGCGTGTGCGTCCACGGGAAACACGTCAGCGGCGATGGCGGCGTATGCGGCGCGGGCCGGGCTGCGCAGCCTGGTGCTGATTCCCGAAGGCAAGATTGCGTGGGGCAAGCTTTCACAGGCGATGGACTACGGCGCCATGACCTGCCAGTTGAAGACGGATTTCGACGGCTGCCTGAATGTGCTGACCGAGATCGTGAAGCAGGAACCGATCTACTTGCTGAATTCGGTGAATCCGTATCGGCTGGAGGGCCAGAAGACGCCGGCCTTCGAGATTGCCGAGGCCATGGATTGGAATGTGCCCGACCATCTGATTGTGCCCGGCGGTAATTTGGGAAATAGCTCTGCGCTGGGCAAAGGCTTCCGTGAAATGCGCGAGCTGGGACTGGTGGCGCGCATGCCGAAGATCTCGGTGATCCAGGCGGCGGGGGCGAATCCGTTGGTGCGAAGCATGGCCGCAAGCCACGGCGCCACACTCGAACCCGTGGAAGCGCACACGCGCGCCACCGCCATTCGCATCGGCAATCCCGCCTCGTGGCGCAAGGCCGCGAAAGCGATCGAGGAAACCGGCGGTTGGTGCCTGGATGTAACCGAGGCGGAGATTGCGATTGCCAAGGCGGAGATTGGCGCAGAGGGACTGGGCTGCGAGCCGGCTTCGGCGGTGACGCTCGCAGGCTTGAAAAAGCTGCGCGCCCAGGGCGTGGTGCGGTCCGGTGAAACGGTGGTTCTGGTGCTGACGGGGCACACGCTCAAGGACGCCGATTACACCATCGACTTCCATCGCGGAACGCTGCTGACGGAGGACGAGAAAAAGGGTCTGGAGAATGAGATCGGCGCATTGCAGCGGAACGCCATTACGCTCGATGCCACGCCAACGGCGGTTCTGGCCGTGCTGAAGGGCAAAGTGGGATGAGTGACGAAGGAAGCATGAGCGGAATCCGGCTCCGCTTGCCCGCAACCTCAGCGAATCTCGGTCCTGGATTTGATGCCGTGGCCGTGGCTCTCGATTTTGCGTTGGAGATTGAGGCTGAGCCGGCGGGGGAGTTTTCAATTGCGGCCACCGGGCGCGATGCAGATCGTTGTGGGCGGCTCAACGATAACCTGATTCTCGAGGTCTACAAAGACCTGCTCGCGGCCAATCAAAGACCAATCGTCCCGCTGGCGATCAAGGTCGTGAACGGGATTCCGCTGGGGATGGGATGCGGGTCGTCGGCGGCCGCGCGGCTGGCGGCGATTGCTCTGGCCGTGCACTTTGGGCAGTTGGATTGGGACACGGACCGGGTGCTCGAAGAGGCGTATGCGCTCGAAGGGCATCCCGACAACGTGGCGGCATGCTGGCTGGGCGGATTTGTGAGCGCTGTGTGCGAGGGCAGGAGAGTGCACGTGGCGCGTGTCGATCCACCGCAGGCGTGGCGCGCGATTGTGGCGCTGCCTGCCGAGCCGCTGGCCACCAGCAAAGCCCGCGCGGTTCTGCCTGCGACTTATGCGATGGAAGACGTGGTTGCGAATCTGCAATCGGCGGCAGTCTTAGGGTTGGCGTTTGCGCAAGCGCGCGGCGATCTGCTGCGGCTGGCGATGAATGATCGCATTCATCAGCCGTATCGCGCACCGTTTTGCCCGCTGCTTCCGCTGCTGCTGCCGCTGGCAGGCAAAGATGGGATTCTGGGTGTGGCCTTAAGCGGCGCAGGTCCGGCCGTTTTGATGATCGTTGACGGCGAGTCGAGTCTGAAGGCCGCCACCGGCGCAATCGAGAAAATGACAGAAAATCGCGCTGCGGCCGAGTTGACGATCTGCAGATTTTCACGAGATGGAGCGAGCCAATCTCATGAAAATAAAAGGCTTTGACAACCAGTTCGTAACGCTCCAAAGGCCCGAGCTGACGTTTATCAAAAAGTCAAGGTGATTAATGAGATTGATAATCACCATTCTGTGTGATTACCCCATCCATTACCTAAGTTTGCTTGCTATTTATTGATTGAACAACTACATTCGCTGCGTGGGCAGTTCTGGGGGAGGGCTGCTCTAGCGCCCGTGGTCCTTCTAGGATCCGGGCGCTTCTATTTGTGCGCGAAGTTCTGTGGCTGCCATCAAGAGCGCGGATTGCGCATCGTCATTGTCCAACGACGCGCCGCCGAAACGGTCCCATCTTGCGACTTTGCGCTCTCTCACGCATCGGATGTACTGGGTCTCCTGTAAGATGAGCAATGCGGGGATTCGCCAAGGAGGATCATGGCAGGGCAAGGTGTTTTGGAAGTAAACGACGCGAATTTTGACCAGGAAGTGCTGCGCAGCGAGCAGCCGGTTCTGGTGGATTTCTGGGCCGTGTGGTGCGGCCCATGCAAAGCAATTGCGCCCATCGTGGACAGCGTGGCTGCGACTTATGCAGGCAAGTTGAAGGTGGCCAAGGTAAACGTGGATCAGAACGGAGCCACGCCATCGCGTTATGGAATCCGCGGCATTCCGGCGCTCTTGTTTTTCAAGGGTGGCAAAGTGGCCGATCAGATTGTGGGTTACGTAGGGCAGGATGTGATTGAAGAGAAGGTGCAACGCTTGCTGGCGTAAGCGGCGCGAACTTCGGAGTTCGGAGACAAGGCTCGGGCATTGCGCTCGGGCCTTTTGTTTTGTCCCCGGGCCTTTGTATTGGCAGCTGTTTTGTCTACGCGCGGCCGCGGAATTGGATGATCTGCCGCCGGTCGCGCTTGCTCGGGCGGTGCGCGGGCAGGGGCGAGTATTGTTGCATGGTTTTGCGCTCCTCTGCGGCGCGGAGACGCGCTTCGCGGCTGGCTTCGGTCTCGCGATAGAGAGTCTGCGCTGCGGATGCGGGGCCGCGGATGTGGCTCACGCCCAGAACATCGATCTCAAACCTGCCTGCGTCGTTTTCGATCTGCAGACGGTCGCCGGGGTGGACATCACGTGCGGGCTTGGCGCGCACGCCATTCGATTCGATCCGGCCCAGATCGCAGGCGCGCGAGGCCATGGCGCGGGTCTTGAAGAAGCGGGCGGCCCAGAGCCATTTGTCCATGCGAACGGATTGGAGTGGTGCTCCGGGAGTCATCGAAGGCCGTTGGTTTCTTTTGTCAGCAGCACAATCTTGAGTGGGGGACGAGAGCCGCGGAAAAAACGCGGGACGGATGCTAATTTCGGTGCTCTGTCTTCCAGATATACAGGTGTTCGGCGTCGCTCGACGTGGCCACGGTAACGCCGCGTGAGCGCGTGGCGCGGTTGAGAGCGGCACGGATGTTTTCCTTGGAGTCCGGCAGCGCCTCGATGGGAATCTTCAGCGCATTTCCTGGTTTGAGCTGTTCGATATCGCGCAGGAGCCGGGTGACAATCCGCTTATGCTTGCCATCTCGGCCCTTGGGCACCTCGCCCTGAAGGATCGACTCAAAAATCGCCTCTTTCGTTTCCCCATCATTCTTCATAGCAACCCCCGTGGAGAGAGAACCCCTTGGCAGCGTATCAATAACCTAACCTAAAAATCATTATCTAGCTATAGCGATGCAAACCAACGCCAAACGTATGCTTATTTTATCTGAAAAGATCTGCAATTTGAAAGTTAAACTTTTTCAATCGTCCGCAAGGATTGTCATTATTACGCGTAAAGATATTCAAGTTAAAAGACTTAACCCGTCACGCGAGAAAGATGTTAGGGTGCGACCAGAGGTGATATTCCACTATGACCGGAAGACGTACTTCCCCCGTCGTCCCCATCAATGAAGCTCCGCCAGCCGATACCACCCCCTACCGCCCTACCGTACTGGTTGTCGACGATGAGTCGGCGATTGCCGAGACCGTCACCGAGATTCTGTCGCGCAGTGGATATGCTGCGATGACAGCGTACGACGGGGCAGAAGCGCTGGAGATCGCAATGCTTTCTCCGCCGGAATTGCTCATCACCGACGTATCGTTGCCGGGTATGAGCGGCATCGAACTCGCGATTACCGTGCGACGCATCTTTCCAGATTGCAAGATTCTGCTGTTTTCAGGTCATGTGGCCACGGCCGAACTATTGGTGCGTGCACAGCGCGCCGGGCACACATTTACGCTGCTGTCGAAGCCGCTGCATCCGCGGGAACTATTGGTGCGGGTGGCGGAGAGCCTCGGGGCTGTGGGTAGCGTCGCCGTCTAACAACTTGGCTGGATGCAATTTTGGCGACGAGTGCACGGTAAGGTGAGCAGTTTTACTCGCCTCGCGGAATCCCTGGCGTCGTTCTGGCTAGCACGCCGACCATGCGCGTGAGGACCTTCTCCATGTAGCCGTCGCCGTTAAATGCATCGCTCGGCAGTGCTCCGATAAAGCGGATCACGCCGGCGTGATCGACAACGATCCCGAGCGGGTAGTCGGCGGTGCCGAAGCTGTGCGCGGTTTCCTCTGAAACTTCAAGCACGTCCGTGCCCAGTAGTTCCTTCTGCATGTCCGGAGGGGACTCTTCGTCGTTCTCCTTGAAGATCAGCCCGTAGGCGTGAATCGGCGTGTCAGCATTTGCCTCGGCGAACTGCGTCATCGTCGGCATCATCTTCCGGCACTGTACGCACCAGTCGGGGAAAACCACCAGCGCTGTAGCTGCGCCGAAATCCGCACCAAGATTTGTCGTACCGAAGCCGGTCGCACGTGAACCTGTATTGCCCTGCGCCTTCGCGGTCGCCGACTTGTACGACCGGATCACGGGAATCTGCTCAAGCTCGGTTCCGAGCAAGTGGTATTGCAGCCTGGCGCTGTCGATCTCCTGCCGGTCCTCGCCGGTAAGCACAGCATGCGGTGGCAGCGCCAGCTCTACGTCGCTCAGGTAGTTTGAAGCCTGCGCATCGTTGCCCGCATAGCGCTCGAAGAATGCCGCCTCCATCGCCATCTCGTAAAGCAGGCCGGTGTTTACCACGGCATCGCCATATGTGGCCTTTAGCGGCGCTCCTTTGCTGAGCGCCTCGATGATTTTTTCATGTTCGGCTTCGGCGAGTTTCAACGCCTCCGGCCTGCCGGTGGTCTCGAGATAGTCCTTCATGTAGCGCACGGTGTAGGCCACCTCTGCATCGTACGGCTCAACGCGCAGCATTTCGCGCGTCGTGGCCAGAGCCAGATCGACGGCATTCAGATGAACAAAGGCTCCGATGCTGATGGCATACGCCTGCGCTCTGTGTTCCGGCGCCTTGCTGGCGATGTAGCGTTGTGCGGCAGCGTTGGCCGGGTTCCAGTCCTGCCCGAAGGCGCAAAGGTGCGCCAGGTCGTACAAATCGTCGTTGCTGTAGTTCTCCGGCTTCATTTTGTCGCAGGCTTCGCGCGCCATGCGCATGCCAATGCTTAATGCGGCAAGCTCGGAATCCGACCAATTCTCGAGCGACTGCCGCACCATGTCCAGAGGATGCATAGCATCCTTGTAGATCGCGCCCGGCAATTCGGCGTCGGCGGCCTCGGGAGTCGTAACGGAGGCAGTGGGATGCGTCTGGCTTGGCGGATTATCTCCGAGGGCCAACAGCACGTCGCCCGGTTTGGGGAGGGATTGCGCATGCCCCGGATACACCATGAGGGCGAGTGCAAAGATCGCTGCGGTTTGAATGAATCGGAACCCTGTTCGCATGCGTTCCCCACCTCCCGCTGACTCCGGACCGGCTTAGCCTGCGCTCAATTGTGATTTGAACAAATGAAAAACGAAACATGGCTCTGATCAGATCGTGCCTATGGAATTAGACACCACGCAAAGACAAATGGTTCCATAAGGCATACGTTGCATGCCGGCCTTTCGTTCCATCAAGCCATGATCGTCAAACGGCAGCATTGGTCTCATGAAAATGCCGCCAGATAGTTTCGGCGGTTTTGCGGGAGACTACGGCAGCGAGGGATTCGGCTGTTGCCTGCTGCACGTCACGCAGACTGCCAAAGTGGGTGAGCAGGCGCTGGCGCATCAGCGGGCCGACGCCGGGAATGTTCAAGAGCTCGGAGTCCCTGTCTCTCATCGCGCGGCGCTGGCGGTGATAGCCGACGGCAAAGCGATGGCTCTCGTCGCGAATGAGCTGGACGAGATGGAGAACCGGCGAACGGCGGTCGAGGACGATGGGCTCGTCTTCGCTGCCGTAGAGGTAGATGATCTCCTCCTTTTTCGCGATTGAAGCGAGTGGCTGCGAGGTGAAGCCGAGAGATTCGAGGGCTTCGGCAGCGGCGTGCAATTGGCCCAGGCCGCCATCGATGAGGACGAGGGATGGCATGGTTGCAGGTTCTTTGGATTTTCCCTCAGGGGCTAAAGCCCCCTCGTTTTCCGGCTTGTGATCGGCACGACTGAAGTCGTGCCCCTTCAAGAAAGCAAGTTCGGGTACCGGGTGGCTTTTCGAGGCCGAGTTCTGTCGCCCCTCCGGGGCTTGCGACGGGATTTGTGCCTGCAACCCAGGGCTTACGCCCTGGGCTAACTTCTCGCCGCCCCTGCGAGGCTGAGGAGCATCGGCGCCTGGCTCAGATATGCCAGAGGCGGCCTCAGATGCATCGGCGGCATCGCGGATGCGGCGGTAGCGGCGCTCGACGACCTCGCGCATGGAGGCGAAATCGTCGACGCCGGCGACGGTCTTCACCTTGAACTTGCGATAGGCGGCCTTGTTCATCTTGCCGTCCTCCCACACGACCATGGAGGCGACCGTCTCCGCGCCTTGGATGTGCGAGATGTCGAAGCACTCGATGCGGCGGGGCAGCTCAGGGAGCATGAGCACGTCGGCGAGCGCTTCCTGAATGGCCTTACGCGAGGGCTCGAGGACGCGGAAGCGCTGCGTGTAGGACTGCTTGGCGTTTTGCCCGGCGAGATCGACGAGAGAGCGTTTTTCTCCGCGTTGCGGCATGGCGATTTCGATTTTGTGGCCGGTGCGCTCGGTGAGTAAGGCTGAGAGAGTTTCGCGGTCGTCGAAGTCGACCGGGACCAGGATGGTGCGCGGCACGTATTGCTGGTCGATGTAGAGCTGCTTAAGTAAAGCCGAGAAAGCAGCGCTGGCGTGGAAGACGGGTGCGAAGTTTTCCTCAGGGGCTAAAGCCCCATTCTTTTGTTTGGACATCTTCGGCACGACTGAAGTCGTGCCCTGATACAAGACTCCCTCTGGCGATGAAGGTTCTGAGCCGGTGGTTTCCTCCTCGATGGCTTCCATGAGGCTTGGCAAGTCTTCCCAGAAGAACTCGCGGCGGTCGACGATCTTGCCGTTGCGCATGTGGAAGAGGTTGACGGCGAGCGAGCCGTCTTCAAAGTGGTAGCCGAAGACATCGGCGTCATCGCCCAGCTCCGCCGTCGCTATGCGTTGCTTCTCCTCGAGCTGATGCACGGTGGAGAGCTGGTCGCGCAGGCGCGCGGCGGCTTCGAAATGTTCGGCTTCGGCGGCGGCCATCATGCGCTGCTCGAGGGTGCGTTCCAGCTCGGCGTGCCGGCCCTCGAGAAAAAGCTGCGCGTCGCGGACGGCTTCCTTGTAAGCCTCGGGTGTGGTGAGGCCTTCAACGCAAGGGCCGAGGCAGCGATGAATGTAGTACTGCAGGCAGGCGCGGGGATGGTACCGCGAGAGATCGACCTTGCAGCTGGGCAACAGAAAACTGCGGTGAATGAGCTCGACCACGCGATAGGCAAGATTGCCGGGGAAGTACGGGCCGTAGTAGGCCGAGCCATCTTTGCGCAATCGGCGCGTGACGAAGACCTTAGGGAAACGGTCGGCGAGGGTGAGCTTGACGTAGGGGTAGGTCTTGTCGTCGCGCAGCAGAATGTTGAAGCGCGGCTTGCGCTGCTTGATGAGGTTGTTTTCGAGGGCGAGAGCTTCATGCTCGTTGGCGACCAGGATGTAATCGAGGTCGATGGCCTCGCGCATGAGCGAGCCGGTTTTGGCGTTGGCCTGCGAGGCTTCAAGCAGATAGGAGCGCACGCGCGAGCGCAGGTTGTTGGCCTTGCCCACGTAGATGACCTCGCCCTCGGCGTTTTTGTAGAGATACACGCCGGGTTGGGTGGGCAGGGTACGGATTTTCTCGTAGAGATCCATGAATAAGGGCAGCGCGCTTAAGGCCAGTTCTTAGGATAGCGGGAACGGCGGGCACGAAGTAAAGGGGCGCGTGCGTGGGGAAAAGGGGCAGGGCGTGGAGGGCCGAACAGGGCAATCCTTACAGGGGTAGGTAAAAATTACATGGTATTTAGGTAATGTATCGCTATAGGGAGCTATATTAAGTTGCTTATATCAAACAAGTTGCTTGGGTTCTGCGCGTTTGGCGTGTGGCTTGCTAGTTGGAGGGTGCAGAGACGGTGCCTCACGGGCGGAATTCGAAGAAGGATCCGGTCGGAGGACAGAAGGGTACAGCCAATGAGGAGCCATAGATTCGGATTTGCGATGACAGCTGCGGCGCTAATCGCGTTCGGCGTGACGGGATGCGCCACCAAAAAATATGTAAAGACACAGACCGGTCCGATCATCGATCACACTGACCAACTAGACCAGAAGAGCGCGGATAACAACCGCCAGATTCATGACGTGAATGACCGCGCGCAGGCGGGCATCAGCAAGGCGCAGAGTTCGGCCGATGTAGCGAACCAGAATGCGCAAAGCGCGAGCCAGTCTGCGAACCAAGCGGACATGGCGGCCAACGATGTGGCGCACCGCGCCGACTCGCTGGACAGCCTAGTCAAGGGGCTGGACAACTACAAGGAAATGACGAAAGTCTCGGTGACATTTGGCTTCGACAAGGCGACCCTGACCAACGATGACAAGGCGCAACTCGATCAGTTTGCCGGGCAGCTGGGTTCTGCGAAGAGCTATATCTTGGAAGTAACAGGCGGGACCGATTCGGTGGGCTCCGCCCAGTACAACTACGATCTGAGCCAGCGCCGCGCCGATGCGGTGGTGCAGTACCTGGCGGCGAAGTATGACATCGCTGCGCACCGGTTCTACCTGATTGGTATTGGCAAGGACCAGTACGTTGCGCCGAACGATACGGCGTCCGGGCGCAAGGAAAACCGACGCGTGCAGATTCGGCTGCTTTCGAATATGTCGGCCGATAACTCCGCGAGCGGGCAACAGACGGGTCAAACCGGTCAAGCGACGCCATCCAGCCAGGCGCCTTCAACCGTCCCCGAGTAGCGCCAGGGACGAATTAAATTAAACGTAGTTAATGATTGTCGAAGGAACGAAGGGCAGATCCCAGTGGATCTGTCCTTCGTGTTTTTGCCGGCTAGATTATAATTTTCTCGCTTGGTACTGTTCGAGCTGGCTGACGTGTTCCGCGCGGACATCGTTGGCAGTGAAGAGGCGCAGAAAGGGCGCGGGTTTCGCGGCGGATTCCACGGCGGGTCGGCCCTGGGCTTCTTCGCGCTCTACGATGCACACTACGGCGGCGACAATCATGCCGGCTTCCTTTGCAGCTTCAATGGCGGCAATAGTGGAGGCACCGGTGGTGCAGACGTCGTCGACGATCACGACGCGCGCGCCGGGATGGCAAAAGCCCTCGATGCGGCGGCCGGTTCCGTGAGCCTTTTCGGCTTTGCGCACCAGAAAACCGTGGAGAAGTTGAGAACCGGGATGTGAGAGCGCTCGCCAGGCGCTCGCCGTTGCCACGTTCGAGACGATGGGATCGGCGCCCATGGTGAGACCGCCTACGGCTTCGGCGTAGATGTTGTTGGATTCGAGCAACTCGAGAATGGCGTGCCCCGTGAGACGACCACCCTCCGCGTGGAGCGTGGTGGTGCGGCAGTCGATGTAGTAGTCGCTCGTGCCGCCGGAGGAAAGTTTGAACTCGCCGAGTTTGAAGCTCAAACGGGCGAGAAGCGAGAGAAGCTGCTGGGCGTGGGATGAAGTGGGCATCGAGACTATTCTAGCTGGTAGCTTGAAATGCGCGGGAGCTATTGGCTACAAGCTAGAGGCTACCGGCTGCAATTCACATTTTGTCGAAATGGCGGAAGCCGCCGGTTGCGGCCAGGGTCAATGCAAAGATGAAGAAGTTGTAACTCGCGTGGACCAGTGTGCTGGCGGCGAGGGAGCGGGTGACAAGGCGAACTCCGCATAGAATCAGGCTGATGACGATGAGAAGAAGGAACGGCCCCAGCGAATGGCCCTGCTGCTCGACATGCAAAAGAGCAAATGGAATGCTGGTGAGCACAGATCCGGTAATCACGGCGGCGATCGACCACTGCGGATGGCCGTCTGCGTCGAGTGGACGAGGCGGCATGTGTTTCATCTTTTCCACGGTCCAGTCGTAGGCTGTCGAGAGCGACGGCAGAAGAAAGCCGCGGAAGAACATCTCCTCGAAGAATGGCGCCACGGTGACGCCGAAGACGAACATCATCCAGGCGGCTCCGGGTGAACTAATCATCTTTTCGATGGGCGCGTTGGCGGGGCCGGGCATCACGACCTGGTCGAGCCACGCAAGTGCGAAACAGGCCATGGCGGTTGTGGCCAGCGGACGGAACCGGGAAAGCGCTATCGTACCGCGCCATTGCAGACCGGCGAAAAAGCTCTCGTTCCAAATCCGGGGAAAGACGACGAGGCTGAAGCCGAGGGTGATGAGGTAGAGCGTGGCCTCAACCAGGAGATTGAGACGGATGTCCGTGGCAGCGTTCTTGAAAGATTGTGCAACAGGAGAATGAAAGTGTAGAGCAAGGGCGTAGGCGGCGGCCGCAAAGGCGAACATGAGGGCAGTCGCGATTCCCAGAAGCAGCAACAGAAGCAGCAGATGGCCGAAGTGCGGGATGCGTACCGGGCGGCGGACCGGCGGCTGAGCGTAGGAGTAAAAGAGCGGTTGGTCGGGGCTCGAAACCGGGATGTACGAAGGCGGAGTGTAGGAGAAGGCCGACGACGCCGGCGCGGATGCGGCGCGATCCGCGTCGAGATTGGCATCAGGATTCACTTGAGGGGACGAAGGCGTGGCGGCTGGCTCGTGCGCGGCGTTGAAGGCCGGCGTTGCGCTGACACCGGCAGAGTCGTCGCCTGGGGAGATCATGGAATCGTGTGCATCGTCTTCGGGCAGGTTGGTCATGAATGTGGGATGCCGGTCTTTCTGCGGCTGCCTGCCGCGGCTGAAGTGCTCTGTCGCGTGCGCTTGCCGTTGGAGCGTGTGGCCGCGGCTGGTCGGAGAGGCGCGCCGTTCGACGAAGAGAGTTTGGAACCCTTGGCGACAGTCGCGGTCGCGTCGGCAGTCGATCCTGGCGCTGAAGGCTCCTCTGCTGTCGAGGGCTCCTCTTCGAAGTCGGCGGGCGCGAGGTGGCCGGTGGCAGCCGTGAGTTGGCCATTTATTGACTTGTAATAACGCTTGAGGAACTGGCCGGTATAAGAGCCGAGCGTAGCGGCGATCTTCGCGGGGCGGCCTTCGCCGACGATGCGTCCGCCGTCTTCGCCGCCCTCGGGGCCGAGATCGACAACCCAGTCGGCGTTGCGTATGACGTCAAGATTGTGCTCGATGATGATGACCGAGTTGCCGAGATCGGTGAGCCGGTGCAGGACTTCGAGAAGCCTGCGCACGTCGTCGAAGTGCAAACCGGTTGTAGGCTCGTCGAGGAGGTAGAGGGTCTTGCCGGTCTGGCGCTTGGAGAGCTCGCGGGCCAGCTTCATGCGCTGCGCTTCGCCTCCCGACAGTGTAGTCGCGCTTTGTCCGAGGTGAATGTACCCGAGGCCGACATCGACGAGAGTCTGGAGTTTCTGGCGCACCTGGGGCACATCGGTGAGCAGCGGCAAGGCATCTTCAATGGTGAGGTCGAGTACGTCGGCGATGGAGTGGCCGTGGAATTTCACAGCCAGGGTCTCCTGATTGTAGCGGCGGCCATTGCACACCTCGCACTGCACGTAGACATCGGGCATGAAATTCATTTCAATGCGGCGCTGGCCGTCACCCTGGCAGGCTTCGCAGCGACCTCCTGTGACGTTGAAGCTGAAGCGCCCGGGCTTGTAGCCGCGCTCGCGCGCCTCGGGCAGCATGGCGAAGAGATCGCGGATGGGCGAGAAAACCTGGGTGTATGTCGCGGGATTGGAGCGCGGCGTGCGGCCGATGGGCGATTGATCGATGCGGACGACCTTGTCGATATGCTCCGTGCCTGTAAGCTCTTCGTGTGCGCCGGGCTCTTCGCGCGAGCCGTAGATGGTTTTGGCGAGCGAGCGATAGAGGATGTCGTTGATGAGGGTGCTTTTTCCGCTGCCGCTTACGCCGGTGACGACGGTCATCACGCCGAGCGGAATGCGCAGGTTCACATCCTGCAGGTTGTGCTCGCGCGCGCCGGTGATGGCGAGCCATTTGCCAGTGAGCCGCCGCGGATGTTCGCGTTGCAGCATGGTTGCGACGCCGCTCAGGTAACGGCCGGTCAGCGACGCGGACGAAGCCATAATCTGCTCGGGCGTACCTTCGGCAACCACGTAACCTCCCAAGCGGCCGGCGCCGGGGCCGAGATCAAGAACGTAGTCTGCATGACGGATAGTCTCTTCATCGTGTTCGACGACGAGAACCGTGTTGCCCAGGTCGCGAAGTTTTTCGAGGGCCTCGATGAGGCGGTTGTTGTCGCGCTGATGCAGGCCGATAGAGGGCTCGTCGAGGACGTAGAGCACACCGCGTAGGCGCGAGCCGATCTGCGTCGCCAGACGGATGCGCTGGCCCTCGCCGCCGGAGAGCGTGGTGGCATTGCGATCGAGCGAAAGGTAGTTTAGGCCCACGGCGCAGAGAAATTCCAGGCGCTCGGCGATCTCCTTGCGAATGCGTTCAGCGACCAGGGCCTCGCGTGCGGTGAATTGCAGGTTGATGGCGGCGGAAAGCGCGCGGTTGAGCGGGAGAGCCGTAAAGTCGGCGATGGAAAGGCCGCCGATTTTGACGGCCAGCGACTCCGGGCGCAGGCGCTTGCCGCGGCACACCGGGCAGGGCACGGCCGACATGTAACTCATCATGTATTCGCGATAGCTGTCGCTGCGGGCTTCCTCCACATTGTTTCGCAGGTAGTCGAGGATGCCGTGGAAGCCGGTGCGCGGAGCCTCGCGCGCGGGCGGGCCGTAAACCAGTATGTGTTGCTGTTTTGGCGGCAAATCTTCAAATGGAACTTTAAGTTCGATCTTGTAACGGGTCGCCGCAAGCTGCATGAGCTTTAGGAGATATTGCGACGAGGAACCGGGGCCGAGACCGCCGTCGAGCAAGGGCTTGGACCAGTCGGTGATGACCTTGGCAGGGTCGAAGTCGTAGAGTGAGCCGAGGCCGTGGCAGTTGGGGCAGGCGCCGAAGGTGGAGTTGAAGGAGAAGCTGCGTGGCTCAAGTTTGGGCACGTCGAGACCGCAGTCGGGGCAGGCCATTGACGAGGAGAATAGCTGCTCGTTGCCGTCGTTGAAGACGATGAGGGCAAGTCCGTTGGCGAGTTGGAGGGCTTTCGAGACGGCCTGTTCAAGACGTTTTTCTACGGTTAGCTTGCCAACTATAACGGGGTCCATCGCTGCCTTCAACAGCACCCTGTCGACGATGGCTTCGATGGAGTGGTTCTTGCGGCGGTCAAGGGCGAGGGGTTCGGAAAGATCGCGAACCTCGCCATCTACGCGAGCGCGAAATCCTTGTTGATCAAGCTGATCCAGCAAATCCTTAAACTCACCCTTGCGGCCTCGCACGATGGGCGCCATCACCGTGACGCGCTCGCCTTTACCCAGTTCGAGGATTCTTTCAACAATCTGTTCGGCGGTCTGGCGGGCGATGGGCCGGCCGCAGTTGGGGCAGTGCGGCGTGCCAACCGAGGCATAGAGCAGGCGCAGGTAGTCGTAGATCTCGGTGATGGTGCCGACCGTCGAACGGGGGCTGCGGCTGGTGGTCTTCTGCTCGATGGAGATGGCGGGGCTGAGGCCTTCGATCGAATCCACGTCAGGCCGCTCGATCTGGTCGAGGAACTGGCGCGCGTAGGCAGAAAGCGTTTCAACGTAGCGGCGCTGACCCTCGGCATAGATCGTGTCGAAGGCGAGCGAGCTTTTGCCGGAGCCGGAGAGGCCGGTGACTACTGTGAGAGCGTTGCGGGGAATGCGCACACTGATGTCGCGCAGGTTGTGCTGGCGCGCTCCCCGCACCGAGATGTGTGTGATGGGCATAGTTGGGCTGAACGTTGACGGCCGGTTCCGGGAAATCTGTGGCGCGAATCGCCTCAAATGAGTACTAAAGGTATTCTATTTTGCAACAGAAAAGAGGGTCAATGAGTTGCAATCTGAGACAATTATGGAAACGCATGTAAGCCGGGAAAAAGCGGGCTAGAAAGCGGCACATGCGGGTTTTGTCCCTAAGTGCATCTAAATCTATAGCGGATAGAGGTAAGAATGGCAAATCTACTGGACTTGTTGATGTTGATTCTGGCGTCGGCAGGCGCGTTGGTTTTTGGCATTCTCAGCGCTTATTGGATTCTGCGCATAGGTTTCGCATTGATGCGCACGCCGCAGCGGCGGACTCCTGTGAAGACCCAGCCGCAAATCGCGCGAATCTCGTAAAACAGCTATCAGTTGTCAGCCGCGGACTGGCAGCCTTCTGGGTTAGTCTCAATTCTGCGAATTTTGTGGATTATTCTGCTGCTGTTGCTGCATTTGTTGCAGCTGCTGCTGGCGCTGTTCCATCATTTGCTGCTGCGTACGTATCGGCACGGGTTGTCCCGGGATGAACCCGGGCATTCCCGGCCGTATCGGCTCCGCAGGTTGCGGCTGCTCTTGTTCCGACATTTGCTGCGTATCCTGATCGTTTTCCGCGTCGCTCCCGCTTCCAGTTACGGGCGTGGCCTTGTCTGAGGGTTGGCCGTTTGGGCGACCGCTCAGCACGATGCGCCGCGGGGTTCCCTGGCCCTGATCGCCAACCAGCAGAACGTTATAGCCTGAGCCGTCGAGGAGCTGGCTGAGTACGTCGCGGGCAGGCCCGGGACCGTAAACGCCAAAGATGCGTTGGTCTGCGCCCATGCCCTCCACCTTGGCGCCGATCTTGAGCGAGATATCTCTCAGAATCTGGTCCAGGCTGGAGTTCGAGGCCTGGATGAGCAGGCCATGGCTATCCCAGACGACCGTTGCTTCGACGGGTTTGTTGTTGGCTGGCCAGTCGGGAAGCGGCAGTGCGACGAGCGCGGCAGGCACCGGAACCGGGGCGGGTGGAGCTGCGGGCTTTTCGGCTGCGGGCTTCTTGTGGGAACGGGCGCGTGGATGGGTGGATGGTTGCGTTGTGGCTGGTGCCGGGGTGGCCGGTGTTTGCGCGGCAAGCGTAACGCCGACGAAGAATTGCGCTGCGAAAAGAGTCGCCCAAGTGGCGAAAAGTACGCGCCGGCGGTGCGTGGTGGCACAGGTCCTACCGCCCTCGCGGATGCAGCGCGAAGATTCCGGCTGCTGACTTATGCAGGTTGGCATCGGAATCGTCTCCTTTCGGCTGAAAGCGACGCAATAGAGCGCCGCGATCGATAGCCGCTCACTGTACTAGACTAGCAGTGACCGGTGGACGCTCATAGACCATCAATTAATGTGCGGAATCAAGTATCGAGTAAGAGACCTTAGGGGCTGAGAGGATAAGACGTGGAGATTCGTTTGCGCTTGACGAGCACAACTTCGATGAGCACAACCTTGAAGAGCTTAGCCTCGACGGTCATAATTGCGCTGGCGTTGCTGTTAACGCCCGGGACGAGCCGCGCGGCGAGTTGCACTCCGGAACCGGAGATGGGTTCGCTCGACCGCGATGCGCTGGCTTCGATCATGACCAAGGTGGCAAACGCCGTGATCGCGCAGGACTACTCCACATTGCAGGCCGTGCTGCTGCCGCAGGAAGCGGCGCAGTGGCAAGGAATCCGCGGAGCGGTGGAGCAGGCCGCACCGCTGGTCAGGAACGGGCAGTTCCAGTTGCGGAATCTCTATCTGCTCGACGCGAGTGACCAAACCACGCCCCAGGATACGCAGTTTTTTTGCTCGAATGCATCGGGATCGCTGACTGTGACCGTCACAATGAACCAACTCCCGCCTGGGCGCTACGCCGTGGCGCTGGCAGATGCGCAGGGGTCTCCGCTGGCAGGGCAGATGGGAGTGGTTCTGGCGTGGGATGGTGCGGCGACCGCGTGGAAGCTGGCCGGATTGACGGTGCGGCCGGGCGTCTTCGATGGGCACGACGGCGTGTGGTATTGGGTGCGCGGGCGGGGGCTGGCTAAGGCCGATCCGTGGAGTGCGTGGTACAGCTACGATGCGGCCCGTTTTCTTTTGCTTCCGGTTGATTTTGTCTCCTCGCCGAATCTCGAAAAGCTGCGTCAGGAGCAGGCACTCATCATACCCTCGCCGCAGAGCGCGTTTCCGCTGTCGCTGCCCGACGGCGATCGCACCTGGAAGATCGAAGCGGTGGTGCTCGATCCCTCGCTGCGTGAGCCCGACCTTGGCGTGGTGTATCAGTCGACAGGAGTCACCGATCCGGCGGCGCAGCGGACCGAGGCGATTGCGGTGTTGAGTGCGTTCCTGAAGGTGCAGCCGGGAATCCGTGCCAACTTCCACGGGTTGTGGGCGTATGCAGAGAAGGACGGCAAGCGCACTGCTGTGATGGAGCTGCCGATGGCGCAGATACCGTAGAAGCAGGGAACGAGCCCGTAGCCGGTAGCCTGTAGCTTGCAGATCCGCGACGCCCGCTACCGGCTACAAACTGAGGAATGTGAATGCAAACACTCATTGATCTACGTTCAGACACCGTGACGCGGCCTACGCCGGAGATGCGCGCGGCCATGGCGGCTGCCGAAGTGGGCGACGATGTGTACGGCGAGGATCCGACTGTCAACTTACTGGAAGAGCGCGCAGCGGAAATCTTTGGCCGCGAGGCAGCGCTGTTTGTACCCACGGGCACCATGGGCAATCAAATTGCCATCCGCTTGCTGACGCAGCCAGGGCAGGAGGTGATCGCCGAGTCGCGCGCACACATTCTCGATTTCGAGATGGCGACGACGGCGGTCTTTTCGGGCTGCCTGATCCGCGCCGTGCCTGCTGAGGGCGGCATTCTCACATGGAAACACATTGAATCCGTGATCACGCCCGTTGGGCCGTTCCGCGCGCCGACCGGACTGATTGAAATTGAGAACACGGCAAATTTGGCCGGTGGACGCTGCTCGCGTTTGGAAATTCTGGAAGAGATCTGGGAAGGGGCGAGGGACCGCAAGCTCCCACTCCATCTCGACGGCGCGCGCATCTTCAATGCCGCCGTGGCGCTAAATGTGGATGTACGAACATTGTCGCTCGGCTTCGATACCGTGATGTTTTGCCTGTCGAAGGGGCTGGGTGCGCCGGTGGGCTCTATGCTTGTGGGTTCGGCGGAGCGGATGGCGCGGGCCCGCATTCTGCGCAAGTGCCTCGGCGGCGGCATGCGGCAGGCGGGTGTACTGGCTGCGGCGGGGCTCATCGCGCTCGAAGACGGGCCAAAGCATCTCCACGAAGATCATGCCAATGCGCGCCTCTTGGCCGAGGCGCTGGCTTCCACCGAAGGCGTGGCCATCGATCTCGAATCGGTAGAAACGAATATCGTCGTCTTCCGGTTGCAGGCGGGGAAGGGTGCGGCCGAACTTGCGGCGCGACTCAAAGCGCGCGGCGTACTGGCCGGAGCCTTCGGGCTGGATGCCATTCGCGTCGTGACGCATCGCGACGTGAGCCGCAATGACTGCATCGACGCCGCCGAAGCGCTGACTGAAGAGATTGAGGCGCAGGTGGAAACGGCTGGCTTGAAGTAAATCGGCCGCGGAGGCTTCCTATCAGGCAGCTTTCTTTCTTTTCGTTCGGACCGGGCGAATCAGCACTTCTGCTGGGATGTTTAGATGCTTATTGAGTTGCCGGATCATGGTTAAGGAAAGAGGCCGATCGCGGCGCATGACCTCATAGACCCTGGTTCGGCTCCCGAGAACCCCAACGAGCGATTTCAAATCTTTGCCCTGTTGCTCCAGCCGAAACTTGACTGCCTCAATGGGATCCGGCAAATCCATCGGAAATCGCGTTTCTTCGTAGGCTTCGACAAGAGTGGTGAGAATCTCCAGGCGGTCGCCCTCAGGGGTACCTTCCCGAGCGCCCCAAAGGCGCTCAATTTCCTTGAGTGCGATCTCGTGACCGGCATCATTCTTGACTGGTTTCAGATTCATATTTGACCGTCCTCACGTCGATTTTGTCGTATGCCGCATGGGTGCCAAGCCATTTGATGAAGACAATGCTCCGCCGATAATCCACCGCCGCGACAAGGCGATAGGCGTTGCCTTTGATATTGAAGACCACTCGGTCAGCACCAACAATACTGGCATGAGCATAATTCGCTTTCACGTCGGCTGAGTTCTTCCATTCTGCGTTACGCACCTCTTGAAACCAACTGTCGAGCGCAGCCCTGACCGCACGCTGGTCTTTTTGACCCTTCAGTTTCACGATAAACCGGGTCAACGTGCTTCGAGCGATGATGCGCACGGTAGAACTCTATCATGTTCCCAAAATGGGCACAAGTAGAAATAGTAATGCTGGCAGCCGCCGAGGCGCTGACCGAAGAGATTGAAGCGCAGGTGGAAACGGCCAGTTTGACGTAAGCCAGCCCTTTGAAGTTGGTGCTATCTATGGTTCCAGATCGGAAACTGGGGCATCCAGCTACTAGTAGCGCCGGCGCTGGGATAAAAGAGACTCACTGCTGCGTGATCCCCTTTGGGATACGCCGGTACGCGACGTCCCTGCATTCCACGCACTTAAAGTCGGCAGGCTGATTCCAACCGCGACCGCCGTGATAGACCAATGTGAAGTTACATTCAAACCTGATGCCGCCATCGTCTTCATAGTCAATACGAACGGGAATATATATCTCTCGTCTGGTG
This sequence comes from Occallatibacter sp., assembly GCA_049521075.1. Classification (GTDB taxonomy): domain Bacteria; phylum Acidobacteriota; class Terriglobia; order Terriglobales; family Acidobacteriaceae; genus Telmatobacter. The sequence goes on from JBEKPD010000025.1 coordinate 31,469, forward strand.
TCGTAATCAGGATAAGCTGCCCATTCTTCATTCAATGCCCTGATGAATTGCTTCTGAGCATCGGTTCCCCACTTGGTGCCAATATCTCCGTAGAATTGGCTGAAATCAGTTGGCGGCAGAGACTCTACAATCTGAGGAAAGATGATTGTTCGATTCTTCAGCTTAATAGGACAAATCCTGATCGCGTAGGCCGTTCGGTCTCCGCGATTCTTGAGTTCTAATGACTCCACTCCTCCAATAGGCGATCGCCTGCCGTCAAAAAAAGATGGCTCGATCCTAGGGTCATTGGGCAGCAAACAGGTAATCACTACTTGAGAATCTAGGACATTACGTAATATGTCGATTCGTTCCTTGAGGAATTTATCTTCGGGAAGAACCAAGAGCGCATGTTCGGGACGCTCTACGGTTGCCTCTATTCCATCAAATGAATAGCGAACTTTTACGCGCTTTTCTCGTCCGATCACCGGCTGGAATCCACCAAAGAGATCGGCACCAACCCACCCAGCAAGCGCGTGGCCGTGCACTCTTGGCTTAATGAAATTTTCAGCAACATCCGCATCGTGGTCTCCCTCTACCCCATAATGTGCTGAGATAATCTGGAGCCTGTTGTCTGGACGGTTTGGTTGAACAGTAGCAGCAATCGCCTCTCCAGATTTTCCCCTCGGATTGCCTAGGCTTGCTCGGATAAATTCGGCTACGTACATCAATAGGCCTGCGATAATCAGACCCAAAGGCCAACCGTATTGAGATAGCGAATTCACGTGCGTTGCCACCATCTTCGCCGCATATGTCGCTATTCCTGTAGACACGAGAAATTCGTGGACCCAGTAAGCATGGTGCGCCCATTCGAGGAATTCCTTGAACCAATTGCGCTTCTCTGTCATGCCGTCATGTTCTCACCGCCTCCTTCTTCCGTCAACTTACTGATTCATCGCTATTTACTATGCATTTTGCATTTTTATGCGCAGATTTTCCCTGCGGCAGGCATATGACCTTGTTTTATTTTTTGCTTGGTTGAACGAAGGTATGGGGCTGATCTCGAAATAGGAACGCACAGGTCGTCGTATCCCAGCCCCCGTTCTGTTATTGGCTTGGGAGTGTGCGGGAGTCTGGAGACCCCCGCTACAGCTGGCCGGGAGGCCAGGGCTACTTGCAAACGACGCTTTTGTTGGATTGGTTGCAGCAGTTTAGAAAAGGTTCCAGAGCGACTGATTGTAAACCGCGTGATGGAACTGAACTTCGGAGCCCTTGACGATGGTTCCTAGTTCGCGTGGTGAGCGGTTGGCAACGGCCTGCTTCAACTCGACATAGCGGCCCTGCACATCTGCGCCCAGAATTGCAGCAATCCACTTCGAAGCCTTGAAGTCGTCGATTGCAGTCTGGATGTTGTCGGGTAGGTAGCGACCGCCGGCGCGCAGGTCCTTGGCCTTTGAAATCTCGCCGTCAACGCCGGTTTTGAAGATGCCGTAGAGGGACAGATAGGGGTTGGCGTCCGGTGCTACCGCGCGCACTTCGGTACGCATGGAGCGATGGTTGCCGATGGGCACGCGGACCATGGCGCCACGGTCGACTGCCGACGCGCGAATCTGGTTCGGCGCCTCGAAGTGCGGATCGAGACGGCGATACGCGTTCACGCTCGAATTGAAAATCAGGCAAAGATCGAGGGCGTGGGTCAAAATGCGATCGAGGAAGTCCCAGCCAAATTTCGACAACTGCTCCTCACCCTTTTCGTCCCAGAAGAGGTTGGTTTTGCCCTGAGAGACGGAGACGTTGGTGTGCATGCCGCTGCCGTTGACGCCCACGATTGGCTTGGGCAGGAAGCAGGCCGTGTAGCCCATGTTGGCGGCAATCTGCCGGCAGAGCAACTTGTAGAGTTGGATCTGGTCGGCCGCGGCCACGACTTCGGCGTAACCGAAGTTGATTTCGAACTGGCTGGGTGCGACTTCGGGGTGGTCCTTTTCGTTCTGGAAGCCCATGGCGCGCTGCACTTCAGCCGCGGTGTCAATGAACTGGCGGAGAGGATCGAGCGGCAGCACATGGTAGTAGCCGCCACTATTGATGAACTCGAATTTTCCGGTCTCATGGTACTTGCGCTCGGCATCCTTGCCGGCGAAGAGGAAGCCCTCAATCTCAGTGGCCGCGTTGAGCGTGTAGGTCTTTTCCTTGAAGAGCTTATCGGCGTAGTTCTTCAGCACGCCGCGCATATCGCCTGAGTAGGGTGTGCCGTCCTTGTCGATGACGTTGCCGAAGACGAGCACCTTGCCGTTGCCGAAAACGTCGGCGGGCACCCAGTAGAAGGCGGACCAGTCGATGCCCAAGCGGAGATCGCTCTCCTTCTGCGCCGTGAATCCGCGAATCGACGAGCCGTCGAAGGTCAGATTCTCATAGGCGCCAAGGAGGAATTTCTTGTCGTAGTCGAGCAGGTGCAGGCGGCCCTCAAGATCGGAAAACAACACGGTGACGGCCTTGATGCGCTTCTCGTCAGTGAGATATTTCAGGCGTTTTTCGCGAATTTCGTCGGCGGGAACGCGGTTCATGCGCTCGCTCTTGGCTTGCAGGTTAAGCGTTTCCAGCTCCTCGTAGGAGAGGGCTAGAAAATCTCTATACTCTGTGGACATGGATCTCCTTTCTTGGGCGCGAAGCAGTTGATCGGACGCTCCCCGGAGCGTCCTAGAACCTTGGATATAAGGATTCCCTGCAGATTCTAAGGCGGCCTATGCCCACAGTGCTCACCGACTATGGGCTATCAGGAGCATGACCAACAGTATAGCAACTGGAATAAGGGCCAAGCCGCAGTAATAGAGGATCTTGCGGACAAGCGGGGACCTGCGGTTCTGCCAGTCGCGGATCTCGGGGCGGTCTTCGACGCCAACTTCGTCGGGATGCTCGAGATCGTGGAGAAACTCCTCGGCGCGAGGGTAGCGGTTTTTGGGATCGCGTTCGAGAGCCCGATAGAGAATTTCCTGCATCTGGGGCGAGACGGAGGGATCGGCCACGCGCGGCGGAACAGGGTGGTTCAGCAGGCGATCGTTCATGGCGGCCAACGGGTTGGCGCCGGAGAAGGGAAGTTTGCCGGTGAGCATCTCGTAGAGGATCACGCCCATGGAGTAGATGTCGCTGCGCCCGTCGCCGCGCTTGCCTTTCACCTGTTCGGGCGAGATGTAGTCGGGCGTGCCCAGTGCGGTGGTGAAGTTGGCGTAGGTGAGGCGGCGCGCGGAGGTGTCGCCGGCGATGCCAAAGTCGATGAGCTTGATGTTGTCCTGGTCGTCGACCATGATGTTCTCGGGTTTCAGGTCGCGATGCACTACGCCGTTCGAGTGAATGTAGGCCAGAGCGCTGAGCACGCCCTTGGCGATGCGCACGGCGCGATCGTAGGGAATGCGGCCTTCGTCAATATTGCGACTTTCGTCTAGGATGCGACGCAACAGACGCCCGTCGCACCACTCCATGACCATGTAGACGCGGGAGCGCTTTTTGCCGCCCCCCTCGTCGCCATAGACGCGCATGACGTTCGGATGGTTGAGACGCTCGCCGATGGCGGCTTCGCGCTGGAAGCGATCGGAGAAGAGCGGATCGGCCTCCATATCGGGGTGGGGAATTTTTAGGGCCACGGTACGGCCGTCGCGAATGTCGGTGGCGCGGTAAATGGTGGCCATGCCGCTGCGCGCCACCTGCGCGTCGATGCGGTAGGAATCAACCTGCGAGCCGGCCTCCAGTGCGTCGTAAAAACTCATTATGCTTCGGGCTCCATCGGGGTAGCTCTCTCTACTGTATCGGGAAAGACTTCGGTGAGACTAAGGATTTCGTAAGAAGGTAGGGAGCAAGAAAGCGAGTTGGCAAGTCAGCCTGCGCAGAGTACGGAGTACTGCATCGCGTGGCGAAGACCTTCTCAACTCCTTGGTCCCGGGGTCTTCTTGCTCCCTCGCGCCCTTGCTCCCTGCTTTTTTCACGTCGGCAGCCGGTAGGGACGGCCGCGGTACATGCCTACTTGCTCCACTGAGCGCACGCGAATCACCTGCGCGGTGGTGTTGTCGCCGCCATCGATTTCGACGGCGCGGGCTACGAGCTCGCGGGCGATCTGCGTCGCGTCTTTTTTTTGCGAGACGATGGCGGCGATCTCGGGTTCTTTCATTTCATCGTGTAGGCCGTCGGTACATAAGATGAGCACATCGCCCGGCTGCAGGGTGACGGCCGTGGTGTCGGGGGAGACGAACATCTCCGGACCTACGGAGCGAATGAGCACGTGGCGGGAGTCGGAGGCGGCAATCTCGTCGGCGGAGATGAGACCCATCTTACGCTGCTCGTTGACGAGCGTGTGATCTTGCGTGATTTGCCGCGCCTGGCCGTTGCGGACAAGATAGCAGCGTGAATCGCCGACGTGCGAAACCACGGCCTGGTCGTAACGCAGGGCGCAGGCGACGATGGTAGTGGCCATTTTCTGGCCGCGATACTGGGGGGACAGCGTGCAATCATGCACTGCGACATTGGCGCGCTGGATGAGCCGCGGCAGAAGGCTGATGAGCATAGAGCCGGGTTGCGCCTTGCCAAACTCATCGGTGAGCACCGAGACCGCCGTTGCGGAGGCCACTTCGCCCAGATCCATGCCACCGACCCCGTCGGCCACCGCAAAGAGAAACCCGTGAGAGCGCGCCTGCTGGCGCGATGCGGGAACAAACGATCCCATGGCGTCCTCATTATTGGTTCGGACTTTGCCGAAGTCGCTTGCCTGGCCAAACTGTACATCCAACATGAGAGCCGCCGTGCGAAACATTCCGCGTTGTGGCGCCGGAAGGTTTCCGTTCAGAGGATTCAAGAGTCGAACTTGCAAACATCAAATTGGGTGGATCCCCTCTCCAGTCTTTCGTACCGAGGCCGGAGAGGAGATCCACCCAGGATCTGAATCTGGTTATCGAGCCACTACGACATCCGCGACATCTCAGTCTTTGAACTCAACAATGCCGACTTGCCTTTGGCCTTCGAGGAACGGAGGAAGTACACCGCTCCGTAGAGGCCCCAGACGCCGGAGATGCCCAGCGCGGTCAATGGCTCCATCTTGGTGCCGAGGTTAAAGAACGGCCCCGCCACGTAAAAAGCCATGCAGGTCAGATTAGCGAGCAACCCAAATCCAGGAATCAGCCAATGCTTGAACAAGCTGAAGTCCGGACGCCCGGTGTAGGCTACGATGCACAGGAAACAACTGAGCGCGTAGAGGATAAAGGTGCCGAAATTGGAGGTGAGCGTCATGGCGAGCAGCGAGTTGGGCAGCGCTGCCATCTTGTCGTGTGTGGTATAGCCGAAGCTGGAGAAGATGTTGTGTGGCAGCGCGGCGATCGATGCGTCGGTGGGAGCACCGGCATCGCCGAAGGCCAGCGACACTGCGATCACGCCGACGACCGCTGAGATTACAGCCAGCGTCCAGATGGCACGCCGCGGCGAAAGCGATCCGGCGTGCAGCATGCCGAAGTGCTCGGGAACTTCCTCATCCTTGCCCATAGCGTAGGTCACGCGGGCGCCGGTGTTCATGCAGCTCAGCGTGGTGCCGATGAGCGCCAGGAATACCGTGAAGGCCTCAACCAGCATGAAGTATCTTCCATTGCCGTGCCCGAACAGCGCGTCGCCGACGATGATCATCATGTCGCCGATGGGCGCCGCCGATGCTGCGGCACTTTGCATGGTGTAACCGGAGTTGAGGAAGTAGTTGGCGCAGAAGTACTCGAACAGATAACAGGCCAACCCCTGGATCAGCAGCGATGCAATAACGGCGATGGGAATATGCTTGGTTGGATTTTTGGCCTCGCCTCCCATCGAGGTCACCGATTCGAAGCCGACCAGAATGAGAATGGCGACCGTTGCCTGGATGAACATCCAACTGAATTTGTGAATCGCGATCACCGAAGCGGCATTGGGATGCGTGAGGAAGTTACCGGTCGAGTCGGTGGTCGGGTAGTCGATCGTGAAGGGAACCGGCTGGCCGGACTTATCGAGCAACGGGAGCGGATTGCCGCTCGAGTCGCGCATGGTCGCACCGGTCTTGTCGGTTGCGAACTGATAGCTGTATGTCGCCAGGGTCTGTCCGTCGTACTGGTATGCAGGCGCGCCCGTGGGGTGGTTAGCGCGATAGCCGAGCGCCAGCACGCTGAATACGACGAGTGCGGAGATTTGAATAATATTGATCGCGATGTTGACGGCCGTTGAAGCGCCTGCGCCTTTGGCGGCGATCCACGCCACAAAGAACGAGAACACCACAGCAATAAGGCCCATGAAGACAGGTCCGGGGTTGGAGCCGCTGATAAGGTTGGGCCAGAGGAAGCCCACAATATAGCCCACAAAGATGCCGGTCACGGCCACCATCACGCCGGGATAGACCCAGTAGTAAAGGTGTGAGCCCCATCCGACAATGAACTTGGCAACGCGAGCGTACTTGAAGGCCTTGTCTTTGGAGAGCATGGCCTGCTCGGCGTAGTAGTAGCTGGAGCCGGTGCCGGGATAGAGCTTGGAGATTTCGGCGTAGGCAACGGCGGTGGCCAGGCAGAGCAACAGCGCGGCGAAGATGCCGATCCACATCGAGGGAGCCGTGGACGGCTGGCCGGCAACGCCCGTAGTCGCCTGGATGAAGAATGTGAGCCACAGGAAGGCGCCGGGAGCGATGAGCGCCATCGCGTTACTGGTTAAACCAGTGAGGCCGAGCGTGGCCTGCATTTGAGGTGCTTTCGGTTCTGCCATGAGGATTCTCCTGAAGGTTGAAATTCATCTGGCGGCTCCCGGCGGAAGGTCCCCCGGGAAATTGCGAAACCATCTGGTTGTGGCGCATCCTCTACCGCGTACGCCGAGCCAAGATGCGGCTTTGCTTGGGGCGGGTCCGGCCAAGTGCAGTGTTAACCGAACCCGGTTCGTCTGCGGTGTTGCGAGTCTATCGTCAGGTTCGTGAGGACGAAATAAAGAACAAAGAGAGTGTTTTCTTAGCGCTTGGGACCGAAGAATGCGATGAACGCGATGGTCAGCGTCTGCTGCTGGTCTACGGCTCCCGGTGTGAGACTGGCGTGGGTTTGTTTGTTAAAGAAGTTAACGCTGGATTCGTCTATGCGGTACTCAACCCGCATGAGCGCGCCTTCTACCCATTTGTACTCGTAGGTGAAGGTTCCCTCGTAAAGGTGCTGTGCGACAGTGGTCTGGAAGCCGTCGGGATCGTTGAAGTACTCGGCGCGCAGGGCGATGGCGTTCTTGGAGTTGGCCTGCGCGTGAAGCGCGCCGGCCGCACCCCACCAGTCATGTGTTTTGGTGTCGCCCTGGGCGGCGATGGCGTCGTGGTTTTGGCCGTAGTCGTAGTTGAGGTAGGCGTTGTATTTCCCTGGAGGCGTCAGCGTCAAGGTAGTGTCGATCAGATTGCGCAGTCCGCTGGTGGTGTTTTGGTTTTCAGGACCGACGATATAGTTGAGGGCCCATCCGGCCTTGGGTTTGGTGTATGTATTGGTGATAACGCCCGTTACGCCGCCGTTGCTCTTGGACACATTGTTCCAGCCGTTGACCAACTGGAAGCCTACGGTGTCGGTCTTCGACACCGGCATCGAGGTGCGCGCGCCGAAGTGCCAGTAGGGAATGGCGTTGACGAACAAGAGGGAGCGCGAGTAGTTCCAGTTGTCCTTGGCTTCGATTACTTCCGCTCCCGCCGAGGTCACAAATTTGCCGAAGTCCATTTCAAACCCCTTGGCCTTGGGCGGCTTGATGCTGAGGAATGCCTGTTCGAGATAATTGAGCTGATCGGCGCCCGCGGTACTGCTCGCCGAAGCGTTGTTAATCAGGGTGTTGGTGCGGCCGTAGATGAAGTCAACATGCGCGCCGATGGGATCGGGATCGTGGTTCAGCGTCAGCTTGGCAGCGCTGAGTTCAAACTGATCCGTCTTGTCGTTGAAGTTGTAAAGCTGATTGATTTGGTCGCCTAACGCGCTGGAGCTTGGTTGATTGAAGTTGGCGCTGTAGTAGCCGTCGATAAACCCGCTCAGATCCATGGGACCGACGCTCCATGTGGGCGCCGGCGCAGGGGCCGCCGGGGTTTGTGCAGCCGGGGTTGCCGGCGCCGGTGCGGGGGCAGGTGTTTGCGCGCCAGCGGTGAGCGCAATTGTCATCACGGCTCCAGCAATGGATCGAAGTATGACTGTGGTATTCGAATGCATCGACACGAATCCTCCAGAAAAAATTTGTGAAGTACACAAGACAAAGTGAGATCGTTCAGGCGCATCTGCACGCGCCCACTTAAGCCCCGTACAGGGACTGTTCAAGGTTGCAGGGAACTACGCACGGTTTCAGTTGAGACTGCCAACCAAATAACTCATAGGCAGTCGGACAACTTGGGGGTCACCACCGCGGTAAGGACGAAACTGTCTAGCACCAGTAATGCAAACAAAGCATAAAGAAATTATGAGGATCATAAAAAGATTTATGATGAGCTGCATCGGCATGGCGATATCCGCTTTTGTTGGCAAACGTTTACGACCGCTTGAGAGGCAGACTTAGCGAGTAAGGGTGAGGTGTGAAAAAGGTGTAAAGAAACCTGCTAAACTTTACTTTCTCCTGCTCAGGCCCTCAAGGAAAATCCCGCGCTACAGCAGCAGCGGCGATTTCCACCGTTGGGAAGGTTTCTGTACAAGCAGCCGGACCTTTAAGGACTGCAAAATCCAGATGTCAGCAGGACGAGTAAGAGCTTAAGGTGAGCGTCGGTTTGACTCAGAGCTATCTTGCGCGTTCGGTATTCGGGCCATGGCGGTCGCGTGGCTCCGGTGCGCGCATTCTCCTGTTCGTCCTCGAATCCGCTTTGGGCGCAGTGAGTGTGGTGTTGATGGCGGCACTCGCTCATTGGTTCAGCTGGCTTCTTCCGATCGCTGCACTTCTTTACCTGCTCATCGTGGTTCCTACTGCGTTGCTTTGCGGATTTTGGCAAGCTGTGATCGTTTCGTTTACCGCGGTAGTAGCGCACAGCTGGTTTTCAGTGCGACAGCAACAGCTTGCCCTGGCTGCTAATCCGGCGAACTCGATCACCGTGGTGGTGTTTGTGCTAGTGGCGCTCACCGTAAGCCGGCTTTCGTCGCGAATTACCGAGCATGCGCGCGAAGCCGAGTCGCGAGGCGGGCAAACCGAGGATCTCTACGAGTTCACGCGGCGCACTCTGCAGATGAATCTGCATATGGAGCCGGGACCGCAACTGGCCGAGCTGGTGCACGAGATCTTCGACCTCGAGGCCGTTGCGGTCTTCGACGCCGATTTGCACGATGTGTATCAAGCGGGTTATTGGAACGTCGATCCTCAGGAGATGGCGCAGAACGTCTACTATTTCGAGACTTCGGACGACGATCCGGAGAGCGGAATCGGGCGGCGCGTAGTGCGCCTGGGCGCGGTCCCGATCGGCAGCCTGGTGGTGCGCGGCGACACCAGTCCGTTGACGAATAACGCCATCGCGTCGCTGATCGCCATCACCTTCGACCGCTATCGGGCCTTCGCTAACGAGAGCAGGATTGAGACCGAGCGGCGTACCGAGCAACTGCGCGCCACGGTGCTCGACAGCTTGGCGCACGCTTACAAGACGCCACTGACTGCGATTCGCGCGGCGTCGACAGGCCTGACCGAGATGGGCCGTCTTTCGCCCGGGCAGGCGGAGCTGGTATCGCTCATCGACGAGCAGACGAGCCTGCTGGGCGAACTGACCACGCGCCTATTGACCACGGCGCGCCTCGATGCGGGCGACGTCACCATCCACGTGGAGCGCGTGAGTGTGGGAACGCTCGTTGAGGAGGTCGTAACCAGCCTGAAAGACCGGCTCGCCAGCATGAAGGTGGCGATCGAAGTCGAAGATGAGAACCTGTTGCTGAGCTGCGACCGGCAGTTGATCGTGATGCTGCTGACCCAGTACATTGACAACGCGTGCAAGTACTCGAATTTCGGGAGCACCATCACAGTCCGGGTTCTTACCGCCGGAGCTGAAGCGATCTTTTCCGTGCACAGTTACGGACCGGTGATCCCCATGTCGGACCGCGAGCGCATCTTTGATCGCTACTACCGCTCGTCGAGCTACGCGAACCGCGCTCCGGGCACGGGAATCGGACTCTCCGTGGCCAAGCGCGCGGCGCAAATTCACGGCGGCTATGTGTGGGTAACGAGTGACGAGCAGGATGGCACAACGTTCTTTGCAGCGATTCCGCTCACAGCGGAGAAGGAGATTTCGCGATGACGCAGCCAACGATCCGCATTCTAGTGGTGGACGACGAGCCGGCAATCCGCAGAGCCCTGCGCCCGCCGCTGATGGAACTGGGCTTCCAGGTGGCCGAGGCCTCGCGCGGCGAGGAGGCGCTGCAGGCGCTGCGCACCGGCGGTTACGATGCGGTGCTGCTCGACATCAATATGCCGGGCATCGGTGGCATTGAGACGCTGCGCCGTATTCGCACCTTCGCACCGCGTCTGCCCGTGTTGATGCTGACCGTGCGCGACGAAGAAGAGGACAAGGTGGAGGCGCTGGACGCAGGCGCAGACGATTATGTGACCAAGCCCTTCAGCACGCGGGAACTGATTGCCCGCATTCGCAGCGCGGTGCGGCGCGTGCGCGCTCCGGCGCGACCCGAGGACGCCCCCATGGAGATCGGCGAGATTCGCCTCGATCCGGTGAAGCGGCGGGTGACTAAGCGCGGCGTGATCGTGAAGTTAACGCGCAAGGAGTTCGATATTCTCTATTGCCTGATGAGCCGTGCGGGGCGCGTGGTGACTTATGCCAAGCTGCTCACTGCCGTTTGGGGCGCCGAATGCCGCGAGGAAGTGGAGTATCTGCGTACCTTTGTGCGTCAACTGCGCAAGAAGATCGAAGACGACCCTTCGAATCCGCTCTATCTGCTCACAGATGTCTATGTCGGCTATCGTTTTGCGGACGCGCTGCTGGTTCAGCAGGAGTCAGCGGCGAACGCAGATGCGCCGCAGCCGATCGAAGAGATAACTGAGGACGTGTAGACAATCCGCACGGGTGGTTGATTGGTTCCGGCTACCGGGCCGGATTTACTCGTCGTAGTGCAGCAGGCTGAAGACGTCGTATTCCTTGAAGCGCTCGCGGCCTTTCAGGAAGTCGAGCTCCACGGCGAAGCCGAGGCCGGCAATCACTCCGCCCAACTGCTTTACGAGCTTGACGGTGGCCTCCATGGTGCCGCCGGTGGCGAGCAAGTCGTCCACCAGCACCACATTCTGGCCGGGCGCAATCGCGTCCATGTGAATCTCCAGCGTGTCGGTGCCGTATTCGAGGTCGTAGGTAACGCGCGCCACCGGCGCAGGCAGCTTTCTAGGCTTTCGCACGGGAACAAAGCCGGCATTCAAACGATAGGCCAGCGCGGGACCAAAGATGAAGCCGCGCGCCTCAATGCCCAGCACCAGGTCGACGTTGCGCCCGATGTAATGCGCGGCCAGTGCGTCGATGAGCTGCGCAAAGCCTGTCTTGTCCTTGAGGAGCGTAGTGATGTCGTAAAAGAGAATCCCCGGCTTGGGGAAATCAGGTACAGTGCGGACCAATTTCTTCAGGTCCTCTATGTTTACGGGCTTGCTTGTTTCCGGCATGGCAGTACTTCGCTCCAGTTGTCAGTTCGCAGTTGTCAGTGATCAGTTGTCAGTTCCTAGTCTATCGCTAGAAACCTGGGAGTAAGAAACAGGCAGTAGCCAATAGGAAGTAGGGAATAGAGAGAACTCCGACGAGCGGCTGGTCTTCTATTCCCCTATTAGCTACTCCCTATTCCCTGTCTTTCACCACGCCCCGTCGATGCGGAACGAAGAGAGGTCTTGCGCTTCGCTGTCGTTGAGAAGGTGCTCGACGACGCGATCCACCCGGCTGCCGCGCGGGCCGCGCTTCAGGCTGGAGCGCAGGCCGTCGAGATCGGCGGGTTCGCCCGCGACCACAAGTTCCACGTCGCCCTCTTCGGTGTTGCGCACCCAGCCGCGCAAATCGAGTTCGCTGGCCTCGCGCTGCACAAACCAGCGGAAGCCGACGCCCTGCACGCGGCCCTGAATTAAAAAGTGAAGGACCATAGTCCATCGCTAGTTTTGCAGATAGGCGCGAGCGGACGCAAGCCGGAATGAGTTGGCAAGTCTGTGAGTCCGCAGTATTGAGGATCACTGCGGCGGCAAACTTGCGATTCGGTCTGCGCGGTTGGGCAGCTGCTCACAGCATACCCGGGATGAGCGCCTTCACGCGCCGTCTGTACGCCGGATAATCCAGCGGGAAGGTCTGCGTCATCAGTAGCTCTTCCTGGCGAATCTTCACAGCAAAGCAGACAGCTAGCAGGACCAAGTACAGGACCCAAACGCTCCTATCGGTGGCGATCACGGTGCCTGTGACCGCCAGCAGCAAGCCGGAATAGATGGGATGCCGCACTAGCTGATAAGGCCCTCGCACGATGAGTTCGTGATCACTCTTAACCTTGGGCATACCGCTCCAATTTGAGCCGAGAGTGACGCGCGCCGAGATGGCAAAGCCGCAGCCCAGGATGGTCAAAACAAGTCCAGCCGCCTGTGTGACTCGGGTGTGAGGCCAAAGGCGCAGGAAAAGCCAATCGAAGGGAATGGCACGAAAGGCTACGAGCAGATAGAAGGCAATGAGAGGAAGAAAGAGGGCGAGGCGCGAGAAATAGGAGGTACGTCGGGCTGTCGGCTTGGAAAAGAACAACCCTGCAACCCAAACGATGATCAGTGTTCCCCAGGCGCAAGCGAATCCCGCGCGAATGATCGAATCGAACAAGAAGAGGTCCTCCCGGCGAGCGGTTTACAGGATACTACGCAGGCGGTGCGGCAGAGGTTCCAGCCCTCGCGCTACACTGAAACCAGCATGGTTTTCGTTCTCGACAACTACGATTCCTTTACCTACAACCTGGTTCAGTACCTGGGCGAGCTGGGCGCGGAGGTCGTGGTGCGCCGCAACGACGAGGTGACGCCCGAAGAAGTGGAGGCCATGAAGCCGGAGCGGATTCTGTTGTCGCCAGGGCCGTGCACGCCGCGTGAGGCCGGCATCCTGGTGCCGCTCATCCGGTACATGGCGGGAAAGGCGCCCATTCTAGGCGTTTGCCTGGGCCACCAGGCTATCGGCGAGGCATTCGGCGGCAAGGTGATTCGCGCCAAGACACTCATGCACGGCAAGACGAGCGCCGTCGATCACGATGGAACCGGCGTGTTTGCCGGGCTGCCCACGCCGCTCACCTGCACGCGGTATCACTCGCTCATTGTGGAACAAGAATCGCTGCCAGCGGGGCTCTGCGTGACGGCGCGGACCACAGAGGCGAACGGGCAAGTGATTATGGGCCTGCGGCATCGCACGCTGCCTGTGGAGGGCGTGCAGTTCCATCCCGAGAGCGTGTTGACCGAAGGCGGCCATCAGATGATCCGCAACTTTCTGGACATGTAAGCCATGCACGATGCGCCGAAGGCCGTGGGTTCAGGTGCGGGCCGATTGCGCGCGCGGGCCTTAGTGCGCGCGTGGAAATCGAGCCGTGTTCTGAGCCTCTGCGCGGTCGTGATTGCGGCATCGGGACTCAGGGCGCAGACTTCGCCTCAGACAAATCCCGCGAGTGCTCCCCAGCACGCGCCAGCAGCGCCATCTGCGACCGCGCCAGTCGCTCAAAACACACAGGCCAATCAGAGACCGGTATTCACGACACCGCCCGTGGCCATCGTTCCGCTCGACAAAGCGATTCCCGGTGCAGCGCTGGAAGTGGACGGGCCCATGCAGGCATGGAACGGCAAGGCCTACCTGACAGGCAGTGGCAGCATCACGGCGGGGATGGCGACGGCTGAAGTCGCGCTGCCGTTGCGCGGAACGTTGCGCGTTTGTGCGTCGAGCTCCGTAAAGCTGGCGGCCGACTCGAACGCGCCGGCCGACGAGGTTCCGGGATTGCTCATCGCGCTCGATCGCGGCGCAGTGGAGATGAGCTTTGCCGCGAGCAATGCGCGCGAGAAGAACGCCGACACGTTACTCACACCCTACTTCCGCATCCTCATCGGCGGGCCGAACCCGGCCGATGTCAAGGTGCGAATGGGCGAACACGGCGACACCTGCGTGGACAATCCCGGCGCCGACGCACCTTACGTGCTCGTGAGTAGTGTGTTCGATGGCGGCCTCTACCGTGTGCAGCCGGGGCAGCGTGTGATGTTCGAGCACGGCAGCCTGCAATCGGTTGTGGACCAGGAAAAGGAACCCTGCGGTTGCCCACCGCCGCTCGCTGAAACGCGTGGCAACGAGTTTCCATTGGCGCAGAGCGAAGGCCTTGCGCCGTCTGCGGCGCAGCCTCCTGTGGTTGCTGCGCCTTCTGCGCATGGCGCCAATGTGACTGACACGCTTAGCTACAACGGAGCCGAACATGAGATGCAAGCTGCCGGCCCCGTGACGACTGCGCCAGCCGCGCCTGTGGCAAGTGCGGCTCCTGCACCGGCAGCGCCCGCGGCCAAGAAGAAGCCGGGATTTTTCGGCGCGATCGGGCAGTTCTTCCGAAAGATTTTCGGAGCGGAGTGAGAGAGGTTCGCAGGGGTTAAGGGACTAAGTGCCGGCTTCCCCTGTCAATCTCTGCGGCACTTCGTTCCTGTATTGTGTAGGGCAGGGAGATGCCATGCAACGCAAGTACGGTATTTTGGGGTTCATTTTCCTGGTCGTTTTCAACACTGCATGTTACGCCAGCGGCGACTTCGGCTGCGGCGCGCCGAGAGGGACCATCCTCTTCAGAGGATACGAGAGCTGCAACAGTGTTCCTTTCCTGAGTCCGTCAAACGATAGCCGGCTGAACCTGGAACTGTTGCTGATCGATGCCGGCAAACTGACGGGAACCTTGAACACGACGCAATCGCAGTATTACCAGCCGCCGCGGGACGTAGTCTCGCTGCAGGTTCCCTTCGATTTCGACGGTTGGCAGCTCAGCGAGCCGGGAGCGGGCGCAGCCAAGGATGCCAACGGCGCGAACGGTACGGCAAACTCGAATGACTATGCGCAAGGCGAAGGCAGCCGCTGCGCGAACGCCGGCGCAGGCATGGATGCATTCAGCAAGGCTGTGAATGCGGCTGCGGGGCTGCCCAAAGAGGAAGCCGCGATCCTGATTGCGGCCCGCGGTGCTTGGGCGCCGAACTGTGATGCGGCAACTCCTCCCGACTGGAAGACGCCGCAAGGCATCCATTCCGCACTCGGGCGCGAGTTTGCCAACTATATCGCAGGCGCAAGTGCATTTTATGCGGGCGATTTTCCTGCGGCATTGAAGAGTTTTACGAGTCTCAGGAACAGCGCGAACCCATGGTTGAAGGAGACCTCCCGCTACATGGTGGGACGGACGTTGCTCAACAGCGCGCCGCACGATGCCTTTGGGGAGTGGGGAGCCCTGGATCTCAACAAAGTAGACAAAGGCAATCTGAAGGATGCTGAAGTTGCCTTCAATTCCTATCTGCACGATTTTCCTCATGGAGTTTATGCTGCGTCGGCGCGGGGATTGTTGCGGCGCGTGTATTGGCTGGGCAATGATCGGACGCGGCTCGCTGAAGCTTTCGATCGCGCATTTGCGGATTCGGACAAGGGCGCGAGCAATGTCACTTTGCTCGAACTGGTGCAGGAAGCCGACGCGAAGCTGCTCAATTCGGTGACGGTTGACCAGATTCAGTCGCCGCAGTTTTTGGCGATTCTGGATCTGATGAAGATGCGATCGGGATACGCAGTGGCTCCGGGCGCGACCTCAAGATCGTCGTTCGCTCTGGCAGACCTCGAAGCGCAAAAGGACCGTTTTGCCACGAACCCGGCGCTTTACAACTATCTGCTGGCTGCCTTTCACGTTTACGTCGACGACAAACCGGACCAGGCGCTGGCGTTGCTACCGAACCCGTCTGGTGCGCAGCTGAATTACTTTGCCTTCAGTCAGCAGACGTTGCGGGTTCTGGCGATGGACCAGAGCAGCCAATTCGATACTGAGCGCAAGCTGCTGCTCGAGATGTTGCCACTGGCCAAATTGCCGATCGAGTCGGAGCAGTTGCAACTGGCGCTTGCCAGGCTTGAGGTGCACACGGGACACGTCGATCGCGTCTTTGCATCGGGATCGCCGATTCGAGACAAAGCGATCCAAATGATCGTCGTCGAGTATACTGCCAGCCCCGAGATATTGCGGCAACGCATCAAGGACCCGAAGGAGAATGCAGATGTGGCCGCTGCCGCCTTGTATGCGCTGCTTTACAAGGAACTCACGGGCGGCAAATACCAGGCCTTCCAGGCAGATCTGGCGCTTGTGCCGCCGCATCCGTCAGAGCTACTGGCTCCGTTTAGTGCAGCCGCCGCAAGCAAGGGCGCAGGATACCAGTGCCCTTCGTTGCGAGCGGTCGCCGCTACTTTGCAGCGCGATGGAAACGATGCGCAAAGCCTGAATTGCGTGGGCGAACTGGTGAGGCTGCACGGCGTTCATTACGGCCAGGACGAGGTGCCGCCCACGACGGACCTTGGTGGCAGCGACTCAATGTTTCCTGCAATAGATTACTCGCGGATGGATGGATACCTGAAGGTGATTGCCAACCAGCAGGCGGCAGCCGATGCGAGAGCCTACGCGCTCTACCGCGCAGTCAACTGCTATGCGCATTCCGGCTATAGCGATTGTGGCAAGCAGGACATTGCGCAGAGCACGCGCAAAGAATGGTTCGAAATGCTGCATAAGGAGTATGCCAACAGCGTTTGGGCCAAGTCGTCGAAGTACTACTGGTAGAAAAAATGACACGCGTTGTCCTGGTCTGCCTGGGTGTACTGCTGAGCGCGCCGAGCAGTGCCGCGGGTACTGTGGATGCTTCGAAGTACGATTCATTTTGGTTGTGGAGCGGCGTTCAGCCGCAGCCGGTATTGAAGCAGGCGCGCAGTGTTTATGTGTTGCAGGGGCAGATCGAAGTCAAGCGCGGCGATGAATCCCAAGTGCGTTTTATCGCCCAGGGGGGCACGGTACCACACGGGCTGCCAGTCGAGGTTTGGCTGGCCTATCGCGTTCATACGCTGCACTGGACGCCGCGCGAATACGCAATTCTGCTCGCTCAATTACGCCGCTGGCAACAGGCGGGAAACAACGTTGTCGGCGTTCAAGTCGATTTCGACGCACGCACTCTGCATTTGCAGGAATATGTGGAGTTTCTAGAGGGGTTGCGCCAGCGATTGCCGTCCGGCTATCGTCTCGGCATCACGGGTCTCATGGACTGGAGCAGCCGCGTTGATTCCGGCCAGGTCAATGAGCTTCGCGGCATCGTGGATGAGGTGGTGGTGCAGACCTATCAGGGGCGACACACCATAGAAAACTATGCGGCTTATTTGCCGCGCGTCAGCCAGTTGAGCCTGCCCTTCAAAATTGGACTGATCCAGGGCGGTAATTGGGATGCGCCAAGCTATATCGCAGAGAGTCCGTGGTTCCGAGGCTACGTAGTGTTTCTCGAAAACCCGCACGGCCCGAAGTAGAAATGCCCCAAAATGTAGCTCTGTCTTGCGAGAGATGTTTACATCTCTCTCGCGCGTTCGATGGCGCGGATGACGGCCTGGGCTTTGTTGATGGATTCCTGGTGTTCGAGCTCGGGCACGGAGTCGGCGACGATACCGGCGCCGGCCTGCACCGAGCCTTTGCCGCCGATCGAGAGCATGGAGCGGATAGCGATGCAGGAATCGAGGTTGCCAGAGAAATCGGCGTAGAGGACTGTGCCACCGTAGGCGCCGCGGCGGGCGGGTTCGAGCTCCTCGATGATTTCCATGGCGCGGACTTTGGGCGCGCCGGAGAGCGTGCCGGCAGGGAAGCAGGCGCGGAGCGCATCGACGGCGGTGAGGTCGGGCCGCAGTTTGCCTTCGATCGAGCTCACGATGTGCATCACGTGCGAGTAGCGTTCGACGAACATGAGCTTATCGACCTTGACGCTGCCAAAGCAGCTGACGCGGCCCACATCGTTACGGCCGAGGTCTACCAGCATCACGTGCTCGGATCGCTCCTTTTCGTCGTGGAGCATCTCTTCGGCCAGGGCATTGTCTTCAGCTTCCGAAGCGCCGCGGGGACGGGTGCCTGCGATGGGGCGGTACTCGACCTTACCCTGGTGCACGCGGACAAGCAGCTCAGGCGACGATCCCGCAATTTCCAGGGGCTCCCCGCCCTTTAACTTTTTGGAAGGGGTTTTCGATTTAGCGACAGCACCCGCTCCTAACGGTCCCTCCGGATCGAATCGCAGGAAGAACATGTAGGGGCTGGGATTGACGGTGCGCAAGGCACGATAGACCTGGAAGCTGTCGACGCCGGGTTCGACGTCGAAGCGCTGGGACAATACAACCTGAAAGGCATCGCCGGCGCGAATGTACTCCTTGGTACGTTCGACGGCAGCGAGAAAATCGCTCTTTGGCGTGCGGTATTTGACCTTGAGCTTGCCGTTTTTTCTTGGCTTTGGACGAGGCAGAGGTAGGGCGAGGGCTTTTTCGAGCTTGTCGAGGCGCTTGACGGCGCGACTGTATGCGGCCGAAGCGTTGCCGCGCGAGACATCGGCGGTGACAACCAGCCAGATCTCCTTGCGCACATGGTCGAAGGCCAGCACCTCGTCGAAGAAGAGCAGGCAGGCGTCGGGAATGCCGAGTTCGTCCTTGGCACGCGCGGGCAGGCGCTCGATCTGGCGCACCGCATCGTAGGCAAAGAAGCCGACAGCGCCGGCGGTGAAAGGCGGCATGCCCGGCAAACGCGCCGGCTTGTGGCCGCCGAGAGCGTCGCGGAGTACGGCGAAGATGTCGCCCTGAAGACGCATGGTTTTGCGGCCCTCGGTAATGGAGATTTCGCAGCCGCGCGCCACAATGCGCTTGAAGGGCGTGAAGCCAATGAAGGTGTAGCGGCCCACCTGCTCGCCGCCCTCGACGGATTCGAGGAGAAAGCACTCGCGCTGACCCCAAGCGGCGCGCAGGAAGGCCGAAACCGGGGTTTCGAGGTCGGCCATGAGCGTGCGGCAGACGGGGACGAGGGTGTGCGTCCGGGCCAGAGCCAGGAACTCCTTGCGCGAGGGCAGGGCTGAGTGGGATGCGGCATTCACAGGTCAAGTGTAACTGCTCGAAGGAATCGGCTGCTTGAGCGGCCGTGCCGTTTGAGGCCCAAATTCGGACATTGCGGAGTGCAAGGGGAAGCGGCCGGCGATGAGTTTCTTAACAAGGTTCGGCGCGGCTTGACGCGGAACGGCATCGGGCCTAGACTCACTGAGGTTTGGGTTTGTGAGCGGTTTTTCCAGTGCGCAACGCGCTGCCGCGGAGAACGGCAGGATGGCGCGAGAGGCAGCCGCGGACATGAAAATCCTGGCAGATTGGCGGCCGTGCCGATAAGCTGGATGAACAGATAACATTACCGCTCCGCAAAAGTCGGAAGCGCGGCAGGAGATGGAGAGGCTTATGGCAACGGGATCCCCTCAAGTAACGCTCGACCAGGAGATCAATCCCTGGGAAGCGCAGAACGCACGTTTCGATTTTGCCGCACGCAAGTTGAACTTGGACGAAGGACTGTGGAAGGTGCTTCGCTCGCCGCAGCGCGAGGTCATTGTGCACTTTCCGGTGATGCTTGATAACGGCATGATCGATATGTTTACGGGGTTTCGCGTGCAGCACTCGATGGCGCGCGGTCCGTGCAAGGGCGGCATTCGCTATGCGCCGGATGTGACGCTGGACGAAGTGCGCGCGCTGGCCAGCTGGATGACCTGGAAGTGCGCGGTGGTCAACATTCCCTTCGGCGGGGCTAAGGGCGGCGTTATCTGCGACCCCAAGGCAATGAGCCGCGGCGAGCTGGAGCGCATGACGCGCCGTTACACGTCCGAGATCATCGAGTTTATTGGTCCCGAGAAGGATGTGCCTGCGCCCGACGTGAACACCAACGAGCAGACCATGGCATGGATTATGGACACCTATTCCATGCACATGCGGCAGACCGTGACCGCGGTGGTGACGGGCAAGCCGGTGACCATGGGAGGCTCGCAGGGGCGGATTGAGGCCACGGGACGCGGCGTGAAAGTGGTGTGTGACGAGAGCTTGCGCTACCTGAATATGCCGGTCGAGGGCTGCCGCGTGATCATTCAGGGATTCGGCAACGTGGGATCGAATGCGGCGCGGCTGCTGCAGGAGCGCGGCTACTCAATCGTGGGCATCGCCGAGCGCGAAGGCGGTCTCTGCAACCCCAGCGGCATCGACATTCACCAACTGCTCGAGTACAAGTACCGCAACAACACGATCCTCGGTTTCCACGGGGCAGAGGCCATGCCCAGCGAGGAACTGTTGGTGTCGGACTGCGAAATCCTGATCCCGGCGGCGACCGAGAACGTGATCACCAGCCGCAATGCCGACAAGATCAAGGCACGCATTGTAGTGGAGGGCGCCAACGGACCCACGACCGCAGTGGCGGACGAGATCCTGGCCGAGAAACGCATCTTTATCGTGCCCGACATTCTGGCCAACGCCGGCGGTGTGACGGCCAGCTACTTTGAGTGGGTACAGGACCGACAAGGCTACTTCTGGAAAGAGGCCCAGGTGAATGAGCAGCTGGAAAGCATTTTGAGCGCAAGCTTCGAGGACGTGGTGCGCTATGCCGAGGCTCACGGCGTAAACAATCGCATCGCAGCCTACATGCTGGCCATCGATCGCGTGGCGTTTACCATCAAGCAACGCGGGATCTACGCTTAGGACGCCGAGCAGGTAAAGGTGTGCTGAAGAAATGTGGCGGGAGAGATTTCCTCCCGCCATTTCTCTTTCAGGACGCACATATTCGTTGCAGTGGCATTGCATGCGTTACGCGCATAGCGCTTACGGATGTGGCACCGCGGCATCCGCAGAATTATCGCGCGGCAGGCTGCGAAGGTAGGCGATGATCTGCCATCGTTCCGGTTCAGGCAGAATGTTCCATGAAGGCATTCCTTTGCGCAGGCTTCCATTGCGCAGGAGCCATGCCAGTTCGCCATCGGTCGAGTGGGCGACTCGCTCGCTGCGCAGACTTGGCCGTCCGTGACGTCCTTCGGCATCTACGCCGTGGCATTGAGCACAGTTTTGAGCGAACAGATTCCCCCCGGCGCTTACGGCTTCAGGGCGGCCAGCATAAGGATTACCACGCGCGCGGTCTGCGGCAGGTACTTTGTGCAACCATGAATTGTCAGCAGCCAGGAGTATGGCCGCGGAGGCCGCGAACAATATCAGGACTGTCAATCTGAGCTGGAGATTTTTCATCGTGCCTCCTTGCTACGAAAGAGATCGCGGAATTGCTGAATCTCATACGAGGCCTTGACGCGCCACAACACGCCTGCGCTGTCACTGCTGAGCCCGAATTGCGGCGAGAAGCCGAGCGTGGGCCCATGCGGCATGTTGAAGTAAAGCGTGGGGCCCGCGTAGTGCGAAGTGTCCTGGAATCCGAAGTCGTGAACCGTTGCGAGTCCCCCGTAGATTTCAGCGCCGGCGCTAAAGTTCTGGCGGCAAAAAGTGCAGTCCCGGCCATTGCCCAGCATCGCGAGCGGGCGGCTCGCGCCCACCGCGTAACCAAACTCCCACGCTCCGCCCATCATGTTCTTTTCTGTGATCCAGTTTTCTGAGATGTTCCAGCCTTTCGGGTTACTGGAGAGGAGCAGCTTTCCCTCCATGGTTCGGGAGACGTCGCCACGGCCGTCGGCGTTGCGCCCTTGGAGGTCGGCGATGCTGTCGTGGCCTGTCACCTCAAGGACGCTTTTGTCGGCGCCGTTTACGTCTTCGTACTCGAGGTAGAGTACGGGGTTGATCCAGTGTTCGCTCGGCAGAATGCGAAAACGATTCTCCCAGCGGAATCCAGTGAAGATGGTGGAATCGCCGGCGGTCGCTTGCCCTTGCAGGTAAAGCTCCGTGGTCCACCAGGCTTTGGCGCCGTATTCGAGTTCGAACGTGGCGCTGTAGAACGCATTCGAGTTTTTGGGCTCGCCCGTCAGGCCCTTTTGGGCGATTTCGAGATTGCCGGGCTCCTCAAGGGCTTCAGAATAGGTGACGAAGTATGGAGGCTCCTGCGCACGGGCCATATTGGCCGTTGCGCAGGCTACGGCAGCAAGCAGCAGGCAGGTCGAAAACAAACTGCGAGCGTCGATAGAACAGAGACAACGGCGGAGGAGCGGGTTGTGACGTGTATTTAGGGGCTTGCGCGAGTAGAAGCGCTGGAGAGCGGAGAGCGAGCGCATTGGTTGAGCCATCGGGGTTCCTTTGTCTGGAATGGTGGCCAACGATTCCGCTATCCTAGAGGAACCGTCAGCTCACGGGTTGCCGGTCATGCGGCCTTGGTGACTCTTCGCCAAAAGAAATCCACCGGGGCCGCACTGTATTTTGGGGCTGTTTCAATCGACAATCAGGACCATGGGACAAAGCTCGCCAGAATCACTTCTAGTTGAGTTCAGCACATGACCTTGATATGCGACCAATTTGGTCCTATATCAAATTATCATGGCTTCCTGCATGCTGCAACGAGCAAAGAAACACATGGCGGTACGCGGCGGGGGAAGGGAGGCTCCTTCCGCCATTGCTTTGTGCGTACGCAACCTTTGCGAATGAGGATGCATCCTGGTAGCTAAACATCAGACCCACCAGGAGCAAGACCATGAAGGTATTAATCGTCTTTGTTGCCGCATTCCTCGTCTCCACTCAGCTCTTTTCGCAGGTCTTTCTTCCCAAATCGCCGGTGCCCCTCCTTGCCTCTTGTGGCGATTCCCAGGCGAGTATGGCGGTGAAGCTGGATAAGTCCCAGCACATGCTCAAGCAGCCGGAACCCGGAAAGGCACGGGTCTATTTCTTTCAGGACTCTTTTTCGGGCAGGATCGGGCTGGATGGGGCATGGGCGGGCGCAGTTCGAGGTCATTCCTATTTCACCGTTTCAGTAGAACCGGGTGAGCACCATCTGTGTGTAAGCGTGGACGAGGGCACCGAACGCCCCTTCGAACTGACGCATTTTACGGCGGAGGCAGGACGCGTCTATTACTTTCGCGGACGAGTTGTTCCCACAGAGGTCGGAGCGTACCTGTTTGTTGACCAACCGGACAGCGACGAGTCCCAATACCTGCTTTCCGCTTACTCGCTGGCTGTGTGGCAAGCCTCGAAGTAGAGTCCGAGGCCGGATAAGCGCAGACGTATAGATGTGCGGCAGCACTGGCGGAAATGAAATGAATGACCGAATTGGGCGCAACCCTGTTCCAATTGCCTTGCGTGGTGTGAACAAGAGGAACAGGAGCTCGCAGTAATGCCCGCCGGTGCAATAATGGTGTCACGCCGCCAGAGACCAGGATAGTGCGGTGCGAGCCGGATGAACCTGCCGAATTCCATCACTATGACGCGGATCGTCATGATCCCGCTCTTTCTGTGGATTCTCTCGCCGCATTTTCTGTGGCAGGGGTCGCACGGCGAGCAAGAGATTGCTGCGTCGATCCTGTTTGTGCTGGCCTCGATCACCGACGGCCTGGACGGCTATCTTGCCCGCAAACGCGGCCAGATTACGACCATGGGCATGCTGCTCGATCCGCTGGCCGACAAGATCATGGTGACGGCCGCTTATGTCGCGCTGGTGGCCTACAATCCTGACGTGGTGAAGGTGTGGATCGTGGTCGTGATCATCGGACGTGAGTTTTTGATCTCTGGACTGCGCTCGATCGCAGCGTCAGAAGGTTTCACCGTTACCGCCAGCGAGCTGGGCAAATTGAAAACCGTAGTCCAGATCGTTTCCGTGGTTTCGGCCATCCTGGCGCATCGCTGGGACCACTGGGAGATCGGCGTGGTGCAGGTTCCGGTCGAGTGGTACGCGGTTGCGGCGATTTACTTCGCGGTTGGGGTTGCCGTGATCTCGGCGGTGGATTACTTCATCGGCTTTTGGAAGAAGATCGACCACGCCTCGAAGGACCGGCGCCAGGCCGCAGTGCTTTCGCGTGGGAAGAGCGTGCGAATCTCGTAGAGACAGGGAGTAGCCAATTGGGAATAGACTTTTCCTGCTGGCGCCCAGCAATCTGCCGCTCAATATCTCGATGAAACTTGACTCAAAGTCTCAGCTTGAAGGTCTTTCCAACTCACTGTTGGCTACTCCCTATTGCTTGATCTATCACTGCAAATTTGCCTGCCTGTAAAGCACCGCTGCCCAACTGCGATAGAAAAATCACTGTTCGCCGATGGTAGTTAGTTCGATCTTGATCTCCGGAGGCGAGAGGAGCGTGTTGTGCACAAGGCAATGATGCACGGAACGCAGTAGGCCCTCGGTCTGCTCCGGCGTGAGAGGCACGGGGCAAAGCACGTCAACGCGGAAGTTGCCAAGACGCGCGGGCTTGAGCAGTTTTTCGGCGGTTACGGAAACTTCAACACCGGTTTCGGCTAGATGGCGCGTCTTGAGATACTGCAGCGCATAAAAAGCAGCGCAGGAGCCGAGCGAGCCGAGAAGAAACTCGGGCGGCGTCATGCCGGAGTCTTCTCCGCCGTTTTCCAGCGGCTGATCGCAGGCGACGATGTGTGAGCGTGCTTGAATGGCGAATTTTACGCCGCCGAGTTGCGAAACCTTTACTTCCATGGGAGCCCTCGCTTTTCCCTTGATGAAAAAGGGAAATCCAGTTGACAGGATAGCGAAGATGGCATCAGTGGACGGAGTTGGGAACCGGCAGAAACGCGGAGTTTTGCGGGAGAGCCGGCTCGGCGACGAAGATTCTTGACGGTTGATGGTTTTGGGAGGCAGCGATGGCTGGCGCGCCCATCATGTCGCGAATGGCGTCGATGACGAGATCGGGCTCATCGAGATGGATCCAGTGCTCGCTCTTTGACGCGATGATCTGGCGGACGGAATCGCCGATGTGGTCTAGTTGGTTTTGCGAGAGGGGAACAACCTTTCCGGGAGTGAGCACAGTGACGGGAATGCCGCGGATGGGCGCGGCCGCGTGCATCTCGCGCACGGTCGAGGGAATGGCATCGATGTGGTTGCGCAGGCCGACGTAAAATCCCGGCCGCGACCAGTGCGCGGCGATCGCGGGCCATACCTCGCGCGGCATTTTTCTGACTTCGGTCTTGATGCGGCCCAACACATGGCGCTTCTGTGCCCCGGCAGCGCCGGCAATTTGATCGGAGAGATTGCCAGGATGGCCGAAGAGCCATGTAACCAGCAGGCGCGCCAGCCCGCAGCGCACCACAGGCAGCGTGTAGCGAATGAGTCGCTTGCCCAGATCGAGTTGCGACTGCCGGGAGGGGTTGAGGGGTGGCCATTCCTCGCAGCGCATGGGATCGACGAGAACCA
Source organism: Occallatibacter sp. (assembly GCA_049521075.1). Lineage (GTDB taxonomy): Bacteria > Acidobacteriota > Terriglobia > Terriglobales > Acidobacteriaceae > Telmatobacter. The sequence continues at coordinate 56,722 of JBEKPD010000025.1, forward strand.
GTCCCGTAACTTCCTGGGGATAGAGCAGGGCGAAACGGCGCATGACGAGCCCGCCGAAGGAGTGGCCGACGAGCACGTATGGCGGCCGAAGGCGCGCGGCCACGAGCATCTGGTGCAGTTCCGTGGCAATATTCTCGGGCGTGCGCGGTGTGCGGCAAGGGCTGCTCCAGCCCAGGCCGGCGCGGTCGGAGGAGATGGTGTGTGTGAGCCTGGCAATCGGATCCTGAATGCCGCGCCAGTTGAGATGAGTTGCCCCGATGCCGGATTCGAACAGGACCGTGGGCTCGCCCTCGCCATGCTCGAAATGAAACAGACTGCAATTGCCGCTGATGGTGACCCAGCGGCCGTGACCGGTGTGGATACGGCGATCATGGAGGCTGACGAGATGCTGATACACAATTCCGGCTAACACGAGAAATGCAACGGACGAGAGAATCCAGAGAGTGAGAATCATGAAGGCCCTAGAAGTGAGTGAGCTGTGCAGGGTTGAAATCTGCGAGAGTGAGATTTGCCTTGGCGCTGCCGCGGTCGATGACGAGCAGCGTGGAACCGGCTTGGCCTCGCACTTTCACCTCGATCTGGTGCGCCGACCAGACGCCTTCCTCGTGACGGATGCCGTAGTAAGTGAACGCCTTCACCACGCCGGTTTCCTTTGCGATTTTTTCGACATAGACAGGGAATCCAATGCTGGCATCGAGCCAGGTTTTTACTCGCGAGTATTGTGTGCGATCGGCAGAGCCGGGGGTACTTTTAACGATGATGCAGTTGCGCGCGTCAAACTTGGCGTTGCCCTCCGATGCTTGTCCGGGCCAGAAGTACTGCTGCTCGAGGAGATCCTCATAACTGAAACCGGGGCCGAGCGGGCCCTCATTCCATTTTTCGACGGACAATGCGGTGGGCGATTTGTCCCCGGGATGAGCAATGGTAATGGAGCTTTGGCCGTCTGGCCGCATTTCGAGAAGCGCATGCGTCGCGAGCTGGCCGCCCACGGGCGCGTTGCCGGCCGGCTTCGGTCGAGCGCCTATTTCCACCCACTCGCGCAGGACACCAGGGAACCAATGCGCCCTAATGGTGATGGGATAACTCAGGTGCGCCCCGCTCGGCTGCACCCAGATGAGATGCCCGGTGGCGCGAAAATCGGCGCTCTCGACCTGCTTGCGCATGGACGCGAGCAAATCGTTGAGATTCGCCGTTTGCGCGCACAGCAGCGGCGCCAGCAGTACGATCGATAACGCCCTCATGCCCGTCCTCATGCTTCGATCTTTCCGTCGCGAATGCGAATGTGGCGCGGCGCGGCGTGCGCGATGTCGTTTTCATGGGTCACGATGATCAGGGTCATGCCGCGTTGCCGTTGAATCCCGCACAAGATCTCTATGATGTGCGCCGAATTGGTGCTGTCGAGGTTGCCCGTGGGTTCGTCGGCCAGCAGAATTGCGGGCTCGTTGGCCAAGGCGCGTGCGATAGCTACGCGTTGCCGCTCGCCTGCGGAGAGTTGGTTAGGGAAATGGCGCATGCGTGCCTCAAGGCCCATCTCTTCAAGCAGAGCCGCAGCGCGCTCGGCGCGATGATTGGCTTTTTGATGCAGCGCCAGCATGGCCACCTGCACATTCTCCAAGGCGCGGAGCGTGGGCAGAAGGTAGAAGGCCTGAAAGATGAATCCCACTTGGCGCGATCGGTAGGAATCGAGATCGACGGCTTTGCCCAGCTTGGATCCTTTAAAAAAGACCTGGCCTTGCGTGGCTGTTTCGAGGCCGCCGAGCAAGTGAAGCAGCGTAGATTTGCCACTACCGCTAGGGCCGCTGATGGCGACATATTCTCCCGCGTTAATTTGCAGGTCGACGCCGCGCAGGGCTTCCACGCGTCCTTCGTCGTAACTTTTAACGAGCCCGCGCGCCTCGAGAATTGGGCTGCCGGCGCCAATGGGGCTGCTCACGGGGATGGAACTACTCATAGCGCAATGCCTCCACCGGCGAGAGCCGGGCGCCGCGCCACGCGGGATACGCACCGGCAAGCAGGCCGGAGGCGACGGCGATTGCCAGCGACTCCAGAAGGTGTAACGGCGAGACAGACGCCGAAACGATGCTGGCAGTCTGCGGAAGCGTGGAGAAGAGGCGCAACGCGCCCCATCCCGCAGCGATGCCGAGCAAGCCGCCGGCCAATCCCAGCGCAGCAGCCTCGGCCAGGATGAGCAGAATGACGTGGCGGCCCTTCCAGCCCAGGGCGCGCAAAATGCCGATCTCGCGGGTGCGCTCGAAGACCGACATGGCCATGGTGTTTGCGATTCCGAGAATGCCGATGAGGAGTGCGATGGCCGATGTGCCCCAGGCCACGGAATGGGCGAGACCGACAAACTGATTGTTAGCCGCACGCTCAGCCGCGGGAACCGCGTGCACACCGGGTAATGCGGCTTCGATTGCCGCCGAGGCGCGCTTGACGTACTGATCGTAGGTTTCGCCGCCGGGGACAGGGCGAAGTTTGACGTGAAAGGCCGTGACCTTGCCTTCCATTCCGGCGACGATTTGCATCTGATCGAGTGGCATGATGACGGCGCCGGCTTCAAGTGCCGTGCCTCCGTGGAAGATACCCGCCACTGTGAAGTTTGTGCCCAGGATGGTTACGATGTCGCCCGGTTTCTTTTGCAAACTGCCCGCGAGCAGGTCGCCCAGGAGGATTTCGGGCACGCCAGCGCGAGGGCGGCGGCCAGAGAGGAGGGTGAGCGAATCGAACTCGTAGGAATCGCTGCGCCAGCCGTAAACCAAGGCATTCACTTCCGGAGTCAAGTCCATGAGATTGAAAATCATGGGTGAGACCTGGGCGACTTCAGGGATGGCGCCGATTTTGCCGGCGAGAGATTCATCGAGTGAGCTGGACAGGAGGTTGCTTTGAACTACGGCAATATCGATGCCGGAACTCGTGTACATGCGCAGCCATTCGTGCTCAAAGGCGCGTGAGAACCCCACCAGAGCTACAAAGGCGCCGATGCCCATGGTAATTCCGACGAGCGTCAAAAATGTCCTGAGCCGCCTGCGCCAGAGATTCTTCCATGCGAATCCCGCGAACGAGAGTTGGGGGACCATGCGCTAGAAACGCATCCTTTCCGGCAATCCTTTGATAAGGTCTTTGAGCGACAGTTTAGCGGGCGCAGCGGCTTCTGTCGAATCGTGGATTCGTTTAGCAGAAATTTCTAACAATAGGGCCGCGAGGCGCGCGAAATTGAGGGATGACCGACGCCGAAACGAAGGAGTGCTGGCTTGTGACTGTGGGGGAAAAGAAAGACAAACATCCACTGTCGACAGAGCCCATGTGCGATACGCGCCAAAGCCTCTACCGTCCAGCAGTCTTGTCTAACTAAACCCTGAAGTGAATCGGCCCGGCCGCAGAAGAGATTTTCTTCGGCCGGGCAGTGTTTCTATCCGCGGTCGCGTCCTCTCGGACCGCCGCTTCCTTTGCGAGCCGTGTAGCAATCGCGGCAGAATACCGGTCGATCGCCACGCGGCTCAAATGGTACGGTTGTAGGCTGACCGCAGCCCGAGCAAATCACAGGCGTTCCCTGTGAAGGAGCTGAACGGTAGCCGGATCCCCCCTGATCGTTCTTTTTCGCCTGACGGCAATTTCTACAACGTTTTGGGGTCGTGTAACCGCGTTCCTGAAAGAACGCCTGATCAGCAGCGCTGAAGGTAAATTCTTGCCCGCAGTCGCTGCACGTAAGTTGCATGTCGCCGGCCATAGTTCCTCTTGGGGGGAATTGTACCGCGCAACCTGCAATGGTTCGCAAGAAATCTTTTGAAAAAAACATAACCGGAAGGCGTGAGTTTTTTGCGCTACGGCTCGCCCGGGGGTAGCCCGCGAGGTGCCTCTTCCGTCACAGAAATAAATGTACCGCAAGGGCTTGGGGTGTGCCCTTGGCCGCGCTGGTTTGAGAAAGCGCTATGATCGTTGCACTCAATTCTTTTGAGAAGGATGTGGGCCCCGATGCGGATAGTGACCGTTCTCAACTCGCTGGGAGTGGGCGGAGCAGAGAAGCAGGCGCTGGGCGTGGCGGAGCGGATGGTGAATCGCGGCCACGAGGTCGTGCTGCTCGTGCTCATGCCGCGCCTGGCGGAGGAGTGGGCTACGGCACTCCGGGTTGTCCATCTCGACATTCAGAAAAACCCGGTGAGTGTTGTGGCTGGATTCCTGCGCGGGCGGCGTTTCCTGGGTGATTTCCGCCCGGACGTGGTGCACAGTCACAGTTTTCAGGCCAATTTGCTGGCGCGATGGTTCGGGATCGCCGCTCGTCCGGTGGTGATCTCGACCGTGCACAATGTGTACGAAGGCGGCTGGATGCGCATGCTGGCGTACAGGCTGACGGATGCGTTGAGCGAGCACACGGTGACGGTGAGCCAAGCGGCGGCGGACAGGTTCGTTCGGATGAAGGCAATTCCGAAGCACAAATGCCTGGTGCGAACGAACGGAATCGACACCGCGGAGTTTGCGCCAGATGCGGGGCGCCGCACGGCGACGCGGGAGGTGATGGGTGCCGGCACTTCCTTTGTGTGGTTGAGTGCAGGGCGCATTACCCCGGCGAAGGATTTTCCCAATTTGCTGCGCGCTTTTCAACTCGTGCGCAACGACATGCGCGACGCGGAGCTCTGGATTGCCGGAGCTCCCATGGATGCGAAGACGGTGATTTCCGCCGACGGCGTTTCGCATCACTTCTTCGTGATGGCTGGGGAGAAGCGCTCGCAAGAACACGTGCGCTGGCTCGGCCTGCGCCGTGACATGCCGGCGCTGCTCGATGCCGCTGACGGCTTTGTGCTGGGGTCGGCGTGGGAAGGCATGCCGCTGGTTGTGGGCGAGGCCATGGCAATGGAAAAGCTGGTGGTGGCGACGGATGTGGGCGGCGTGCGCGAGTTGCTGGGAGACGCCGGCGCGCTGATCCCGGCAAAAGATCCGCAGGCGTTGGCTCGCGCGATGCTGGCCACAATGCGGCGGAGCAGGGAAGAACGCGTGCAGTTGGGCGACGCGGCGCGAGAGCGGATCGTGGGCCACTTCAGCGTCGATGCATCGGCCGATTGGTGGGAGGCGCTGTACGAGCGGGGATTAGGGAGTAGCCAGTAGGGAGTAGAAGAGCGCCTCTATCGGAGAATCGCGTTATCTGCTCCCTATTTGCTACTCCTGTCTTTAGAACGAAAAGGCTGCCATGATGAAGATACGGCGAGACGCGGAGCCAGAAGGCGATGCGAACTGTCCGCTCGCTAGGCTGGTGGACTTATCGAAGCGGCTTCCGGGACCGTAGGTGGTGGATCCGGGAATGAGGGTCGGCACCACGCTTCCGTTCGGCGTTCCGTAGTTGATGTCGTTGAACAGGTTCAAGGCCTGAGCGCTGAAAGTTAAAGAGTATTTGCGGCCGGTGTTCGACATACCGCCGCGGCCACCGCCGCCTCCGAACATGCCGCCGCCGCCTCCGCCACCGCCGCCACCACCTCCACGGCCGCCACCTCCGCCTCCGCCCCCACCACCGCCAGGTCCACCGAAGCCGCCGCCGCCAAAGCCGCCGCCACCGCCCGGACCGCCCTGGCCGCGTTGACCGCCTCCACGCCCGGCCGGCGATTCAACCTTGGGTCCGATTCCCCAGGAGCGGCTGACCCGCAGGTTGATTGTGACCGAGGAAGGGCCGTTGCCCAGATTCGGAGCAAGCAGTGTCTCTCCCGACAGCGGGGTAGCCGTGTCGAGGCAGCCGAAGGAGGTTTGCGCGTATTGTGGGTTTCCGGTGCAGGAAGACGAATTGGCAGCCAGGGAAGGCCTGTCGTTGAAGAAATTGTCACCGGTCAGATCGGTGTCGGTCGTGATGTTGAAGGGCCTGCCGGACTGGGCGACCAGGAACGGATTGTAAGAGATGCCCCACTTGCCGGAGTAATTGGCAAAGAGGAATACCACGTTTCGTCTCACGAAGCCGGCGCGTCCGTAGTCCTGCTTCAGGTT